>NZ_JBFAMS010000024.1:0-76587 GCF_040656575.1 Micromonospora sp. NPDC049801 | reverse complement strand
GGTCCGGGTGTAACGACCCGGGGGGCGGGGCCATTCCCGGGGGCCGACGATCCGCGAGGGCTCGTCGTGCCGGGACCGGGTGTAACGACCTGCGGCCCGCGGCCATTCCCGCAGACCGGCAGGCCCGCGAACCGGCGGGGCCCGTCGCGCCGAGTCCGGGTCCAACGACCTGCGGCCCGGGGTCATTCCCGGGGGGCGATGATCCGGGTCTTGCGCACGAGGCCACCTCGCGCAGAGTCCAAAACGGGACATAACCCCGGCCGGCAGCGCGATCGGCGGGGCCGGCGGGGCGCAGGGGCCAGCGCGATCGGCGCGGCCAGCGATCGCCGCGGCCAGTGGGGGCGGCGGGGCCGGCGGGGACCGGCGGGGGCGCATCCGAGCGATGATCGACTCGACATCGCCGAAGTCGGGGTATCCGGGGCCGGTTGACACCGCGGTATCGGTGATCTCGTGTCGATCATGCCGGCATCGCCGATCACGCCGACCTCGCCGATCACGGCCGCATCGCCGATCACGCCGGGCATCGCCGATCACGCCTGGCATCGCCGATCACACCCGCATCGCCGATCACGCGCCGGGGTGGCCAGACGGGCGTATCGGGGTGAGCGCAGGCCGGCAAATGCCTAATATCGGGGCAGGAGCCTAGAGGAGGTTGGCATGACCACTGCAATGGAGATGCCCCGAGTCCAGGAATGCGTCGTCGCGGCATGCGCGTACAACCAGGGCGGTGACTGCCACGCCTTCGCCATCACCATCGGCAGCATGGACCACGCGCACTGCCACACCTTCGTCGAGTCGCCCGTGCGGGGCGGGGTGGACGGCCTCACCGCGCAGGTGGGCGCCTGCCAGCGTTCCGACTGCCGGCACAACGAGCAGTTGGAGTGCCACGCCTCGTCGATCAAGGTGGGGCCGGACAACGACCTGGCCGACTGCATGACGTACGCCGGTCGCTGACTCCGACGGGACCGGGTCAGGGCAGGTCGTTGGCCCGCCGGATGACCGTCACCAGGTCGTCGATGATCCCGGTGAGGGCGAAGTCCTTCGGGGTGAAGACCCGGGCCACCCCGGCGGCGAGCAGGGTGTCGGCGTCACCGACGGGGATGATGCCGCCCACCACCACGGGCAGGTCCGCCCGGCCGGCGGCCCGCAGCCCGTCGAGCACCGCGGGCACGGCCGCCAGGTGTGAGCCGGACAGCACGGACAGCCCGACCAGGTCGACGTCCTCCTCGACGGCGGCGGCGACGATCTGGCCGGCGGTCAGCCGGATGCCCTGGTAGACGACCTCGAAGCCGGCGTCGCGGGCGCGTACCGCGATCTGCTCGGCGCCGTTTGAGTGCCCGTCCAGGCCGGGCTTGCCGACCAGCAACCGCAGCCGTCCGCTGCCCAGCTCGCGGGCGGTGGCGGCCACCCGCTCGCGGACCGCCGCGAGACCCGCGTCGCCGCCGCTGCCGGTGGCGCCGGACAGGCCGGTCGGCGCCCGGTACTCACCGAAGACGTCGCGCAGCGCGCCGGCCCACTCCCCGGTGGTCACCCCGACCCGTACACACTCCAGGGTCGCCGGCATCAGGTTGGCGGTGGTCGCGGCGTCCGCGCGGAGCCGGGCCAGTGCCGCGTCGACCGCCGCGCCGTCCCGCCCGGCACGCCACTCGCGTACGGAGGCGACGGCGACCGCCTCGACCATGGGATCGACCTGTTCGACGGCCTCGGCGCCCGCCGCCGTCAACGGGGATGGTTCGGTCTCGGCGAAGCGGTTGACGCCGACCACCACGTCGAGTCCGGACTCCATCCGGCGACGGCGCTCGGCCAGCGAGGCGACCAGCGCGCTCTTGAGATAGCCCGTCTCCACGGCGGCCACCACACCGCCCATCTCCAACACGGCGTCCAGCTCCACGCGCGCCCCGCTGACGATCTCGTCGACGAGTGCGGTCATCACGTGCGAACCGGCGAAGAGGTCGGGGTATTCGAGCAGGTCCGACTCGTACGCCAGAACCTGCTGCATCCGGAGCGACCACTGCTGGTCCCAGGGCCGGGGCAGGCCGAGCGCCTCGTTCCAGGCCGGCAGTTGCACGGCACGGGCTCGGGCGTCGCGGGACATCGTCACGCCGAGCATCTCCAGCACGATGCGCTGGATGTTGTTCTCCGGCTGTGCCTCGGTGAGGCCGAGCGAGTTGACCTGTACGCCGTAGCGGAACCGCCGCTGCCGGGCCTCGGTGACGCCGTACCGCTCCCGGGTGATCCCGTCCCACAGCACGCCGAACGCGCGCATCTTGGCGATCTCCTCGACGAAACGCACCCCGGCGTTGACGAAGAACGAGACCCGCTGCACCACGTCACCCATCCGCTCGGCGGGCACCTGACCGGAGTCGCGGACCGCGTCGAGGACGGCGACGGCGGTGGCCAGCGCGAAGCCGACCTCCTGCACGGGTGTCGCGCCAGCTTCCTGAAGGTGGTACGAGCAGACGTTGACCGGGTTCCACCTCGGCATCGTCGTCAGGGTGTGCGCGATGACGTCCGCCGTCAGCCGCAGCGAGGCCGCCGGCGGGAAGATGTACGTCCCCCGGGACAGGTACTCCTTGATGATGTCGTTCTGGGTGGTGCCGGCGAGCAGGTCGGCGCTCGACCCCTGCTCGGTGGCCACGGCCGCGTAGAGGGCGAGCAGCCACATCGCCGGCGCGTTGATGGTCATCGAGGTGTTCGTCCCGGCGAGCGGGATGCCGTCGAAGAGCGCCCGCATGTCGCCGAGGTGGGCCACCGGCACGCCGACCCGGCCCACCTCACCGGCGGCCAGCTCGTGGTCGGGGTCGTAGCCGGTCTGGGTGGGCAGGTCGAAGGCGACCGACAGGCCGGTCTGCCCCTTGGCGAGGTTGCGGCGGAAGAGCGCGTTGGTCGCGGCGGCCGACGAGTGGCCGGCGTACGTGCGCATGACCCACGGGCGGTCCCGCTCGGGCAGCCGGGTCGGCGTCTCATCCATGGCCGGAGTCTAAGTTACCGTTCAGTAGAAGACGTTGTGGAAAACCACACAGGTCCATGTCGAGGACGGCCGGGTGCGAAGCGCCCGCCGTGGCCGGCACCGCCACACCCCGGGCGTCGACCGGTGGCCACCAGGACGCACACTGGACGCATGGATGACGAGCTGGCCATCTCCGTCCGAGGGCTGCGCAAGGCGTACGGCGACAACGTGGCGGTGGCGGGCGTGGACCTCGACGTCCACCGGGGCGAGGTGTTCGCGTTGCTCGGCCCGAACGGCGCGGGCAAGACCACGACCGTGGAGATCCTGGAGGGCTACCGGCACCGGGACGCCGGTGAGGTGTCCGTGCTCGGCGTTGACCCGGCCCGACCGGACGCCGACTGGCGCTCCCGGGTCGGCATCGTGCTCCAGGGCACCGGCGAGTTCGACGAGCTGACCGTGGCCGAGGTGGTCCGGCACTTCTCCGGGTTCTATCCGGACGCGGACGACCCCGCCAAGGTGATCGAACGGGTCGGGCTGGCGGCGAAGGCGAAGGCTCGTACGCACACCCTCTCCGGCGGGCAGAAGCGCCGCCTCGACGTGGCGCTGGGCATCATCGGCCGCCCCGAGCTGCTCTTCCTCGACGAGCCGACCACCGGCTTCGACCCGGAGGCCCGCCGCGAGTTCTGGGAGCTGATCCGCGACCTCGCCGCAGCCGGCACCACGATCGTGCTCACCACGCACTACCTGGACGAGGCGGAGGCGCTCGCCGACCGGGTCGGCGTGATCGCCGGCGGCCGGCTGGTCGAGGTAGCCGCGCCCAACCGGCTGGGCAACCGCCAGGATGCGCTCGCGACGGTCTCCTGGCGTACCCCGGAAGGGACGTGGGAGAGAGCGCAGAGCGCGACGCCGACGGCCCTCGTGGCCGACCTGGCCGCGCGCTACGGCGGCGAGGTCCCCGGGCTCACGGTGACCCGGCCGACCCTGGAGGACGTCTACCTCACGATGATCGGACATTCGCGATGACGACCACGACGAAGCCGGCGACGCCGGTCGCCGCGACCCCGGGCCGACGGCCGGGCGTCGGCACGCTCGCCCTGCGCCAGGGCCGACTGGAGATCACCCAGTTCCTGCGCAGCCGGGAGTCCGTGGTCTTCACGATGGGCTTCCCCATCATCATGATCCTGATCTTCGCGTCGATCTTCCACGGGACGATCGGCGGCGGGGTCCGGTTCACCCAGTACTTCATCACCGGCATGATCGCCACCGGCCTGATGACGGTGAGCTTCCAGAACCTGGGCATCTGGATCCCGATCGAGCGGGACCGGGGGGTGCTCAAGCGCTACCGGGGCACGCCGATGCCGAAGTGGGTCTGGTTCGCCGGCAAGGTGATCATGGTGGTGGCGATCGGGATCGCCGAGACCGCGCTGCTGCTGGCCGTCGCGGTGGCGCTGTTCGACCTGAACCTGCCGGGCACCGCCGGGAAGTGGTTCACCTTCGGCTGGGTCTCCGTGCTCGGGGTGACCGCCTGCACCCTGTGCGGCATCGCCATCTCGTCGCTGGCCCGCACCGCCCGCAGCGGTTCGGCGGTGGTGACTCCGGTCGCGCTGGTGCTCCAGTTCATCTCCGGGGTGTTCTTCGTCTTCACCGACCTGCCCACCTGGATGCAGCAGGTCGCCGCGTTCTTCCCGCTCAAGTGGATGTGCCAGGGCCTGCGGTCGGTGTTCCTGCCGGAGAGCTTCGGGGCGCAGGAGCCGGGCGGCTCGTTCGAGCTGGGGCGGGTCGCCCTGGTACTGGCCCTGTGGTGTGTGATCGGGCTCGTGCTCTGCCTGACCACCTTCCGCTGGACCACCAAGCGCGACGGCTGAGCGGGCCGACCGGGGCGGGCAGCCCCGCCCCGGTCGTCACCCGCTCAGTACGTGTAGAAGCCCTTGCCGGTCTTGCGGCCCAGGTCACCGGCGGTGACCATGCGCTGGAGCAGCTCCGGCGGGAAGAACTTCTCGTCGGCCGTGTCGGTGTAGATGTTCTTCGAGGCGTGCAGCAGCACGTCCACGCCGGTCAGGTCGGTGGTGGCCAGCGGACCCATGGCGTGCCCGAAGCCGAGCCGGCAGGCGGTGTCCAGGTCCTCGGCGGACACCACGCCCGACTCGACCAGCTTGACCGCCTCCATGACCAGGGCGGAGATCAGCCGCGTGGTGACGAAGCCGGCGATGTCGCGGTTGACCACGACGACGGTCTTGCCGATCTCCTCGGCGAAGGCGCGCGCCGTGTCGAGCGTGGCGTCGCTGGTCTTGTAGCCGCGCACCAGCTCGCAGAGCTGCATCATCGGCACCGGGGAGAAGAAGTGGGTGCCGACGACGGCCTCCGGCCGCTCGGTGACCGCCGCGATCTGGGTGACCGGAATGGCCGACGTGTTGGTGGCGAGCACCGCGTCGGACTTGCAGATCTTGTCCAGCGCCCGGAACACCTCGTGCTTGATCTCCAGCCGCTCGAAGACCGCCTCGACCACGATGTCCGCGTCCGCCGCCGCCTCCAGGTCGGTGGTCGGGGTGATCCGCGCGAGGGTCGCCTCGACGTCGGACGCCTCGATCTTGCCCTTCTCGGCGAACTTCTCCAGCGACTTCCGGATGCCGCCGAGCCCCCGGGTGGTGGCCGCGTCGTCCAGGTCGCGCAGCGTCACCTGCCAGCCCGCCTGCGCCGCCACCTGGGCGATGCCGGAGCCCATCAGCCCGGCCCCGACGACCGCGAGTCGACCCGCCATCTGCTTCTCCCTCACTGCGATTGAGTGCCTGCCTGCACCCTAGTCGGCGAGCCTGAACGATGACTAAGGGCAGGTGACGAATTCGCGACTCGCCGGAGCGAACAAACTCCCGAGTGGGTGCATCGAACCCTACGACAACCAACAAGTGGCAACAGCCTGGAGCTCATGATGCGCGCAACGTCCATGGTCGGAACCCTCACCTGCCTCCTGCTCGTCGCGGCGTGCTCGTCGCCCGCACACCAGGACGGCAACGCCGCGCCGGCCGGCTCGCCCGAACCGACGACCAGCGCGGTCACCACCGGCAGCCCCATCCCGCCGCCTATCTCTCCCTCCTCGACCTCTCCCTCCTCGACGCCGTCCGCCCGGCCGTCCAGCACCGCGACCCGCCCCACGTCGCTCGTCCTGGGTCCGAACGGCATCGGTTCACTCAAGCTCGGCATGACCCGCCAGCAGGCCACCGGGACGGGACTGCTGCGGGCGTTCGCCAGCAACACGGGCGGCTGCACGCCGTCGTACCTGCGCGCCGCCCGCAGCGAGGAGGGGGCCGTCCTTCTCTCGTCGACGCTGGGTATCGCGACCATCGACGCGTACGAGGGGATCAAGACGCCCGAGGGAGCACGCATCGGCATGTCGAGCGCCGAGATGCTGCGGATCTACCCGGCCTGGACGGCGGCCGACGGAGACGCGACGAACGGTCGTGGCTTCGCGAAGACCCCCGGCAACAGCAAGGCCGTCTACCGCATCGAGACGATCAAGGGCAAGGTCGTCCAGTTGACCCTCCAGTACGCGAACCAGGACTGCTACGAGTAGACGGACCCGAAACGGCCGGCCTGCGGCGCCAGCGCGCTGGACAACCGCAGGCCGGCCAGGATCTCGTCGGTCAGGTCCGCGTCGCCGACCTGCTTGATCTGCAGGTAGACGCCGTAGCGACGCTGCGGCACGGCGATCACGACCTCGCTGAACGAGACGGAGGCGGCACACGAGGTCCACCGCCGTACCAGCGCCCGGTCGCCGCCCACGTCCAAGGTCCGGTCGGGCTGCTGGACACAGGAGGCGTGGCTGGGTAACGCCGGCGCCAGGTCGCCGCCGAGCAGGGCCCTGCTCACCCCGACGAACACACCGGGCATCCCACTCGCCGGATCCGGCCAGACGGCGAGATCCGGGGCCACCACGAGACCCGGCGCCTGGCCGGCCGCGAGGCGCAGCACCGAAGGGTCCCAGCCGGCGTCCTTCACCTGGCCGGCCCAGTTCGCCGGCACCGCGACCGAAAGGGCGCCGGAGACATCGTGTACGCGAACCCACCCGGACCGTTCCGACAAGGTGGAGCTGGAACCGGTCGTCGCCAGCAGGGCGCCCAGGGCGACCCCGACGCCGACGACCCTCCCCAACTGCCGCACGAACCGACCACGGCCGGCCTCCCGCTCCGTCGACGCGATGACCCGCTGGAGTTCCTCGAGCATCACCGCGGCGGACGCCCAGCGTTGCCGCGGGTCGGGATGCAGCGCACGCCGCACCAGGTCGTCCACTTCGGAGGGGACTCCGGGCCGAAGCTGGGACGGACGGGGGAGAGAACGTCCGGCCCGGCCCGATCGGCTGCCAGCGGACCATGCCGGGTCGGGCGGGCGGCCGGTCACCATGTGGTAGGTCGTCGCGCCGATCGCGTACACGTCCGCGCGGATGTCCAGACCGCCACCGGCGGTGGCCTGCTCGGGCGGCATGTAGCCGGGTGTGCCGGCCGCGATCGTGAAGCCGGACGCGTTGGCGAGCGCCTTGGCCAGGCCAAGGTCGGCGACGAGCACCCGATCCCGACCCGCCGCCGGTTGAAACAACACGTTGGACGGCTTGAGATCCCGGTGCAGCACGCCGGCCTCGTGCAGCACCATGACGGCGCGGGTGATGTCGGAGGCGACGAGCAGCGCCTCCCGGACGGACATCGGTCCCGCAGCGAGTCGATCCGCGAGGGTGCCACCGGCCGCGTACGGCATCACCAGGTACGGGCGTCCGTCCGGCAGCTCACCGACGTCGAGCACACGCACGAGCAGGCTCGAGTCCGTCCGGCGCATGATCCGCGCCTCCTGCTCGAACCGCTCCCGCAGATCGGAGTGGTACGACCAGTTGTCGGCCAGCACCTTGATCGCGACGGAGGCGTCCAGAGCATCGTCGGCGCCGAGCCACACGGTGGCGAACGCTCCGGATCCGATACGCCCTACAACGCGGTATCGGCCGATCCTGCCGGGTACTGACACGCCCGTATTATGGCCGACTAAACGCTGAGGAACGGGGCCTGAGCATGCCAGACGATCTTGATATCGAGGAGCTGGCCGATCGTGCCGCCAAAGGGGACGCTGCCGCACTCGACGCGTTGCTGATCAGGATCGGCCCGCAGGTCATGCGGCAGTGCCTACGCCTCCTGCCCTGCCGGCAGGACGCCGAGGAGGCGTGCCAGGACGCCCTTCTACAGGTCGCCCGCAAGATTGACAGCTTCGCCGGCCGGTCGAAGTTCTCCACCTGGCTGCACATCGTCACCGCCAACTGCGCCCGGCAGACGTATCGGAGCCTCAAGCGTCGGGCCGAGGAGCAGTCCACGCCCCAGCTCCCGCTCGACACCGCTGACCCCCGCACCACGAGCGTGATCGCCGGTTCCCGGCTCGACCTGCTCGACGCGCTGGAACGGCTGGAGGCGCACCGACCCGAACTGGTCGCCCCGCTCGTACTGCGCGACCTGTGCCAGTTGACCTACGACCAGATCGCCGACCACCTCTCCATCCCGGTCGGCACCCTGAAGTCACGCATCCACGACGCCCGACGGCACGTGCGCGCCTCGCTGCAGGCCACCTGAGACCGCGAGAGGCGCAGCGGGGTCTCAGATCTCCAGCGACGGCTCCTCGGGCGCGGTGCCCCGCTCCACCGCCACGCCGAGCGCACGCAGGTCGGCCACGAAGTCCGGGTAACCCCGGTCGACGTGGTGCACGTGCGAGACCTCGGTGGGTCCGTCCGCGCAGAGTCCGGCGATGATCAGCCCGGCGCCGGCGCGGATGTCGGTGGCGCGTACCGGCGCCCCGGACAGCCGCTCCCGACCCCGGACCACGGCGTGGTGCCCGTCGGTCTTGATGTCCGCGCCGAGCCGCATCATCTCGTTGGCGAACATGAACCGGCCGTCGAAGATGTTCTCCGTGATCAGGGATGCGCCGTCGCTGACCGAGGCCAGCCCGATCGCCATCGGCAGCAGATCGGTGGCGAAGCCGGGGTACGGCAGGGTCACCACGTCCACCGCGCGGGGCCGGTCGTCCATGCGTACCCGGAAGCCGTCGCCCCGCGTCTCGACCAGGCCGCCGGCCGCGACGACCTTGTCCAGCGCGACCTCCAGGTAGGCCGGGTCCAGGCCGGTGACCGTCACGTCGCCACGCGTCATCGCGGCGCCGAACGCCCAGGTGCCGGCGACGATCCGGTCCCCCACGGTGGCGTGCCGCACCGGCTGCAGGCCGGGCACGCCGGTGATCCGCAGGGTGGACGTGCCGGCGCCGGAGATCCGCGCGCCCATCTGGTTGAGCATCGTGCAGATGTCGACGATCTCCGGCTCCCGGGCCGCGTTGTCGATCGTCGTCGCGCCCTGGGCCAGCACCGCTGCCATGACCAGGTTCTCGGTCGCCCCCACGCTCGGGAAGTCCAGCACGATGTCGGCGCCGCGCAGCCCGTGCGGGGCCTCGGCGATGACGAACCCGTGCTCACCGGAGATCTCCGCGCCCATCCGGGTCAGCCCGGAGATGTGCATGTCCAGGCCACGTGAGCCGATCGCGTCGCCGCCCGGGTGGGCCACCCGCACGTAGCCACGACGGGCCAGCAGGGGGCCGAGCACGCAGATCGACGCGCGCAGCCGCCGGACCAGGTCGTAGTCGGCCTCCGCGCCCGGCTGCTCGGGTACGTCGATGGTGACCGAGCGGGACCGGGCGACGCCGCCCCGCGCCACCATCGGATCGACGGGGTGGTCCGTGTCGAACCGGACGTCACAGCCCAGCCGCCGCAGGACCTCCCCCATGATCGCGATATCGGTGATCCGCGGAACGTTGGTGATCACGCTGCGGCCGGGAGCGAGCAGCGCGGCGGCCATCAACTTCAGTGCCGAGTTCTTGGCGCCGACGACGTGCACGGTGCCCGCCAGCCGGGCCGCACCGCAGACCCGGATGACGTCGACGTCGTTGACCGCCGTGTCACCGGCGTCGCCCGGACCCACCACCGCTGGCCAGCCGGCTGTCGTGTCCGGCCGAGCGGGGATCGTCAGTTCCGGTATCCGTAGGCTGTGCGTCATGGCCGTCCACCTCACGCGCATCTACACCAAGGCCGGCGACGCCGGCATGACCAGGCTGAGCAACAACGAGCAGGTCCCGAAGACCGATCCACGGATCGCCGCGTACGCGGATGTCGACGAGTGCAACGCGGCGATCGGGGTCGCACTCGCCCTGGGCCAGCTCGACGAGGAGCTGCGGGCCGTCCTGGCGTCGGTACAGAACGACCTGTTCGATGTCGGCGCCGACCTGTCCACGCCCGTCGAGCCGGAGCCGAAGTACCCGCCGCTGCGGGTAACCGAGGAGTACGTCGAGCGCCTGGAGGGCTGGTGCGACGAGTACAACGCGCGCCTGAGCAAGCTCGACTCCTTCATCCTCCCCGGCGGCACCGCCGGCGCGGCGCTGCTGCACGTGGCGCGGACCATCGCCCGGCGCGCCGAGCGGGCAGCGTGGGCGCTGGTCAGCCACGATCCGGACCGGACCAGCCCGCTCCCGGCAAAGTATCTCAACCGGCTCTCCGATCTGCTCTTTATCCTGTCAAGAACGGCAAATCCGGCGGGCGATGTGCTATGGGTGCCGGGCGGCAACCGCTGACCGTCTGCGTCGTACGGGTGTGGGGTTCCCGATCTCGCGGCTACCACGCGTGGTCCCGGCGAATTCCCAACCAGCCCCCTCCGACCCGGCCCGCCACCGTCGTCGGCACGCCGGCCGACTTGCCGACGTCGGGGCGGTTCTCTCACTCCCACCTGACCCGGCCAGGCGTGGAATCACGCCCGGTTCGCTTCGCCGTCACTCGATATTTATCGACGTCCAACTGTCCTATGTATAGGGTCTGGGGGCGGCATCGATCGGCTGCCGCGAACTGCCGATGAACGGGGAGATTTGTGAGGATCGCACGCAGGCTCGTCGCCACGCTCGGAATGATGTCGCTACTCGTCTTCGGAATGGCCCTGCCGGCACAGGCAGCCGCCACGTGCCCGGTCGGGGACTTCTGCGTCTGGAGCGGCAGCAACGCCACCGGCTCGATGTGTAGCTGGAGCAACGCAGACAATGACTGGTTCAACGCGCCCGTCGTGTGTTCCTGGGCGGACAACCAGGTGGTCCGCTCGGCCGAGAACCGGGGCCGGAGCACGAGCTACCGGTCCGTGTACTTCTACTCCGGCGCGAACTACACCGGCACGTACGGATGCCTCGGACAGAACGACCAGTTCATGAACGACATCTACGAGAACCTGCGATCGCACCGCTGGCGGACCTCGAGCTGCTAGTCACGCAGCAACAAATTGGGCCACGGCTTGCCGTGGCCCAATTTTTCGTTCCGGGATCCATTCGAGCGGGACACCGACAGCCGGCACGGCTCAGGCAGCCGGCCAGTCCTGGGAGGCCAGACGCGGCGAGACCGCCCCCGGAGGGGCGGCCTCGAGCCAGGAGAGGAAACCGGTCACGGTCGATCGCGCCATGGCGATCTCCACCGGTGCGTGGTGACTCGTACAGCGGAGGATCACCCAGTCGGCCGGCATGGAGAGCCGTTCCTGCCCTTCGGGCAACCGTCGGCGCTCGACCGCGAGATCCTTGCGGGAGAGAACCCGCTTGGGGCGGATCGCGAAGCTGAACATTCGATACCAGCGCAGCTCGTCAGCGGCGAACCGGCCGAAGCCGGGCGACCAGCCACGCCCGTCGAGCACGGTGGTGACCCGGACGCTGAGCCGGATGATGCCACCGCTGCGGGTCACGAGGGCCCGCCGGACGAAGAGCACGAGAAGCGCGACGAGGATGACGGCGACGCCGACCCCGATCCCTTCGACGATCTCCATCCCCGGTGTGACTCAGCGGCTCTGCGCGGAAACCGGGGTCGCGCTCTCGGCCAGCACGGTGACGCCCTCGGCGCTCACCGAGAGGAAGCCGCCGGCCACCTCGTACGAGACCTGCTCGCCGCCGGCCAGCTTGATGCGGACCTGACCGGGCTCGGCGAGCTGGCCGAGCAGCGGCGCGTGACCCGGCAGGACACCGAGCTCGCCCTCGGTGGTCCGGGCGACGACCATCTCGGCCTCACCGGACCAGACCTTCTCCTCGACGGCGACGAGCTCGACGTGAAGCTGCTTTGCCACGCTGTCTCCTTGCTGCGGCGGCGGATTGCCGAAAGTCTAGTCGTGCCGCCGCGCCGCCCCCAACGCGGGTGGCGAGAGCTGCGCCACGGCTACTTGGTCTTGTTCTGGAATTCCGGGTGCTCGAGCAGGAACGGGTCCAGTTGTTCATTGTGCAGGGCGGTGAAGAAGTCCGGGACGCCTGCCTGGAACTGCTCACCCTTGTAGGTCTTGCCCTCGAAGAGCCCGCCACCGGGAAGCTTGATCATCTGGATGGTGTTCGGGCGGATGTTCTTGAGGGCGAGCCCGAAGTCGACAACGCTGTTGCCCCGACCGTTGAAGATCAGTGACTGGCCGGCGGCGCGCAGCACCTTGTCCAGCTTGATCGGGTTGGCGACCACGTCGGCGCTGAATGCCTGCCCGACCATCGCCTTGACGAACTGCTGCTGGTGCCGCTGCCGGCCGTAGTCGGCGTCCGGGACACCGTTGCGCTCGTAGCGCTGCCGGACGTAGTCCAGAGCCTGCCACCCGCTGAGGTGGTGGTTGCCCTTCTTGTAGACCGCCTGCGGGCCGATGTAGCCGTAGCCGTGCGGGTTGCCCGGCCGGGGCTTGCCGTCCGGCTGCTTGTGCTCCGACTTCACGTCCCGCTCGACGTACATGTCGACGCCGCCCATCGCGTCGACGATCTTCTGGAAGCCGGTGAAGTTGATGATGGCACCGGCGTCGAACCGCTTGATGCCGGTCACGTTCTGCACCGTCGTGGCCAGCAGCTCGAACCCCCGCGCCGCGTCGGGGTTCTTGCCGGGCACCTGACTGCCGAACGACATGGCTGCGTTGATCTTCGTCGACTCGCCGTTGAAGTTGGCTTTCTTGAAGGCCGGAATGTCGACGTAGAGGTCCCGCGGCAGCGAGAAGAGGTAGGCCCGGTCCATCGACGCCGGGACGTGCAGCACCATGATCGAGTCGGCCAGCGGCGCCGCCGTCGGCGTACGCGGGTCGATGCCGACCAGCAGGAGGTTGAGCGGGCCCTTGATGTCGCTCTTCTTCTCCTTGGCGCCCGCCGCCTGGTCACCGAAGAGGTCGGCCTTGCCGACGGCGCCCTCGTAGCGGGCCATCAGCACCTCGGTGCCGACCAGCACACCGCCGCTGAGCATGGTCAGCACCAGGCCGAACACGGTGCACACCTTGGCCCAGCGCGGCACGCCCCGCCACATGGACGACTTGCGGCCCTTCTTGCCGGCCTTACCCACACTCATCTCCGTTCGCTACGCCCACGCAGAGGAGACGGGCTCACGTCGTCGAAAGGTTGCACTCGTCCGCGCTCGTGATGGCGAACGCGCGGACCGACCGTATCTCGGCTGCCACGTGAGTGACGACCACGAGTAACGGACCGCGACGATGGTAAGGCGTGAAGATGAACAAAAGACTGCCCCGACATTGCCGGGGCAGTCTTTTGCGGTACAGGTACGACGAGGGCTGTCAGGCCTTCATCAGCTCCTCAGCCTTGGCTTCCAGGTCCTCGAGACCGCCGCACATGAAGAACGCCTGCTCGGGGAAGTGATCGTACTCACCCTCGCTGATCTTGCGGAACGCCTCGATGGTCTCCTTGATCGGGACCGTCGAGCCCGGCACGCCGGTGAACTGCTCCGCCGCGTAGGTGTTCTGCGAGAGGAAGCGCTCGATCCGCCGGGCCCGGGCCACGGTGATCTTGTCTTCCTCGGAGAGCTCCTCGATACCGAGGATGGCGATGATGTCCTGCAGGTCCTTGTAGCGCTGCAGGATCCGCTTCACCTCGGTGGCGACCTGGAAGTGCTCCTGGCCGACGAACTCCGGGGCGAGGATCCGGGACGAGGACGCCAGCGGGTCCACGGCCGGGTAGATGCCCTTGTCGGAGATCGACCGCTCCAGGTTGGTGGTCGCGTCGAGGTGGGCGAACGTGGTGGCCGGGGCGGGGTCGGTGTAGTCGTCCGCCGGCACGTAGATCGCCTGCATCGAGGTGATGGCCTGGCCCCGGACGGAGGTGATCCGCTCCTGGAGCTCGCCCATCTCGTCGGCCAGGGTCGGCTGGTAACCCACGGCACTCGGCATCCGGCCGAGCAGGGTGGAGACCTCCGAACCCGCCTGCGTGAAGCGGAAGATGTTGTCGATGAAGAGCAGCACCTCCTGCTTCTTCACGTCGCGGAAGTACTCCGCCATGGTGAGCGCGGAGAGCGCGACCCGCAGACGCGTGCCCGGCGGCTCGTCCATCTGGCCGTAGACCAGCGCGGTCTTGTCGATGACGCCGGACTCGGTCATCTCGGCGATCAGGTCGTTGCCCTCACGGGTGCGCTCACCCACGCCGGCGAAGACCGAGGTACCACCGAAGTTACGGGCAACCCGGGTGATCATCTCCTGGATGAGCACCGTCTTGCCCACGCCCGCGCCGCCGAACAGACCGATCTTGCCGCCCTTGACGTACGGGGCGAGCAGGTCGATGACCTTGATGCCGGTCTCCAGCATCTCGGTCTTCGGCTCCAGGTCCGCGAAGGCCGGGGCCTTGCGGTGGATACCCCAGTGGTCGTCCGGGTTGAGGGTCTCGCCCTCCTTGAGGTTGAGCACCTCGCCGATCGCGTTGAACACGTGGCCCTTGACCGCGTCGCCCACCGGAACGGTGATCGGCTTACCGGAGTCACGAACCTCGGCGCCGCGAACCAGACCGTCCGTCGGCTGCATCGAGATCGCGCGGACCAGGTTGTCACCCAGGTGCTGGGCGACCTCCAGGGTCAGCGTCTTCTCACCGCCGGACAGGCTCACGGTGACGTTCAGGGCGTTGAACAGGGCCGGCATGCCGTCGCGCGGGAACTCGGCGTCGACGACCGGGCCGATGACCCGGACCACGCGACCCGTGGCCGTCTTGGTCTCTACTGGTGCAGTCATCACACTTCACTTCCCGACGCGGCAAGCGCGTTGGCGCCGCCGACGATCTCGCTGATCTCCTGGGTGATCCCGGCCTGACGGGCCGAGTTCATCTCACGCGTGTACTTCTCGATCATCTCTTCGGCGTTGTCGGTGGCGCTCTTCATCGCCCGCCGCCGTGCCGCCGACTCACTCGCCGCCGACTCCAGCAACGCCGCGTAGATCCGCGTGTTGATGTACCTCGGCAGGAGCGCGTCGAGCAGCGCCTCCGCCTCCGGCTCGAACTCGTACGCCGGCAGCAGCCCCTCGGAGCGCGGCCGGTCCTCGACCTGCATCGGACCGATGACCTTGGTAACCGGGTTCTGCGTCATCAGTGAGTGGAACTCGGTGTAGACGATGTGCAACTCGTCCACGCCCCGCACCCCGTCCGCGCCAGCGCCACCGTCGACGTCGTCCGCGCCGGCCGTGAACGCCTTGATCAGCGTCTCACCCACGGCGCGGGCGTCCTCGAACGACGGCTGCTCGCTGAACCCGGTCCAGTTCGCCTCGATCGGCCGGTCGCGGAACCGGTAGAACCCGACACCCTTACGTCCGATGACGTAGAGCACCGGCTCCTTGCCGTCCGCCCTGAGGCGGGCGATCAGCGACTCGGCCATCCTGATCGCGTTGGAGCTGTAACCGCCGGCCAGGCCACGGTCGCTGGTGACCAACAGGACGCCCGCCCGCCGCACCCGCTCGCGCGGGGTGAGCAGCGGGTGGTCGATCCGCGCGTTGGACGCCAGCGCCGTGAGCACACCGGTGATGGCCTCGGCGTACGGCAGGGACGCCTGCACCCGCGCCTGGGCCTTGGCGATCCGGCTCGTCGCCACGAGCTCCATCGCCTTGGTGATCTTCTTCATCGACTTCGCCGAGCGGATTCGTTGACGAAGAACGCGTACCTGGGCCGCCATCAGATCAGCTCTCGGCCGGGCGGTCGGTCGCGCCGTCGCGGAAGCGGGTCACCGTCTCGCGGTTCTCGTCACCCTCGAGCGGAGCGGCCGGCGCGTCGTTGACCTTGCGCTCGTCCTCCTTGTTGAGGAAGACCTGCTTGAACTCGCCGATCGCGGTGTCCAGGGAGTTGATGATGTCATCGCCCCACTGGTTGTCGGCGATCGACGCGAGGACACCCTCGTGCTTGTGCCGCAGGTACTGGAGGAACTCCGCCTCGAAGCGCCGCACCTCGCCGACCGGGATGTCGTCGAGCTTGCCCTCGACGCCGGACCAGACCGAGACGACCTCTTCCTGCACCGGGTACGGCGAGTAGTTCGGCTGCTTGAGCAGCTCCACCAGACGCGAACCCCGGTTCAGCTGGTTCTGCGAGGCCTTGTCCAGGTCGGAGGCGAAGGCGGCGAACGCCTCCAGCTCGCGGTACTGGGCCAGGTTGAGCCGCAGCGAGCCGGCGACCTTGCGCATCGGCTTCACCTGGGCGGCGCCGCCGACCCGGGAGACCGAGGTGCCAACGTTGATCGCCGGACGAACGCCCTGGTTGAACAGGTCGGTCTCCAGGAAGATCTGGCCGTCGGTGATCGAGATGACGTTGGTCGGGATGAAGGCCGAGATGTCGTTGGCCTTCGTCTCGATGATCGGCAGACCGGTCATCGAGCCGCCGCCCAGCTCGTCGGAGAGCTTCGCGCAGCGCTCCAGCAGGCGGGAGTGCAGGTAGAAGACGTCACCCGGGTACGCCTCACGGCCCGGCGGGCGACGCAGCAGCAGCGACACGGCACGGTACGCCTCGGCCTGCTTGCTCAGGTCGTCGAAGACGATCAGAACGTGCTTGCCGCCGTACATCCAGTGCTGTCCGATGGACGAGCCGGTGTACGGGGCGAGGTACTTGAAGCCGGCCGGGTCGGACGCCGGCGAGGCGACGATGGTGGTGTATTCCAGCGCGCCCGCCTCCTCCAGCTGCCCCTTGATCGAGGCGATGGTGGAGGCCTTCTGGCCGATGGCGACGTAGATGCAGCGGACCTGCTTCTTCGGGTCGCCGGTGCGCCAGTTGTCGCGCTGGTTGAGGATGGCGTCCAGGGCGACGGTGGTCTTGCCGGTCTTGCGGTCACCGATGATCAGCTGCCGCTGGCCCCGACCGATCGGGGTCATCGCGTCGATCGCCTTGATGCCGGTCTGCAGCGGCTCGAACACCGACTGCCGGGACATCACGTTCGGAGCCTGCAGCTCCAGCTCGCGGTAGCCCTCGTCGGCGATGTCGCCGAGGCCGTCGATCGGCTGGCCGAGCGCGTTGACCACGCGGCCGAGGAACGCGTCGCCGACCGGAACCGAGAGCACGCGGTCGGTGCGCTTGACCCGCTGCCCCTCCTCCAGCTTGGCGGAGTCACCGAGGACGACCACGCCGATCTCCCGCACGTCGAGGTTCAGCGCCACGCCGAGCGTGCCGTCCTCGAACTCCAGGAGCTCGTTGGTCTTGGTCGAGGGCAGGCCCTCGACGTGGGCGATGCCGTCGCCGGTGTCGGCGACGGTGCCGACCTCCTCGCGGGAGACGTCGGACGAGTAGGAGGAGACGTAGCGCTCCAGGGCGCCGCGGATCTCCTCCGTCGAGATGGTCAGCTCGGCCATCCTCTGCTTCCTTAAAATTCAGGGGCCCGGGATACCTAGTACCAACCGGTCCGAATGGCGTCTGTCAATCCAGGCGCTGCGGCGGCGGAGCCGCCCCAACGGTGAGGCGGCGGAACCACCGCATTGCTGGCGGTGAGCCGTTCAGCGCTTCGCGAGCGCGTTGCGTGTCTCGTTGAGGCGGCGCAGGATGGTGCCGTCGTACAGGTCGGAACCGACCCGGACGCTCACGCCACCGAGAACGGCGGGGTCGACCGTCTGCTTGACGGACACCTCCCGACCGTATATCGCGGCGAGGCTCGCACCCAGCCGACGCTCGTCCTCGTCACTCAACGGGGCCGCGACGGTCACGTACGCCACCTGCCGGTCACGCCGGTCGGCGGCCAGCTCGACCAGCCGGGTGAGCGCTCCGGTGAAGGAACGCCCGCCGAAGCCGGCGAGCGCAGCCTCGACGAGGCTGACGGTGACCGGCCGGGCCTTGCCGGCGAGCAGCTCGCGAGCCAGGGTGGCCCGCTGCTCGACCGGGGCGACCGGGTCGGCGAGAGCGTTGCTCAGCGCCGACTGACCGGACACGACCTGACCGAAGCGGAACAGCTCGTCCTCCACCTCGCCCAGCTCACCGGCGGAGTCGGCGCTGGCCAGCAGCGCCTCCACGCCGAGGCGCTCGGTGCCGTCGAGCAACTCCGACGGTGCCGACCAGCGGCCCGAGACCAGCGTGACGAGCAGGTCGAGCGCGTCCGCGCCGATCCGCCCACCCAGCATGTCGCCGAGCAGCGCGCCGCGGTCCGCGCCGGAACGAGCCGGGTCGGACAGCGCCCGACGCAGCCGCGGCTCACGCCGCAGCAGGGTCGCCACGGAGAGGATGGCGTCGGCGGTGGAGGCCACCGCCGACGGCTCCGCGCCGCGGACGTACGCGTCGAGGCCCTCGGCCGCGACCTTGTACGACTCCCGGCTGGCGGCCTGCATCAGCGGGCCCCCGTGCTCTCGAGGCCGCTCAGGAACCGGTCGACGGTGCCCTTGCGCCGCGCCTCGTCGGCCAGCGACTCGCCGACGATCTTGCTGGCCAGGTCCACCGCGATGGTGCCGACCTCCGCGCGCAGCTCGCGCACGATGGTGGCCCGCTCGGCGGCGAGTGCGTCCTTGCCGGCCTGAATGACCCGGTCGGACTCTTCCCGCGCCTTGGCGAGGATGTCCTGCCGGATGCCCTCGGCGTCGGCCCGCGCGTCGTCACGGATCTTGGCGGCGTCGGTCCGCGCCTCGGCGAGCTGGGCGCGGTACTGCTCAAGCAGCTGGTTCGCCTCGGCCTGGGCGGCCTCGGCGCGCTTGATGCCGCCCTCGATCGCGTCGACCCGAGCCTGGAACGTCTGCTCCATACGCGGGAAGACGAACTTCATCAGCACGAAGCAGAGCACGGCGAAGGCGACCGTGCCGACCACGATCTCCTGCCAGATCGGAATGATCGGGTTGTGGTCTGACTCACCACCCTCGGCGGCGAGGAGGAACAACATGGGTGACCTCCCGGTCGGAAGGGGCGGGTACTACTTGGCCCAGATGAAGCCGAAGGCGATGCCGAACAGGGCGAGCGCCTCGATGACGGCGAAGCCGATCCAGACGTACGGCAGGGTCATGCGCGACGACTCGGGCTGCCGGGCGGTCGACTGGATGTAGGCGGCGAAGACCAGGCCAACGCCGATGCCCGGGCCGATGGCCGCGAGGCCGTAGCCGATGGCGGCGGTGCTGCCGTTGACCGCGGCGAGAACGCTAACGTCCATTGGTGTGGTTCCTCCTGGTTATCACGCGTGACTCTCACGCGGGACGACAACGGTTGGTGCGTGGATCAGTGCTCTTCGGCGAGAGCGCCCTGGATGTAGCTGGCGCTCAGGACCGTGAAGACGTAGGCCTGCAGGACGATGACGAGCGCCTCGAGGAGGGTCAGCGCCACGGTCATCACCCAGGAGACCACCGAGACCGGCGCCAACCAGGCGTTGGCGTTGAGCATCGCGAAGCCGCCGAGCGTGAAGACCAGCAGGAGCATGTGGCCGGCGAACATGTTCGCGAAGAGACGAACGGCCAGCGAGAACGGCCGAATGATGAAGGTCGAGAACGCCTCGATCGGGATCAGCAGCGGCAGGATGTACCAGGGTGCCGGCGGGATCAGGGCGTGCTTGAAGTACTTGCCGAAGCCGTGGTGCCGGATGCCGATGTAGTTGAACAGCACGTAGCTGATCACCGCGAGGATCGCCGGGAAGGCGATGTGCGAGTTCGGCGAGATCTGGAAGAACGGGATGATCGCGAAGGCGTTCGTCACCAGCACGAAGCAGAACAGCGTCGTGAAGTACGGGGCGAACCGCACGCCCTGGTGCCCGATCATGTCGACCGAGATGTTGTTGCGCACGAAGCCGTAGATCGACTCGGCGAACCACTGCTTCTTGGTCGGCACCAGCTTCGGGTTCCGGTAGGTCGCCAGGAAGAAGATGATCAAGGCGCCGACCGCGATCCAGATCATCAAGGTGAACTTGGTGAACCACGGAGCGTTCTCCGCGCCCCAGGGCACGATCGCGGGCAGGTAGAAGTCCTCCACACTGGGTGGGAATGCCGCCTGGCCCGCTGCCAGGACGTTCGCCTGTCCGAACACCGCGTCCCTTCCTAAGTAGGCGTGCCGAGTCGGCGGATGACCAGGATGACGCCCCCAGCCATGCCGAGCACGAAGCCGATCCCGGTGGCGACGCCACCGGTGTCGAGCCACTGGTCGACCAGCCAGCCGATGAAACCCCACACGAGCATGCCTCCGATGAGGTAGCTGAGCGCGGTCCAACCCTGACCGGCGCCGGACGGATAGTCGTCCGGTTGACCGGCGGGACGGGGGGTTTGGTCATCAGCCATGACGGGGCGAACGATATCAGCCGGGAAGACGAGGCTGTGCCTCACCCCCCGCACAACCGTCGTTGTGTGGGCTTCTCGTGGGCGCCGTCGTCTGTGGGCACGCTACTCCCCTTCCGCCCGTCGGAAAATGACCGGAGGCCGACACATTGCCGCGCGTCCGCTAGGTGGGACACCCGTGTCGACGACCAGGTCAGCCGGAGCGGCGGGCGTGCACCGTGGTCAGCCACCAGAGGTGCGCCGCTGTCCACACTGCCACCCCGGCGACGATGCCGAGGCAGAGCGGGACCAACCCCGCCCAACCGGTCGACGCCACCGCCACCAGGACGACACCCAACAGGGTGAACTTCAGCACGTACAGCCCCAGCCCGAGCGGCAGCAGCAACTGCGGGTTGACCTGGTCGGCCCGCGCCAGCACCACCGTCGTGAGGGTGTAGCTGAGCACCGTCACGCCCACCCCGGCCGCCGCGCCGAGCGCGCCCGTCGCGCCACCGGTCACCCCGCCCACCACGGCCGCGACCACGGCCAGCGCCGCCGACGCGGCCAGCAGCACCGGCAGGTGCCGCAGCCGCCACCGCCCGTCGCTCGCGGGCTCGACCACCCCGGGCTCAGCCACGGGGGTACGCCGGGAAAGCCGCGACCAGTTCGGCCACCTCGGCGCCGATCGTGCTCAGCGCGTCGGCGCCACCCGGTTCACCCGGGTTCGTGCGTACCGCGCGGGCGATCAGGGCGGCCACCTGCCGCAGCTCACCCTCGCGCAGGCCCTGCGTGGTGACGCTCGGCGTGCCCACCCGGATACCCGAGGCCACCAACGGCGGCTGCGGATCGTACGGAATGGCGTTCTTGTTCAGGGTGATCGAGGCGGCGTCGCAGCGGGCCTCGGCCTCCGCGCCGGTCACCCCCAGCTCCCGCAGGTCGATCAGCGCGAGGTGGGTGTCGGTGCCACCGGACACCGGGCGCATGCCCTCGTCGGCCAGCCCGGCGGCGAGCGCCTGCGCGTTGCGCACCACCTGGGCGGCGTACGTCTGGAACTCGGGCTGGGCCGCCTCACGCAGCGCGACCGCCTTGGCCGCGACCGCGTGCATCAGCGGGCCGCCCTGGGTGAACGGGAAGACCGCCTTGTCGATCCGCTGGGCCAGCGACTCGCGGCAGAGGATCATGCCGCCCCGGGGGCCGCGCAGCACCTTGTGGGTGGTGGCGCAGACGACGTCGGCGTACGGCACCGGCGACGGGATGGCCCGACCGGCCACCAGGCCGATGAAGTGCGCGGCGTCCACCATCAGGTACGCCCCGACCTCGTCGGCGATCTCCCGGAACCGGGCGAAGTCGATCAGCCGGGGGTACGCGGTGGCCCCACAGATGATCAGCTTGGGCCGGTGCGCGCGGGCCAGATCGCGTACCTCGTCGTAGTCGATCAGCTCGGTGTCCGGCCGGACCGGGTAGCCCACCGGGTGGAACCACTTGCCGGAGAAGTTCACCCGGCTGCCGTGGGTGAGGTGCCCGCCGTGCGGCAGGTCCATCGCCAGCACCGTGTCCCCCGGCTGCACCAGCGCGGCGTACGCGGCCAGGTTGGCGCTCGCCCCGGAGTGCGGCTGGAGGTTGGCGTGCTCGGCCCCGAACAGCTCCTTGGCCCGGGCGATGCCGATCTCCTCGGCCCGGTCCACCTCGGCGCAGCCGCCGTAGTAGCGCCGACCCGGGTACCCCTCGGCGTACTTGTTGGTCAACGTCGAGCCGAGCGCGGCCAGCACCGCCGGCGAGGTCAGGTTCTCGCTCGCGATCAGTTGCAGGCCACCCCGCAACCGGTCCAGCTCACCGAGGACCACCCCGGCGATCTCCGGATCGGTGGCCCTGAGCTGGGCGAAATCCGGCCCCCAGAAGGTGCTCGTCTCGGTCTCCACAGCGAACGAGTCTAGGGCCTGTCGCACCAGGGCGGCCGGCCAGTTCCTGTGCGACGGGCCCTCCGGGGCCGCACACTGGGACCCGTGAGATGCCTCGTCACCGGAGCCACCGGATACATCGGCGGGCGACTGACGCCGCTGCTACTCGCCGACGGGCACACCGTGCGCTGCCTCGCCCGCAAGGCCGTACGCCTGCGCGATGTTCCGTGGGCGGCGGCGGCCGAGATCGTCGAGGGTGACCTGAGCCGGCCGGAGACACTGCCCGCCGCCTTCGCCGACGTGGACGTCGCGTACTTCCTGGTGCACTCGCTCGGCCGGGCGGACTTCGAGGCGGCCGACCGGACGGCGGCGACGAACTTCGCGGCGGCGGCCCGCGCGGCCGGCGTACGCCGGATCGTCTACCTCGGTGGTCCGGAGCCGGCGGCCGACGCGGAGGTCCCGTCGCCGCACCTGCGGTCCCGGGCCGAAGTGGGCCGGATCCTGCTCGCCAGCGGCGTGCCCACGGCGGTGCTCCGCGCCGCAGTGATCATCGGCTCCGGCTCGGCGTCGTTCGAGATGCTGCGATACCTGACCGAGCGGCTGCCCGCCATGGTCACGCCACGGTGGGTCCGCAACCGGATCCAGCCGATCGCGGTCCGCGACGTGCTGCGCTACCTGGCCGGCTGCGCCACCCTGCCGCCCGAGGTCAACCGCGGCTTCGACATCGGCGGACCGGACGTGCTGACCTTCCGCGACATGATGGACCGCTACGCCCGGGTGGCCGGGTTACGACGACGGGTCATCGTGCCGGTCCGGCCCCTCACCCCGTCGCTCTCGTCGCACTGGGTCGGCCTCATCACCCCGGTACCGAACAAGATCGCCCGGCCGCTGGTGGAGAGCCTGATCCACGAGGCCGTGGCCCACGAACACGACATCGCCCGGTACGTGCCCGATCCGCCCGGCGGCCTCACCGGCTTCGACGACGCCGTACGGTTGGCGCTGGCCAAGGTGCGCGACGCCCAGGTGGAGACGCGCTGGTCCACCGCGAGCGGCACCGACGCGCCCGCCGAGCCGCTGCCCAGCGACCCGGACTGGTCCGGCGGAACGGTGTACACGGACGTACGGGAACGGGCGGTGGACGCGTCGCCGGCCGCGCTCTGGCGGGTCATCGAGGGCGTGGGCGGCGAGCACGGCTGGTACTCGTTCCCCCTCGCCTGGTCGGTACGCGGCTGGCTGGACCGGCTGGTCGGTGGTGTGGGGCTGCGCCGGGGCCGGCGCGACCCGCACCGCCTCCAGGTCGGCGAGGCGCTGGACTTCTGGCGGGTCGAGGAGATCATTCCGGGCGAGTTGTTGCGGCTGCGCGCGGAGATGCGGCTGCCCGGCCGCGCCTGGCTGGAGATGCGGGCACTGCCGGCCGAGAACGGCCACAGCCGCTACCAGCAACGTGCCGTCTTCCTCCCTCGCGGCCTCGGCGGTCACGCCTACTGGAGTTCGGTGACCCCGTTCCACGCCGTGATCTTCGGCGGAATGGCCCGCAACATAGCCCGCAACGCCGAACAATCCCCCTAACCCACCCCCACCCCCACCCCGCCCACGCCGCCCACGCGCCCACGCGCCCACGCGCCCACGCGCCCACGCCGCCCACGCCGCCCACGCCGATCTTGCACTTTGTGTTGTCGATTTGCGGCTTTGGCACCCTAAATCCCCGCAGAAACTGCAAGATCGGCGCGAACGGAGTCGGCGGGGCGGGGCGGGGCGGGGTCAGTTTGTGGTTCGGGCGGCGGTGACCTGGAAGGCGGCCCGTTCGCTTGGCGGGACGAAGTCGCGTACCGGCTGGTCGCGCAGGGCACGGGAGAGGACCTCGCCCACCCCGGTCACCATCCGGGCCTGCACGGCCTGACCGACCGCGTCGCGCGGGTCGTCCGGGTTGGCCGCCATCGAGGCGACCACCAACTGCGGGGTGAAGGCCACCACCGTCTCCGTCTCGTACCGCTCGGAACTGCCGGTCTTGCCGGCCACCGGGCGGCCCAGCCGGGATCGCAGATCGGGAGCCGTGGCGCCGTCGCACCGCCCGTACATCGACTGGTCGCCCACCGGGCAGCGGGCCGCGTCCGCCGCCGCCCGGGCCACGTCGGTGTCGAGTACCTGCCGACAGTCCGGCTTGGCGGCATCCACCGGCCGGCCGGCCGAGTCGTTGATCGAGACCACCGGCAGCGGCGCGCACCACGTCCCCTCCGCGGCCACCGTGGCGTACGCCGTGGCCAGGTCCAGCGGGGTCGTCGCGGCGACACCCAGGGTGAACGGGCCCCAGTCCTTCGCGCCGTAGCGGGCCAGCCGCTCGTCGGAGTCGGCCCGCAGCACGATGCCCAGCCGCTCGGCCATCTCGACCACCCGGTCGGCGCCGACCCGCTCGGTCAGCCAGGCGAAGTAGGTGTTCACCGACCGGCCGAACCCGGTCCACATCGTGCGGGGGCCGTCCATCGCCGACGGACTGGCGTTCGCCGGGCACCAGCGGCCGTCACAGCTACCCGCACCGGTCGCCGGGAAGCGGGTGAGCAGTTGCGTCGGCGCCGTGAACTCGGTCGACAGCGGCATGCCGGATTCCAGCGCGGCCAGCATGGTGAAGAGCTTGAACGTCGAACCGGCCTGATACCCGTCGATGGCCCCACCACCGGCCACGAGCTGGTTGACCGTGTTCGGATAGTTCTTCTGTCCGACCGGGTTGTCCTCGACGCTGTAGTTGCGGTTCACCGACATCGCCAGCACCCGGCCGGTGCCGGGCTGCACCACGGCGGTGGGTACCGCCCGCGCCTCGGTGGGCCGGTAGATGCGCAGGACCTGCTCGGTGGTGGCCTGCTGCACGGCCGGATCCAGCGACGAGACGATGGAGAACCCGCCCCGGCGCAGCGTGCGCTGTCGCTCGTCGGCGCTCGACCCGAACGCCGACTGGCTGCTCCACCAGCGGGTGAACCAGTCGCAGAAGAAACCCCAGTCCGAATGCCCGTCGGGCACCCCCGTGCAGTCGTTCGGCGTCTCGCTGGGCCGCAGCTGCAGCGGCTCGGCCTGTGCCGCCGCCGCCGCGTCGGCGGGGACCTGATCCGTCTCGACCAGGCGCTCCAACACGTACGTCCGGCGGTGCAGGGCGCTGTCGGCATCCCCGTTGATCGGGTCGTCACTGTCCGGCGACCGGACCAGACCAGCCAACAGCGCGGCCTGGGGCAGGGTCAACTCAGCCGGCGAGACCGAGAAGTAGCGCTTGCTGGCCGCACCGATCCCGTACGCCCCGGCCCCGAAGTAGGCGATGTTGAGGTAGCGGGTGAGGATGTCCTCCTTGCTGAGCTCCCGCTCCAGCGCCAGCGCGTACCGCATCTCCTGGAGCTTGCGGGCGGTGGTGAGCTCGGTGGCCGCCTGGCGCTGCCGCTCGGTCAGCCGGGGATCGCTGCTGAGCACGTTGCGGACGTACTGCATGGTCAGGGTGGAGGCGCCCTGCCGGGTCTTACCGTCGCGCTTGTTCACCGTGAAGGCGCGCACCACACCGCGCAGGTCCACCCCGCTGTGCTGGTAGAACCGGACGTCCTCGGCGGCCACGATGGCCTGGCGCATCACCGGGGCGACCTCGCGCAGCGGGACCTCCACCCGGTCCTCCTGGTAGAAGGAGGTGATCAGGGTGGTGCCGTCGTTGGCGTAGAGGTTGGAGCGCTGCGCGGTAGGCGGCGTGCGGAGCGTGTTGGGCAGCTCCGAGTACGGCGTGGACAGGGCGCTGAAGCCGATCCCGAAGACCAGGGCGGCGGGCAGGGCGGCCCCGGCCAGCACCAGTCCGGCCAGCACGCCGGCGATCACCACGGTCAGCAGTTTGTCGAGTCGGGCCCGGATCATCAGCTCTCCCCGCAGGAGCCGGTCACGCTAGGACCCGTTCAGAATGACCCGGAACGCCCCTTTCGCCCCTGGTTTTCCCCAAACCCGGAGGAAACTCGCACCGCGCTCAGGGCAGCAGCGCGCCGGCCAGCGGCTCGCACCGCGCTCAGGGCAGCAGCGCGGCGGCCAGCGGGTGGACCGTCTCCTCGATCTCGTCCGCGACCCGGGTGAAACACTGGTCGCCGCGACCCCAGGGATCGTCGAGATCGTCGGTGGGCAGCGCCGAGGCGCCCAGCCGGTTGTCGTGCGCCGCCGCCACCAGGGCCACGCCCCGCGCGTACACCGCCTCCGGGGTCGCCTCGGCCGCCGGCAGCGCGGTGACGTCCACCGCGGCCAGCAGCCGGCCGAACTCACCCAGCACGAAGGTACGGGCCGCCGCGTCCGGACGGAGCGCCACCACGTACTCCTGCTGGTCGGCCGTCGCCGTCAGGACCAGGTCGGCGGCGTCGATGTGGTCCGAGCGCAGCTTGCGCGCCGCGAACCCGTCGACGTCACCGCCACGGTCGATGACCTGCCGCGCCGCCGGCGGGTTCATCTCCTCGCCCGCGTGCCAGCCGCCGGTGCCGGCGCTGTGGCTGTGCAGCAGCTCCTCGACGCCGGCCGGATCCTGCGAACGCCGCACCAACCGCTCCCGTGCCGCGAGGGCCAGCAGTCGCTCGGCCATCGGTGAGCGGCAGATGTTGCCCATGCAGACGTGCAGGACGGTGAACGGGGGCACTCAGGCCCCCTGGTGGACGTCGAGGAGATCCGGTACGACGTCGCGCAGCTTCTCCAGCGGGATCGCCCCGGCCCGCAGCAACTGCGGCACCTCGCCGGTCAGGTCGACGATCGTGCTCGGCACCGGATCCGGGCAGGGCCCGGCCTCCAGGTACGCACGCACCGAGTAGCTGAGCTGGTCGCGCGCCTCCTCGGCGGTCACCGCCGCCGGCTGGCCCGTCTTGTTGGCCGAGGAGACCGCCATCGGGCCGGTCTCGCGCAGCACCTCCAGGGCCACCGGGTGCAGCGGCATCCGCACCGCGACGGTGCCGGTCTTGTCGCCCAGGTCCCACTGCAGGCTCGGCGAGTGCTCGACCACGATCGTCAGCGCACCCGGCCAGAACGCCTCCACCAAGTCCCGCGCCGCCGAGGGCAGCGAGAAGACCAGGCCGTCCAGGGTGTGCCGCGAACCGATCAGCACCGGCGGGGGCATCTGCCGACCCCGGCCCTTCGCGTCCAGCAGCGCCTTGACCGCGTACGGCGTGAACGCGTCCGCGCCGATCCCGTAGACGGTGTCCGTCGGAAGGACGACCAGTTCGCCGTTCTTGACCGCCTCGATGGCCGCAGCGATGCCGCGGTCCCGATCGGCGGGCGATCGGCAGTCGTAGAGCATCACGAGGAGTCAGTCTGCCACGCCCGCCCGGGCACGGTGTGCTGGCCGTCCGCCCGTCGGGACGCGGTGGCGTACCGGGGGCGGCCGGTGAGGTCCGGATGCTCCGTGACGGCGTCGAACCGGCCGTCGTGGGCGAACAACTCTGGCACCGCCACGCCGTGCGTGTCGTCGTGCTCGACCCCGATCACGCCCCCGGGTCGCAGCAGCGCCGCCGCCCGGTCGATCACCGGTCGGATCACCGCCAGACCATCGACGCCCCCGAAGACCGCCTCCGCCGGATCGTGCCCGGCCACCTCCGGCGGCACCACCACGTCGACCGGCACGTACGGCGGATTGCAGAGCAGCACGTCCACCCGACCCACCAGGTCGGTGAGCAGGTCGGGCGCGGTCACGTCGGCCTCGACCACCTCGATCGGCCGGTCCCCCGCCGCGGCCCGCTCGGCCGCGTTGCGGCGTAACCACGCCAGCGCCGCCGAGGACCGCTCCACCGCGACCACCCGCGCCCCGGGCAGCTCCTGCGCCACCGCCAACGCGATCGCGCCGGTGCCGCTGCACAGGTCCACCACCAGCGGCTCGGATCTGCCCCGGCCCTGCTCGACACCCCACCCGGCCAGCAATTCCGTCTCCGGCCGGGGCACGAAGACACCCGGACCGACCGCCAGTTCCAGGTGCCGGAAACCCGCCCGACCGGTCAGGTGCTGCAACGGCTCCCGGCCGGCGCGACGCCCGACCAGCTCGTCCAGGCGGGCCAGTTGGGCGTCGTCCAGATCGTCGGCGAGGGCCAGCCGACCCCGGGGCACGTCCAGCACGTACGCCGTCAGCAGTTCGGCCTCCACGCGCGCCGGGCCTACGCCGGCCGCGGCGAGTACGCGGGCCGCCCGCGCCACCGCGGCGGACGGACGGGTGCGGCCTGTCCCTTCGGGGGGGTGTTGCGGCAGAGTGGTCACACGATAATCATGGGGCGTCGCGAGGCGACGCCATGAACGGGTGCGTCGAGGCGCACACGACAGGAGGTTGTGGGTGGGCTGGCTCGACCGGGTCCATGACCAGGTTGACACTCTCTCGCACGCCCGCGCTTTGCAGGAAGCAAGTCGCTCCGCGGAGTCGTACACCCTTCTGGAGCGTGTGATCCGCACCACGTCGGACCCGGCGGCCCGCGCGGACGCCATGGTCCAGCGTCTCTCCGCCTTGATCAATCTCGGTCGGACGGCGGAGTTCACCCGGGCCATCGAGGAGGCGTCGGCGGCCGTCCGCGACCTCGCCGAGCCCTACCTGCACGGGCACCTCAACGCGCTGGCCGCGCTCGCCGCCCACCACCAGGGCGCGCTGGACCGCTGCGTCACCCACCTCGTCAAGGCAGCGCGGGCCCTGAACGCCGTGGACGACCCGGACCGGGACACCGCCTGGGGCTGGCACGACCTGGCGATGGCCTACAGCTACCTCAGCTTCCACGGGTACGCCCTGGGCGCGATCGAACGCGCACGGCAGCTCGGGTTGACCGCCGGGATCCCGGAGGAGACGTTCGCCGCGCCGGGCATCCGGCTGCGCAACGCCGTGGCGCTCGACCACAACGGTGACAGCGACGGTTGCCTGCGCGTGCTGCGGGACGTGGCGACCGACCTGGCCCAGTTCGTCCAGAGCGGGCGGGCCGGGCGGCTCCGTCCCAGCAGCCTCGCCGCGTACGGGTACTCGGCGGCACGGCAGGCCGCGCTCGGCGACACCCTGGAACCGACCGGCGACGCCGGCCCGTCCCGGCTGCTCACCCACGGCGGTGACAGCGCCCGCGCGCGGGACCTGCGGCAACTCGGCATGGTCTGCCTGGCCGTCGCGGACGGTCGGCCCATCGAGGCGGTCGCCCGACTGGACACCATCCGGGTGTCCACCGAGACGCTCGGGGCGGCCGAGCCGGCCCGGCTGCGCAGCATCGCGCTCGCCCGCGCCGGCGACCATTCCGCGGCCCACCGGGCGGACCGGCTGGCGTTCCGGCTCGCCGCCCAACGCAACGACCGGCTGCGCGACGTCTACATCGACGGCATCGCCGCCCGGATCGACCACGAGGAGATGCGTCGCGAGGCGGCACGGTACGAGGGTGAGGCGTTGACCGACCCGCTCACCGGCCTGCCCAACCGGCGTCGCCTGGAGCGGTACATCACTGCCGTCGTCACCCGGGGCGAGCGGGTCGTCATCGGCGTCTGCGACCTGGACGGCTTCAAGGCGGTCAACACCCGGCACGGCCACCACTCCGGTGACCTGGTGCTGCAACGCATCGCCGGGGTGATCAACCGGGTGATGCGCCGGGGAGACTTCGTGGCCCGCTACGGCGGCGACGAGTTCGTCGTGGTGCTCCCGGACACGGGCATGATCGAGGCCACCGAGGTGGCCCGCCGGATCGAGGCGGCGGTACGCAACGAGGACTGGGAGTCGCTGGTACCCGGCACCCCGGTCGGGGTGAGCATCGGCTTCGCCGAGGTCTCCGGCGGTAGCGGGCTGCGCGACGCGCTCAGCGTCGCCTTCGAGCAGGCCGACCGGGAGATGCTACGCGCGAAATCCCGCCCCCGCGCGAGCTGACCACTCCCCCTCTCTCGGGGTCGATCAAGGACTTGTGGTGCCCCGCTAAAGCCCCACCACGGGACAATCTCCCCACCACGACTCCATGATCGACGGGAGCGGGCGGGGCGGGGCGGGGGGGGTTAGCGGCGGGTTAGTTCTGTGTCGCCGGCCAGGCGGGCGGCGCGGTCGGCCTCGGCCAGGGCGTCCAGGACGCCGTCGAGGTCACCGGCGAGAGCCAGGTCCAGGTTGTACGCGGTGTAGCCGATCCGGTGGTCGGTGATCCGGTTCTGCGGGAAGTTGTAGGTGCGGATGCGCTCCGAGCGGTCCACGGTGCGTACCTGCGCCTTGCGGGCGTCCGAAGCGGCGGCGTCGGCCTGCTCCTGGGCGGCGGCGAGCAGCCGGGCCCGCAGGATCCGCATCGCCTGCTCCCGGTTCTGCAACTGGGACTTCTCGTTCTGGCAGGACACGACGATGCCGGTCGGCACATGCGTGATCCGTACCGCCGAGTCGGTCGTGTTCACCGACTGACCGCCCGGGCCGGACGAGCGGAACACGTCGATACGCAGGTCGTTCTGGTCGATGGTGACGTCGACGTCCTCGGCCTCCGGCAGCACCAGCACCCCGGCCGCGCTGGTGTGGATCCGGCCCTGCGACTCGGTCACCGGGACGCGCTGCACCCGGTGCACGCCGCCCTCCCACTTGAGCCGCGACCAGACACCGTTGCCGCCGTCCGGCACACCCTTGGTCTTGATCGACAACGAGACGTCCTTGACCCCGCCGAGGTCGGAATCCTGCGCGTCGATCACCTCGGTGATCCACCCGTGCCGCTCGGCGTACCGGGTGTACATCCGCAGCAGGTCGCCGGCGAACAGCGCCGACTCCTCGCCGCCCTCACCGGCCTTGATCTCGACGATCACGTCCTTGGCGTCGTGCGGGTCGCGCGGGATGAGCAACTCGGCGAGGCGCTCCTCCAGGGCCGGCAGGGACGCCGCGATGGAGTCCGCCTCGGCGGCGAAGGACGGGTCCTCGTCGGCCAGCTCGCGGGCCGCGGCCAGGTCGGCGCGAGCCTGCTCCAGCTCGCCGGCGGCCTTGTGCAGCGGCACCAGCGCGGCGTACCGGCGACCCACCCGGCGCGCGGTGGCCTGGTCGGCGTGGATGGCCGGGTCGGCCAGCCGCTTCTCCAGCTCCGCGTACTCGTCGAGGAGTCCGGCCAGACGCTCGCTGCTCATGCTGCGGATGCTCCTTCGAGGATGCGGCACCGGGAGGGCCAAGGGTGTTGGCGGGCGAAACGCGGACGGCGCCCGTGTCCGGTACAAAACCGGACACGGGCGCCGAACGGGGAGTTACTTGGCCTTCTTGGCCTGAACCTTGGCGTACTTCTGCTGGAACTTCGCGACCCGGCCGGCGGTGTCGAGAACGCGCTGCTTACCGGTGTAGAACGGGTGGCAGGCGCTGCAGGTCTCGACGTGGATCGCGCCGCCCTTGGCGGTGCTGCGGGTCGTGAACGTGTTACCGCAGGAGCAGCTGACCTCGGTGGTCGTGTACTCCGGGTGGATGTTTGCCTTCATCTCGCCTCGGTCCTCTCGTTGGTGGTCGCCGGGTCGCCGTCATCACTCGTCGCGCCGTACGCGACGGGCTCGGGCGTGAACCGGAACCGGTGTGGCCGATTGACCAGTGTGCCATGGGCCTGGGCCGACCCGGTAAGCGGGCCGCACACCTCGTCCGGCATCGTCAACACGGGCCTACCTGTCCGCATTCCCGCCGTCCGGGCAGGCATTCGTCCGGGGCCGTCGTGCCCCACCCGGGGTACGCGACGGCGGACGGGCCGGTCATGCCGAAGGGGGTACGGCCGCGGCCGTACCCCCTTCGTCGTCGGTCACCGGTGCGGGATCACTCCCCCGGCGTCGACTTCGCGATCTGCATCAGGAACTCGATGTTGGTGCGGGACTGCTTGAGGCGGTCCAGCAGCAGGTCCATCGCCGCCTGCGAGTCCAGCGAGTGCAGCACCTTGCGGAGCTTGTGGATGATGGCCAGCTCCTCGGGCGCGAGCAGGACCTCTTCCTTACGGGTGCCGGACGGGTTGATATCGATGGCCGGGAAGGTCCGCTTGTCGGCGATCTTCCGGTCCAGCTTCAGCTCCGCGTTACCGGTGCCCTTGAACTCCTCGAAGATGACCGTGTCCGCCATCGAACCGGTCTCCACCAGCGCCGTGGCGATGATGGTCAGGGAGCCGCCGTTCTCGATGTTGCGGGCCGCGCCGAGGAAACGCTTCGGCGGGTAGAGCGCGGTGGAGTCGATACCACCCGACATGATCCGGCCGCTGGCCGGCGCCGCCAGGTTGTACGACCGACCGAGCCGGGTCACCGAGTCGAGCAGCACGACGACGTCGTGCCCCAGCTCGACCAGACGCTTGGCCCGCTCGATGGCCAGCTCCGCCACCGTGGTGTGGTCCTGCGGCGGACGGTCGAACGTGGCCGCGATGACCTCGCCCTTGATCGACCGCTGCATGTCGGTGACCTCTTCGGGCCGCTCGTCGACCAGCACCACCATGAGGTGGCACTCCGGGTTGTTGCGGGTGATCGCGTTGGCGATCGCCTGCAGCACCATCGTCTTACCCGCCTTGGGCGGAGACTGGATGAGCGCCCGCTGGCCCTTGCCGATCGGCATGACCAGGTCGATGACCCGGGTGGTCAGGATGTGCGGCTCGGTCTCCAGCCGCAGGCGCTCCTGCGGGTAGAGCGGCGTGAGCTTGTAGAACTCGGGCCGACGCCGCGCCTCCTCCGGCTCCATCCCGTTGATCGTGTCCAGCCGCATCAGCGGGTTGTACTTGTCCCGCCGCTGGTCGCCGCTGTTGCCGCCCTCGCGGGCCGCCCGCACGGCGCCGGTGATCGCGTCACCGCGACGCAGGCCGTACTTCTTGATCTGGGACATCGAGACGTACACGTCGTTCGGGCCGGCCAGGTAGCCGGTCGTCCGTACGAAGGCGTAGTTGTCGAGCACGTCGATGATGCCGGCCACGGGGACGAGCACCTCGTCCTCGCCGACCTGCGGCTCACGGCCGCCGCCGGTGTCCCCGCCGGTCTCGCCGCGCTCGCCACGACCACGCCGACGGTCCCGGAAGCGGCTGCGCCGGCCACGCCGACCGCCGCCCTCGCCGTCCTCGTCGTCGCTGTCGCGCTCGACGCGCTGACCACGGTCGTTGCGGTCGGCGCGCTCCGAACGGTCGTTGCGGTCGCCCCGATCGTTGCGGTCGTTGCGCTCGCCCCGCTCGGCACGGTCGCTGCGGTCGTTGCGCTCGGCACGCTCACCCCGCTCGGAGCGCTCGCCCCGATCGTTGCGCTCGGCCCGCTCGCCCCGCTCAGCACGGTCGCCCCGCTCAGCACGCTCGCCCCGATCGTTACGGTCGCTCCGCTCGGCACGCTCGCCCCGGTCGTTGCGCTCGGTACGGTCGGCACGGTCGTTGCGCTCGGCACGCTCGCCCCGGTCGGAGCGGTCGTTGCGCTCGACCCGGTCACGGCGGTTCTCGCCACGCTCGGAACGCTCGCCGCTCTCGACCTCGTCGGTGCGCGCCTCGGCGCCACGCGGCTCGGAGGTGCCGACCTCGGAGGTACGGGCCTCCGCGGCAGCGGTCCGGCTGCGCCGCGAACGACTGCGGCTCTCGGTCTCGGTGGCCGGCTCGGCCGGCGCCTGGTCGGTGCTGCGACCCTCGGCCGTCGGGCGGTCCACGGTCTCCCGCACCTCCTCACGCGCCGGAGCGGCCGCCGCGGCGACCTCGGCCCGCGGTCGAGGGGTTCCGGCGGCGTTGCCGCCCTGCCGCTCGGAGATCGCGGCGATCAGCTCACCCTTGCGCATGCGAGCAGTGCCGGAGATGCCGAGCGACGCGGCCAGGCTCTGCAGCTCTGGCAGCAGCATCGCCGACAGACCGGTACCGCTGCGCCGACGACGGGCGGGAGCGGCAGCGGTGGCATCGCCAGCGACGTTGGAAACATCCGACGTCACGTCGGTGGTGTCGCTCAATGGATTCCTTCCCTCGATAAGGCCGGGACTGCCCGGAGTCGGAGCTCAGGTGGCCGGGCGGCCTCGGTTCACCCGCCTCGCAAGGACGCGTCGCGGGAGTCTGTGACACAGCAGCCGGTGGTTTCCCGACCCACCAAACGTCGGTGGGTAGGTCTCGCCGTCTGCGGCGACCTGTGGAAACTGCGGTGCGGCGTGGGCCTTGGCAGGGGTGACGGGCTGACCGCCGAGAGCTTCGGGGGTGCGCCGCCCCGCAGGAGATCGCGTGCTTCGCGGCTGTGCTAGGTCTAGAGCGTAATCAACTCTTCCGACCTGCGGCAACAGGGTCCCGCTCGGCGTGTCCAAGTCTACCCCGGGCGACCCGGGCGCCGCTGACGTCTATCGGTAACTTCCAAATCTGCCAGTCTGTTCCCGCGTCGAAGCCCGCTGGCGGCTCGCCGAGCGCCAGCACGCTCGGCCCGGCCCCGGAGACCACAGCCGCCACACCCGCCTCTCGCAGCGCGCTGACCAGCGACAACGTGCCCGGCATCCCGGCCGCGCGGTAATCCTGGTGCAGCCGGTCGACGGTGGCCGGCATCAGCAGCGCCGGATCCGTGGTGAGCGCGTGCACCAGCAACGCCGCCCGTCCCGCGGTCAACGCGGCGTCGGCGTGGGGCACGGTGGCCGGCAGGGCCGCCCGCGCGGTCGCGGTCAGGCCGCGCTCGGAGGGCACGAAGACAGTGGGTCGTACGGCGTCGGCGACCGGCAGGGACACCGCACGAGCGCCGGCCGTCTCGGTCCAGGCCAGCGTGAAGCCGCCGAGCAGGCACGGCGCGACATTGTCCGGATGGCCCTCGATCTCGGCGGCCAGCCGGAGGAGAGCCGGCTCGTCAAGCCGCTCCACGCCGTCGGCGACCAGGACACGGGCCAGCAGAACCCCGGCCACGATGGCAGCCGACGACGAGCCGAGGCCGCGCGCCTGCGGTATCCGGTTGACGCACTCCACGCTCAGGCCCGTGGGCTGCGCGCCGAGGACGTCGAAGGTGGCACGCATGGCCCGCACCACCAGGTGCTGATCGTCGGCCGGCAGCTCACCGGCACCCTGACCGGTCACCGTCACCTGGACCCCGCCGGACGACACCTCGGCGGCCAGGTCGTCGTAGAGTCCGAGGGCGAGCCCCAGCGCGTCGAAGCCCGGACCGAGGTTGGCACTCGTCGCGGGAACCCGGACCCGGACCGGCCCGGCGGTGAAGTTCGTCGGCACGCGCTCATGCTAGGGCCCGACACCGACGATCCGGCCGCTCGCCCGCACCGTGGGACCGGCCGGGTGTCAGCCGGCGGCGTCGGAGACGGGCTCGGCGGCCGGGTCGGTCAACGAGAGACGCCGGGTGGCGATCCGCCAGCCGACCGCGTACACGACGGTGACCAGCCCGCAGCCGGCCAGCACCACCCGCTCGTCCACCACGTCCACGACCAGGGCCACCGCCAGTTGACTCACCGAGATGGCCAGTGTCGCGAGCATCATGTCGGTGGCGAACACGCGTCCGCGCAGCCGGTCCGGCACCTCACCCTGGAGGGCGAAGTTCGACATCACCCAGTTACTGCCGCCGGCGAAGTGCGCCACGAACACCAACAGCAGCACCAGCGGGAACCAGCGGACGACGGAAGCGCCCACATAGGACAGCCCGTAGAGCGACATGGACAGCGCGAGGCCGGGCAGCAGCCAGGACCGGTTGGTCAACACCCGACGCATCAGGATGGGCCCGACCAACGCCCCCGCGCCGCGTACCGCGAAGAGCAGACCCGCGCCCAGCGAACCAACCCCGTACACGCTGGCGAGCAGCGGAAACACGGTCAGCACCCCGTTGCCCAGGCCGACCGCCGACTTGACCGTCACCAGCGCCAGCACCCGAGGTCGGTGCCCGATGTAGCCGAGCGCCTCGCGGACCGCCGACCAGGTCCGCTGCGCCGGCAACAACGGGTCGCGGGCCACCTGCAACGGCCGGCGGATCCGCGTGGCGAGGCCCGCGGCCAGCGCCAGGCCCGCCGCCGCCACCCAGAAGCAGGCGTACGGGCCGGCGGCCGAGCTGAGCACTCCACCCAGTGAGGCGCCCACCACCGTCATGGTGCCCCAGGCCGAACCGGCCACGGCGTTGCCGGCGGCCAGCTCGTGCGGCTCCAGAACGTTGGGCAGCGCCGCCTGCGCGGCCGGCGAGTAGAACGCCTTGGCGACCGCGACGGCCCCGATCGCCACCAGCGCCAACCAGGCCGTGCCACGGTCACGGACACCGAGCAGCAGCAACACACCGGCCAGCGCGGCCACGTTCGCGACAATCATGATCTTGCGCCGGTCGAACCGGTCGGCGATGGTGCCGGTGTACGGCAGCAGCAGCGCCACGATGCCGGTGTCCACCGCCAGCACCAGGGCGCCCCAGACGCCGCTTCCCGTCAGGTGGGGCAGCAGCACCAGCAGCGGCACCATGACGAACCAGTCGGCCCCGAAGACCACCAGCTCGGCGAGGAAGAGATTGCGGAAGCTCCGATTGCCGGTAAGGACCGAAAGGGTGGACGCCACGGACCGGCACCCTACCCGGTGGGCGTCGGGGCTACACCCGCTCCCAGCAGCGACGAGACGGTGACGAAGGTGTATCCGCGCTCCCGGAGTCCGCGAATCATGTCGGGGAGGCCGCGCAGCGCGACCAGCCGCCGCCGCTGACCGACGTCGTGCCCGAGCAGGATCGTCCCGGGCCGGACGCCGTCCACGATCCGGCGGGCATGACCGGCCGGATCGTCGGGAAACTCCCGCTCCACCATCTGCAACGACCAGAGCACCAGCCGGTAGTTCAACCGGGCGGCCGCGTGCAGCACCGCACCGCCCAGGTGACCGTACGGCGGACGGACCAGGCGGGGGGCCCGGCCCGTCACGTCGGTGATCACGTCGTGGGTGCGACTCAGGTCGTCGTACGCCTCTGCGGCGTCCAACTGGGCGAGGTCCCGGTGCGCCCAGCTGTGATTGCCCACCTCGTGCTCGCCGAGCCGGTCGCGTACGAGGTCGGGGTGCTTACGGACCTGGCTGCCGACCAGGAAGAACGTGGCGGGCACCCGGTGCTGGGCGAGGGTGTCCAGCACCATGGGCGTCCACTGTGGCGCCGGGCCGTCGTCGAAGGTGAGCGCGACCAGCCGCTGGGTGGTCGACCCCGACCAGACGACCGGCAGGACGCCGGCGCCGACGTCCTGCGCCCCGTTGCCGACGGTGGCGCTGGCCGGGCCGCCGGCAAGAGGCAGCCGCCGGTGGGTCAACCAGACGTCCGTGACGCCCGCCCCGGCGGCCGCTCCGGTCACCACCAGGGCGCTTCGGCGCAGCAGGTCGCGCCGGGACCACCCGCGCGCGCCCTCGGTCATCCGCCTGCCCCACTCGTCACCGCCGACATCTACCAGGAGTATGCAAGAAGTGACGCAAGGCTGCGGTCAGGTCGTTCGATCGATGTGGGCACAAAGAGCAGCGCCCCCGACAGGAGATCCTGCCGGGGGCGCTGCCCGCGATGTCGGTCGGCTACTCGGTCGGCTCCGACGGGGGTAGCGGCGACCGGCGGCTGCGGGGCAACCGCAGCACCTCGAACTGGTCCGTGCCGTCCACCAGCGCACCGGACGGCGCGGGGCGCGTCGCCGACGGCTGCGCGCTCTCGGCCGACGCGGCCGGGGCGCCCGTCGGCACCGCCACCTGGTTCGGACCGTCCGGCTCGACGTTCTCCGACCCGCTCGGCACGGCGTCGCCGGAGCGCCGCCGATGACGCCGCTCCCGCAGCGACTCCTTGGTGTGCTCCACCATCGAGTAGAGCGTCGGCACCAGGACCAGCGTCAGCAGCGTCGAGCTGAGCAGGCCACCGATCACCACGACCGCCAGCGGCTGCGAGATGAACCCACCCTCACCGGTCAACCCGAAGGCCATCGGTAGCAGCGCGAAGATCGTCGCGACCGCGGTCATCAGGATCGGTCGCAGCCGACGCCGGCCACCCTCGACCACCGCCTCCTGGACTCCCATGCCCCGCGCCCGGTACTGGTTGATCAGGTCGAGCAGCACGATCGCGTTGGTCACCACGATGCCGACCAGCATCAGCACACCGATCAACGCCGGCACGCCGAGCGGCGTACCGGTGATCAGCAGCAGACCGATCGCGCCGGTGGACGCGAACGGGATGGAGATCAGCAGGATCAACGCCTGGGTGAGGCTGCGGAACGTGGCCACCATGATCAGGAACACGATCGCGATGGCGACGAGCACCGCCAGGCCCAGGTCGCCGAACGCGTCCGACTGGTCGGCGCTGACTCCACCGATGGTGAGGGTCGCTCCCGGGACGTCGATGCCGTCGAGCCGCTTCTGCAGCTCCTTCGTGGTCGCGCCCAGGTTGGACCCGGTCGCCGCGCCGGTCACCGAGACACTGCGCTCACCGTCGATCCGGGTCACCTGCTGCGGCCCCTCGGCCTGCGTGACGTCCGCGATGTCGTCGAGCTTCACCGGCCCGACCGGAAGGGCGCGCAGCTCCTCCACCGAGACCGGAGCGGTCGCGCTCAACCGCAGCACCACGTCCTGCTGACGCCCGTCGAGCGCCACCTGACCCAGCGGAGCGCCACGGAACGCCTGCGACACGAGCTGACCCACGGCGGCCTCGGTGAGGCCGACCCGACCGGCAGCGACCCGGTCGACGGTCACGTCCACCCGCGGCACCCGCGCGGCGAGGCTCGTGGTGACGTCCTCGACGTCCGGGACGTCGTCCATCGCCGTACGGGCCGCCTCGGCGGCGCGGGTCAGCACCTCCGGGTCGCTGGCCTGGACGATCACCTCGAGCTGACTGGTCGACGCGTCCTGGCCACCGCCGAAGCTGACCTCGCCCACGCTGGTGCCGAGCTTGTCGAACTCCCGGCGCAGCTCCTCGCGTACCTGCTTGGCGTCCTTGTCGCCGCCGAGCGCCAATGACCAGCTCGCGACGTTGTTACCGCCGCCACCCGCCCACGGCGTGTCGCCGCCGCCGGCCGTCACCTGGTACGTCTCGACTCCGTCGATCCGGCCGAGGACCGCCTCGACCTGCTTGGCCGCCGCGTCGGTGGCGGCCAGACCGCTGCCCGCCGGCAGCTCCTGCCGGAAGCTGAGCGTGTCCTGGCCGGAGTCGTCCAGGAAGTTCGTCTCCAGCTTCTGCGCCAGCCCGAAGGTGGCGAAGAGCACCAGCAGGCCGAGCCCGACGGTGATCCAGCGGGTCGACCGCTTACGGGTGGCGAAGCCGATCACCGGCAGGTACGCCCGCTGCAACGGGTTGTGCAGCTCCTTCTCCTCCGCGTCACGACGCACCGCCTCGTCGTCGACGGTGCCGCCACGCGGCTTGAGGAACCAGTACGCCAGCACCGGGATCACCGTCAGCGAGACCAGCAGCGAGGCGAGCAGGGCCACCGTCACGGTGATCGCGAACGGCGCGAAGAGCTGCCCCACGAACCCGCCGACCAGCGCGATCGGGGCGAACACCGCGACCGTGGTGAGGGTGGACGCGGTCACCGCGCCGGCCACCTCACGGACGCCGGTGATGATCGCGTGCTGCTTCTCCTCGCCGTACTCCAGATGCCGTTTGATGTTTTCCAGCACGACAATCGAGTCATCCACCACCCGGCCCACCGCGATGGTCAGCGCGCCGAGGGTGAGCAGGTTGAGCGAGTAGTCGCCGATCCAGAGGGCGATCAGCGCCACCAGCACGGAGAGCGGGATGGAGACCGCGGTGACCACGGTCGAGCGCACCGACAGCAGGAAGACCAGGATGACGATGACCGCCATCAGCAGGCCCAGCAGGCCCTCGGTGGTCAACGACTCGATCGACTTCTCCACGAACGGCGCCTGGTCGAACACCACCGTCAGGTCCGCGCCGGAGGCGTCCTTCAGGTCGGCCAGCCGGTCGCGGATCTCGTGGGAGATCGCCACCGCGTTGCCGTCCGGCGAAGCGGTGACGGCGATACCGAGGCTGTCCTTGCCGTTGGTCCGGGTGATCGCGGTGGCCGGGGCGAGCTGCTGCTCGACCGTCGCCACGTCACCGAGGCGCACCGGCGACGCGCCGGGCGCGACGACGATGCCGCGCAGGTCGTCCACGGTGGCGACCGGCGTTCCGACCTGCACGGGCAGGGCCAGACCCCCCGAGGTCACCGCGCCGGCCGGGATGGAGACGCCGTTGGTCTTCAGGGCGGTGCCGATCGCGGTCGGCGCGAGCTTCGCCGCGGCCAGCTTGGCCGGGTCCGGGGTGACCACCACGACGTCGTCGCGGGTGCCGGTCACCTCGACCGTACGAACGCCCTCGATGCCCTCCAGCTCCGGCACCACCGTCGCGCGCAGCTTCTCGGCGAGCGCCCGCTCGTCCGCGCCGCCGGCCGCGGCCAGCACCACCGCCGGCAGGTCGTCGGTGCTGCCCGCGATGACCTGCGGGTCGACGCTGTCCGGCAACTGGGCGTCGATCCGGCTCAGCGCGGTCTGCATCTTGTTGACCACGTCGTCCAGGTCGGTGCCGAACTCGTACTCGACCTGGACGGTGGCCGAACCCTCGCGGGACGTGGAGGTGACCTTGTCCAGCCCCGGAATGCCCTGCAGGGCGTTCTCGATCGGCTCGGTCACCTGCGACTCGACGATCTCGGGTCCGGCGCCGGGGTAGGCGGCCACGATGAACGCGGCCGGGAACTCGAGCGACGGCAGCAGTTGCTGCTTCAGCGACGGCACGGCGAACGCTCCGAACGCCGTGGTCACCACCGCGATGAGGGCGACCAGCCCTCGGTTGGCGAGGCTGAATCTGGCGAGCAGCGACATCGGCCTGGCTCACTCCTGAAAGAGAATGCGGGCGGGGATACCTGAAAGTGTGCCGGACTCGATCACCGGAACCCCCGCCGCCCCCGGCGGCGGCCCACCGCCAGCCGCGCCAGCGCTCTCAGGCGAGGTCGAGGGCCCGGGCCGCGGCCAACGGATCGTTGCCGATGGTCAGCGGGGCGGGCGCGGTGGAGATCGCCCACTCCGGGTCCTTCAGGCCGTGACCGGTCACCGTGCAGACCACCGTCGAACCGGCCGGCACCGCGCCCGCCGCGGCCTGCTGGAGCAGGCCGGCCACGCTGGCCGCGCTGCCCAACTCGACGAACACGCCCACCTCACGGGCGAGCAGCCGGTACGCCGACAGGATCTCCCGGTCGGTCACCGCCGCGATGAGGCCGCCGGAGGCTTCCCGGGCGTCGAGCGCCTTCGTCCAGCTCGCCGGGTTGCCGATCCGGATCGCGGTGGCGATGGTGGACGGCTCCGGCACCACCTGGCCGGTCACGATCGGCGCCGCTCCGGACGCCTGGAAGCCGTACATCTTGGGCGCGCGGGTGGTGACGCCGGCGGCCTGCTCCTCCGAGTACCCCATCCAGTACGCGGAGATGTTTCCGGCGTTGCCGACCGGCAGGCAGTGGATGTCCGGAGCGTCGCCGAGCGCCTCCACGATCTCGAACGCGGCCGTCTTCTGCCCGTGCAGGCGGTCGATGTTGACCGAGTTGACCAGGGCGACCGGGTGATCCTGGGCGAGCTTGGCGGCGAGCGCCAGGCAGTCGTCGAAGTTGCCGCTGACCTGGAGCAGCTTCGCCCCGTGCACCAGCGCCTGGGCCAGCTTGCCCAACGCGATCTTGCCCTGCGGCACCAGCACCGCGCAGGTCAGCCCGGCCCGCGCCGCGTACGCCGCGGCGGAGGCGCTGGTGTTGCCGGTGGAGGCGCAGATGATCGCCTTGTTGCCGGCCTCGACCGCCTTCGACACCGCGAGGGTCATCCCCCGGTCCTTGAAGGAGCCGGTCGGGTTGGCCCCCTCCACCTTCAGGTAGACGTCACAGCCCAGCCGGGCCGAGAGCACGGGCGCCGGCAGCAGCGGGGTGTTCCCCTCGTGCAACGTGACGACCGGCGTGGCCGTGGTGACGGGCAGCCGATCCCGGTACGCCTCGATCAGACCCCGCCACATGTCAATCTCCTCGCTTTACCGCAGCTCCGACCCGAGCACCAGGTCACCCTGGACCACCCTGCCGGAGCCATCGATGGCACACCCCGGGTTACCCACCTGGCGGGACGCCCGAGCCGCCCTGATGGTCCAACGACTCAGGCGCCGCCCTCGACCCGCAGCACGCTCGTCACCGACCGGACGATGTCCAGACCGCGCAGCTCGTCGACGGTCGCGGCGAGCGCGGCGTCCGGCGCCACGTGGGTGACGATGACCAGCTCGGCGTCGCCGTCGCGGCCGGGAGCGCCACCGGCCGAGCCCTGGCGCACGGTCGCGATCGACACGTCGTGCCGGGCGAACACGCTCGCCACGGCGGCCAGCACACCCGAGCGGTCGGCCACGTCGAGGCTGACGTGGTAGCGGGTCAGCGCCTCGCCCATCGGCCGCACCGACAGGTCGGCGTACGCGCTCTCGCTGGCCGCGCGGACCCCGGCGAGCCGGTTGCGGGACACCGCCACCACGTCGCCGAGCACGGCGCTGGCGGTCGGCGCGCCGCCCGCGCCCCGGCCGTAGAACATGAGCTGACCGGCCGCGTCCGCCTCGACGAAGACCGCGTTGAACGCATCGCCGACGCTGGCCAGCGGGTGGCTACGCGGGATCATCGCCGGGTGCACCCGGACGCTGACCGTCTCCTGACCGGCCGCGTCGACGCCCCGGGCCGCGATGCAGAGCAGCTTGATCGTGCAGCCCATCGCCTGGGCGCTGGCCATGTCCGCGGCGGTCACCTCGGTGATGCCCTCGCGGTGCACGTCGGCCGCGCCGACCCGGGTGTGGAACGCCAACGAGGCGAGGATCGCGGCCTTGGCCGCGGCGTCGAAGCCCTCCACGTCGGCGGTGGGGTCGGCCTCGGCGTACCCCAGCTCGGTGGCCTCTTCCAGGGCCTCGGCGAAGCCGGCGCCGGTGGCGTCCATCGCGGACAGGATGAAGTTGGTGGTGCCGTTGACGATGCCGGTGACCCGGTTGATCCGGTCGCCGTGCAGCGACTCGCGCAGCGGGCGCAGCAGCGGGATGGCGCCGGCGACAGACGCCTCGTAGTAGAGGTCCCCGCCACCCTCGGCGGCTGCCTCGTGCAGGGCCACGCCGTCCTCGGCGAGCAGCGCCTTGTTGGCGGTGACCACGCTCTTGCCGGCGCGCAGCGCCTCGACCAGCCAGCTCCGGGCCGGCTCGATCCCGCCGACCACCTCGATGACCACGTCCACGTCGTCGCGTTTGATCAGGCCAAGCGCGTCGGTGGTGAACAGGCTCTCGTCGATCGGCAGGTCACCACGGTCGCGGCCGAGCCGACGGACGGCGACGCCGGCGATCTCCAGTGGAGCGCCGATGCGGGCGGCCAGGTCGGCCGACTGCTCGTGCAGCAGCCGGACCACCTCCTGGCCGACCGTGCCGCAGCCGAGCAGAGCCAAGCGCACAGGTGACGTCATCCCACATCCAATGCCAGCAGGTCCTCTTCGGTCTCCCGCCGGACGATCAGGCGCGCCTGGCCGTCACGTACCGCGACGACCGGCGGCCGGGGCACATGGTTGTAGTTGCTGGCCATGCTCCGGCAGTACGCGCCGGTGCCGGGTACCGCGACAAGATCTCCGGGCTGCACGTCGGCGGGCAGGAATTCATCCTTCACCACGATGTCCCCGGACTCACAGTGCTTTCCCACCACGCGGGCGAGCAACGGCGCCGCGTCCGAGGCGCGCGAGGCCAGCGTCGCGGAGTAGGACGCGTCGTAGAGGGCGGTACGGATGTTGTCGCTCATCCCGCCGTCCACGCTGACGTACGTCCGGATGCCGTCGAGGTCCTTGACCGTGCCGACCTCGTAGAGCGTGAACACGGCCGGCCCGACGATGGCCCGGCCCGGCTCGATCGACAGGTGGGGAACGGCCAGGTTCTCCGCCGCGCACTCCGAGTCGACGATCTTGCGCAGCCGCTTGGCCAGGTCCTGCGGGGTCGCCGGGTCGTCCTGGGTGGTGTACGCGATGCCGAAGCCGCCGCCCAGGTCCAACTCGGGAAGCTCCACCCCCCGGGCGTCGCGGATCTGCGCCTGCAGGGCGAGCACCCGACGGGCCGACACCTCGAAGCCGCTGGCGTCGAAGATCTGCGACCCGATGTGCGAGTGCAGCCCGCGCAGCTCCAGTACGTCCTCGTCGAGGATCTTGAACGCGGCGTTGGCCGCCGCTCCCCCGGCCAGGGAGAAGCCGAACTTCTGGTCCTCGTGGGCGGTCGCGATGAACTCGTGGGTGTGCGCCTCGACGCCCACGGTGACCCGGACCAGCACCCGGGGGCGGACGCCGCGCTCGCGGGCCAGCGCGGTCAGCCGGTCGATCTCGGTAAACGAGTCGACGATGATGCGGCCCACCCCGGCGTCCAGCGCCCGACCCAGCTCGGCGACCGACTTGTTGTTGCCGTGGAAGCCGATCCGCTCCGGCGGCATCCCGGCCGAGAGCGCGGTGGCCAGCTCGCCGCCGGTGCAGACGTCCAGGTGCAGGCCCTCCTCGGCGATCATCCGGACCACCGCCCGGCAGAGGAACGCCTTGCCCGCGTAGTAGACGTCCTCGGTCGGGAAGGCCGCCCGGAAGTCGCGGCAGCGTGAGCGCAGGTCGGCCTCGTCGAGGACGTACACCGGGGTGCCGAACTCGGCCGCGATGTCGCGGACGCTCAGGCCCGCGACGGCGACCGCGCCGTCCGCGCCGCGCGTCACGCTGCGCGGCCACAGCGCCGGCACGAGGGCGTTGACGTCGGCCGGGGTACGCAGCCAGGCCGGCCCCTGGTTGCTGATGTCCGCGTGCAGCGCACCAGCCTCGTGAGCCCGCATGTCACATCCTCTCGGGGGCGGAGACGCCGAGCAGGCGCAGACCGTTGGCGATCACCGTGCGGGTGGCGTTGTTGAGCCAGAGCCGGGCGCGGTGCAGGTCGGTGACCTCCTCGTCGCCCAACGGCAGCACCCGGCAGTTGTCGTAGAACCGGTGGTAGGAGGCGGCGACGCTCTCCTCCAGGTAGCGGGCCACCCGGTGCGGCTCGCGCAGCTCGGCGGCCGTGGCCACCACCGCCGGGAACTCGGCGAGCGCCTTGAGCAGCTCGTTCTCCTTCTCGTGCTCGAGCAGCTCGGGGCGGAACGCGTCGGCGTCGCCCGGAACCAGGCCCACCTCGGCGGCGTTGCGGGCCACGCCCGCCGTCCGCGCGGCCACGTACTGCACGTAGTAGACCGGGTTGTCGCGGGTCGCCCGCGTCCACAGCTCGATGTCGATGTCGATCGGCGAGTCGCTGGAGTAACGGGCCAACGCGTACCGGGAGGCGTCCACGCCGATCGCCTCGACCAGGTCCTCCAGGGTGATCACCGTGCCGGCCCGCTTGCTCATTCGCATCGGGGCGCCGTCGCGCAGCAGGTTGACCAGCTGCCCGATGAGGATCTCCAGGTTGCGCTCCGGGTCGTCGCCGAAGCAGGCGGACATCGCCTTCATCCGGCCGATGTAGCCGTGGTGGTCGGCGCCCAGCATGATCACGACCCGCTCGAAGCCGCGCTCCCGCTTGTCCAGGTAGTAGGCGCAGTCCGCGGCGAAGTACGTCCACTCGCCGTTGGACTTGCGCAGCACCCGGTCCTTGTCGTCACCGAAGTCGGTGGTCCGCAGCCAGGTCGCGCCCTCGGACTCGTACAGGTGGCCCTGCTCGCGCAGCCGCGCCAGCGCGAGGTCCAGCTCGCCCCGATCGTGCAGGTCCTTCTCGTTGAAGTAGGTGTCGAACTCCACGCCGAAGTCCCGCAGCGACGAGCGGATCTCGTCGAACATCAACGCGACACCCTCGACGCGGAACACCTCCTGGGCGGCGGCGTCGTCCAGGCCGAGCACGTCGGGCCGGCGGGCCTGCACCTCGGTCGCGATCTCCGCGATGTACGCGCCGCCGTAGCCGTCCTCCGGCACGGCCTCGCCCTTCGCGGTGGCCAGCAGCGACCGGGCGAAGCGGTCGATCTGCGAACCGGCGTCGTTGAAGTAGTACTCCGTGCCGACCTCGGCGCCGGTGGCCCGCAGCAGCCGGCTCAGCGCGTCGCCGACGGCCGCCCAGCGGACGCCCCCGATGTGCACGGGACCGGTGGGGTTGGCCGACACGAACTCCAGGTTGATCTTCTCGCCCGCGAGGCGGTCGCTGCGGCCGTACTCCGCGCCGGCCTCGACGATCACCCGGGCGAGCTGGCCGGCGGCGGCGGCGTCCAGCCGGATATTGAGAAAGCCCGGCCCGGCGATCTCCACCGACTTGACCCCGGGCGCCCGACCCAGCTCGTCGGCGAGGGCGCTGGCCAGCTCACGCGGCGGGACGCCCACCTTCTTGCTCAACTGCAGAGCGAGCGTGGAGGCGTAGTCGCCGTGCTCGGGGTTGCGCGGTCGCTCCACCACCGTGCGCTCCGGCAGCGCGGCGTGATCCAGGCCACGGTCGGTGAAGACGGCGTGGGCGGCGGTGAGGACGACCGAGGCGAGTTCTGCAGGAGTCACCCAACCATGTTATCGGGGGTAGACTCGGGCACTCGGCGGCTACCCTGCGCGTCAACCGGCCCGCCATCTCCCCTGACCGACCGACTTGACGAGGCACGATGAGCATCAGCACCCCGGGTGGCCCAGAGCGCCGCCCGACCGTGGTCAGCACCGGCAAGAAGCCGGCCGCAGGCCGGCCGGCGCCTGGCGCCAAGGCCGGTTCCGGCAAGCCGACGGGCTCCCCCCGGGCCGGTGGCAAGGGCCCGCGCAAGCCGGTCGCACCGGTCAAGGTGAGCCAGGGCCGGGCGTGGGGTCCGATCGCGCTCTTCGTCGCCGTGGGCGTTCTCGCGGCCGGCATCATCGGCTACGGCGCCTGGGCCGCGGTCCAGGGCTCCAAGCCGTGGGACAAGCGGGCCAACGCCATCGACGGCATCACCAACATCCGCAAGTCCGACCCGGAGAGCCTCAAGTACGAGGCGCACAAGGCCGGCCCGCTGACCTACAAGTACTCGCCGCCCGTGGGTGGCGTGCACAACGCGGCCTGGCAGAACTGCATGGGCGACGTGTACGACGCCCCGATCGCCAGCGAGCACGCCGTGCACAGCCTCGAGCACGGCGCGGTGTGGATCACGTACCGCCCGGACCTGCCCAAGGACCAGGTCGACAAGCTCGCCGGCAAGGTGCGTGGCGTCGAGAAGATGCTGATGAGCCCGTACGAGGGCCTGGACAAGCCGATCTCGCTCCAGGCGTGGGGCTACCAGCTCAAGGTCGACAACGCCGATGACAAGCGGATCGACGACTTCATCAAGGACCTGCGGGTGAACGCCTCGGTCGAGGGCCCCACGGCGCTCTGCAACCAGGGCGTCACCGCCACCGGCACCACCCCGCGTGAGCTCCAGCAGCAGCCGCCCACCCAGTAAGGACCTCGATGACAGCCCCCACCACCACCGACAGCGAGTACGACGAGACCCAGGCCGGCCCAGACGAGGGCGGCCGGGCGCCGGCACGGCGCTACGGGCTGCTCGCGCTTACCGCCCTGCTGGTGGTGGGGCTGTTGCTCGGGTACACCGGCGGTCTGCTCACCCCCCGGCTCACCCGCCCCGGTGACGCCTCGGTCGAGGCGGGTTTCGCCCGGGACATGACGACCCACCACACCCAGGCCGTGGAGATGAGCCTGATCGCGTACCGGTCGGCGACGCTGCCCGAGGTCCGGCAGATCGCCGTCGACATCGCCACCGGCCAGCAGGGTGAGATCGGCGCCATGCAGACCTGGCTGCGCGAGTGGGGGCTGAGCCCGACCGGCTCGCAGCCGCCGATGTCGTGGATGTCCGACGGCGCGGCCGTCAAGGACGGGCTGATGCCGGGCATGGCCACGCCGCAGCAGATGGCCGCCCTGCGCGACGCCAAGGGCATCGAGGTCGACCGGCAGTTCCTGACCCTCATGTACAACCACCACCTGGGCGGGATCCACATGATCGACGCGGCGCTCGCCGAGACCGACAACGCCGAGGTGGTACGGGTGGCCGAGACCATGAAGTCCACCCAGCAGTCCGAGCTGAACAACCTCCGGCAGCTCCAGGCGCAGGCCAAGGGCTGATCCACTCCGCACGGGCACACCGGGCCCGCGTCACCGCCGCACCTCGGCGGGACGCGGGCCCGGCCCGTATCCGGCCGCTGCCCCGCGGCGGGGGGCGGGGCACGGTCTCGGTGATCGACTCGGATTCCTGCAAATCGGGCTGTCGGCGCGGCCGGGACGCCCCGACTTCCACGAACCCGAGTCGACCATGACGTCCACGACGCGGGGGCGCGCATGATCCACCCGAGATCGGCGATGTGGCGGTGTCCAGGCGCGCGGATGCCGCCACATCGGCGACCTGGCGGCGGACCACGCCGGATCGCCACCCGAGCCACGCCGCCCGCCGGACCCGCCGGACCCGCCGGGCCACCCGGCGACCGTGGCATCCCATAGATACCTAGTCGTCACTTATGGCCGTTTTGCCCTAGACAGGCGATTACATCGCTTAGAGAGTTTTCTCCACACATATCGTGACCAGTAGTGATTCGTGCTCGTTGCCCAAGACGTGGGGGTTGCACTCAGAGACGCACGGCGCTCGGTCACCAGTTGGTGCCGACGCCACACCATCGGCGGTGACGGGGCGGTGGCAGCCGTCCGTCGCGGACAGCGGCAGGGCGAGCCGGGAATGCTCAGCCGCGAGCAGGAACTCGAACTGATCGACACACTCCGGGGCGTCCACCCCGACGAGTTCGGCCTGGACGAGGAGCTGTGGACGCGGCAGAGCCTCACCACGCTCATCCAGCGCCGGTTCGACCTTCCGCTGGACGTGGGCGCGGTCGGGGCGTACCTGCGGGCCTGGGGGTTGGGTCCACGCGAGCCGCGCGAGCGTGCCTGCGGGCTCTGCGTCAGCGCGGTCGAACGGTGGGTACGCAGCGAGTACCCGGCGATCACCCGGACGGCCCAGGAGCACCTCGCCGAGGTCTACTGGATCGGGCGGGTACGGCTGCGCGGCACGATGCCGGCCGCCGACGTGATCTCCGCCGTGTCGTCCCGGGGCCGGGTGCGCTTCATGATCACGACGCCGACGGTCGACCCGCCGCTCCCCCGCGACTTCGTACTGCGACTCAGTGGCGAGGAACAGCGCACCGTGCACCTGATCGTGGACGGGTCCTGGCCCCGCAACGAGTGGCCGCGCCGGCTGCCCCGGCGGATCGTCCTGCACCCGCTGCCCAGTTGCGGACGGGCGGTCGCGGCCTGAGTACCGGGCGGGCCGGTCGCCGACACGACCGGCCCACCCGATACCGATTCGGCGTACGCGGAGGAGGTTTGCTAGTCTTCTCCAGTCGCTGAGCCCCCGTAGCTCAGGGGATAGAGCACCGCCCTCCGGAGGCGGGGGCGCAGGTTCGAATCCTGCCGGGGGCACAAGCTTTCGCGCTCCATGTCCGCTGAGAAGCGCGGACCTGGGGCGCTTGTCATTTCTGTCCCGGGGCCGAGCCCCGGACCCCACGCCCCGCCGCCGGCTCGCGTCGAACCGTCCCCGCCCCGGACCCCACTCCCCCGCCGCCCCGGCTCGCGTCGAACCGTCCCCGCCCCGGACCCCACGCTCCCGCCGCCGGCTCGCGTCCAACTGCATCGCCCCAGGCCCGAACCCATCGACTCCGCGATCTTGCAGTTTCGGTTGTGATTTTGGGCGGGATGCGCCTTTTGCCGCCGCAGAAAGTGCAAGATCGCGGGGACCGTGGGGGCGCGAGGCGGAGCGGCGCGGGGTGGGCGGGGGCGGGGCGGGGGCGGGGCTGGGAGAGATTAGGCGTTGATGTACTCGGCCAGGTGTTGTCCGGTTAGGGTGCTGCGGGCCGTTACCAGGTCGGCCGGGGTGCCTTCGAAGACGATTCGGCCGCCGTCGTGGCCGGCGCCCGGGCCGAGGTCGATGATCCAGTCGGCGTGCGCCATGACGGCCTGGTGGTGCTCGACGACGATCACCGACGTGCCGGAGTCGACCAGCCGGTCCAGCAGGCCGAGCAGTTGCTCCACGTCGGCGAGGTGCAGGCCGGTGGTCGGCTCGTCGAGGACGTAGATGCCGCCCTTCTCGGCCATCCGGGTGGCCAGCTTGAGCCGCTGCCGCTCGCCGCCGGACAGGGTGGTCAACGGCTGGCCGAGGCTGAGGTAGCCGAGCCCGACGTCGACGAGTCGGTCGAGGATGGCGTGCGCCGCCGGGGTACGCGCCTCGCCCGTGCCGAAGAACGCCGCCGCCTCGGTCACCGACATGGCGAGCACCTCGCTGATGTCCCGGCCGCCGAACCGGTATTCCAGTACGGACGCCTGGAACCGCCGCCCCTCGCACTCCTCGCAGGTGGCGGCGACGCCGGCCATCATCCCCAGGTCGGTGTAGATGACGCCGGCGCCGTTGCAGCCGGGGCAGGCACCCTCGGAGTTGGCGCTGAACAGCGCGGGCTTCACACCGTTGGCCTTGGCGAACGCCTTGCGGATCGGGTCGAGCAGACCCGTGTACGTCGCGGGGTTGCTCCGTCGGGAGCCGCGGATCGCGCTCTGGTCGACCGACACCACGCCGTCGGTGCCGGACACCGAGCCGTGGATGAGCGAGCTCTTGCCCGAACCGGCCACGCCGGTCACCACCACGAGCACGCCGAGCGGGATGTCGACGTCGACGTCCCGCAGGTTGTGGGTGTTCGCGCCCCGCACGGCGAGCGTGCCGGACGGTGTACGCACCGACGACTTCAGCGCGGCCCGGTCGTCCAGGTGCCGCCCGGTCAGGGTGTCGCTGGCGCGCAGCCCGTCGACGGTGCCCTCGAACACCACCTCACCCCCGCCGGTGCCGGCGCCCGGACCGAGGTCGACGACGTGGTCGGCGATGGCGATGGCCTCCGGCTTGTGCTCCACGACCAGGACGGTGTTGCCCTTGTCGCGCAGTCTCAGCAGCAGGCCGTTCATCCGGGCGATGTCGTGCGGGTGCAGCCCGATCGTCGGTTCGTCGAAGACGTACGTGACGTCGGTGAGCGACGACCCGAGGTGGCGGATCATCTTGGTGCGCTGCGCCTCGCCGCCGGAGAGCGTGCCGGACGGTCGGTCGAGTGACAGGTAGCCCAGCCCGATCTCCTCGAACGAGTCGAGGAGGTGTTGCAACCCGCTGAGCAGCGGCGCGACCGACGGCTCCTGGATGCCCCGGACCCAGGCCGCGAGGTCGCTGATCTGCATGGCGCAGACGTCGGCGATGTTCTTGCCCGCGATCTTCGACGAGCGGGCCTCGGCGCTGAGCCGGGTGCCGTCGCAGTCGGGGCAGGTCGTGAACGTGACCGCCCGGTCCACGAAGGCACGGATGTGCGGCTGCAACGTGTCGATGTCCTTGGACAGGAACGACTTCTGGATCTGCGGGATCAGGCCCGAGTACGTCAGGTTGATGCCCTCAACCTTGATCTTGGTCGGTTCCCGGTGGAGCAGGTCCTGCAGCTCCCGCTTCGTGTACTTGCTGATGGGCTTGTCCGGGTCGAAGTAGCCGCAGCCCCGGAAGAGCCGCCCGTACCAGCCCTCCATGCTGTAGCCGGGGATCGTGATCGCGCCCTCGTTGAGCGACTTGCTGTCGTCGTACAGCGCGGAGAGGTCGAAGTCGGTGACCGCGCCCATCCCCTCGCAGCGCGGGCACATGCCGCCCAGGCGGTTGAAGGTCGCCTTCTCGGTCTTCGTCTTGCCCGCGCCACGTTCCACGGTGATCGCGCCGCTGGCCCGGACCGACGGGACGTTGAAGGAGAAGGCGTTCGGCGAGCCGATGTGCGGCTGCCCGAGCCGGCTGAACAGGATGCGCAGCATCGCGTTGGCGTCGGTGGCGGTGCCGACGGTGGAGCGGGCGTTGGCCCCCATCCGCTCCTGGTCGACGATGATCGCGGTGGTGAGCCCGGCCAGCACGTCGACCTCGGGCCGGGTCAGCGTCGGCATGAAGCCCTGGAGGAAGGCGCTGTAGGTCTCGTTGATCATCCGCTGCGACTCGGCGGCGATGGTGCCGAACACCAGCGAGCTCTTGCCCGAGCCGGAGACACCGGTGAACACCGTGAGGCGACGCTTCGGCAGCTCGACCGTGACGTCCTTGAGGTTGTTGACGCGAGCGCCCTGTACCCGGATCAGGTCGTGGCGGTCCGCGACGTGCGCCGCGGGCGAGTCCGTGGCCTTGCTCATCGTCTCTCCATCTGCTGGGGTGGCGGGGCCCCGGTCACGCTAGGGGTGGCCGCGTGACCTGCGCTTCTCGATTCCTGATGGGTCTGGTGACCTGCTTCGCCGTACAGGATGGCAGCCCGGCGGTCGACAGCGCCGCCTCCCGGCGGTACGTGCTGGGGGGCATACCGACCAGTTCGGTGAAGCGGGTGCTGAAGGTGCCGAGCGACGAGCAGCCGACCGCGAAACAGACATCGGTGACGCTCAGGTCGCCACGACGCAGCAGGGCCATGGCGCGCTCCACGCGCCGGGTCATGAGATAGCTGTACGGCGATTCGCCGTAGGCGAGCCGGAACTCCCGGCTGAGGTGCCCCGCCGACATGTGGACGCCCCGGGCGAGCGCCTCGACGTCCAACGGCTGCGCGTACTCCCGGTCGATGCGGTCGCGGACGCGACGCAGCCGCGCGAGGTCGGCGAGGCGCTGGCTCTCCGTGGATCGGCTGGTCACCCGGCAAATCGTGCCACAGACCACCGACAAGACAGGACCGCCGGACGGCCGAGCCGGAGCCGAGCCGCGTGGCGGCGGGTGGGGCAGTCGTCGGGGCGTACCGTCAGGTGGTTTCGCGGCGGGCGCGGGCCCGGCGCTTGCCCTCGTGCATGGCCTGAACGCGGGCCACCGGGATGGCGCGACCCTCGGTGACCAGGTCGGCGGGGATCCGCTGGGGTTCCGGCAGCAGCGCGACCCACGGGTCGGTCCCGGCGAGCAGCGCCGGGACCGTCCGGATGGTGAAGTCCGCCGGGGTCACCTCGGTCAGGTCGGCCCAGTCGACCGGGAAGGACACCGGCATCCCGGGCCGTAGTCGCGGGCTGTACGCGGCGACGACCGTCGCCCCGCCGGAGCGGGTGGCGTCCACGAACACCTTCCCGCCCCGGTCCTCGCGGATGTACGCCGTGGTGGCGAGCGCCGGGTCGAGCCGTTCGGCGCGGACGGCGAGCGCCCGGGTGGCGGCCGCCAACTCCTCGGCGGTGGCGTCGCCGGTGACCGGGACGAAGACGTGCACGCCCTTGGCGCCGCTGGTCTTGACCGCTCCGACCAGGCCGGCGTCGGCGAGCGCCTGGCGGACCAGCACGGCCGCGTCGACCGCCGCCCGGAACCCGTCGCCCTCGGGCGGGTCCAGGTCGAGCACCAGGTGGGTCGGTCGGTGCAGGTCGGCAACCGTGGCCAGGGTCGGGTGGTACTCGACGGCCCGCTGGTTGGCGAGCCAGAGCAGGGTCCGCCGGTCGTCGCAGAGGGCGTACGAGATCTCCCGGTGCGACGCCTCGGCCCAGAGGGGCGTCCGGCGTACCCAGTCCGGGGTGTAGCGGGGCAGGTTCTTCTGCATGAACGGCGGCTGGCCGGGGCGGACCCGGATCACCGACAGCGGCCGGTCCCGGAGTTGCCCGATGATCGGCCCCCGGACCGCGTCGAGGTAGTCGACAAGGTCGCGCTTGGTGGCGTCGTCACGGTCGGACAGCGGCTGGTCCAGGTTGGTCAGGGCCACGCCGTCGCGGGTCTCGTCAGCCTCACTCACCCGATCACCCTCGCGGCCTCGGCGTCGTCGGTCAACCGGACGCGGCGCTCGGAGGCCTGCCGATTTCGAGGACCACGGTCGGCGGCCGGCCCGTCGACCGGTCCGTCGACGTCGGGTCGCGCCCCGCCCGGCCGGCGCGGCACCGTGCACAGCGCCAGCAGGGCGGCGAGCACCAGGGCGGCGGCCACCGCGAACGCCACCCGGTAACCGCCGGCCAGCGCGGCCGCCTCGGCCTGACCGGCGGCCCGCAGAGCGTCGCTGCGGGCCGCCGCGAGGGTCGCCAGCGTCGCCAGGCCGAGCGCTCCCCCGACCTGCTGGGTCGTGTTGGCCAGACCGGAGGCGAGCCCGGCGTCGGCGTCGGTCGCGCCGGCCATCGCCAGCGTGGTGACCGCCGGCAGGGTCAGGCCGCCGGCCACCCCGAAGATCAACATCGCCGGGAGTACGTCGGCGACGTAACTCCCGTCGGCAGACAGCCGGGCGAGCAGCAGGAAACCGACGGCGGCCAGGCCGAGCCCGGTCACCAGCACGGTTCGGGCGCCCCAGCGGGCGATCAGCCTGCCCGCCAGGCCGAGCGACACCGCCGCGATCACCACGGGGGTGGGCAGGAACGCCCAGCCGGTCGCCGCCGCGTCCAGCCCGAGCACCAGTTGCAGCTCCACGGCGAGCAGGAACTGGAAGCCGAAGAACGCGGCCACCATGAGGAACTGCACGGTGTTCGCCGCGAGCAGCCCCGGGACGCGCAGTAGTCGGGGAGGCAGCAGCGGGGTGGACGCCACGCCCTGGCGTAGCGCGAAGCCGCCGAGCAGCAGCACGGCGAGCGCCACCGCGCCGAGGGTGCGCGGGCTGGTCCAGCCGTGCTCACCCGTACCCACGATGCCCAGCACGGCCGCCATCAGGCCGGCGGTGGCGAGCACGGCGCCCGGCACGTCGAGGCCGGCCCGCAGGCCGATGCCCCGCTCGGCGGGGAGCCGGCGGACGGCGGCGAGCAGGATCGCCGCCCCGATCGGGAGGTTCACCAGGAAAATCGAACGCCAGCCAGCCAGCTCGGTCAGCACTCCCCCGGCCACCGTGCCGATCGACGCGCCGGCCGCCCCGGTGAAGCTGTAGACGGCGATCGCGCGGGCCCGCTCGGCCGGCTCGGGATAGAGCCGGACGATCATGCCGAGGCTGACCGCCATGGCCAGCGCGCCACCGACACCCTGGCCGAACCGCGCGCCGACGAGCAGGGCCGGCCCGCCGGCCGCCGCGCAGGCCGCCGAGGCCACGGTGAACAGCACGACGCCGGCCAGGAAGACCCGGCGTCGGCCGAGCAGGTCACCGAGACGGCCGGCGAGCAGCAACAGCCCGCCGAACGCCACCAGGTAGGCGTTGACCACCCAGGCCAGCCCGGCGGCGGTGAAGCCCAGGTCGCGTTGGACGGCGGGCAGGGCCACCGACACGACGCTGCCATCGAGAATGATCATGAGGCTGCCGGCGCAGAGCACCAGCAGCGCCGGCCAGCGGGACGGGGTCGCTCGGTCCACGGAATCCTCCTTGGTGCACGGTTTGTTACCGACGCCATCGTCTGTGACCATGAGCGGGAGCGGAAGGAGGCACTGTTGTGTCCCAGAGGAACAGCGATGTGTCCGCGCTGGTGGAGGCCGAGCTGACCTGCTCACCCGGGAACGTGCCCTTCACCCCCGGGCAGGCGCGGGCGTGCACCGTCCGTGAGGTGCTCGACCGGGTCGGCGGCAAGTGGAGCATCGGCATCCTGGTGGCGGCCTCGCACGGCCCGGTGCGCTTCACCGAGTTGGAGCGGCACATCGAGGGCATCAGCCGGCGGATGCTCACGCTGACCCTGCGCAACCTGGAACGCGACGGCCTGCTGCACCGCACCGTCTACCCGACCGTGCCCCCCAAGGTCGAATACGTGGCCACCCCGATGGCCCTGGAGCTGTACGAGTCGCTGGTGGCCCTGACGAGCTGGGCCGAGCGGCACCGCCGGGCGATCGCCGAGGCGCGGACCCGGTACGACGCGGAGCACGCGGACTAGACAGGAACCGGGTGTGGGGAACACCACCCGGTTTGTCTGACCGATCGGTCAGGGTCTGACCGATCGGTCAGGCATGCTGGTTCACGGAGGTGGACCGGTGATGGCGAGAGCGGTGTCCGAGACGCACGGCGAGATCCTGGCCGCAGCGGCACGACGGTTCGCGGTGACCGGCTACCGGGGCACCTCGTTGCAGGACATCGCCCGCGAGGTCGGCTGCTCCAAGGCCACCGTGCTCTACCACTTCGCCAACAAGGAAGCCCTGCTCGCCGAGCTGATGGCACCGGCCATCACGGTGCTGACCGACCTCGACGACCAGCTCAGCGGCCTGACCGGCGCGGCCGCCCAGGACGTCGCCGCGGTCGGCTTCGTCGACCTCGCGGTCCGGTTCCGGCGGGAGATCGCCGTCCTGCGCGGCGAGTTCCCGGAGCTGCTGTGCCAGCCGGCCTTCGCCCACATCCAGCAGATCTCCGAACGGCTGCGCGACGCACTGGCCGGCCACTCCGACCGTCCCGGCGCCCGGATCGCCGCGCTGGTGCTGCTGGCCGGCATCTCCGAGGCATGCGCCGAGTTCGTCGACATCCCCGACGACGAGCTGCGTCCCGCCCTGCTCACCCTCGCCCGGCGGGCCGTCGAACCCGTCGGGACACCCCAGCCCCAACCACCCACGACCGAGGACAAGGACTCCTGATGGCCACCCTGCTCTACCGGCTCGGCCGGGGCGCGTTGCGCCGGCGACGGCTCGTCGTCGCGCTCTGGCTCGTCGTACTCGTCGGCGCCGGCCTGGCCGCGGCGACCCTGCGCGGCCCGACGGCGAGCAACTTCACCATGCCCGGAACCGAGAGCCAGCGCGCCCTCGACCTGCTCAGCGAGCAGTTCCCCGCAGCCAGCGGCGCCACCGGCACGATCACGCTCAAGGCGCCCGGCGACGGCCAACTGGCCACCCCGGAGGGCCAGGCCGTGGTGCAGGAGCTGGTCCAGCAAGCCGGGACGCTGCCCGGCGTCGTCGGCGCGGTCAACCCGCTCCAAGTCGGCGCCGTCTCGCCCAACGGCCGGTACGCGCTGGTGCAGGTCCAGTTCGCCACCGGGGCGGACGAGGTGACCGACGCGCAGAAGACCGCGTACGAGGAGGTCGGCGCGGCGGCCAAGGCGAAGGGCTGGCAGGTCGCCCCGGGCGGTGAGGTGCTGGGCGGGGAGCCGGAGATCGGCTCGACCGAGGCGCTCGGCGTCCTGGTCGCCGCGATCGTCCTGATCATCACGTTCGGCTCGCTGGTGGCCGCCGGCATGACCATGCTCAACGCGCTGATCGGCGTGGGCGTCGGCATGGCCGGCCTGTTCGCGCTGAGCGGCGTCATCGAGTTGACCAGCACGGCGCCGATCCTCGCGCTGATGCTCGGCCTCGCCGTCGGCATCGACTACTCGCTGTTCATCACCTCCCGGCACCGGCAGAACCTGCTCGACGGCCTGCCCCCGGACGAGGCGGTCGGCCGGGCCGTCGGCACCGCCGGCTCCGCCGTGGTCTTCGCGGGCGCCACCGTCGTCATCGCGCTCGCCGGCCTGGCCGTGGTGGACATCCCGTTCCTCACCGTGATGGGTCTCGCCGCCGCCGGCACCGTCACCGTGGCCGTCCTCGTCGCCATCACCCTGCAGCCGGCGCTGCTCGGCTTCGCCGGTCGCCGGGTGCTCCCCCGCCGGCTGCGGGCACTCGCCAACGAGGGCACGCCGGGCACCGACGCGGACCTCGACCGGCCGGCCCCGGCCGAGGACCGCACCCGGTTCGGCTTCCGCTGGGCCCGGTTCGTCACCCGTTTCCGCGTACCCGTGATCCTGGTCGGGCTGCTCGGTCTGGGGCTGCTCGCGCTGCCCACGCCCGACATGCGGCTGGCGTTGCCGGGCGCGGCGACGGCCGCCGTCGGCTCTCCGGCCCGGGTGGCGAACGACCTGACCGTCGAGGGCTTCGGCCCGGGCTTCACGGGCCGGCTCGCGGTGGTCGTCGCGGGCGACGACGCACCGGCGACCGCGGCCGCCGTACCGCAGGTCACCGCGCTGCTGCAACGTACCGAGAACGTCCTCGCGGTGGCGCCGCCGCAGCTCAGCCCGGACGGCCGGACGGCGCTGCTCGGCGTGGTGCCCAAGACCGGCCCGACCGACGAGGCCACCGAGACGCTGGTGCACGACATCCGCGACTCGGTCAGCGGCATCCGCGGCGCGGACGTCCTGCTCACCGGCGTCACCGCGATCGGCATCGACGTCTCCGAGAAGCTCTCCGACGCGCTGCCGGTCTACCTGCTGCTGGTGGTCGGGCTGTCGGTCCTGCTGTTGATGCTGGTGTTCCGCTCGCTGCTGGTGCCGGTCAAGGCCGCGCTGGGCTTCCTGCTCACCGTCGCCGCCACGTTCGGCATCACGGTGGCGGTGTTCCAGCAGGGGCACCTCGCCGACCTGGTCGGCCTGGACACGCCAGGCCCGCTGATCAGCTTCCTGCCGATCCTGCTCATCGGCATCCTGTTCGGGCTCGCCATGGACTACGAGGTGTTCCTGGTCTCCCGGATGCGGGAGGACTTCGTGCACGGTGAGAGCGCCCGGGCGGCCACGATCAGCGGCATGGGGCACGGCGCCCGGGTGGTCACCGCCGCCGCGCTGATCATGATGTCGGTGTTCGGGGGCTTCGTCTTCCTCGATGACCCGGTGATCAAGTCGATGGGCTTCGCGCTCGCCATCGGCGTGGCGATCGACGCCTTCGTGGTCCGCATGACCATCGTCCCGGCCGTGATGTCCCTGCTCGGCGACCGCGCCTGGTGGCTGCCCCGCTGGCTGAACCGCGCCCTGCCCAACGTCGACATCGAAGGCGAAGGCCTCCGCGACCACCTCACGACCCAGGAACCCACGAGGGTCTAGGTCCCAGCCTGGTCGATCATGGAGTTGTGGTGCCCGTCGTGCCCTGACTCGGGCACTTCGTCCGGCACCACAACTCCATGATCGGCGCGGGCCCGGTCACACACCGGCCGGGTACGTCTCCATCTCGCCGGGGGCGGCGGGGACCGCCAGCGGGTGCAGGGCCGTCGTTTCGTCGCACCAGATGAGCGCGTCATAGCGCGCGGCCAGGCGCGTCGGCACATAGTTGCCCCAGGACTCGAACGACGGGTCGTAGACCACCCCGATCGCCCGGTGGTCCGCCGGCTCGGTGACCCAGCCCGGCTGGTCGTCACCGCCGAAGACGAGCACCGCCCGCTCGGGCATCAGCTCGTGCAACCGCCGCTCCACCGAGCCCTCCCGTGCCGGCGGCACCACCATCGCCTCCGAGGGCGAGCCCCACCGGGGAGCGGCGATCACCGTGCCCCGGTAGGTGCCGAACCCGATCAGCGCCACCGCGTCGTCGCCGTGCCGTTCGCGGGCCAACTGACCAATGTTGACCATCCCGTCCGCGGCCATGTCGGTGGCCCGCGCGTCCCCCACGTGCGTGTTGTGCGCCCAGACGATCCCTCGGGCGTCCGGGCCGTAGCGGTGCAGCAGCCGGTCCAAAGTGTCCTGCATGTGGGTGTCTCGGATGTTCCACGAGTCCGGACCGCCGGCCACCATCGCCCGGTAGTAGCGCTCCGCGCCGGCCACCACCTCCGCGTTCTGCCAGGCCGAGAAGCGGTCCGGGCCGTCTGACATGGCCTGCTCCCGGGTACGCGCCAACAGCCGGACCACCTCCTCCTCGCACCGGGCGGAGACGAACCGGCTGGCCGCGCCGTACTCCTCGACCCGCTTGCCGTACGGCTCGAAGCACCGGTACGCGTCCTGCGCCGCCTCCAGCGAGGTCGGGTCCTCCTCCCCCAGGTAGTCGAAGATCGCCTGCATCGACTCCCAGAGGCTGTAGACGTCGAGCCCGTGGAACCCGGTCCGCTCACCCTCCGGCCGTTGCAGGTTCCACGCCCGCAGCCACCGGCAGAAGCGCGCCACCTCGGCGTTGGCCCACATCCAGGTCGGCCACCGCTCGAAGCGCTCCAGCGCGCTCTGCGGATCGAGGGCCCCGCCGGGCGCGGCGGTGACCGAGCGGTGCACCCGGTCGCAGTCCGGCCAGTCGCCCTCTACGGCCACGAACGAGAAGCCGCACTCCGCGATCAGTCGACGGGTCAACTGCTCACGGAGCCGGTAGTAGTCGTAACTGCCGTGCGTGGACTCGCCGATCATCACCACCCGGGCGTCCCGAACGCGCTCCAGCAACGGGTCGAAGTCGCTCGGCGCGCCGAGCCGCTGAACCAGCATGGCAGCGGCTACCCGGCGCTCACGCCGACAAACCGTCGGCGCGTCGCGAGCCGACACGCCGTCAGCGTGTACGCATGACACGAGCGGGTAGCCAACCGACATGACCGTGTCAGGCGTGCAGTTGCAGGAGTACCTGGCCGGGCTCGACTACCCGGTCTCCCGCGAGGACCTCGTCCGCTGGGCGCAGGAGAACGGCGCCGACACGAGCATGCTGCACATGCTCCAGGCCCTACCACCCGAACAGTTCGACAACCCCGAAGAACTAACCGAGGCCCTAACAACCCCCACCTAAACCCCAGACCCCGTTGTACGGGGTGGGAGGGGTTGGGGGATGGGGGAGGGCTAGGGAAGGCGGATCGTGCGGGATTGTTGGCGGGCCTCCTCGGCGGCGGCGATGATCGTGACCACCTCGCGGCCAAAGCGGACGTCGCAGCGGTGGTCGCGGGCACCGGTCCGGACCTGCTCGACGAGCTGGTCGATCGCCACACCGAACGCCGTCGCGGCGTCGTTCTCGCCGTGCGGCACGGTCTCGATGCCGTTCTCGCCGTAGAACACGAACTCCCGGGCCATCGCCTCGGTCGGCGCGTCCAGGGAGAGCGAGGCGCTGCTGGTCGCACCACCCTCGTGGGTGAGCAGCAGGTGCACCATCCCGCTCGGGCCGTCCATCGCGGCCACCTGGGTGACCCGCCCCAACACCGGCAGAAGGATCGAGAGCGCGTGCGGGGCGATGTCCCAGAGCGCGCCGTGCTCGCGACGCCACAGCGAGCCGCCGTACGGGCTGCCGTCCTGGAAGATCGACGCGAAGGCCGTGGTGCGGCCGTGCTGCCAGCCACCGGCGGCGGCGGTCGACGCGAGGAACGCGGTGACGTTCGGCTGGAACCGCTGGGTGAAGAACACCACCGAGGCCACTCCCGACGCCTGGGCGGCGGCGACCACCCGGTCGGCGTCGTCCACGCTGAGCGCCAACGGCTTGTCCAGCAGCAGGTGCCGGCCGGCGTTCGCGGCACGGACCGCGATGTCGGCCTGGACGTCCGGCGGCAGCGCGACGGCGATGGCCTCGCACTGCTCAATGAGGGCGTCGACGTCGGCGTACGCGGGCACGCCGTACCGCTCGGCCAGCGCGGAGGCCCGCTCCGGGTTACGCCCCCACACCCCGACCAGTTCCGCGTCCGGGTGTGCGTGCAGCGCCTTCCCGTGCGTCTCGATCGCCCAGTGACCGGTGCCGAACAAGCCGAACCGCAGCACGTGTACCTCCGCCGTTTCCCCCGACCGTGGCGACGCCACGGACGTGATCCACGCTAGTCGCCCCAGCAGGTCCGTCGGCGGCGGGTCGCCATCCGGAGCAGCGCGCGTACTGCCGACCGGGGGTGACCATGGTCCGACGAGTGCCTGTCGAGCTGCCCCAGATCCGGGGCGCCCCACACCGTCCTGCAGAGCCCCATCCGACTTCCGACGCTCGCCCCACTGCTGGCGCAGAGATCCGAGATGGCCTTGCCCCAAATCTGGGGCAGCTCGACAGCGCCTGCATACCCCCTCGGGCTGCCGCGCGGCCGAACGCACCGGCCGCCCGCCCCGACACACCCGCCGCGCGGCCGGACGCACCGGCCGCCCGCCCCGACACACCCGCCGCGTTCGCGGACGCGGCGGGGCGCGATGGCCAGGCAGCGCGCGGCGGGTACTACGACGGTTAGTAGGCTGTGCCGGTGACCGAGGCGACGACCGGGTGGGGCCGATGACCAGCGCGGCGGCCGGCTCGCCGGTAGACGGGCCCCTCGCGACGGTGTCGATCGTGCTGTCGCTGCTCGTCGCCGTGTGGGCGCTGGTCGCGGCGGTACGCCACCGGCCGCCGGACCGGGTGCAGTTCGCCGGTCTGGCCGTACTCGAGTTGGTGTTGCTCGCGTTGGGTGTGCTGGCCCTGGTGGCGGTCGGCGGCGGCGACCGGCCGGGCGAGCCCGGCGCGTTCTTCGGCTACCTGGTCACGCTGGTCTGCCTGCCACCGCTGGCCTGGGTGCTGGCCCGGATGGAACCGACCCGGTGGGGGTCGGCGATCGTCTGCGCGGTCTGCCTGGTGACGCCGGTCGTGGTGGTGCGGTTGCAGCAGACCTGGGAGGTCCTCGGTGGTTGAGACTCGTCCGGCCCGACAGCGCACGAACTCCGGGCCCGGCCGTCTGTTGATCGCGGTCTACCTGCTGTTCGCCATCGCGGCGACGAGTCGGGCGGGCCTACAGATCGCCACGAAGTTCGACGAGGCGCCGGTGGCGTACCTGCTCTCCGCCCTGGCCGCGCTCATCTACATCGTGGCCGCGGTAGGTCTGGCCCGAGCGGGACACACCGGTCGACGGGTGGCGCTGGTGTGCTGTTCGGTGGAGTTGGTCGGTGTCGTCGCGGTCGGCATCCTGAGCCTGGCCGACAAGGCCCTCTTCCCCGACGAGACGGTGTGGTCGCAGTTCGGTAGCGGGTACGGCTACATCCCGCTCGTCCTGCCGGTGCTGGGCCTTTTCTGGCTCTGGCGCACCCGCCGCGACCCGGCCTGACCGACCGGGCCGCGGAGAACGGAAGCGGCGCGGGTCAGGCCCGTGGTCCGCCCGCCACGTAGATGACCTGACCGGAGACGAAGCCGGCGCCCTCGCTGGCCAGGAACGAGATGGTGTGGGCGACGTCCTCCGGGCGACCCGGGCGACGGACCGGGATCTCGGCGGCGGCGTGCTTCTGGAGGTCCTCGAAGTCGACCTTCATGCGGGCGGCGGTGGCCGCCGTCATGTCGGTGACGATGAAGCCGGGCGCGACGGCGTTGACGGTCACCCCGAACGGCCCCAGCTCGATGGCGAGCGTCTTGGTGAAGCCCTGGAGGCCCGCCTTGGCGGCGGCGTAGTTCGCCTGCCCCCGGTTGCCCAGCGCGGAGGTGCTGGACAGGTTGACGATCCGCCCCCACTTGCGGTCCACCATGTGCTTCTGAGCGGCCTGGCTGAACAGGAACGCCCCGCGCAGGTGTACGCCCATGACCGTGTCCCAGTCGGTGTTGGTCATCTTGAACAGCAGGTTGTCGCGCAGCACGCCAGCGTTGTTGACCAGGACGGTGGGGGCGCCCAGTTCGGCGGCGACCCGCTCCACGGCGGCCCCGACCTGGTCGCGGTCGGACACGTCGGCACCCACGCCGAGCGCACGGCCACCCGCGCCGGAGATGGCGTCCACCGTCTCCTTGGTGGCCGCCTCGTCGATGTCGACGACCGCCACTGCCATCCCGTCGGCGGCCAGCCGCCGGGCGGTGGCGGCACCGATACCGCGTGCGGCTCCGGTGACGATGGCGACGCGGTGCTCCTCCGACATGATTACCTCCGGGTAACTTTGGGGTGATCGAAGGAGCTTAGCCTCAGAACCCCCGACCCCGGCATAGGCGAATCCACCGGTATCCGTACCCGGAGACCTTCACCGCGCCGAGCTTGCCCAGCTCGCCGTAACCACGGTCAGTGAGCACGTCGATCGGCAGGTCGGCTTCCGCCTCGAGGCTGCTCAGGTCCACCTCGACGTCGTCGGTACCCAGGTTGTGCAGGAAGACCATCGTGCCGGTCGGCCCGTCCGCGCGGTGCGCCAGCACCCCGGGCGGCATCGCCACGTCGATGTGTGTGGTGGAGCCGGAGCCGATCTCGGGGGCCTCCCGAAGGGTACGGATCATGCGCTCGAACCAGGCGAGCAGCGACTTCGGGTCGCCACGCTGGGCGGTGACGTTGACGTTCTGGTAACCGAACTCACCCTTGTCGATCACCGGGCGGACCAGCTTCTCCGTATCCGCGGTGGAGAAGCCGGCATTCGGCTTGTACGACCACTGCATCGGCGTACGGATCGCCTCCCGACCGGGCAGCGACAGGTCCTCGCCCATCCCGATCTCCTCGCCGTAGCGCAGCACCGGAGTGCCGCGCAGGGAGAACTGCAGGGCGTACGCCAGCTCGATGCGCCGCCGGTCGTTGCCGAGCATCGGGGCGAGCCGACGGCGGATGCCCCGGTCGTAGATGCGCATGTTCTCGTCCGGGCCGAACTCGGCGTACACCTGGTTGCGCTGTTCGGTCGTCAACCGGGACAGGTCGATCTCGTCGTGGTTGCGCAGGAAGGTGGCCCACTGCCCACCGACCGGGAGCTTCGGCGTGTCACGCAACGCCTCGATCAGCGACTCCGGGTCCTGCCGCGCGAGGGCGAGCATGAGCCGGCCGTTGAGCATGAAGTCGAAGAGCATGTGGATGCGGTTGCCGGATCCGCCGGCGTCGCCGAAGAACGTCGGAAGCTGGTCCGGTTCGACGTTCGCCTCGGCGAGCAGGACGGCGTCCCCGCGCCGCCACTGCACGTGCTGGCGCATCTCGGTGAGGAACTCGAAGTCCTTTGGGGAGTCCGGGTTGCCCGGCTCGGTCAGCTCGATGATGAACGGCACCGCGTCCATCCGGAAGCCGGAGACTCCGAGCTGGAGCCAGAACGACATGATCTTCTTAACCTCGGCCCGGACCTCCGGGTTGGCGAAGTTCAGGTCCGGCTGGAACTTGTAGAAGCGGTGGTAGAACCACGCCTTCGCGGTGCGGTCGTAGCTCCACGTCTCCTTCTGCTCCCCGGGGAAGACCATGCCCTGGTGGCGGTCGTCCGGCTCGGTGTCGGACCAGACGAACCAGTCCCGGTACGGCGAGTCGGGCGAGGAACGGGCGGACTGGAACCAGGGGTGCTCGTCCGAGGTGTGGTTGACCACCAGGTCGATGATCACGCGGATGCCCCGGTTCTGCGCCTGGTGCAGCAGTTCGGCGAAGTCACCGAGGGTGCCGAAGCGGGGGTCGACGTTGTAGAAGTCGGTGACGTCGTACCCGTCGTCGCGGTTCGGCGACGGGTGGATCGGGTGCAGCCACAGGCACGTCACGCCCAGCCGGGCCAGGTAGTCCAACCGGCCGATCAGACCACGGATGTCGCCCACACCGTCGCCGTCGGAGTCGGCGTACGTGTCGATGTCGAGGCAGTAGACGACGGCTTCGGAGTACCAACGGTCACCCATGCCGCGAAAATCTCTCCAGTTGATCTCCGCGGCAAACCTGCCGGGGCGGCTGCGGTCGGTACCCTGCCCGGCATGGAGACCGACCTCGTACCGCCGAGCGATGAGTTGGACTGGTCCCGGGGCCGGTGGCTGCACCCGCCGGTGCGCGCCGGACACGGTCCGACCGGTGAGCTGGTCGTCGAAGCCGGGGCGGAGACCGACTTCTGGCGGCGGACCAGCTACGGCTTCGTCCACGACAACGGGCCGGCGCTGCTCGCGCCGCTACCCGTCGGCGCGGCCATGGAGGTGAGCTTCCGGCTCGACTTCTCCGCGCAGTTCGACCAGGCCGGCGTGCTGGTCCGGGTGGACGAGCGGACGTGGGTCAAGGCGGGTGTCGAGGTGAGCGACGGCGAGTCGCAGCTCGGTGCCGTGGTGACCCGGGAGTTCTCCGACTGGTCGGTGGCCCCGGTGCCGGGCTGGGCGGGTCAGGAGGTGACGGTCCGGGTCAGTCGGGCCGGTGACGCGCTGACCGTACGGGCGCGGGTGACCGACGCGCCGTGGCGGCTGGTCCGACTCGCCCCGCTGGACCCGGAGGCCGAGGCGATGGCCGGCCCGTTCTGCTGCGCGCCGACGCGCGGCGGCCTCACGGTGGCGTTCACCGCCTGGCGGCAGGGCCCGGCCGACACCGCGCTGCACCCGGAGGGCTGAGCCCGTCCGTGGCGCGGATCACCCGCAGGTGTGCCGCGCCGATCATTGGGTATGACAACCCGATCCCCCCGTAGGCCCGTCGGAAGGATGACCAATGGCGTACGCCCAGACTGGTGACCCCTCCGAGTTCACCGGCCTGACCGGGTGGGTGGCGTCCGTCATCGAGGCGATGGGTCCGGTCGGCGTGGCCCTGCTGGTCGCGTTGGAGAGCATCGTCCCGCCGATCCCCAGCGAGATCGTGCTGGCGATGGCGGGTTTCCTCGCCCACGAGGGTCGGTTCAACGTCGTCCTCGTCATTGTCGCCGCGACGGTCGGCTCACTGGTCGGCGCGCTGGTGCTCTACTGGCTCGGCGCGGCGCTCGGCGAGGAACGGCTCAAGCGCTGGCTGGACCGCATCCCGCTGGTGGACCGCGACGACCTGGAGAGGGCCGACCGCTGGTTCGAGCGGCACGGCCGGTGGGCGGTGCTGATCGGCCGGGTGGTGCCGGTGGTCCGCAGCCTGGTCTCCGTCCCGGCCGGGGCCAACCGGATGCCGCTGGGCGAGTTCGTCCTGCTCACCACCATCGGCAGCGGCGTGTGGAACGCCCTCATCGTCGGGTCCGGTTACGCGCTGGGCAGCCGGTGGCAGAACGTCGAGCGGTACAGCGACTGGTTCAACTACGCAATCGGCGCGGTCTTCGTCGTCATGGTAGTCAGCTGGGTGGCCCGCAAGATCCGCCGCCGCCGGCAACGCGACGACCGGCGGTCGGTGACCGCCGGTCGCTGATCCGCGTCCGCGCCGCGATCAGGGCACCTGATGCCCTGCGGCGGGTGCCGGCGCTGCCTGCGGCCGGCGCAGCACCACCTGCTCCAGCGCCGACCAGGCCGTCGTCGTCACCAGGTAGATCACGGCGGCGAGCGGCAGCACCAACGCCACCACCACGGTCGTGAACGGCAGCAGAGGCAGCAGCCGACCGAGGGTGGCCGCCCCCGGCCCCTCGGTGGGCGTACCGGCCACCGTGCCGACCGCCGCCGACGCACGTCGCGCCCGGCGTGACGACCACCAGGCCAGCGCCAGCAGCAGGACCAGCAGGCCGGCGAAGAGCGGTCCGGCCGCGCCGGCCAACCCGTCGCTGAGGTGGTGACCCAGCGGTACGCCGGCCAGCCGCTCGTCGAGCAGTCCCGTGCCGCCCTCGTCGGTGGCGAACAGCCGGTACAGGACCAGCAGGAACGGCGCCTGGATCAGCAGCGGCAGGCAGCCGGCGACCGGGTTCGCGCCGGCCGTGCGGTACAGCGCGAACACCTCGCGCTGGAGGGTCGCCGGGTCGTCGGCGTACCGCTGCTGTAGCTCGCGGACCTGCGGGGCGAGCGCGGCGCGGCGTCGCTCCCCGCGGACCTGCGCGACGGTCAACGGTGTGATCAGCAGCCGGACGGCGACGGTGAGCAGCACGATGGCGGCGACGGTCGCCGTGCCGTCGGCCAGCGGTTCGAGCAGGTCGGTGAGCCAGGACAAAGCGCTGCCGGCGACGCCGACGACGGTGTGCAGCGGTGCGAAGGAGAGCATGGGAAACCCCTCGGTCCGATTCCGGTGGGTCCTGGAGCCGTCGTGGACGGCACCTAGGACCAATGACGGTGGGATCGGCCGCGCGGCGAGGTGTTGCTACGCGGCGCGGGGGCGTCCGGGTGCGCGGGGGCGGGGTCGTCCGGCGGCGTCCGGATCGATCTGGCGGGGTGTCCGGCGGCTGCGGGCCCGGGCACGCAGCCCGGCCCAGCGTCGCGCGACACCGGGTGCGCGGGACGGGCCGAGCGGGCGCGCGGCGAGCAGCGCGGCGACGAGGACCAGGGCGGTCAGCGCGGCCCCGGCGAGCAGGTCGGCCGGACGGTCGGCGAGCATGCCGAGCTGGGCGAACGCGGACATCCACGTGGCCCAGAGGAATCCCAGCAGCACCGGCACGGGCTCAGCATAGGACCCGGTGTCACGTCCCCCGGCCGGATCGCCGATGGTCCGGCGACACGCCGGAGACGCCGTGCCGTCACCACGTTTCCGGGCGTTACCACCCTGGGTAACCAAACGTCCGACCGGCGCGGACGGACCGCGGGCGGCAGAAACGGACGGTGGTGCGCGATGACCGGGCAGGTGGCGGAGGCGCACGGGACGACCGCGGGGACCGAGGTGCTCACCGTTGGCGTCGAGGAGGAGTTCCTGCTCGTCGACCCACACACCGGCGCCGCGGTGCCCGCCGTGGACCTCGTGCTGGAACAGGTCCCGGCGGAGCTACGCGGTCAGGTCGAGCGCGAGTTCCAGACCAGCCAGATCGAGATCGGCTCGCCGCCCGGGCTGGAGCTGTCCTCGATCCGGCACTCCCTCGGCGTACTCCGTAAGGCCCTTGCCGACGCGGCCGAGCGGGCCGGCGTACGGCTGCTCGCCATCGGCACCGGTCCGGTGGACGGCCCGGTGCCCCCGGTCGTCGACAAGCCCCGTTTCGACCGGATGATCGAACGGTTCCGGCTGCTCGTACCCGGTCCCGGTAACAACGGCATGCACGTGCACGTGGGTGTCCCCGATCCGGAGACCGGCGTGCAGGTGCTCAACCACGTCCGGCCGTGGCTGCCGACGCTGCACGCCGTCACCACCAACTCGCCGTTCTCCCGTGGCGAGGACACCGGCTACGCGAGCTGGCGGTCGGTGGAGTGGGAGCGCTGGCCGTCGGTCGCGCCGACGCCCTTCCTGGAGTCGCACGAGCACTACCAGCGGCTCATCCGCCAGTTGATCGCCAGCGGGGTGATGCTCGACGAGGGGATGCTCTACTGGTACGCCCGGCTGTCGGCGAAGTACCCGACCGTCGAGCTGCGCATCGGCGACGTCTGCCCGACCGTGGACGACGCGGTGCTGGTCGCCGCGCTGGTCCGGGCCCTGGTGGCCACCGCCATGGACGACGTCGAGGCCGGCCGCCCCGCGTTGCGGACCGACCACCACCTGCTGGTCGGCGCGCACTGGCGGGCCGCCCACGACGGCCTGGAGGGCGAGGGCGTCGACGTCACCACCGGCGAGTTGCGTCCCGCGTGGGAGTTGCTGGACGAGTTCGTGGAACGGCTGCGGCCGGCGCTGGAGCGGCACGGCGACTGGGCCGAGGTGTCCGACCTGCTGGGTGGGCTACGCCGCCACGGCACCGGCGCGGCCCGGCAGCGCGCCGTGTACGCCCGTACCGGACGGCTCGTCGACGTCGTGCAGGACGTGGCGCGACAGACCCGCGGTTGAGCGCCCGCATGACAGGATGATCCTGTGGCGCAACGACTGATCGTCATCGGCGGGGACGCCGCCGGCATGTCGGCGGCGTCCCAGGCACGCCGCCGCCGCGACCGGGACGACCTGGAGATCGTGGTCTTCGAGCGGGGACATTTCACCTCCTACTCGGCCTGCGGCATCCCGTACTGGATCTCGGGGCTGGTGCCCGGCCCGGACGACCTGATCGCCCGCGCGCCGGAGACGTTCCGCACGAAGTTCGACATCGACGTGCGGTTGCGCCACGAGGTGACGGCCATCGACCTCGAACGGCGCGAGGTGGTCGCCCGGGACCTGGACCACGGCCGCGAGGTCACCGAACGCTTCGACGAGCTGATGTACGCCGCCGGCGCGACACCGACCAAGCCCCCGTGGGCGCAGTCGGACGTGGCCGGCGTGTTCGGGGTGCAGACCCTCGACGACGGCGCGGCGCTGCGCGACTGGCTGGACGCCGAGCCGCAGCCGCGCCGGGCGGTGGTGGTGGGCGGCGGCTACATCGGCGTCGAGATGGCCGAGGCGATGATCCAGCGCGGCCTGTCGGTGACGCTCGTCGAGCAGGCCGAGCAACCCATGTCGACGGTCGACGCCGACATGGCCGAACTCGTCGCCGATGCCATGCGTGGCCTCGGCATCACCATCCGCGCCGGCCTGCCGGTGACCGGCCTCGAACAGCGGGACGGCCGGGTGTCCGCCGTGGTCACCGCCGAGGGGCCGATTCCGACCGACGTCGTGGTCCTGGGTCTCGGGGTACGCCCCAACGTCGGGCTCGCGGAGGCCGCCGGGCTGCCGCTCGGGCCGACCGGCGCGATCCGGGTGGACCGGCGGATGCGGGTCCCCGGCTTCCCGGGGGTCTGGGCGGCCGGCGACTGCGTGGAGACCCTGCACCGGGTCAGCGGGATGCCGGTGTACATCCCGTTGGGCACCCACGCCAACAAGCAGGGCCGGGTGGCCGGCATCAACATCGGCGGCGGGTACGCCACCTTCACCGGCGTGATCGGCACGGCCGTGACCAAGGTCTGCGAACTGGAGGTCGGTCGCACGGGCCTGCGGGAGCGGGACGCCTCGGCGGCCGGCTTCGACTTCGTCTCGGTGATCGCGGAATCGACCAGCCGGGCCGGCTACTACCCGGGTGCCCGGCCGATGACCGTCAAGCTGATCGCGGAACGACCCAGCGGCCGTCTGCTCGGCGCGCAGATCGTCGGCTGGTCCGAGGCGGCCAAGCGGATCGACACTCTGGCCGTCGCGTTGTGGAATGGCATGACCGTGGACGACATGACCGCACTGGACCTGGGCTACGCTCCGCCGTACGCGCCGGTCTGGGATCCGGTGCTGATCGCCGCCCGCAAGGCGGTCGACGCGCTCGCCGCTCTCGATCGCTGACCCGCGCCCGCCGTGGAGGTCCACCCCGTGACCCAGACCCCGACCAGGTCCGCCGCGCGCCGACGACCGACCATGGTCGATGTCGCGCGGCACGCCGGAGTAAGCCTGAAGACGGTCTCCCGGGTGGTCAACGACGAGCCGGTGGGTCAGGAACTGCTCGGCCGGGTGCTGGCCGCCATCACCGAGTTGGGTTTCCGGCGCAACGACATCGCGCGCAACCTGCGCTCGCGGCAGCTCAACGCCACCGTCGGGCTGTTGATCGAGGAGATCGCCAACCCGTTCTACGCCACGATCGCGAGCGTGGCCGCCGAGATCGCCGCCGCGCACGGCACGATGCTGATCACCGCCTCCTCCGAGGAGGACCCGGAGCGCGAACGCGCCGTCCTGCAGGACTTCACCCAGCGCCGCGTCGACGGGCTGCTGGTCGTGCCGGCCGGCCCGGACCACTCGTTCCTGCGCCGCGAGGTCGAGCTGGGCATGCCGGTGGTCTTCGTGGACCGGCCACCGCAGGGTCTGCTCGCCGACACCGTGCTGTTGGACAACTCCGGCGGCGGCCGGTCCGGGGTCGAGTCCCTGCTCGACGAGGGGCACCGGAGGGTGGCTCTCCTGCTCGGCGCGCCGAGCGTGCCCACCATGCGCGAGCGGCTGGTCGGCGCGCGGACGGCGCTGGCGGCCGCCGGGGTCGAGCCGGACGACTCCCTGGTACGCGACCACCTGATCGCCCCCGAGGACGCCGGGCGGGCGGTCGCCGCGCTGCTCGACTCCCCGAACCCGCCCACCGCCTTCTTCTGCGGCAACAACCGGCTGACGGTCGGCGCGTTGCAGGAGTTGCACCGCCGGGGTAGCGACGCGTCGCTCGTCGGGTTCGACGACTTCGAGCTGGCCCACCTCATGCCCAGGCCGTTCACGGTCGTCGCCTACGACACCCGGGAACTGGCCCGGGTAGCCACCGAGCGCCTGTTCCACCGCATCGCCGGCGACGACTCCCCACCAACAACGACAGTCCTCCCCACCCGCCTCCTACCCCGAGGCCTCCTCTAGTTCTCGGGCCGCCCCCTGCCCCCTGCCCCCTGCCCCCTGCCCCCTGCCCCCTGCCCCCTGCCCGCCGATCTTGCAGTTTCTGTTGTCGTTTTGCGCGGGTCCGACCGTTTCGTCGTGACAGGAAGTGCAAGATCGCGGAGGTCTCGGGGTGACGGCCACGGCGATCATGGACTTTAGGGTGTGGGCCGGCACGGTTGGTGAGGGCACGAAGTTCCGCATGAGTGTCGGTGGCGACCCGGTCCCTGACCCACCGGAGCACGCAGAACCCGATGAAGACAGGCCGTCAAGCGCGTCGGCGCTGTTTCCTGGGGCGCGGCTCAGGAGTCGGTGATCTGCTTTCGATGACGCTGTTGTCGGCCTGGTAGTACGTCGGGGCTCCTGACGATGGGATGCGTGCCGCGTCGGGTTGCCAACTGGTGGTGATACTCATGGAGTTCATCTGTGCCGTTGTGTAGCTGATGGCTTGCTGGTCGACGTTGCTGTTGCCGTACTGGATGGTCGGTGTGGCGGCGGTGGGGGCGTAGCTTGGGCCGGCGGGGTTGTAGGCGGGACCTGCGCTGTCGGCGTATTGGGTGTAGGTGGACCCGTAATTGGGCGCGTAAAGGGTCGGCTGGTTGACGCCGTAGGACGCGGTCGTGTCGTATTGAGCCGGGTACTGACTGACCTCGGGCAAGGGGTAGGGGTCCTGGGGTGTGAATGATGACTGAGCCGCGACCGAATAAAGGTTGGTGTTCTGGAATATCAGGTCTGATCCGGTGGCGGGTGGACCTGCGTAGTACGGGGGTGCTGCGTCGTGGGCGTACTGCGCGGAGGGCGCCGAGTAGGAACGGGCGGGGCTGCCTGGGTCGGGCAGCCGCTGTGGCGGGTGGATGACCTGTTCGTTCTCGTACGCCTCGACGGGCACCCTCGGGCGCCATCCCTCGGGCAGTGGGATCCTGCCGGGTGCCGCGATCTCCGGGTCGCCCCTCGGGGGCAAGCGGTCGGGGTTCGGCTGCAGGACGGAGCTGTTGCCGTATACGTTCAGGATGAACGACCGTCTGGGCAGTCCGTGGGCATCGGTGAAATCGTTCACCACCGCCAGGCTCAGAACGCTGGCGTTGGGATTGGCGAGTCGGCCGGTGGCGCCAGCCCAGGCCGCGATGAGTGAGTGATCGACGATGGCGGGGTTGTCGATGACCTCCTGGTAGGCCACCGGTACGAACAGTCGCGGGGGCCAGCCGGCGGGCGGGTCGATTCGCTGAGCTGCCGCGGCCCTCGGGTCGGCACCGCCGGGGGCAAGATCAGGATGGTTCGCCAGGAGACAGCTCCTGCCAAGCTGCTCAGCCGTGTAGTACCCGGCGGGAAGCCCGTGCGACCGGGCAAAGTCATCCAACACTCCCGGGCTCATGCCAGCGAGGCTGGTGGCGGTACGCCCCAACCGGCCTGTCGCATGGGTCCAGGCCACCACGATGCGGGCGTCGGCGATGCCCGGGTTGTCGATGACCGCCTGATAGGCCGCCGGGGTGAACACTCGCGTCCAGCGGGCGGGCGGGTCGATTCGCTGAGCTGCCGCGGCCCTCGGGTCGGCACCGCCGGGGGCAAGGTCAGGATGCTTCCCCAGGAAATACTTCGCGCCATCTGACTCGAGTGTGTAGTAGCCGGCGGGGAGCCCGTGCGACTGGGCAAAGTCACCCAACACTCCCCGGCTCAACTGACCGGGGCTACTGGTACCACGCGCAAGTCGGCCCGACCTGTGTGCCCAGCTCAGCGCGAGGCTGGTATCGGCGAGGCCCGGGTTGTCGATGATCTGCTGGTAGGCCATCGGCGTATAGGCGGGGGCGGGTCCAGGTCGTCGGGGCATGCTTCTGGTCCTCTCGTGCGGGCGGTCGCTGTCTAGCTCCCCAACGGCGCGTCCACAACGAAGGTTCAACACGAAACGGGCCCACCCGAATCAGTGCCCGCCGCAGCTCCGCACACGGCGCCATTGCGCCTGCTCACCCGCGGTCACCAGGTCCTGCTCACCCGCGGTCACCAGGTTTGGTAGGAGCGGCGCCGCTTGAACGGAGTACGCGGGCTGCCGCGCGCTGGCCCGCCTGGCCACCGAGCGCCTCTTCGAACGCAGCGCCGGCGACGACTCCCCACCGTCAACGACAGTCCCGCCCACCCGCTCCAACACCCAGGCCTCCCCAACCCCGCGCCGCGCCCGCCCCCGCCCCCGCGCCCGCCGATCTTGCACTTTCTGTCGCCGCCTTGCGCGGATTCGACCGTTTCGCCGGGACAGAAAGTGCAAGATCGCGCAGGTTCAGGGGTGGTGCCCACGGCGATCACGGACTTGTGGTGCCTCGCGTATGCCGCAAACAACCACGGAACGCCCACCACAAGTCCATGATCGACCCGGGCGGGGGCGGGGCGGCCCCGGGCGGGGGCGGGGCGGGGGTGGGGTGGGGTGGGTCAGGTTGTTGTGGTTAGGCGGGCTTTTAGTTCGGCTTGGGTTGGGGGGTTGGCGCCTCGGCGGGCGCAGGTCAGGGCCGCGACGGTCGCCGCTTGGCGCAGCACTGTCGTCCACTGCTGTTCGGTCACCGCGGCGAGCCGTTCGGTCGGCCGGTCGCCGAGCGCGTCAATGTCGGCCAGGGCGGCGAGCAGGCCACCGGTGAACGAGTCGCCCGCACCGACGGTGTCCACCACCGTGGTGCGTACGGCCGGCTGCTCGTGTAGCACCCCGTTCGGGGCGAGCAGCCACACGCCCTCACCGCCGCGGGTCACCACCGCGCAGGACACTCCGGCCTCGCGCCACTCGGCCATCACGTCGGCGATCGACCGGTCCGGATAGAGCCAGGCCAGGTCCTCGTCGCTGGCCTTGACCAGGTGCGCGAGGGGCACCTGCCGGCGTACCCGCTCCTGCTCGGCGGTCCGGTCGGTGACGATGCTCGGTCGCAGGTTGAGATCGATCGAGAGGGTCAGCCCGCCACGGTCACGTTCGCGGGCGAGCAGCCCCTCCAGCGCCTGCGCGCCGGGGGCGAGCGCGAGGGCGAGCGACCCGGTGTGCAGGGCCGTCGCCGAGGAGCCGGCGAGGTCGGGCAGTTCCTCCGGCGTCCACTGCCAGTCCGCGGCACCGTCGAGCCGGAACTCGTAACTGGCCTGGCCGGTGGCGTCCAGGGTGGCGACCGCCACCGAAGTGGGCTCGGACGCGTGGACGGCCCAGCGCAGGTCCACCTGGTTGGCCGCCAGGTAGTCGGCGATCTGCCGGCCGTACTCGTCGGGGCCGAGGCGGGCCAGCAGCCGTACCGGCTGGTCGAGCCGGGCCAGGGTGACCGCCACGTTCGCCGGCGACCCGCCCGGGACCGCCCGTTGCCCGTCGGCGGTCACCACCAGGTCGATGAGGGCCTCCCCCGCCACGACGATCATGCGGTCACCGTGCCGGGGGCGAGCGGGCCGGGGCCACCGAGGCCGTCGGCCGAGCGGGACAGCAGCACCGCCTGGTACGCGTGGTACACGTCGGGTCGACCGTGCCAGACCGTGTCGGCGGGCAGGTTCCGCGGGTCCAGCTCGTGCCGCCAGCCGGTGCCGTCGATCAGGTAGCGGCGCGCGTACGCCCAGAAGACCCGGTACCAGTCGGCGTAGACGGCGTCCCCGGTGCGGCGGTGCAGGGTGACCGCCGCGCCGATGGCCTCGGCCAGCACCCAGTGCATCCGGGAGCGGACCACGGGCCGGTCGTCCCAGTCGATCGTGTAGACGAAGCCGTCCGCGCCGTCGACCGCCCAGCCACGTCGCAGGGCGGCGGCGAAGAGGGTACGGGCGTCGGCGAGCAGCCAGCCCGGCGGCTGCGGCAGGACGGCTTCCAGTTCGAGCAGCAGACGGGCCCATTCCAGCCAGTGGCCCATCGTCGAGCCGTACGGCCGGAACGGGTCGGCGGGCTGGTCGCGGTTGTAGTCGAGCAGCGGCGTCCAGTCGGTCGTGAAGTGCTCGGGCAGCCGCCAGTCGTGCCGGGCGGCCTCGGTGTGCACCAGGTGGGTGGCGATCCGCAGCGCCCGGTCGGTCCAGCTCGTGTCCCCGGTGGCGGCGGCAGCGGCGAGGAACGCCTCGACCATGTGCATGCTGCTGTTCGCGCCCCGGTAGTCCTCGGTGACCGTCCAGTCGCGGTTCCACGACTCGCGGACCGCGCCCGCCTCGTCGTCCCAGAACCGGTTCAGGACCACGCTGAGCGCGTCGGCGAGCAGGCGGTCCGCGCCGGGGCGCCCAGCCCGCGCGGCGCTCGACGCGGCGAGCAGCACGAACGCGTGGTCGTACCCGGCCTTGCGCTCGTCGATCGGGGTGCCCTGCTGGTCCACCGCGTTGAACCAGCCGCCGTCCCGGTCGTCGCGCAGCAGCGTGTCGAGCGCGGCGATGCCGTGGTCGACGATGGCGGCGGCATCCGGGTCGCCGTTGCGGTGGGCGAGCGCGGCCACGTGGGTCATCCGGCAGGTGATCCAGGTGTAGACGGCTTCGCCCCGGTCCGGGGTGCGGTCGTCGGTCAGCCACCAGAAGCCGCCCTCGGGTCGGACCGAGCGGCGGGCCGTGTCGAGCAGCGTGCGGGTCTGGTCGGCGAGGAACCCGTCCAGGTCAGGCAGGTCGGGCACCCCTGCCGGGGCAGGGGTCGGTTCGGCGTCGGAGCGGGGCGCGTCGGTCATCTCAGCTGGTCACCGTCGAGGAGCGAAGGGGCATACGGCAAGGATCGGCGGACGGACCGGGTCCGCGCCGGCAAACCCGCTAACGGTACGCCCGGAGCTGGTCGACCGAAGGGGTACGGCGCAAGAAGGATCATGAGGAACATCATCCCGTTTGCCCGTTGACATCGTTGTCACCCCCTCAACCCTGCTCCGACCGCCGGCTCACTGTCAATTCCGTCCCGTGCCCAGGGCCTGTTTCAAAAGGGCGGTCGAGCCGAGGCGGAGTCCGGGCGGCGATCCGGCAAGGTGCGGTTTCGTCCGGATACCGGTGTTGTATCCGGACGACACCGCAACGCCGCCGGTCGTCGTCCGGGCCCGCCGCAGGCCGGCCAGTTCTTA
>NZ_JBFAMS010000023.1:0-85035 GCF_040656575.1 Micromonospora sp. NPDC049801 | reverse complement strand
CCCTGACCCAAGCCGGGGCCGGCACCGTGGCCGCCACCGTGGCCGCCACATGCCGCCGAACCGCCCCCACCCGCCAGCTCGCCGGGCCGGTAACCGTCACCCGCCCTACGGGCGCGAACCGAGGCGACCGGAACCGGACTGCGCCCCGATCGGGAAGCTGTCAGAGTCTGTCAGCCACGCTGTCCGGCGCCCGCGCCCGCACTCACACCGGCGGCATGCCGCTGTGAGTTGCTGTGAGTGGCGAACGTCTTCACGCGACCCGCCGCCGACTCCGGCCGGCGGAACTCGGCGATCAATCTTCAGCGAATTCCTACCACCGCCCGGAGCGGCGGATCAGCCGCAGTGCCAACTATCGCCGAAAAGTGACAGTTGTAGCTGACCGGTCACAACAACCTTCGCGCCGCCAGTCGGAAAGCCGAAGAGACCGGACGACTTGATCTTTGGGCAAAGGTGAGCGTCGATCGTGTCCACCGTCCGTCCGGTAGTCCGTGCCGGACGACGTGACCGTCGACGAAAGGACTCCGTCATGCCTCGTGAACGCCTCAGCCTGCTCGCCGTGATCCCTAACGACGTGACCGACCCGCTCCTGTGGCGGCTCGCCCTCGACGTCACCGCCGCCCACCAACCCGACAACCACGGCGACTGCCGCAACCTGCAGTGCGCCGGCCAGCGCGGCATGTGCGCTGCCGCCCGCACCGCCCGCCGAGCCATGAACTTCGCCCGGCCAGCACGGTCAGCAGCCACCTCGTCCACAACCCGGCGACCGCACGGCCGAGCGACCGTGTCAGCCTCCAGGTCGCTGCCGTTTCGTGGCTGGTTCACCACTTCGCCGGCAGAGTCGGCGGCGGACAGGCACCCGCAGCGATCTCCTCGGCCATCCTTGTCGGCGCCGACGGCCGCATAGGACGACACCCGGCCTGACCGGCAAGATCCGCCAGCGATTGCCCTTGTCTAGGACCGGGCCGGCGTTTCTCAGCGCCTGGCCGCCGGTATAGCTTCATCACCGACATATTGAAGCCATGGCCACACCCACGCCGCTGCGGGAGCCCCACCTTCCTGATTCTTACCGCGCTTGCGCGGGAGCCCATGCACGGTTATGGCATCATCAGCGACGTCGCCGCGCTCTCCGGCGGTCGGCTGGCGCTGCGGCCCGGCACCCTCTACGGCGCGCTTGATCGCCCCACCGACGAGGGGCTGGTCGAGCGGGACCACGAGGAGGTCGTCGAGGGACGGCTGCGCCGCTACTACCGGCTCACCGCAGCGGGCCGGTCCGTGCTCACCGCGGAGACCGAACGACTGCGCCGCAACGTCGAGGCCGCCAGCCAACGGCTACGGATTCGGCCCGCAGGCATCCCCGCCGCCGGCGGCACCTCACGCGCCCCTGTCAACCTCCCGGGGGCGATCGCCCGCCCCACCCTTCGACCGACCGGAGGCCTGGCATGAACCAGCCCAACCCTGCGCCGGAGCAGGCCGGGTCACCGCTGGAGGCCCGTTACAAGCGACTGCTGCGGGCCTACCCGGGTGACTACCAGGCCGAGCGAGGCGACGAGATCGTCGCAACGTACCTCGACACGGTCGGACCGGGGCGGCGCTGCCCCTCCCCGCACGGCGCCCTCGACCTCCTCGGCGCCGGGCTCCGGGAGAGACTGCGCGGGTACGGCGCCCTCGGGCTGGCCGCCGCCTTGCCACTGGCCGCGACCGCCGCGCTGAACACCCTCGTCGCGGTCGCGGCCTTCCTGCTCCTGCAGGTCGAGCTGAACGACCCCCGCGTCACCGGGCTGGACCCGGCGGGTCCGTTCCAGACCATCAGCGCCGTCATCTGGCTGGGCTGGCTGGTCGTCGGCCTCACCGCGACGGCGCTGTGCGGGTCTTGGGCACGAACCGCTGCGGCCGGCGGCCTCCTGCTAACCGTCGCACTGCCACTCGTGGCCGCTCTCATCGGACGACCCGACCGCCGCTGTCCGTGCTGCTCCCCGCCATCGCGCTTGGCCTCGCCACCCTCGCGCTGGCCTCTCATCCCAGCTGGATCGCACGAGGCCTGCCGCTCCTCGCGGCCGGCTTCGGAACAGCCGTATCCGCGGCTTTCAGCTCCGCCGAGAACGGCGGGAATTGGTTCGTCTCGTACAGCTCGACCCCCGAACTCATGGCGATGGCCGGGGGCTTCTGTTCGCCCTGGTCCTACTCGTCGGACTCCGCGCCCTGCGCGCCGATGACACCGGACTCTGGGCGACACTGCTCCTCACCACCCCCGCCGGTCTGTTCGGCACCGATCAAATCAGCCCGGCGATCTGGGGGACCAGCGGCGGCGGACACACCCCGGCGGGCCTCGCCGGTCACCACTGGATCATTGATTTGTCTCGCCGGCGCGGCGCTGCTCACAGTTGCCCTCGCGTGTCAGGCCGCACGACACCGGAGCGTCCGTCGACGAGTGCTCGACAACGCCTGCGCGACCTGCGGACACCGGCCGGAAGCGACAGCAGGGGCATGACCATCCCGTAGTCCTCAGCTACCCCGGAGGTGGCCAGGCGGGTTCGGGCGTGGGTAGCTGATCGTCTCGTCGGTGTCGGGTCGGAGCCCGGCCGCCCGCGGGGAGGCGTCGAGGAGCGCTTGGCCTGTCGACCTGCCCTCGGGACTCGAGGCTGTCGTACGCGGGCCACTCGCCGACGAACGTGGTGGCCTGGACGGGCGCAGCGGCCAGACCCAGTAGCGTGCCACGCGCCGCCAGGCGTCCGACTTCGCGCCTTGTCGCCCGGACCTTGCGCCGAGGCTATGGCCGCTCTGCGGCGAGGCTAATTCGGAGATCCTCAATGACCTCCAACGCATCCTCCTCTTCGATGTTGTCGGCCCACCGTAGGCGCCACCTCGACTCCTCGGAGAGCACCATGTCGAGCGCCCGCCTGGCCAGGTCGCGCAGCGACGAGTTGACCCGAATATCGTCGCTGCCGAGAAGAAAACGGGGGGCGTAGGCCGAGTCTGACGATGGTGTGCCAGTGAGTGCCTGGAGCACCGTCGCGGCGGCGGCGATGGCTTGAGCGGCGCCTTCCGGGGCGAGGGAGGGTCCTGTCATGACGGCCGCTGCGAGAGTCTGACGCACGAGGTCTAGGCGTTGGTCGGGTGCGCTGCCTTCGAGTGCTCCGCACCACTCGACGGCGTCGTCGTTGTCGAACGGGCCGAGTTGCCACGTCGCCATTGCTCCTCCTTGCGATCGCGTAACCAAATCACACTGCGCGCGCGCCCGGCGCTGAGGCTCGGATTCCGGGTTTCTCATCTCCCAGCTCGAGCTTGATAAGAGCTTCGGTTGAAGACTGCTCCGACCGCCCAGGGCAAGGCGTGTCACTAGGATGATCCACAACTCCGCGGTATGCTTCTGGCATGCTTGAGCCGCCAGAAGAGCCAGTCTCTGATCGCACTTCCGTGGAGTTGTTCGCCGGCGGTGGCGGTCTGGCGATGGCCGTGCATCGCGCGGGATTTCGGCCTCTGCTGGTGAACGAACTGGTGAAGTACGCCTGTGAGACGCTCACGGCCAACGCGGCCGATGTGAGGGGCGACGAGGAGCGGATCCCCGAACCTGGTGAGCGCTGGCCCCTGGTTCCGGGAGACGTGAGCGGCGTCCAGTTCGAATACTTGTGGGACCGGGTTGACCTACTCGCGGGCGGACCGCCCTGCCAGCCGTTCAGCCTTGGCGGGGTGGCCAAGGGCGACGAGGATAAGCGCAACATGTTCCCGGAAATGTTTCGCGCTATACGCAAGATTCAACCCAAAGCCGTCATCTGTGAGAACGTTCGCGGTTTGCTGCGTCCGTCCTTCAAGCCATACTTCGAGTACATCGAGCGTGAGTTGCGACTACCGTTCGTGAATCGCGACCCCAACACCACCTGGCGTGAACATGACGAGGTGCTTCGGGAACAGCTGGCCGAGGAGCCGCCAGATCCGAAGCAGCGCTACGACGTCGTGACGACGGCCGTCAACGCCGCCGACTACGGCGTTCCCCAGATCCGCAACCGGATCATCATCGTGGCGTTTAGGTCAGACCGTGGAGTCGACATCGAGCGATTCAAGCAAGCAGTGCGCCCGCGCTACTCCGAGACGGCGTTGATCCGTTCGATGATGGACGGCTCCTACTGGGAGCGGCACACGGACGTCCCCGGAGACGTCCGTGAGCGTGTCATGTCTCGGCTGCCTGACACTGCTCCGAAGGATGACGGCATGCTTCCTTGGCGCACTCTGCGGGACGCGCTTAAGGGGCTTGACGGTCAGCGCCCGCTACCCGCAGTCCCGTGGGACAGGCTCGACCGGCGTGAATACCGACTCGGTGGGTTCACCGATCACATCGGGTGGCCGGACGCGCGCATATACGCGGGCCACACTCCAAACGAGCTTGATCGGCCGGCTAAGACGGTGAAGGCCGGGGTGCACGGCGTACCCGGCGGAGAGTCGGTGATGTTGACTGACGATCTGCTGCCCGAGCCGGTCGAGGGTTCACCGTACGTGTACAAGCACCGATACATGACGGTACGCGAGACAGCGCGAGTCATGACCTTCCCGGATGACTGGAAGCTCATCGGACCGCGGGGTGAGCAGATGCGCCAACTCGGCAACGCCGTGCCCGTAATGCTTGGCGAGTTTTTCGCCCGAGCAATCGCAACAGCCCTCGACGAGGCCGAGAGTGAACGGTGACTTCGACGGCAGCCCGGTCCGACAACCGATGGGCGGACAAACCCCCGAGCCCAAAGGCGTGGAAGGGTCGGCAGGGCCGCACAAGGAAGGCGGCGTCGCTCGAACAGGACCGCGCCGCTGGCGGGTCAGACCGGCGCTGGGTCGACCTCGGCGACGGACGGCGGGCCCGCGCGTCCGTCGAACTCAAGGTGCTGCCCCGAACTCGCCGGATCCGAGCTTACCTACGATGGTCCGATAGAGGACGCTCCCCCGCCCGCTATCTCGGCGAGGTCGAGCACGCCACCCGAGCCGAGAATCTGGCCCAGGGGTGGCGCCTAGCCTCGGCCAAGGGGCTTCTCGCCGCGCCGCATGTTCCCGAGGGCTCTTGGGCGAAGAGCCCAGCCGTGCGAGCGGCCATGCGCGCCAACAAGGCCCGCGATACCGGTCCCGAACGGCGCTTACGCTCGGCCTTGTATAAGAAAGGCCTGCGTTACCGGGTCAATGCAAGACCGCTGCCGGGTCTCCGCCGCACCGCCGACGTCGTGTTCTTCGCCGCTCGTGTCGCGGTATTCGTCGATGGTTGCTACTGGCACGGATGTGCTGAGCACTACCGTCCCGCCCGGGCCAATGACCGGTTCTGGCGAGACAAGATCGACGGGAACCGCGCCCGAGATCAGGAAACAGGCCAACTGCTCGCCGAGGCTGGCTGGACGGTGATCCGAATCTGGGAACACGAGGATCCCACTGAGGCTGCCTGTCGGGTGGAAGGCGTGATTCGCGGACAGCTCCCGCAACAGCCTTGCTCGGAATGACCCTTGATGTCGATCCGCCGCTGCGATCTTCCGCCAGGGTTCACGCCGATGGGAAGAGGAAGATCGAAGGTCCGGAGTGGCCGGGGCTACCACCCCGGAGGTGAGGCGCTCCGATCTGCCTGGCGGCGACATGGACCGATAGCTCGCGAGCGATCGACGTGGCGCTGCAGCTGAGCCAGTGCCCGGGACCACGGCCATCGTGAGGTGGCGACGACCCAGCCGAAATGTCAGAGGCGCCGTCTAGTCTCACCCCGCCCCCCACGGCGCGGGGTTTGGTGATATCAAACGGATTGCCATCTGGTCGCCCAGCGGCGCGATACGACTGGAGACAACACATATGAAGATCACGCCCTCCGCCCGGATCCTCAGCATGCTGGGTGAGATCGACTTCGACCCTTGGCAGTGTGTCGCCGAGTTGATCGACAACTCGTTCGACGACTTCACAGAGATCGTGCGGGCGGACCAGCCATGGGCAGGCGGTTTCAAGGTCCGGGTCAGCCTGCCGGGACCTGCAAAGTCCTCCGAAGCGCGTTTGGAGATCGCTGACACCGGGCGGGGCATGAGCCGTGACATTCTTGAGCTGGCGGTGCGCGCGGGATGGTCCAGCAACGACCGTTACGACAAGCTGGGTCTCTTCGGCATGGGCTTCAACGTGGCCACCGCACGCCTGGGTCGCCGCACCCGCATCCTCACCACCCGCGCCGGCGATCCTGAATGGATCGGCGTTGAGATCGATCTTGACGAGATCGGGGATGACTTCGAGGCCACTGACATCAGTGAGCCTAAACTCGACCCGAACGACCACGGTACGCGGATCGAGATCAGCAAGCTTGACGGGGACCGAGCCGACTGGCTACGACGCAACGCCAACAACCTCCGCAAGACCCTAGGCAGCGTCTATGCCTGGCTGCTGGACAACCGGCCCTTTGAGCTGTATGTGCAGGGTGTGCGGGTCAAGCCCCGTCGCCACTGCCGGTGGGGCGAGGACAGGTGGATCACCTACGGCGCGGGCGCCAAGGCCGAAACCATCCCCGCCTACATTGAGATCAACGAGAAGTACGCCGATGCTGACGCCTGTGCCGACTGCGGTAACTGGCAGGAGCCCGACCGCGGTGCCTGCCAACGGTGCGGCGGTGGCCGCCTTACCCGACGCGAGCGGCGCCTGCTCGGCTGGCTCGGTGTGCAACGGCACCTGGACAAGCGTGAGTTCGGGATCGACTTCCTCCGTAACGGCCGCAAGATCCTTCAATGGGACAAGCGAGTCTTCGACTGGCAGAACCCCAACGATCCGCTGAGCCTGGTCGACACGGAATATCCCATCGAACTCGCCAACCAGGGCGGGAGGCTCATTGGTGAGATCCACCTCGACCATGTGCCGGTCGTCTACCAGAAGAACGCCTTCGACTATGGCGATCGCGGCTGGCGTGCAGCGATCGACTATATCCGGGGGGAGGGCCCCTTGCAGCCGGAGAAGGCCAAGCGCCTTGGGTATCCGGAGAACGACAGTTCGCTGGGCCGGCTGTACAAGGGCTTTCGGCGTAATGCTGTCGGCAAGCGACACCTAATCCCCGGCGACGGCCACGGGCCCATCCACGATGAGACCCGTCGCTGGGCGCAGCGGTTCCACGACGGCGACCAGCGCTACCAGACCGACGACTTGTGGTGGGAAGCCGTCGAGAGTCATGAAGCGCGGGCCAAACGCGGCAAGCTCGACACCGCCCAGCGGGACAATCCCGCCACCCACGACGAGGCGGCCGTCCTGGAGGCGCTCGGCTTGTCCAGTGGGTCGGGATCGACCGGCGAACCAGCCGGGCCGGATGGAACCACAACGCCACCCGAGCAGAATCGACCCGCCACCGCGCCGACGTGGAGGAGGGAGACTAGCCAGGAGCGCATCGAGCGTTTACGCGCGGACTCAGAAGTCATTCCGGAACTGTCACGCGACTTCGGCCTTGCCCGTTTGGGTTACTTGACCGTCGAAACGCGACGCTTGTCCAGTGCCCGGCTGGTCGATGAGGACGGCCAGACGACCCCGGTGCTGCTCGTTCAGGGCTCTGGCGGCAGTGCCACCGCCTTTGTCGATCCGATTCATGAGACGTTCGCCAAGCTCGGTTCTGACGTGACCGAGCCTTTGTTGATAGAGATCGCCGCCGTGCTGAGAGTGCGGGCGGACAGCTCGACGAGCCTGTCCCAGTTGGTCGCGTCGCTGCGGTCGGAGTGTCTTCCCCATACCGCGCTCAACGCCCACGCCGTCGTCGGTGAGGCGCGAGAGCTACTCAGCGTCATCCGCACACGCATGGCCGCCTGTGTCCAGGACGAACCTCATCGCGCCTTTCAGTACCTCAGCCCCGACGAAGTTAGCAGCGTCGAGAACGACATGATCGCCAACGGCATGGTCTCCCGCACCGCCACCCTGGGTGAGGACGGCGACTTCGTTTTGCACGCCCCGCCTCTCTACCTGGTGACACTTTTGGAGTCTTGGCCCGAGGCTTTCATGGACGGCAAGACGTTCACTAACCCCTACGCTACGTTGACTTCCCGCGCTGCCGCCCGGTTGAGCCTTGCCCGTACGGCCGGTCCGCTCGGCGATGTTGCGATGCTGGTGGAGCACCCGAACGCGGACAACCCGCTGATCTTGCAGCGAACTCGTCTGAGTGTGCGCATGCTCGATGACCAAATCGCGGCCGAAGCATGAGCGATGGATTCCTCTCGGTTGAGGAACTCCTCAAGGGTGGCCCACGGGGGCTTACTCATGCCGTAGAGCGAGCGTTGTGGCACATGGGCTTCTCCGACGTGCGGATCGTCGACGGCGCTGGCGATGAGGGCGCCGACCTGCTGGCCGTTCGTGATCGCGAGCAGTGGGTGTTGCAATGCAAGTGGTCCAGCCGGGGCGCGATTGGCCGCGAGGGCGTCGATGACCTCGAACGGGCCCGCACCCGCTATCGGGCCGACAAGTGCGTCCTTGTCACCAATACCGCTGTCAATTCACCCGCCATCCAACGTCTGGAAGCGTTGGGGTCCATCGGCGTGGGTATCCGGGTGTGGGACGGCCCGACCCTCGCAGAGTTGTGGCAGCGCATGCCGGATCGGGTGCCGGCCCGCTACGCTCTGCGCGACTACCAGTCCGCTGCCACCGCCGCCATCGAGGCCGACCTCGCCGCGAATGGCACTGCCTTGCTGATCCTGGCCACGGGGTTGGGCAAGACGGTGGTAGGCGGGGAGACCATTGATCGGCTTCTGCGAAGACGCCCTCAAGCTCAAGTTCTCGTCGTCGCACACATGAAGGACCTCGTCGAGCAATTGGAGCGCGCGATGTGGCGGCACGTCGACAAGCGTGTCCCCACCCGGCTACTCACCGGGGACACCAAGCCCCACACCCACGACGGCGTCCTCGTCGGCACCGTCGAGTCGGTGCTTGGTGCCGTGAGGTCCGGGTGGCGCCCCGACCTGGTCATGGTTGACGAGACGCACCACGTTGCCGAGCAGGGTAGGTTTGCGGAACTGCTTGACCTGTGCGGTGATGCGCTGACGTTCGGAGTCACCGCGACCCCATGGCGGGGCGACAAGTTCGACATCACGTCCCGGTTCGGTCCGCCGAGCTTCTCCATGGGGATCGCCGAAGGCATGCGCGCTGGCTTCCTGTCGGCCGTGGACTACCGGCTCTTCGTTGACAACCTCGATTGGGACACGGTCAAGGAAGCAAGCCAGCACGGGTACTCCATCAAGGAACTTAACCGCAAGCTGTTCCTGCCTCAGCGCGACGAGGAGATCGTCGAACGACTCCGAGACGCCTGGCGTTCGACCCCCGATCCACGGGCCATCCTGTTCTGCCAGACCATCGAGCACGCGGAACGTATGGCCTCCCGGCTCGCTGGCGCCGATCGGGAGTGGCGTTCAGCATCATTCCTGCACAGCGGTTTGTCGCGCCAGCGCCGCCAAGTCTTGCTCAACGAATTTCGGCTCGGCCGTGTCCCCCTCATCACCTGCGTGGACGTATTCAACGAGGGCGTCGATGTCCCCGATGTCAACCTCATCGCGTTCCTGCGCGTCACTCATAGCAGACGCATCTTCGTCCAGCAACTCGGCCGCGGGCTGCGGCTGAGCCCTGGCAAGAAGGCGCTCAAGGTGCTCGACTTCGTCACCGACATCCGCCGGGTCGCCGCGACCCTCGACCTTCGGCGATCATTGGACGCCGCTGAGACCGAGGACTTGACTCTGTCCCGGCGGCACGGCTCGCGGATCACGTTCAGCGACGAGACCATCGGCGACCTACTCGATCACTGGATCAAGGACGCCGCCAGTCTGGAGACTGCGGCCGACGAGGTGCGCCTGCAGTTCCCTGCCGACGGAGGAATCGACTAAAGCTATGGCAATACCCAAGGAAGTCGAACTGGACATCGTTTGGTTCCTGTACGCCGATGCGCGAGACCTGGACTGGGAGCACCTGTCTGACACCGAGAAGAGCGCCAGCTATGACCAATGGGCGCAGGATCCCCGCTTCACTGACCGTCTGTCGCTATGGGTCAAGACTCCTCAAGAACGCAGGGTGTGGATCAAAGACGGGCCCATGAAGGAGTACGCCCGGGCCCGCAACGGTGTAGGCAAGTACGCGGCCGTCCTGGATAGCCCTACCGCCGAAGTCAGCGACCACGTCCGTTCGGCCCTTGGGGCCGGCTGGGAGGTCGACCCGGACACCTTGCAAATCAAGCCGCTGAGGGTCGTCGCCCGCCGGGCTGATGAGGCCATCCGCTTCGCCTGGGCGCCCGCCAAGGACTTCAAACATCTCGTCTGGGCAGCGCTTAAGGCCCAAGCGTACGGTGACAGCTATCCCTGGGTTCTTTGCGTGGTCAGCTCGTTCGCGAAACCCGCCAGACGGGAGGACCGACTCTTGCATGAGAAAATCGGTGAGCGCTGCGGGCTGCGCGTTGCACACATTACGAGCCGCGAATGACCGACGAGTCACTTATGACCGCGTCCCCGGCGCACATAAGCGATCATCGGATAGCGATGGCGTGGACCAGGCTGGACGACCGCGCCCGCGACATGATCGCTCGCCGCAGCACCGGGCAGACCCTCGATGTCATTGGCACAGCCCACGGTGTGTCCAGAGAACGGGTCAGGCAAGTCATCCGCGACACCGAAGGTGCCCTGGCGACCCTCGCCGATGCTTGCTGGCCCGGGTGGCGTGACCGTGTGATCAGCCAGGCAGCCGCCGAGGTAGTTATCGCGGCGGAAGACCTCAGAGGGATTCCAGCTACCGGCGTCCCGGAGGCCAGGCGAGCTCTGCTACGCCATGTAGGTCTACATCCCTCGATTACCTGGGCCGGCCGGCTCGACGATCTGTGGAGCGTCTCGTCGACCAAACTTGATCGCGCGCTGCGTGACTTGGCCGCGCAGGCCCCTTTTCTATCCGGCGAACTACGCGAACAAGCGGCAGCGCTCGGCATCCCCTTCGCTGTGCCCGTAGAGCGGATCGCCGGGCATCCGTCCAGTCCACTGACTCGCGACTCGCGAGGCCACTGGGTCCGGCGCCGTGCTGAACAGCGTGACGCGGCCTACCTGTGGCTCACGCAAGAGGGCGAGCCCCGTGAAGCCACCCGCCTCGCTGACGCCATCCAGGCCACCAGCGTTCGCGCCATCGAAGAGGGCATGCGCCGCGACGAACGGTTCCGCAAACTCCAACCCGAGGGGCTCTGGGCACTGACCGAGTGGCCCCTGCCTCACATCAGTGGGCACGGCAATGCCCTCGACGCCATGATCGAGGTGCTACGGGAGGCGGCACCGCTTACGCGCGATGAACTCTTCGCCCGCACCGCCCAGCGCTACCCGGTCACCCGAAGCCGACTGCAGCAGTGCTTGCTCAGCGATCAGATCGGCGTCGACGGCGACGGCCGCCTTGACCTAGTCGAGAACGGCGCTACACCTGTGGAGGAGAGCGAGCCACGCCGTCCTCCGACCATGGCCATCGACCCGGGCGGACGCGTGCTCGGGGCGCGCCTGACCGTGGACAAGGACCTGCTACGCGGCAGCGGTGTCATCGTGCACCACTGGCTGACGTGGCGCCTCGGTCTCCGGCTCGCCCCGACCTCACGCAACTTCCGCCTCCGGGGCACCGATGACATCCTCACCGTGCGGCGCACTACCAGCGCCGCCCAGGTTTCCGCCCTGCGCGCCCTCGTGCAACCGATGGGTGTGACGGTGGGCTGCCAGCTAGCTCTCCTACTCCGCCTGGACGACGGCGAGGCGGACCTGCGGCACACCTGCGATCCGCACGCATGTCAGGCCCGCTCAAAGCGAGTGGCGTCGAGCGCTGAACACGAGGCAGTGAGAGCGGGGTCGCGCGAGCCCGACGATGGCTGACAAACTGGTTAGCCCCTTACCGTCCGCATCCTGCGGCGGTCCATCACCTCGACATCGGCCGACGGGGGAGCACAACCATGGTCAACCAGCAGGACGGACCACCCATCGCCATCCCGCCTGCGGCTACCACAGTCGAAGGGGCCGCGAAGGGCAAGGGAGCCAAGCGCAGGCGTAAGCCCCCGCGAAGCAAGAAGTGGTTCGCGAACGCGGAGCGGCCTGAGTTTTACGACCCGCTTACCCTGGTCAACCTCGCGCGTAGCGTCGAACTGGCCCTTCTTGCCGGCGACCCGGTGCCATTGGCCGCGGTCCCACCGTTCCTCGGCGCTGGCGTCTACGCGATCTATTACACCGGCCCGCACGATCTGTACGCGCCCATTAGCGACCCCGGCTGCCATACGCCGATCTACGTCGGGAAGGCTGTCCCCGCTGGCGCCCGCAAAGGAAAAGTCGACGGTCGTAACCAGACGGTCGCCCTGTGGGACCGGCTCGAGGAGCACCGGGATTCTATTGCCGCGGTCGATAGTCTCGACGTCTCCGACTTCGCAGTCCGGTACCTGGTCACCGTCGAGATCTTCATCCCACTGGCAGAGCGCGTCATGATTCGGCAGCTCAAGCCGGTCTGGAACCTTCAGCTCGACGGCTTCGGCAACCACGATCCCGGCAAGAACCGGCGCCTAGCCCAGCAGCGTCCCGCTTGGGATGAACTGCATCCGGGGCGATGGTGGTCAACGCACGAGACGATGCCGACGCCTTGCGGGGTTAGCCCGGATATCTCCCTCGAGCGAATCCGTGCCCACCTCGACGTTCACGGCAACCAGGACCTCCGGGCCCTCGCTGATTCCAACGCGCTAAAGGGATATGGCCAGAGAGACCTCCTTCATGACGTCGCCGTGGAAGAAGAGGCGACGCGGAACAAGGAGACGGCGCAGGAGTTTAAGGCGGCTGAGTGAAGGTCCCCGAAGAAAGCGTTGCCGTCGTATCAGCCTCGTCTGGTTATTAAGCTACCTTAATGCTGAGGATTCGGAATTCTCTCTGGCGGCATCATCAGGTCCAGCAAAGGGACGTCTCGTAACCCCGGTGTCTGTCTAGTCAGGACGATCCGTCAGGATCTCTGGGTGCAGGTGATCACCGCAGTCAAACTTGACTGGATCTTTCCGTTCACCGGACTGCAGTCCGCCCAGTTCCCCACGTTGGTCCGGCTGGTCGCCGAGCGTGGCGGTGTCGCCGACGGCCGGCCGGGCCGGCAGTGGGCCCTAGACCTCGCCGATCGGGTGCTGCTGGTGGCCACCTACTGGCGCACCAACCTAACGATGCGCCAGATCGGTCCGCTGTTCGGGGTGTCGCACTCTGCGGCGCATCGGGTCATCGACACCCTCGCGCCGCTGCTGGCCCTGGCGCCGGTGCGCAAACGGCCGGTCGAGCAGATCGCGATCGTCGACGGGACTCTGGTCCCGACCCGCGATCACCGGCTGGCCGCCCGGAGCGAGAACTACCGGTACTCGACGAACCTGCAGATCGCCATCGACGCCTCCACCCGCCTGGTCATCGCCGTCGGCGACCCTCAGCCGGGCAACCGCAACGACACGATCGTCTACCGCACCTCAGGCATCACCGAGAAGCTTCACGGGCGGCCGGTGATGGCCGACAGCGGCTACCGCGGCAACCCGGAGGTGATCATGTCGTACCGCAAGCCCTCCGACGGCAGCGAGACGTCCCTTAGTGTGGACTCGCACTTTCGGTCGCGCCGTTCAGTAACTGGTTTGAGGCAGGTCGAATGTTGTGCCGAGCCATGGCCCGCGTATGCAGGTCATCCTGCTAGTCGTCGACGGTGGCCTTCAGCTGTGCTGGCGAAGTCACGTTCGTCGGCGTCACGATGGCGTCGATAGAACCATTCGGGCACCCGGGCGGCATCGAGGCGAGTGCGGAAGATACCGTCCTGGATGTCCCGGGTGATCTCACACAGCCTTCGCCTGTCCTCATAATCGATCGGACCCGGTTGTGCCTTACGTAATTCTGTCTGCACCAGCCCCGATAGCCGATCGCGTTCGTTAGCGACACGACGCTGCCCTGCCCAAATCTCGTGGGCTAGCTGAACAGCTGCCAACGACGGGATGAAGAAGCTGAGCAGCGTTTGGACGACGGCGGCGCCGGTGAGCAACCCGGCGAGGAAGCCGATGGCTGCCCAAAGGATCGCGGCGGTCGCTACCCAGTTGCTATAGATGCGGCGCAGCCGGGCGTCCCAGGCAAGGTTTTGATCTTGTGCGATGAGGACGTCATGGGGGTGATGAACACCGTTGGTGGGGTCGTACCAGCCGCTGGTGATCCTCCTGTCGCGGGTTCCGCCTGGCTTAAGGCCGCGGGCAAGTCTGAACACGTCGTGATCGGCCACTGGGTCGCCGGCAACGGCGTGCCGCCACGGCATCTGGAACAGGGTTGTGTCAAACGCCTCTTGAAGGAGGGCGCCCTCCCGGGCCGTTGATGAAGCCCAGCTCTTCAGGATGAACGCTGAGATCAGGAACCAGATGAACCCGCAGATCGCGGATGCGTTGCGGCCATGTCCAAGGAAGGTCACGACGAGACCGCCGGCGGCCAGCATGATCGCCAAGGTGTTGCGTACAGCCTCGATGATCTGGCCACGCCGATGGCTGGTCGAGGCAGCACGCTGCAGCAGCAGCAAGTCGTCGTCGAGCTGCCGTTCATGGATCGGCCGGACTGGGACGCCGCTGGGCCCAGCGGCGACATTCTCGGTGGTCACGGACGGGTTATCCGATCCCCGAACAGCTTCTTCCATTCGGTGTACGCGGCGCGGTCCTGCCCCTCGTCCTCAAGGTCGACGGCATGCTCGGCAATCTGCTGCGCTTGGCGTAGCGCGGTAGTGGCGGCGAGCTTGTCGGCTGGGGTCATCACGGTGTTGACGTCTCCGCCGAGTCCGGCCGGGTCGGGCCAGGTCTCGTCGATCCGGTCGGCGGCGGTGGCCAGGAAGAGCACAATCTCGTCCTGGTAGCGACCGACCGGAGTCTTGACGATGGTCTGGGCCATGACCTCGAGCAGGAAGGACGGCGAGACCGGCTCGTCGAGCTCCCGGTTGATGGTTTTGATCATCTTGACCAAGGGGACGTACTTGCCGCCGCAGTCGTCGTTCTTCGCGATGCTCAACTCATGGTGCCGCTTGGGGTTGGTCGCGATCCAGGCGCCCGCCGAGGGCTCAGGGATGAAGTAGCCGCCGTTGGTGCGCTTGAAGGCTGGTACGGCCTCGATCGACATGACATCATCGCCGTAGGGGATGACGATGGCCATGCCATCGCGATAGGCCTCGGGCCACCGCTCGTTGAGCAGCTCAAGAAGGGCGTTGAGGACGTCTAGCGGCGGCTGCTTGCGGTAGCCCCCCTGCGGGCCGCTTGGGGCGATGACGAGGAAGATGTCGACGTCCTTGAGCTTCTTCGTCTTGGTATCGCGCCGGTAGCTTCCGGTGAGGAAATCGTCGTCGAGGTCCCACTTCTCCCGGACGAAGTCCCGCATGGCGATGTGCCTGGAGGATGCGAGCTTCTGCTCGCTGGTGGTGATCTCGAGGTTGCTCTTCAGCTTGACGAAGGCGTCGTCGATGTAGCTCATGGTCTCGTCTCTGATCAGTGGTAGTAGCGCAGCCTGGCCGAGGCGTCCGGGGCGGAGCCAATGGTGCCGAAACTGAGGCTTTGCAAGTCGCTGGTGGAGGCGCGGGTCGTCGCTCTCCAGCCATCCTGTTGGCTGTGCGGGCCGTTGAAGGTGCATACCATCTTGAAGGTGGTCCCGGCTGGCACCCGGTCGAGCTTGGCCCGAAACCGGGCAAAGCGGGCGCGCGAGGTGGTGAAGTCGGCATCGCCGGTGCCGGATGCGGCGTAGGCGACGGGGAACTCGATCACCGGCTTCGCCGCCCCCGTCGGCGGATGGCACTCCAGCACGACCTGGTTGAGAGAACCCTCGGCGATCCAGGCCTTGATGGCGTTTTCGTAGATCGGCCATTGGCGCTGCAGCGGGCCGGCGCTGATGCCAAGGTCGGCGAGGATGTCCCCGATTGAACCGAGGATTACTTCGGTGAGATGCGTGGCCGTATGAACCCGTGTATAGCTGTAGGTCGAGGTGGCCGTCATCGTCCCGCCACCGCCTTCCGCAGAGCCTCGGCGTCCACCAATGCGCCGGACGCGGGGGTCTTGTCAGGTGCGGGAGGCGCCTCATCGGACAGGCAGGCGTGACCGGCGACAGCGTCGGCGACAACCTGCTTGTGTGGGTCAGGGGCCGGCAGGTAGACGGTGAAGGACGTGGCGAGCGCCGCGCCGGGGAGGGCGTTGAGGTTCTCCTCGGTACGCAACGCCTTTGCCCCCGAGATCGTGGTGATCTCGCAGTGCGCCGCTCCGGCGATCAGTACGACGGGGTGCCTGTCAAGGTGTCCGCCAGCGATGAGCATGTGCCCGGCCGGTGCCGCCGTCCGCATGGCGGCCTCGGCTTCCACTCGGGTGCAGGCTGCGGAAGTGGCCACTGTGTCGGCCACGAGATTGGTGATTACCTGCCAAGTGGCGGTCGCGCTGCGTACGGGTGACGCGGCGATGGTCCTACGCCGCAGCATCGTGGGCCCCCTTGTGCTCGGTGGGGTCCTCGGCCACGACGAGGCTGATGGTGTCCGCCAGGTCGTCGAGGGTCAGCCTTTCCGGGTCCAGGACGGTGTCGAGCCGCCGAGCGAGGGCCTGGAAGACGGTCTTGCGGGTGCGGCGGCCATCGAGTCCGAGGGCGCGGTCCGCGACAGTGCCGAGCCGGGCGTCGTCGGCGAGGTTGCGCAACTTCGGGTACTGCTCACCGAGCCGAATGAGCGTGGAGCGCAGGATGGCGAGCAGCGCAGGCTGGTTCGGCAGCGGCACGAGGATCGCGGCGTCCGAGCGGGAGAGGAACGCCTCGTCCAAGGCGTCGGTGAAGTTGCTGGTGGCCACGACGAACAGGTGAGGGTGCCGCTGGGCGTTGCGGTCCAGCGCGGTCAGGACGGCGTCGGTCGCCCTGTGCACGTCCGCCGGGTTGGCGGCGAGCGACGCCGCCGACCGGGCCACGGCCATGGACTCCACCTCGTCGAGCACCACCACCGTGGGCATGCCGTCGGCGGCGAGTGACGGCAGGTAGTCGCCGAGGAGCTCGTCGACCCGCTGCTGGGACTGGCCGTGCTCGGCGCTCATCAGCCCGTGCGGGTTGACCTCGATCAACCGCACCGCGCGGTCGCGCACGTACATGGCTAGCTGCTGCGGCAATCCGCGGGCCAGGGTCGTCTTGCCGGTGCCGGGCGGCCCGTACAACGTGACCATGCCGTGGAGCGCGGTGGTCACGAACGGCACGGCCGGGCGTACCATCAGCGCCAGCAGTGCCTGGTTCCTGATCTGATCTTTCACAGTGTCAGGGACGATGATCGCGTCCCAGAGGATCTCGTGGCGCTCGTCGTCGCGGACGATCTCGTCCGTGACGACACACTCCTCTACCTTCACGTGCGGGTGTCCCCCTCATCGATCACCGGCCCCCCGACCGGCGGGAGCCGCCGATCGGCTCCGTCAGGGGCAGACGACCTAACTCCCGGGACTTGTCTGGCGGCGACGCGAGGGTTGGTCAGGAGCAGCTGACGCAGCGGTCCGCCGGACCAGTGAACGCGCGGCTGGGCAGGGATAGAAAGCACGCGTCGCATCGGCGCTCGGTGACGGCCGGGGCGCAGGCACATCGCTCGCAGGCCGGGCAGGCTGGTTCGCGGCAGCGCTCGCATCGGGTTGCAAAGGCCGGGAACTCGTGACCGCACTCGGGGTAGCTGCAGGTCCACAACGTCGCAGTCGGGCCAGCATCAGGGGACGAGAGTGAGAAGGTCTCCCACGGGGCGTTGTCTACGACGGCGACAGCGACGAGGAACCCGTCCATCGGCACGACCTGGGCGTGTAGTTCCTCACCGAGAATCCCATCGCGGTATAAAAGGCGGGTTCGACCAGTGGCCCGGCCGGAGGGGCGAGGCAATGCGTCTCGAACGACAGCCGCCGAGGACTGATCGGTGCCGCGGCGAACCGGAGGCAGTCCGTTGCTTGCCGCGAAGGACACCTTTCCCACCTTGTCAAGGAGGACGACGTGTCCAGGAGCGGTGAGTCGCTGGCTCGCCCGCACACACACTGCGGCCCTCGACGCTGACCCTGCCGCCCACAGGTCAGCAACACTCTGTCCAGAGGGCCCCTGGGGCCCGATGTGGACATTGACGAGACGGTCCGGCAGCAGGACCTCCGCTGCGAAGGCGTCACACGCGGCGTCTTCTAGCGCCAATCCCCCGTCAGCCTGTTTCAGAAGCAGTTCCATCAGGCCGATTTGGGTGCGTTGCAGATGGTGCCCCAATTCGTGCAGGCCGGTGAACGCCTGGCGTCTCCGGCTAGTGGATCGGGCGATCGCCAGTACCGCTGGTCCCGTCCCTGCAAAGTAGGCGCCCGCCACACTGCATCGCGGCACATTCAGATCCTGCTCAACCTCGATGTCGGCGCCGAGTCGGACGGTGATGTCGGGCCAGGTTGCCAGCTCCGCCAAGGTGTCCTGCCGCAGAAGGTCGGCAGCGCCGTGTCGCAGCTGTTCCAACTCGTCGAGCATCGTACGGGCTTGAAGCGCCGCGAGGTCTCGCGACATCTGAATCACTGCTACTCCAGCACCATCGAAAAATATCTGTCGATGCGCTCGGCCCACGCGGGCTGGGCTACGCCACCCGTCTGCCGGGCGGCCAACTCGTATACTCCGAACGCGGCGACCTGCCACACATCACGTTCGTCACAACCCCACTCGAGCGCAAGGCGCGAGACATTTTCCCTACAGCGCGGCATGCTCAATGCCTGCACCAAGTCCGGCGGTAACGACGGGTTGGCGTTCAAGATCTCCGCTACGGTCAAGCTGAGCATGGCCGCGAGCCCTCGCGCTTCCCTCTCGCTGGCTGCGGCCTGGCCTCGGCGAATCGCCAAGGCTCGCTGCGGGGCCACGCCAAGTTGCTGTATCAAGTCGCTTATGGTGACCCCTGCAGCCGCGATCAAGTGACTTAATCGTCCTGTTCCTGCCGGTGCCCACGTTGCTTCCTCCAGAGTCGTCATCGCATCTAGAAGCCGGCCGCGAAATTCAGCGAGCGGATCGATAGCGCCGATCACTCGCCTTCCCCGGACCGCCCCATTTGCGGTGGCCCATTCGACCAAATTGAGGGTCGGATCAAGCCTTGTGTCGCCGATCTGACGGTCGAGGGCACACACGGGCACGTTGCGAGATGCCCCAGCCCAAACAGCGATCGGGCTGTTGAGGGTTGTGAGTGTGGGGGGCAGTACGACGGTGTCGACATCACCGAACGCGTCCTCCAGCGAAGCCGGAGCGGCATCCACCTCGCTGGCATCGACATGTAGCAACAGCACCAACTCGGTGACATCCGCCCAGCGCGCGCGCCAGAGCTGGCCGGGACGAGGGGGCCCCGGCCTCCCGTTGAATATCTGGAGAACCGGGTCTGGAACCCGGTCATGCGACAACGCTTCGAGCAAGCGGGCCCGAGCGATACTCTCGTGGGCGGCCATGGCAGACACCTCTTTCGCCCAATCAGGCACTTCTAGCCTCGACATATCCGGACGACCTAACCGTCAGGCAACTCGGCGCGGCATCGCTCTGCTAGCCGAAGAAGCAGTTCGTCCCGCGCTGCATCATCTACGGTTGCGTCGCGCAGCTTTGCCGCCAGGGCATGCCCAACCGCAGTCGCCGTTGCTACGCCGAGGCCCAAGAGGCCGGACCATCGGCGCGGCTCAGCGAGGTGCGGCAGCAGGAGCCGCTCGTTGGCAGAAAGTCCTCTCCACAGCAGCTCGACCTTATCGGCTTCGATGTCACTCGAAGAACCGGCCTCGTGCAACTCGGCACCGTGCAGCCAGACGTTGTCCGTCTCGAGCGGGGTAAAGACAGGAGGCCGGAGCAGCGCAAACCGCTGCTCGACGAGCCATGCTAGATCCTCGATCGCGACGGATCCTGCGGCATCCGTCAAGGCTGCCTGCGCTACCGCAAGGATCGCCATCCTTGCTTCGCGTGGTGTGGGTCCTGATTCGGGCAAGCGGCCGAGGGTGAGGCCACGCACCGCCATCGTGGCCTGCGCGAGGACCTGGCGGTCACCCTGCCATGGCCTGTCGGGGCATCCCGCCAAGATCCAGCGCAGTGGTGTCTGGCTTCGAGTGAATCGATCATCTCCGCTCAGGAGGGTCTCTAGCCTGCGCCGAAGTTTGCCGCGCTCGGTGCCCTTTGCTTGGTCAATAAGGAAGTTTCGAATCGCTGCCAGTAGCAAGCGCTCGAGCGACTGCCCGTCGGTTGCCTTCACGTAACAGGTCAGAACGAACTTATGCCCCGAGCCCGGTCGACTGAACATATCCGCAAGCAGATTCTCGACCGCCTCGTCGTTCCACGTCGAGTAGCCGTCGGGTGGGGGGAAGCTGTGCGAGCGCACAAATTGCCGACCAAGCCGCACCAGCAACTCCACTGTGGCAGGGCCAGCTCGACCAGATGACCTGAGTTCCGCAAGAGCGTGCTCGCCGTGCGAGCGGCTCTCGTTAAAGCTCACGTCGGGCACGGACCGCTGCCCGACGACACCCACTCCCACCCGCACACCGTCTTGCTGCCGCGTCATTCAGACCTCATCCAAGCCAGTCGTTCCCCTAACAGGAAACGACTGAACGACGATGAGGTCACGGCCTAGTTGCATAGTCGGCGTGAGACGTACGGGTTGCCGGTTGGGCAACCTAGTGCCATGAGCTCGCCAGCGTCTCAGGGCTCATCCTCAGCGCTGTCTCGGCCACATCCGACGGCACGATCAGGCGAGCACCCCGCGATGGGCGCCAGCCCACATAGGATGTGGGCCATCGCGTCTACACGTGAGAAGCCGCAGGTGAACCCGGCCATAATTTCGACGAGTGTCTATGACGCGCGACCGCGCCTATGGATTAAAAGTCCACAGCTCTGCCATTGAGCTAGCGGCCCGCGCGCTCAGGTTACCTGACAGTCAGCGATGCCGGCTCTCGGCTTCCGGCCGGCCGTCGATGCCTCGTCAGAGCACCTCGCCCTTGATCGACTCGCCGTCCGGGAAGTCGGGGTATCCGAGTGGCCGGGACGCCCCGGTTTTCGGGAAATTGAGTCGATCAAGAAGGCCGCGGCGGGACACACGGTGGTTGAGCTGGTCCTGGGCGGGTACGGGGTCGGGCATGCGGATCGTGGTGGTGGGGGCGAGCGGCAACGTCGGTACGGCGGTGCTGCGGCGGCTGCGCCGGGAGCGCGGTGTGGAGCTGGCCGGGGTGGCCCGGCGGCTGCCCGGACCGGATGCCGGTACGCCGTACGACCAGGTCGAATGGCACTCCTGCGACATCGGTGCGCCGGCTGCCCCGGCTCAGTTGGCGGAGATCTTCGAGGGCGCGGACGCGGTGGTCCACCTGGCCTGGCAGATCCAGCCCAGTCACGATCAACGGATCCTGCGGCGGACAAACGTCGACGGCAGCCGGGCGGTGTTCGAGGCGGTGGCGCGGGCCGGGGTGCCGGCGCTGGTGTACGCGTCGTCGGTCGGCACGTACGCGCCCGGCCCGAAGGACCACCCGATCAGCGAGCGGTGGCCGGCCACCGGAGTGTCCGGCTCGTCGTACAGCGAGCACAAGGCCGAGGTCGAGGCGCTGCTGAACGGGTTGGAGCGGGAGCACCCGGCCCTGCGGGTGGTGCGGCTGCGACCCGGTCTGATCTTCCAGAGGGACGCCGGCGTGGAGATCACCCGGTACTTTCTCGGCCCGTTCGCGCCGGTACGACTGCTGCGCTTCGGTCGGATTCCTCTCGTACCCACGAACCGGCGGCTGCGGATGCAGGCGGTGCATGCCGACGATGTGGCTGACGCGTACGCCAGGGCGGTTCTGGGTGATGCCCGCGGCGCTTTCAATGTCGCCGCAGACCCGGTGCTGACGCCGGAGCTGGTGGCTCGGCACTTCCATGGTTGGACGGTGCCGGTCGCGGCGCCGGTGCTGCGGGTGGCGGCGGCGCTGACGTGGCGGGCGCGGCTGCAACCGGTCGACGCGGGCTGGGTGGAGCTGGGGCTGAACGCGCCGCTGATGTCCAGCGAGCGGGCGGAGACCGAGTTGGGCTGGACTCCCAAGATCGACGCGTTGACCGCGCTGAAGGAGCTGTTCGCCGGCATGGCCGGTGGCGAACACACCCCCAGCCCGCCCCTGTCCGCCGCATCCCGGCAGCCCGGCCGCCCCACCGGCCTCCTGGCGGGCCGTCCCCCAGGCCAAGGAAACCCCTACTGAGGTGATCAAGAGGTTCGCGTCACCAGACGGACGAAATCTGACGCAAACCTCTTGATCACCGGGCCAGAAGACCAGAAGGGGGGTCAGGTGAGCGCCGCGCCTAGGAAGAAGATGCCGGGGTGGCCGGGGGTCTCGAACTTGCCGCTGGGGTTGCGGCGCAGGGTCGAGTTCTCGATCTTCATGGTGCCGGTGCGGTTGTTGCTGACGAAGAAGATCGCGCCGCCGCCCTCGTTGGCCCTGTTGTTCTCGATGATCGTGCCGGCGATGCGGACGGCGAACTCGTTGCCGTCGCAGTAGATCGCGCCGCCGCTGCCACCGCCGGGCGTCCCCGACTTGGCCGGGTTGGCGCCGTTGCCGATGGCCTCGTTGTTCCGCAGCAGGCTGTTCAGCACCGTCCACGACACGCCAATGCTGCTCAGCGCCCCTCCGTTCGAGCAGGAGCCGCCGTCGAAGGTGCTGCTCACGACGTACACCGGCTTGTTCTCGTACTGGCTCAGCACCCGCACGGCCGCGCCGCCCAGGTCCGGGCCGGTACGGTCGCAGCGGTTCCGAACGAAGCGTGAGTTGACGATCTTGAGCCGCCCGCCGCGGACGAAGATCGCGCCCCCGCCGCCACCCTCGGCCCGGTCGCCCGTGGAGTTGCCGTCGGCGAAGGTCAGGTTCTGCACGGTGAGCTGCGGGTGGTCCTGGTTCTGGCAGTGCGAGGTGGTCCAGCCCTGGGCCTCGTCGCAGGTGTTCAGGTAGAGGATGCGGCGCTGTCCCTGGCCGCTCAGCGTGACCTTGCCGCCGCCGTCCAGCACGACCTTCGGCCCGTTGGCGTTGCGGACCTTCGCCGTCGCGGCCATCTTGATCGTCACCGGGGCCGGTCCACAGTCGAACGTGATGACGCCACCGGCGGCGACCGCCTTCACCACGGCCGCGGAGGTGCAGCTCGCCGGGGTGCCGGTGCCGACGGTCCGGGTCGGCTTCGAGGTGTCCACGGCACGGGCCTCGGTGGGCACGCTCGCGTGGCCGTTCGGGTTGCCGGCCGCAAGCACCTTGGCTGCCGAAGTGGTCGGCTTCGGGCTGGCGCTGGCCCCCGGACCGCCGAGGCCGTCGCGTCCCGCCGGCACGACGTCCTGGTCGCCGGTCGCCACGGCCTGCGGCGAGGCGGGCGGCGTGGCGTTCGGCGTCGGCGCGTCGGACGCGCACGCGGGCAGGGTCGCGGTGGCGACACCGAGGACGAGCAGGGCGGCAAGCGACGTCATGCGCACCCCGTGACTCTAGGAGTCGCGACGCCGCGCCGCCGAATCCGCCGGGCCAGGTTTAACCCCTGGCTAAGGCTCGACCCGCGGTCAGGCGTGGGAGAGGGCGAACGCGGTCAGGAAGCCGGCGACCGTGATGAGACCGACCAGCAGGTGGGCGTTCTCGAACGCCTCCGGGACCATCGTGTCGGTGATCATGGCGAGGATCGCCCCGGCCGCCAACGCCGTGATGGCCGCCAGCACCTCCGGTGGCGCGCCACCCAGCAGCGTGTTACCGACCAGCGCGGCGAGCCCGCTGATCAGCGCGATCCCGGTCCAGAGCAGGAACACGTACCGGCGGGTCCGGCCGGCCTGGCGCATGCCGGCCGCGCTGGACAGCCCCTCCGGGATGTTGCTGAGGAACACCGCCACGACCGTGACCAGGCTGACCGCGCCGCCGGCCAGCAGGCTCGCGCCGATCACGACCGATTCGGGTACGCCGTCCAGCAGCGCCCCCACGGCGATGGCCGACCCGGAGCCGGGTTGCTCGCCCTCGGAGGGCTGCTGACCGCCCGAGCGCTTGCGGTGTCGCGCGCCGCGCCGGGCGAGGCCCACGTTGGCGAGGGTGTACGCGCACGTGCCGCCGGCCGCGCCGATCACCGTGGGCAGCATCCCGCCCTGGTCGTGCGCGACCTCGATCAGCTCGTACGAGACGGCGGAGAGCAGCACGCCCGCGCCGAACGCCATGACCGACGCGATGAGCCGCTGGGGCACCCGCGCGAACCAGCCGACCGCTGCTCCGATCAGCAGCGCCGACCCGGCCAGCAGTCCCCATCCGCCCGCCTGCAACCACTCCGGCATTCCCGGGACCGTACCCCGGGTGGTGGGGGCGGCAAACCGTGCTCAGAAGTCGGCGAAGAGGTACGGGACCGCGCGCGGAAAGATGCCGCGCAGCTCGGCGGCGGCGTCGAACGGCACCTCGCCCAGCCCTCGCAACGGCAGCTCGGACGGATCCAGCACCCCGTACGCCAGAGCGGAGAGCCCGGCCGCGGTGAGCGTCGCGGTCGGCGCCGGGCCGCGGTCGCCGGCAACGATCTCCAGGTTGCCGGTCGTGCCGTCCAGCAGGTGGGTGCCGGCCAGCCACCGGTCGTCGGTCAGTTCGACGCGGACCCGACCCGGCCCGGCGGGCAGCCCGCGCAGCGCGTCCAGCGACAGGAGCCGGGCCATCGGCGCGGACGCCCCGGGGCGGCCCGCCCGCGCCTCGACGTGCACGTCCAGGTCGGTGAGCCACAGCTCGGGCAGCTCGTCCGGCGGCACCTGGACGCTGACCCGTCCGACCTGGTCGACGTGCCGGGCGAGGAACTGCAACAGCAGCATCCGGGCGAGCGGGTCGGTGGCGAGCAGTTCGTTGCCGTGCAGCGTGCCGCCGTGCTCGTCGATCCGGTAGGTGACCGCGCCGGTGACCTCGCCGTCCACCCGGGCGGTGAGCAGCCAGTGCTCGTCGCGGTCCCGCAGCCCGACCGCCCGGTAGTCCGGGAAGACCGAGAAGCCGTGCCGGTCCCGCAGGCAGCGCTCGGTGAACGCGCGCCACGCCGGGTAGCCCGCCCCGATCCGCTCCCAGCCCACCTCGCCGGGGAGTTCGGCGCGCAGCAGCGGCCCGAGGTCGGCCGGGGTGAAGGTGACCGTGCGCGGCTTGGGGAGCCCCACATAGCCGAACCGGGCGTAGAAGCTGGGTCGGAACGGGTAGAGCGCGCTGAGCGCGTGCCCCTCGTCGCGCATCTCGTCGAGCAGTTGGTGCAGCAGCGTCCGTACGTGCCCCTGCCGGCGGGCCAGCGGATGGGTGGCCACACTGGCGACGCCGGCCATCGGCAGCACCACCCCGCGCAGGTTCTGCCGCATCGGGATGGCCGAGGCGGCGGCCAGCGTGACGCCGTCCTCCTCGACGGTGAGCGTCGTGTTGCCCTCGTTGTAGGGCAGGTAGTCACGGAACTGCTCGACCCGCGCGGCGCCCAGCGGTGACGAGTCGAACGCGTACGCGGCCAGCGGGAAGCTGGTGGTGAGACGGTCGTCGGCGGTCACCCGGCGGATGGTCATCCGCTCATCTCAACCCGCACGGCCTGCGACAGCAACCGGATTGACCAGATCCGCTCAGCCGACGGGTAGGTGGCGCAGGTGCCGGCGGCGGCGCAGCCGCACACTGGCCACGGTGGCCACGCCCACGACCAGCAGGGCGGTGACGATGAGGCCGTGCAGCACACCCCGGGTCAGGTAACCGTCGTCGGTGTGGTCCACCGCCCAGGTCGCGATCTCCCGGCTCGACCAGAACGGCGTCAACCTCGCCCCCGACTCGGCCGGGTCGATGAGCATCTGCACGGTCACCACCGTGAGCAGCAGCAGCGTGCCCTCCATCTCGCGGGGCAGCAGCGTGCCGATCAGCACCCCGAACGGCGCGGCCACCGCGACGCAGCACAGCAGCGCCGCGACCAGGCCGCCGTAGCGCAGGTCCGCGCCGTCGAGCATCGGCAGGAGGAAGAAGGGTACGGAGATGACGAGCCCCACCGCCCACAGGCCGAGCATCCGGCCCAGGTAGAGGTGGTGCGGACGATAGCCGGCCAGTCGAAGCCTCGGCTCCAACTCCCGCGCCGCGGTGGTCGCGAAGAGCGCCGCGGTGCTCACCGCCCAGCAGACGCCGAGCAGCAGCGACCGGACCGACTGACCGAGGTACGCGTCCCGCCGGATCAGGTAGAAGGTCAACGGCATCAACAACAGCAACAGGAGTACGCCCCGACGCCGCAGCAGCTCCCGTAGCGTCATCTCGGCGACGGTGACGAGCCTGTTCACGGGCGGCCTCCTCGAACACCGGGCGCGACCCGCCCGGACTGGTGTGCCGGGGTCAGGTCGAGCACGGTGTCCACCCGGTCGAGTTGGTTCAGGAGGTGGGTCACCACGACGATCGCCGCGCCCCCGTCCCGCAACCGGCTGAGCTGATCCCAGAAGTTGACGTAGGTGCCCTGGTCGAAGCCCTGGTACGGCTCGTCGAGCAACAGGACGTCCGGCTCGCTGAGGGTGGAGATGGTCAGGTTGAGCTTCTGCCGTGTGCCGCCGGAGAGGTGCCGGGCCTGCACGGTGCCGCCCGCCTCCCAGCCGAGCTTTCGGGCCGCCGCCCGGCCGGCGCGGCGGGCCGGTCCACGGGCGATGCCCTGGCCGGCGCCGACCAGCACGAAGTGCTCGTCGGCGAGCAGGAAGTCGGAGGTGCCGCCGGACTGCGGGCAGAAGCCGAGCCGGCCGTTGACGGTCACCTCGCCGGCGTCGGGCGACATCAGCCCGGCGCAGATCCGTAGGAAGGTGCTCTTGCCGCAGCCGTTCGCGCCGACCACCGCCGCGATCTGTCCGGCCCGGACGGTCAGTGAGACGTCCCGCAGCACCGTCTGCCGGCCGTACCGTTTGGTGATGCCCGCCGCGTGCAGCCGGACCGGTCCGGGGCGTGGCCCGGGCGCGGTGCCGATGCTCTCCACGATCGCGCCCGCGTACTGCTGGGGTGGACCGAAGACGACCCAGGGATCACCGCCGGAGTCGCGCAGGTGTGTGGCGGCCTCGGCGACCACGTGCCGGGCGGCGTCCGGCGCGACCCGGCGCTGGTGCAGCTCGGCGGCGAATGTCCGGAGCCAGTCGTTGGCGTTCACCCGGCAACCCCCTTCGTGACGATGTCGTTCACCGGCCGCACGAAGGTGAGCCAGGCGCTGCCGCCCTCGCGCAGCGCCGCCTGCCCGTCGTCGGTGAGCCGGTAGTACTTGCGGGCCGGCCCGGCGGTGCCCTCCCGCCACTGGGCGGTTACCAGACCGGTCTTCTGTAGGCGCAGCAGGACGGGGTAGAGCGTGCCGCCCTGGATCGGCCCGACGCCCGCCGCGTCGAGCGCCTGGGCGAGTTGGTAGCCGTAGGACTCGCGTTCGGCCAACAGGGCCAGGACGCAGATGTCGAGCACCCCCCGCAGCCACTGCCCGCGCCGGTCGGAATCCACAGCCGGGACACTAGTGCCGCAACCTAGATGGCACAACCACCTAGTTGAGGTGACCGGGCCCGATCGGGCGGCCCCCATGGGACCGTCGAGCGGGCCGGATCGGTCAGCGGGTGGTGACGTCCGAGACGACGACCGTGACATTGTCGGGAGCACCGGCGTGGTGGGCCAGCTTCACCAACTGCTCCCCGCACTGCTGGCGGTCGGAGTACATGCCCAGCGCCGCCGCGATGGCGTCGTCCTCGACGTAGTCGGAGAGCCCGTCGCTGCACAGCAGCAGCCGGTCACCCTGCGCCACGGTGAGCACACCGACGGCCGGCGGCGTGTCCGCGCCCTGCACGGCCCGGGTCACCAGGGAGCGCTGCGGGTGGTGCCGGGCCTGGTCGGGGGAGAGGGTGCCCTGGTCGACGAGCGCCTGCACGAACGTGTCGTCCCGGGTGAGCTGGGTCAGCTCCCCGTCGCGCAGCAGATAGCAGCGGGAGTCACCGACCTGGGCCAGCACCAGCGTCTCGCCGGCCAGCAGCGCGGTGGTCAGCGTGGTGCCCATCCCCTCGCGCGCCGGGTCCACGGTGATCGCGGCGTGGATGCGCTGGTTGGCGGTGCTGACCACGGCACGCAGGGCGTCCGCGGCCGCGTCCGGTTCGGTGGGTGGGGTCAACTCGTCCAGGATCCGGATCACGATCTCGCTCGCCACCTCGCCCGCGGGCAGGCCACCCATGCCGTCGGCGACGGCGATCAGGCGGTCACCGGCGAGGGCCGAGTCCTCGTTGTTGGTGCGGACCAGGCCGATGTCGTTGAGGATGGCCGAGCGGAGGATCAGCGTCATGGTGCCAGCTTGCCAAGAACACCCCGCCTTCGTCTCTACGCACTACTGCGTAGGGTTGAGAAATGATGCCGGTGTCCATGGTCGGACGCGCCGGCGAGCTCGCCGAGCTCGACCGGGCGTGGTCGTCCGTGGCCGCCGCCGAGCGTCGCGCGCCGACCGTCGCGGTGCTCACCGGCGCGGCCGGCGTGGGCAAGAGTCTGCTGGTCGCCGCCGCCGTGGATGCCCTCACGCCGCGTCCGTCCGTGGTGCTCTCGGGGGCCGCCCGGGTGTACGGTCCGGCCCCGTACGACTGGTTGGCGTCGGTGCTCACCGGCCGCGACACCGGCTCGCTCGCCCTGCCGCCGGACGCGCTGGCGTGGCTCGCCCAGCAGCCCACCGCGCCGCGCGAACGGTACGCGCCGGGCACCCTGCTGCGCCTCGCCGTCCGTACCGTCCAGTTGCTGGTCGGCCCCGGCCCGGCGGTGCTGGTCGTGGACGATCTGCACGCGCTCGACCCGGCCAGCGTCAACCTGGTCGGTGAGCTGGCCACCGTGGCCGAGCTGCCGGCGCTGCTGATCGTCGCCAGCCGGCCGGCCGCCGACGCGGTGGCCCCGGACCTCACCCGCCGCGCGTTGGCCCGCCTCTGCGGGGTACGCGGCGTCGTCCGCCAGCATCTGGGTCCGCTGCGCCCGGCCGAGGTCGCCGAGGTGTTGACCCAGGTGTACGAGGGTGCGCCGCCGTCCGACCGGCTGGTCACCTCGGTCTGGCGACACACCGGCGGCAATCCGTACGCGTTGACCGAGCTGCTGGCCGCGTACGCCGGGGAGGGGCCGGACGCGTTGCTGCGACGGTTACCCGGGCCGCGTACGCCGCCCGGCCCGGTCGAGGCGGTCGACGTGGAGTTGACCGCCCGGGAGGTCGAGGTACTGGGCTGCCTGGTCAGCGGTATGTCGAACAAGCAGGTCGCGAAGGCGCTCGGCATCTCGGTGCGGACGGTCACCGTGCACGTGTCGAACCTGCTGCGCAAGACCGGCTCGGCGTCGCGGACCGAGGTGGCGCTCTGGGCGGTACGCCGGCGGATGCCGGTCCCCGCCCCGGTGGACTGAGCCGGGTTCAGTTGCGGGGGTAGCGGAGCAGCAGGCTCGCGGCGACCTCCTCGTCGCCCACCGCCGCGTACGTGTGCGGCACGTCGGAGACCCAGCGGAGGTGACCGCCGGCCGGGGCGGTCAGTGGCGCGTCGGCCGGGCCGGCCCGCAGCACTCCGCCGAAGACGGTGATGTGTTCGGTGACGCCCGGCTGGTGGGCGGGGGACGTCTGCACGACGCCCGGTGCGACGCGCATCCGGTACAGCTCGTAGGTCGCGTCGGTGTCGGTGAACACTTCCAGCAGGGTGGCGGTGACGGCGGCGCCGTGCACGACGGGCCCGGGGGTCGGGTCGGCCAGCAGGGCGGTGAACGGTACGCCGAGCTGCGCGGTGACCGCCCAGAGCGTCTCCAGGGTCGGGTTGCGGGTGCCGTGTTCCAGGCCGGAGAGGGTCGCCTTCCCGATGCCGGCGAGCCGGGCCAGTGTGGACAGCGAGATGCCCCGCTCCTCGCGCAGGGCGCGGACGCGCCGACCGACGACGACGGGGTCCACGTCGAGGCCGGGACGGCCCGCTGGTGGTGGCTGCGGCATCCGACTATGGTGCTACACACTGCCGTTCCGTAAACGGAACGCTCCGGGGGTGGTGACATGGGTGGACGCGCGCAACCGGTGCTGGCCGGCGTGGTGACCGCGCTGGTCGGCTTCGCCAGCTCATTCACCGTCGTGCTGGCCGGGCTCCGGGCGGTCGGCGCGTCGGACGCGCAGGCCGCCTCCGGCCTGCTCGCCCTCTGCGTGGCGTGCGGGCTCGCCGCCGTGTGGCTGGGTTGGCGGCACCGCATCCCGATGAGCGTCGCCTGGTCGACGCCGGGCGCGGCGCTGCTGGTGGCGACCGGGCCGCCGCCCGGAGGTTGGCCGGTCGCGGTGGGCGCGTTCCTCGTCTCCGGGCTGCTGATCGTCGCGGCCGGTCTCTTCCCGCCGCTGAGCCGGGCGGTGGCCGCCATCCCCAAGCCGGTGGCCGGCGCGATGCTCGCCGGAGTGCTGCTGCCCCTGTGCACCGCACCGGTCCGGGCGCTCGTCGAGCTGCCCCTGGTGGCCGGTCCGGTGGTGGTCGGCTGGCTGCTGCTGCACCGGTTCGCCCGCCGCTGGGCGGTGCCCGGGGCGCTGCTGGTGGCGGTGGTGGCGCTCGCGCTGACCGCGCCCCCGGCCGGGCTGAGCGGCACCGCGCTGATCCCGTCGGTCACCGTGACCGTGCCGGCCTGGAACGTGTCCGCGCTGGTCGGCTTGGCCCTTCCGCTGTTCCTGGTCACGATGGCGGCGCAGAACGTACCGGGCATGGCGGTGCTGGTCGGCTACGGCTACCGTCCGCCGTTCGGCGCGGCCCTGCGCGCCACCGGGCTCGCCAGCCTGCTGGCCGCCCCCGCCGGCGGACACGCCGTGAACCTCGCGGCGATCACCGCCGCGCTGGCCGCCGGCCCCGACGCGCATCCCGACCGGGAGCGTCGGTGGGTCGCCTCGGTCACCGCCGGCGTCGGGCTCGCCCTGCTCGGGCTGGGCGCGGGCGTCGCCACGGCCCTGGTGGCGGTCGCGCCGCCGATCCTCATCGAGGCCGTCGCGGGGCTGGCCCTGCTGGGCGCGCTCGCCACCGCGCTCGCGGCGGCGGTGACCGACCCCGAGGGCCGGGAAGCCGCTGTGGTCACCTTCGTGGTGACCGCGTCCGGGGTGACGCTGGTCGGCGTGGGAGGCGCGTTCTGGGGGCTGATCGCCGGCTGCCTGATGCTGCTGCTCTTCCGTCGCCCGGCCGCGCCCGTCCCGCCCGCGCCCGTCCCGCCCTCGTCGGAGAGTTCGACCGAGCCGGCACGACGGCTCCCGGCCTGATCCACTCGGGCTTCTGGAAGGCGGGGTGTCCGGGGTGCGGTGATGCCGCTGTTTACGGGAAGCCGGGTCGATCAGGGCGACCGGGTTACTCCTCGCGGGGGAGGTCGGCCATGCCCACGGCGAGGAGGACCCGGCCGTCGGCCACCGAGCCGATCCGGTCGGCCGGGACATACACGGCTCCGTCGGCCGACTCGGTGGAGACCTTCAGGTAGCCGGTGTGCAGCAGACGTGCCGCCAGGTCGGCCGGCACGTCCGGCTCCTCGACCGCGGTCGCCTCGATCAGCTCGTCCAGGCTGCTGCCCGGGTCGGCGGTCGGTGTCTGCACGGTCACCGCGTTCGGGTCGCCCCGCTGGACGAGGTCCACGGTGCCGACCTCGGTGCCGGCCACGTCGATCACCGGCATCCCGGTGGTGATCCGCGAGATGGTCGCCTGCTGCGCGTCCTGCTGGTCCATCTCTCAGCGGTTCCCGAGGCGGCCCGCCGCTAAACGCCGCCTCCGGAGCCGCGCGCTCAGCCGTTCGGGAGGGTCCAGCCGCCCGGTGGGCGGGGAGACAGCTCCCGCCAGGTGTCCGTGCCGTCGAGCAGTGCCCGGACCGTCTCCTCGGCCTCGTCGGCGCTGCCGTACTCGTAGAACCGGGAAATGCCCTCGGCGCCGCCGGCCCGCTGCTCGACGTGCCACCGGTCGGCGTCCACCCGGAGGAAGACGTCCCGCCGGGCCAGCCGCCCCCACTTCCCGTTCCACCAGTGCTTGCGCTGCTCCATGGCCGGACTCTATCGAACACACGTACGAGAAGATGCGGCCCCTGCGGGAATCCCGCAGGGGCCGATGTGCATCCGTGTGGGTCAGCGCTGCGTCGGCGGTTCGATCCGGCGGCCCAGCACGTCGTCAAGCGCCCCGCGCTGCTGGCCCGGGGTCGTGTGACCGGCGGAGACCAGGGCGTCCCGGATCTCGGTGAGCAGCTTGACCTCCTCGCTGGGGGCCGCGGGCGGCGGCTCCTCGCCCCGCTGCCGCCGCTCGGCCAGCTTGTTCATCGGGAACACCACGAAGAAGTAGAGCACCGCCGCGGTGAGCAGGAACGTGATCACGGCGTTGATGAATGCCGCCCAGTCCACGTAGTTGCCCTCAGTGAGCTTCCATTTCCCGGCGCTGAGGGCGGTGCCTCCGCCGATCGCCTTGATCAGCGGTTCGAGGAACGACTTGGTGAGCTGGGTGACCACGCCGGTGAACGCGGCGCCGATCACGATGCCGACCGCCAGGTCGACGACGTTGCCGCGCATGATGAAATCTTTGAAGCCCTTGAGCATCCGTACTCCCGAGGTGTCCGGTTTTCCGTCGCGGACAACCTATGCCCCGTCGGCCGGCTCCAGAAAAGCACCGGCCTCGATCGCCGCCCGGCCCGCGTCGCCGGCCCGGATCGCCTCGACCAACCGGGTGTGGTCGACGTAGCGCTCGGGCGTGAGCGCGCCCCCCATCGCCTGGGCGACGGTGCTGCGCAGGGCGGCGCCGAAGGAGGCGTACAGCTCGGCGAGCATCGCGTTGTGCGCGGCGGCGACCACCGCGACGTGCAGCGCCGCGTCGGCCTCCACGAACGCGTCGACCCGGCCGCCGCGCCAGGCCGCCTCGCGGTCGGCGAGCGCGCCGTCGAGCGCCGCCAGGTCCTGCGGGGTACGCCTCAGCGCGGCGAGTCGGGCCGCCTCCACCTCGAAGGCACGGCGTACCTCGATGACCTCGGTCATCCGGTCGTCGCCCAGTCGACGGGCCACCACCGGGGCCAGCTCGTCGGTGGACACCACGTAGGTGCCGGAGCCCTGCCGGCACTCCAGCACCCCGGCGTGCACGAGGGCGCGGACGGCCTCGCGGATCGTGTTGCGCCCGACGCCCAGCGCGGCGACCAACTGTGGCTCGGTGGGGATGCGGCCGCCCACCGGCCACTCGCCGCCGAGGATCCGGGCCCGGAGCTGCTCGATGGTCTGGCGGACGCGGTGCCCCCGGGGAGGCGTGGCTGGCTGCGCGGCGGGGGAATCGACCGACGGTGGCACTGGTTACATCACCGGCCTGAAATTCATCCCATGATTGTAGGTTAGAGGTCATGACCCCGCCAGCCGCCGCCGCTCCGGCCCCGCCAGCACCCGTCCTCGCCGTCGACACCCGCCCGGCGGACGGCACCACGGCCCGGCGGACGCACCCGGTGACCGGTGGCGCGCTGGTGCTGGTCGGGATGCTGCTGGTCGCGCTGAACCTGCGCATGGCGGTCACCAGCCTCGGCGCCCTGCTCGACGAGATCCGCGCCGGGTTGGGGCTCTCCGGCGTCATGGCCGGACTGGTCACCACCCTGCCGACCATCGCGTTCGCCGGCCTCGGCGCGCTCACCCCGTGGCTGGTCCGCCGGGTCGCCCCGGCCCGGGTACTGGTGGTCGCCATGATCGTCCTGGCCGTCGGCCAGGTGCTCCGGGCCGCCACCGACTCGGCCTGGATCTTCGTGCTCACCAGCGCGTTGGCACTGGCCGGCATCGCGGTCGCCAACATCCTGCTGCCCATGCTCGTCAAGCAGCACTTCGGCCACCGGACCGGCCTCGTCACCGGGGCGTACACCATGGCGTTGACCCTGGGCACGACGGTGGCCGCGGCCTCCGCCGTGCCGATCGCGCACGCCTTCGGGTCCTGGCGGGCCGGGCTGGGCGTCTGGGCCGGGCTGGCCGCGGTGGCCGTACTCCCGTGGGTGCCGCTGGCGCTGCGGACCCGCCGGGGCGCGCGGCGCGCGACCCCGACGGCGGCCGTCGCCGCGCGGGTCCGGCCGGCGCGGACCCGGCTGGGTTGGGCCATGGCGATCTACTTCGGGGCGCAGTCGCTCAGCGGCTACGCCATCATGGGTTGGCTGGCCCAACTGTTCCGCGACGCCGGCTACCGGCCCGAGTCGGCCGGGCTGCTGCTCGCCGGGGTGACCGCGCTCGGCGTGCCGATCGCGCTGCTGATGCCCACCCTCGCCGGCCGGCTCGCCACCCTGCGCCCGCTGGTGTTCGGCCTGACCGGCGCGTCGGCGCTGGCCTACCTGGGGCTGGCGCTGGCACCGCACGGCGCCGCGCTGCTCTGGGTGACCCTGCTGGCGCTCGGCCAGGGCGCGTTCCCGCTGATCCTCACGACGATCGGTCTGCGCGCGCGGACCGCCGACGGGACCGTCGCGCTCTCCGCCTTCGCGCAGAGCACCGGGTACGTGATCGCCGCCCTCGGCCCGCTGTCGGTCGGCATCCTCTACGAGATCACCGGCGGCTGGACGGCGCCGATCGGATTCCTGCTGGCCGCGCTCGCCGTGCAGACGGCGGCGGGCATGGCGATCGCCCGTCCCCGCTACGTCGAGGACGAGTAGGTCGAAACAGTGGTCAGGAGGACGCCGGCGTCGGTTCGCCGGCGACGGCCTCGTCCACCGTCGGGTAGGTGTGCAGCACCTCGACGAGCCCGCTCACCTCGAGGATGCGCAGCACGCCACGCTGCGGAGCGGCCAGCCGCACCACACCGCCGGCCTCGTCACAGCTGTTCTTGGCGCGAACGAACACCGACAGACCGGTCGAGTCGCAGAACGAGACGTCCGCCAGGTCGAACACCAGCCGGTTGCGGCCCTTGTCGAGCAGGTCGGTGATCTGGTCCTGCAACTGCGGTGCGGTTGCCATGTCCAGCTCGCCCGCGACCGACACGACGACCACGTCGCCGCGTTGTTCCGTGTGCACCGTCAGGGACATTCGCCAGACCTCCTGTTATCGGGGGAACGGTATCCCACGACCGGGGTCGTACGCAGAACGGGAGCCGGCATCCGGTGGTCCCCGTCATTCCATTGCTACGGAGCAAGTAGTTGTGCAGGCCCCGGTGATAGAGTCCGGCCGGTCCAGGTCGAGGGGGGTTTTCGCGATGGCGTTGAACGCCGAGGAAAGTGGTCGACTGGCCGCGCTGCTGGGCGGCCACGCCGAGCAGATCACGCAGCGGTGGACCGACATCGTGGCCGGCTCGCTGCGGGGCCGGCTGAGCCACGCCGAGCTGCGCCGACAGGTCGAGGATCTGCATCAGGCCATCATCGGCGTCGCCCAGCAGGGCAGCTTCGACCTGTCCGCCGAGAGCACGGGTGAACTGCGCGCCACGCTCTCCGAGTTGTCCCGGGGCAGGGCCCGGCAGGGCTTCTCCGCCACCGAGACGACGATCAGCGTCTTCGCGCTCAAGGACGTACTGGCCGAGCTGCTCCAGGAGTCCGGCGGGGCCGACGCGCTGCACGACTTCGTCGCCTACTCCAAGCTCGTCGACGAGCTGGGCCTGTTCACCTTTGAGAGCTTCGTGCGTACCCGCGAGAGCCTCATCGCCGACCAGGCCGAGCAGTTGCTCGAACTCTCCACCCCGGTGGTGAAGCTGTGGGAGGGCGTGGTCGCCGTCCCGCTGGTCGGCACCCTGGACTCCGCCCGGGCCCAGGTGGTCATGGAGCGGCTGCTGCAGACCCTGGTCGACACCGGCTCCCCGTACGCGATCATCGACATCACCGGCGTCCCCGCCGTGGACACCCAGGTCGCCCAGCACATCCTGAAGACCGTGGTGGCCGCCCGACTGATGGGCGCCGACTGCATCATCTCCGGCATCCGGCCGCAGATCGCGCAGACCATCGTGGCGCTCGGCATCGAGTTCGGCGACATCGCCACCAAGGCCAGCCTCGCCGACGCGCTGCGCCACGTGCTGCGGCTCACCGGGATCGAGTCCGCCCGTCGCCAGTCCCGCAGGGACGCCTGATGGAACGCGTACCGATCCTCAAGATCGGTGACATCCTGCTGGTCTCCATCCAGCTCGACATGTCCGACCAGACGGCGGTCCAGCTCCAGGACGATCTCGCCGAGCGGATCGTGGCGACCGGCTGCCACGGCGTCATCATCGACATCACCGCGCTGGACATCGTCGACTCGTTCGTCGGCCGGATGCTCTCCACCATCGCGTCGATCTCGAAGGTCCTCGACGCCGAGACGGTGGTGGTCGGCATGCGCCCCGCCGTCGCCATCACACTTGTCGAACTGGGGCTGTCGCTGAACGGCATCCGTACCGCGCTGAACGTCGAGCGCGGCATGGAGCTGATCGCGGCGGCCAACGCCGACGAGCTCGATCACCAGCTCGACGACGATCCGGACGCCGAGACGGCCACGCCGTGACCACGGGCATCGACCTGGGCCACCCGCAGGCGCAGTCGGTCCGCAGCGACGAGGACGTGGTACGCGTCCGGCAACTGGTCCGGTCGGTGGCGGTCGCCGTCAAGCTGTCGCTGGTCGACCAGACCAAGGTGGTCACGGCCGCGAGCGAGCTGGCCCGCAACACCCTGGTGTACGGCGGCGGCGGCACCGTCGAGGTGGCGACCGTGGACAACGGCCGACGTAAGGGCCTGCGGATCGTCTTCGCCGACTCCGGCCCCGGCATCGCCGACCTCGACCTGGCCCTGACCGACGGGTACACCACCGGCGGCGGCCTCGGCCTCGGCCTCAGCGGGTCCCGCCGGCTGGTCGACGAGTTCGAGATCGAGACGTCGGCGGAGGCCGGCACCCGGATCACGGTCACCAAGTGGGCCCGGTGAACGGGGACCCGGTCACCGACAGCGGCATCTGGTTCCGGGTGGAGGCGGGCAGTACCGCCAGCGCCGTACGACGCGCTGCGGAACGCCTCGGCGAGCAGATCGAGATGGGTGCGGCCCGCATCGCGGACCTGGCCATCGTGGCCGCCGAACTGACCAGCAACCTCGTCAAGCACGCCGACAACGGCGTCCTGCTGCTGCGGCCGGTCCGCCGTGCCGGGCAGGCCGGCGTGGAGATGGTCGCCATCGACTCCGGGCCCGGCATGGCCGACCTCACCGTCTCCTCCCGGGACGGGCACTCCACCACCGGCACGCTCGGCATCGGCCTCGGCGCCATCGTCCGGCAGGCGAGCTGGTTCGACGGCTACTCCCTGCCCGGTAAGGGGACCGTCTTCGCCGTCCAGGTCTGGCCGGCCGAACCGGCGACACCGTCCTGGGCCGGTGGTCTCACCCGGCCGATCCCCGGCGAGACGGTCAGCGGTGACGGGTACGCCGTCCGGCTCGTCGACGGCCGGCACCAGGTGCTCGTCAGCGACGGTCTGGGGCACGGCCCGCTGGCCGCCGCCGCCACCGAGGCCGCGCTCGCCGCCTTCCGCAACGCGCCGGCCGGCGCCCCGGCGGCGGTGGTGAGCCACCTGCACCGGAGCATGTCGCACACCCGTGGCGCGGCGCTCGCGGTCGCCGAACTGGCACCTGGCGTGCTGCACTACGCCGGGCTCGGCAACATCTCCGGCGTGATCGTCGACGACGATGGCCAACGCCGCGGGCTCGTGTCGCTGCCCGGCATCGCCGGGCACCAACGGCCGACGGTACGCGGCTACGACTACCCGTTCGGGCCGGGTTCCCGGCTCGTCATGCACAGCGACGGCGTCGTCGACCGCTGGCGGTTGGCCGACTACCCGGGCCTCGTCGAACGGTCCCCGCTGGTGCTGGCGGCAACCCTGCTGCGCGACGCCGGAACGCGGCGCGACGACGCCTGTGTCCTGGTGGCGAGGTCCGGGCATGAGCGTTGATCCGGCCTCGGTGCCGCTGCTGCAGATGGCGCTCCGCGTCGAACAGGACATCTTCGTCATCCGCCAGCGTGGCCGCGAGGTGGCCGGCGTGGTGGGCCTCGAACACCAGGACCAGGTGCGGATCGCCACCGCTCTCAGTGAGGTCGCCCGGGACCTGCTGCGGCTGACCGGCGGCGCGGACGTCATCTTCCACCTCGAGGGGCGGCCCGACGGCCGCTTCCACCTCCGCGCCGACCTGGCGCCGGTGGGGCCGCTACCCGACGGCCGGTACGAGCCGCAGTCCGGTGCGGTGTCCCGCCTGGTCGACTCCCTGAGCGTGACGACCGCCGAGGGGGTTACGGTCGTAAGGATGTCCCGCAGAGTCCCGGCGAACGCGCCGATCCCGACCCCGGAGCGGCTGGCCGAGTTCCGTTCCGAACTCGGCCGCACCGCGCCGGGCAGCGCGTTGGACGAGTTGACCGTGCAGAACGGCCAGCTCATCGCGGCGCTCGACGAGGTGCGCAGCCAACGCGACGAGCTGGCCGTGCTCAACGAGGAGCTGGCCGAGACCAACCGTGGCGTGGTGGCGCTCTACAACCAGCTCACCGAGGAGCTGGAGGCGACCAACCGGGGAGTCGTCGCCCTCTACGCCGAGCTGGACGAGAAGTCGGCCCAACTGCGTGCCGCGAGCGAGTCGAAGAGCCGGTTCCTGGCGAACGTGAGCCACGAGCTGCGCGCCCCGGTGACCGCGATCATCGGGCTGGGACGCCTGCTCGCGGACTCCTCCTCCGACCCTCTCACCACCGAGCAGGTCCGTCAGGTCGGCCTCATCCGCTCCTCGGCGGAGGATCTGCTCGGTCTGGTCAACGAACTGCTGGACCTCGCCAAGGCCGAATCGGGCCGGATCGAGCCCGACTGGGCGGACGTGGACCTGCGCCCGGTCTTCGGTCAACTGCGCGGCACCATGCGGGCACTGGCCACCCGGCCCAGGGTGGAGCTGACGGTGGAGGAGCCGACCGTGCCGGCCGTGCTGCGCACCGACGAGGTGCTGCTCGGCCAGGTGCTGCGCAACCTGCTGCACAACGGGCTGAAGTTCACCGAGCGCGGCGAGGTGCGGCTGCGCGCCCGACGCCGCGACGACCGGTGGCGCTTCGAGGTCAGTGACACCGGCCCGGGTATCCCCCCCGAGCTGCACGATCGGATCTTCGAGGAGTTCTACCAGGTGCCCGGCGCGACCCGGGTCGGCGGCACCGGCCTCGGCCTGCCGTACGCCCGGCGACTGGTGACCCTGCTCGGTGGCACGCTGGAGCTGGCCAGCGAGCCCGGCCGGGGCAGCACCTTCACCGTCTCACTGCCCATCGGCGGAGCGTGACGGTGGACGCCGTACCGACGACCGTCCTGGTGGTCGATGACAGCCGTACCAAGCGTTACCTGCTGGTCAGTTGGCTCAGCCGGGCCGGGTACACGGTGCTCGAGTCGGAGAGCGGCACCGAGGCGCTGGCCCGGGTCGAGACGGAGCGGATCGACCTCGTGGTGCTGGACGTCCGGCTGCCCGACCTGAGCGGCTACGAGGTGTGCGAGCGGATCAAGGCGGCCCACCCGGCGCTGCCGGTGATTCACGTCTCCGCGCACGCCGTGGACGTGGCCGACCGCGCCCAGGGGCTCACCCGGGGGGCGGACGCGTACCTGGCCGAGCCGATCGAGCCGGAGGAGCTGATCGCCACCACCCGGGCGGTGCTGCGCTACTACCAGGCCCGGCAGCGTGCCGAACTGCTCGCCGAGCGACTGCTCGGCCTCGCCGACACCACCGTCGCGGTGCACGCCGCGGCGACGTTCGGGCGGCTCCTCGAGGTCGCCGCGGAGGGGGCCGCGCAGATCTTTAAGAGCCCCGCCGCAGTGATCGCCGAGACGTTCGACGGTGACTGCATCGCCGGTGTCTGCGCCGGCCCCGGCGCCGAAGCCGCCGTTGTGCCGTGGGTCGTCGACGACACCGGAGTGCCCACCGGCGCCACCGTGCGGGTGGAGCCTCCGGAGAACTGGGGTCTGCTCACCTGGCCCGCGGACGACACGGTGACCGTGGCCGCGGCCCGGCTGCGGGAGGACCGCGCGCCGCTCTACGTGGTCGTACCCACCGCCACCCAGACCGCCCGGACGCCGGTGCTCGTGCAGCTCGCCCAGGCCGTCGCGGCGGCCGTCGAGGCCCAGCGCTCCTTCGACGAGGAGCACCGGATCGCCGTCACCCTCCAACGCAGTCTGCTCCCGCGCAGCCTGCCCACGGTCGCCGGACTGGACTTCGCGGTGCGGTACGAGCCGGCCAGCGCGCAGACCGAGGTGGGCGGCGACTTCTACGAGCTGGTGATGCTCGACGGGCACCTCCTGCTCGCCATCGGGGACGTGGCCGGCCACTCGCTGCACGCGGCCACCGTGATGGCCGAGCTGCGGCACGCGGTACGGGCGTACGCCGTCGAGGGGCACCAGCCCGGCGAGATCCTGCACCGGGTCAACGAGCTGATGCGTACCCTGCTGCCGAACGAACTGGCCACGCTCTGCGTCCTGCTGCTGCACCCGCCGAGCGGTCACGTCCGGCTGGCCAGCGCCGGTCATCTGCCGCCGCTGCTGCATCGGGACGGCAAGGTGGAGTTCGTGCAGCACTCGGCACCCCTGCTCGGCGTCCGCGCGCCCCGACCGGCCGACCTGGAGTTCGTCCTCCCGACCGGCGCCACGCTGGTGTTCTACACCGACGGGCTGATCGAGCGCCGGGACGCCACCATCGACGAGGGGCTGGCCGCGCTAGCGGCGGTGTCGACCACGGTGGACGACAACCTGGACGACTTCTGCGCCCGCCTCCTGGTCGAACTCGCCCCCGACAAGATCCAGGACGACGTAGCCGTAGTAGTCCTCCGCCGCCACTAAACCCCCACCCCACCCCCCGGCCCTCCGCCCCCCAGGCCCTCCGGCCCCCTCTCTGCTCCGGTGATCAAGAGGTTTGCGTCAAATTTCGCCCTGTCGATGACGCGAACCTCTTGATCACGCGGGTGAAGGGGTGGGGGTGGGGGTGGGTGGGGGTGGGTGGGGGGTGTTGACGGGGGTATTCGCTGGGTGAATAGTGGGGCGGTGTCTACGCCGCATGTTCTGCTTGGGTTGCTGGCTGGGGGGAGTCGGCACGGGTATGAGCTCAAGCGGGCGCATGACCAGCGGCTGCCCCGGGCTCGACCGTTGGCCTTCGGGCAGGTCTACGCGACCCTCGGTCGCCTCGAACGGGACGGTCTGGTGGCCGCCGCCGGTCAGGACCGCGCCTCCGGGCCGGACCGCACGGCGTACGCGCTGACCGACGAGGGTCGCTCCACCCTGGATCGGTGGCTGTCCACGGTGGAGTCGCCGATGCCGTACGTGGCCAGCACGCTCTTCGCCAAGGTCGTCGTGGCGCTGCTGGTCGCCGACGTCGACCGGGCGCGGTCGTACCTGGTCGCCCAGCGCGCCGCGCACACCGCGCGGCTGCGGGAGCTGACGGCGGTCAAGACCGACCCGGCCGCCACCCTCAACGACGTGGTCGCGGCCGACTTCGCGATCGCCCATCTCGACGCCGACCTGCGGTGGCTGCACACCACGCTGGGCCGGGTCGCCGACTGGCACCGGGAGGTGCACGCGTGACGCAACTCCAGGCTCGCGGCGTGGTTCGGGCGTACGGCCCGACGCCCGCCCTGCGCGGTGTGACGCTCGACGTGGCCGAGGGCGAGATCGTCGCGGTCACCGGGCCGAGTGGCTGCGGCAAGTCGACCCTGCTGCACTGCCTGGCCGGGATCCTCCGGCCCGACGCGGGCGAGGTCACCTGGCGCGGCCACCGGCTCGACACCTGGTCGGAGGCGGCCCGGTCCCGGCTACGGCGTACCGAGTTCGGGGTGCTGTTCCAGTTCGGGCAGTTGGTGGCCGAGCTGACGGCGGCCGAGAACGTGGCGCTGCCCCTGCTCCTCGCCGGCACGGGGCGGCGAGAGGCGCGGACGGCCGCGCTCACCTGGCTGGAGCGGTTCGGGGTGGCCGACCTGGCCGACCTGCGGCCCGGCGAGATGTCCGGCGGCCAGCAGCAGCGGTGTGCGACGGCGCGGGCACTGGTCACCGAGCCGCGGGTGCTCTTCGCCGACGAGCCGACCGGCGCGCTCGACACGCTCACCGGCGAGCAGGTGCTCACCCAACTGGTCCGGCTCGCACGGGAGCAACGCACCTCCGTCGTGCTGGTCACCCACGAGCCGCGGATCGCCGCGTACGCCGATCGGGAGATCGTGCTGCGCGACGGCCTGGTGGACCACACCGGCCTGGGGCTGGACGTGCCGTTGGCGGGCGGCGCACGGTGAGGCCGGCGATGCTGGTGCGACTCGCGTTGGCCGGCAACCGCACCGACACGGCACGCGTGGTGCTGACCGCGCTCAGTGCGCTGCTGGCGGCGCTGGCCGGGCTGGCGGCGCTCACCGTGCTCGCGATCCAGAAACCGGCCGGCGACGCCTGGGCGCAGTCCGAGCAGTACCGCAACGCGCTGCTGCGTGAACCGGGACTGCGCGGCGGGACCGCCTTCGCGCTGCTGATGCTGGCCGTACCGGTGCTGGCGCTGGCCGGCCAGTGTGCCCGGCTCGGCGCTCCGGCCCGGGACCGGCGACTCGCCGCGCTCCGGTTGGCCGGCGCGACCCCCGGTCAGGTCACCCGACTGGCGGTGCTGGAGACCGGCCTGGCCAGCCTGCTCGGCACCGGTGTCGGGCTGGGCGTCTACCTGGTCGGCCGCGAGCTGCTGCACCGGCCGGACGACCAGGGCCGGTTGGCGCTGCCCACCGACGTGCTGCCCTCGGTCGCCGCGCTGGCCGCGGTGGTGCTGGGTCTGCCGGTGATCGCGGCGCTGGCCACCGCCCTCATGTTGCGTACCGTCACGACGAGCCCGCTCGGGGTCAGTCGCAAGGCGGCCCGCGAGCGGGGTCCACGCCCCTGGGCCGGAGTGCTGATCGGCCTCGGTCTGGCCTGCTTCGCGGCCACGCGCCCGATGCTCCGATGGGTCGACGGGAACGACGTGGTGCGGGGCTGGCTGGTGCCCCTGCTCTTCCTGGCGGGCGGGCTCGCCGCGATGATCGGGGTGGTCGTCGGCGTCGGCTGGATCTCGTACACCTGCGGGCGTCTGCTGCGCCGACATGCCCGCGGCGCGGCGGCGTTACTCGCGGCGGGCCGGCTGATGGCCGACCCGTGGGCGGGCAGCCGGACGTTCGCCGCCTTGCTGGCCGCCATGATCTTCGGTGCCGGCGCGGCGGTCCAGCGTGCCTACTTCGTTGCCCAGGCCGCGCTGGAACGGGAGCAGAACCGTCTCGCCGGGGTGGACGACGGCGGCGCCAACCCGTTCTACCTGTCGACAATGGACCTGGTCGACGCCGCAGTCGCCGTCGCGGTGCTGATCGCGGCGGGCGGTCTGCTCGTCGCGCTGGTCGAGGGAATCGTGGCCCGCCGTCGCGCGTACGCGGCGCTGGTCGCCACCGGCGTGCCCCGCAGCACGCTCAGCGGATCGGTGGCCTGGCAGGCGCTCACCCCCGCGGTGCCGGCGATCCTGCTGGCGCTCACCGTCGGCGTGCTGCTCGGTAGGGGACTCTTTCCCAGCGTCACCACGAGCACATCGTCGACGACGGTGTGCGACGCCACGGCGGCGCTCTGCGACGACCCGGCCACCCGTGACCAGTACACCCACCTCGTGCCGACCGCTGCGCAGGAGCGGACTGTCGCCGTACCTCTTGAGCACCTGGCCTGGCTCGGCGCCGGCGCTCTGGCGGCGGTGCTGGTGACGGTCGGTGTCGGCCTGCTCTTCCTGCGGGTGAGCACGGCGGTGGACGAGTTGCGGACGGCCTGAGCGGCCGTGCCGGCGGCGGCCCGCCGGCACGGCCAGGCCGGACCGCTCAGGCGCGGCCCAGGCGGTCCAGGATCCAGGCGTTGATGAACGCCTCCTCGCGCCAGGCGTCGTACCGGCCGCTCGGGCCGCCGTGCCCGGCGCCCATCTCGGTCTTGAGCAGGTAGTCGCCCTGCGGTGCGGTCGCCCGCAGCCGCGCGATCCACTTCGCCGGCTCGGAGTAGAGCACCCGCGTGTCGTTGAGGCTGGTCACCGCGAGGATCGCCGGGTAGTCCACCGCCGTGACGTTCTCGTACGGCGTGTACGACTTCATGTACGCGTACACCTCGGGATCGTCGAGGGGGTTGCCCCACTCCTCCCACTCCGTGACCGTCAGCGGCAGCGACGGGTCGAGGATCGAGGTGAGCGCGTCCACGAACGGCACCTGCGCCACGATCCCGGTGAAGGCGTCCGGAGCGAGGTTGGCGACCGCGCCCATCAGCAGGCCGCCGGCCGACGCGCCCCGGGCCACCAGCCGGTCACTGGCCGTCCAACCGGCCTTGACCAGGTGCCGGGCGCAGGCCACGAAGTCGGTGAAGGTGTTCTTCTTGGCCAGCATCTTGCCCTGGTCGTACCAGCGCCGGCCCAGCTCGCCGCCGCCCCGGGTGTGCGCCACGGCGAAGACCACGCCCCGGTCCAGCAGGGACAGTCGGGCTACCGAGAACCACGGGTCCATGCTGGCCTCGTACGAGCCGTAGCCGTACAGCTCGCAGGGCGCCGAGCCGTCCCGGGGCGTGCCGACCCGGCAGACCAGCGAGATCGGCACCCGGGTGCCGTCGTCGGCGAGCGCCCAGTCACGGTGCTGCTCGTACTCCGCCGGGTCGTACGGTCGGCCGTCCGGACCGGGCAGCACCGGCTTCTGCTTGCGCAGCACCATCTGCCGGGTGACCAGGTCGTAGTCGTACACCGAGTCGGGCGTGACCAGCGAGGAGTAGCGCAGGCGGACCTGCCCGGTGCGGTACTCCGGGTTGGCGTCCAGGCCCACGCTGTAGAGCGGCTCGGGGAAGTCGATGTCGTACCCGTCGTCGCTGCCGACCGGCAGCACCCGCAGGCCGGTGAGGCCGTCGGTGCGCAGCGACACCACCAGGTGGTTCGCGAACGCGTCGACCGCCTCCAGCCGGGTGCCCGGGGTGTGCTCGATCAGCGGAACCCAGTCGCCCGGGGTGTCCGCCGACGTGAACGCCAGCGCGAAGTCCTCCGCGCCGTCGTTGTGCAGGATCAGGAAACGGTGGCCGTGGTGCTCCACCGCGTACTCGACGCCCTGCCGGCGGGGCGCGATCACGGCCGGCGCGCCGGTGGGGTTGCCGGCCGGAATCACCAGCACCTCGCTGGTGATCTTGCTGTGGATGTCGATGAGGATGAACTTCTCCGACCGGGTCAGCTCGACGCCCACCCAGAACCGCTCGTCGTCCTCCTGGTGCACCACCACGTCGTCGGAGGCGGCGGAGCCGATGGTGTGCCGCCAGACCCGGTTCGGCCGCCAGGCGTCGTCGACCGTCACGTAGAACAGCGCCGACGCGTCGGCCGACCAGGCGGTGCCGTAGAAGGTGTCGGGCACCTCGTCGGGCAGCAGCTCGCCGGTGTTCAGGTCCTTCACGCGCAGGGTGAAGCGCTCGTCGCCGGAGAAGTCCGTCGAGTACGCCAGCCAGCGCCCGTCCGGGCTGACGTCGAACGCGCCCAGCGAGAAGAAGTCGTGCCCCTCGGCCAGCAGGTTGCCGTCGAGCAGCACCTCCTCGCCGTCGAGCGGGGCGCCGTCCGCGCTGACCGGTGGCTCGGACTCGCCGTCGCGGACCGCGCGCCGGCAGTGCACCCCGTACTGCTGGCCCTCGATCGTGCGGGTGTAGTACCAGTACCCGCCCTTGCGGGTGGGCACCGACAGGTCCGTCTCGCGGGTGCGCTGGCGGGTCTCCTCGAACAGCTCCGCCCGCAGGGCGGCCAGGTGCGCGGTGCGCTCCTCGGTGTACGCGTTCTCGGCGGTCAGGTAGGCGATCGTCTCCGGGTCGTCCTTGGCGGCGAGCCAGGCGTACTCGTCGACGACGGTGTCGCCGTGGTGGGTGCGCTCGGTGGGCACCCGCTTCGCCGCGGGCGGGGCAGTCTCGGTGGTCACGGCGGCCACGTTACCGGCCGACTCACCCTCCGTGCCGGACCAGCGGCATCCCGAACATCCCCACCCCGTCTTTCGTACACATGTACGATGGCCGGCATGGCGGCAGCAGCGAGTTCCCTCGGCCGGTCCGGAGCCCTCGAGATCACCCGGCGATTGACCGCGATCTGCGGTCCGCCGTTCGCCCGACTCGCCGGCTCGGCCGACGAGGTGGCCGGGCGGCCCGCGCGCTGGGTGGCGGTGCCCGGCGGGCCGCACGCCGCGGCCGAGGTGCTGCGGCTGGCCGCCGTCCACGATCTGACGGTGGTTCCCCGGGGCGCCGGCACGAAGATCGACTGGGGTGCCACCCCGACGCAGGTCGACATCCTGCTCGACACGGGTCGGCTGGCCGGCATCGGCCACGAGCCGGTGGGCGCCCCCGTGGTCGAGGTGGGCGCGGGCACTCCACTGCGGGCGGTACAGGCCACTCTGGAACGCACCGGGCAGCGGCTCGCGATGGACACCCCCTCGCCCGGCGCGACCCTCGGCGGGGTGCTCGCCGCCGGGGAGGCCGGTCCACTGCGGCACCGCCACGGCAGCCCGTGCGACCAGCTCGTCGGCGTCCGCTATCTGGCCGCCGACGGTGAGCTGGTCAGCGCCGGCGGCGGCGCGCCGGGGCTCGACCTGGCCCGGCTGCTCTGTGGTTCGCAGGGCGCGCTCGGCGTGCTGGTCTCGGCGAGCCTGCGGGTGCAGCCGGTGCCCGCCAGCCGGCTGTGGGTGTCCCGGCCGGTGTGGACCCCGCTGGAGGTCCACGAGCTGATCCGGTCGATCCTCGCCGCCCGCCTCGACCCGGCGGCCATCGAGCTGGACCTGCCCGGCGGCCTGCCCCGGCCACGCAGCGTGTACCCGCCGGGCCATCCGTCCGCCACCGCCCGCGAGCGCCACCCGTCGATGTCCGGCCGGTCCGGGGCCCCGTCCCGGGCGGGCAGCCTCGTCGTGCTGCTCGAAGGCGGCCCGGCCGAGGTGAACGAACGCGCCGAACGGCTGGTCGGCCTGCTGCACGGCGAGGCGACCGTGACCCATTCGGCACCGCCGTGGTGGCGTCGTTACCCCTTCGCGCCCGGCGACACGGCACTACGGCTGGAGGTGCCGATCAGCGATCTGCACGCCGCCGTGTACGCGCTGCGCGACGCGGCCGGCGCTCCCGTGCCGGTGCGGGGCTCGGCCGGTCTGGGTGTGGTGCACGCGGCCCTGCCCGGCGCGGTGCCACCCGACCGGGTGGCGTCCATCCTGGCCGCCGTCCGGGGGGTGCTGCTGGCCCGGCAGGGTCGCTGCGTGGTCGTCTCCGCCCCGGCCGCCGTCCGACAGGCCGTCGACCTGTGGGGCGAGTTGGCCGGCCTGGTTCAGCTCCGCGCCGCGAAGGAGCACCTCGACCCGGAGCGACGCCTCGCCCCCGGCCGCCTCCCCGGCGGCCTGTGAGGCCGCCCCGGCCGGTGCGGACGTGACGCAACGCCGGCGGGGTGAGCCTGCGCCGGTCAGACCGCGTCGTTGCGGAGCACCAGGACGGCGATGTCGTCCCGGGGTGGCTCGACCGAGAAGTTGATGGCGGCGGCGCGCAGGCGCGCGGCGACCACGTCGGCGGAGTAGCCGGCCAGCGGCGCCGCCGCGTCGCGCAGCCGGTCGGTGCCGAACAGCTCCCGACCGTGCCGCCGCTCGGTGACCCCGTCGGTATAGAAGATCAGCGAGTCGCCGGGGGTGAGCGTGATCTCCGTCGTCGGTGAGGTGATGGTGTCGAGCAGACCCAGCGCCGTGCCCCCGGCACCGACGAACCGGGCGCCACCCGCGCCGGCCAGCAGCACCGGCCGGTCGTGCCCGGCCAGGTGCAGCGACACGTCGAGGTGGTCGCCGTCGCCCGGCCCCACCGCGGCCAGGGCCAACGTGCAGTACCGGCCGCCGCCCCGCTCGACGAGCGTCTCGTTGAGCCGGGCCAGCGCCTCCGGCAACGGCTTGCCGTCACCCACCAGCACCCGGATCACGTCCCGGACGAGCCCGGTGACCGCCGCCGCCTGGACGCCCTTGCCCGACACGTCGCCGATCACCACGAGCCAGCGCCCGTCGGGCAGCGGCACCACGTCGTAGAAGTCGCCACCCACCTCGGCGTCATCGCCGGTGGGTACGTACTCGGCGGCGAAGCCGATGCCCTCCACGACCGGCAGCACGGGCGGCAGCAGGGACTTCTGGAGCGTCTGCGCCACCCGTCGCCGCTCGGCGTGGATCCGGGCGTTCTCGATCGCCAGCGCGGCCCGCCGCGCCACGTCCTCCAGGACGGCCACCTCGTCCGGGTCGTGCCGGTGCCGTTGGTGCCGGCCCACCGCGAGAGTGCCGAGACGCTGGCCGCGGGCGATCAGCGGAACCGCGAAGCCCTCCATCGGGCCGCCGAGCGGGATCTGCGCCGCACTCCGGGACGCCTCCCGCAGCCGGGCCTGGATGGAATCCGGGCCGGTCTCCGCCAGCACCCGGTGCAGTTGTGGCAGCACCGACTCGTCGGCGTGGCTGGTCGCGGCCAACCGCAGCCGCCCCCACTCGTCGGTCGTGTGCACGGCGCACCACTGGCCCAGGCGGGGCACCACCAACTGCGGAATCAACGCCATGGTCAGCTCGACGTCCAGCGACTGGGCCAGCAGCTCGCTGGCCTCGGCGAGGAACGTCAGCCAGGCCTGGCGGCGGACGTCCGCCCGGCGCAGCCGGTCGTTCTCCAGGTGCAGCGACAGCCGCTCCGCGGTGAGCACCGCCAACGGGCGGGCGTACGCCGATGGCGCTGCGTCCAGCTCCAACTCCCCGGCGTACGGGCGGTGCACGGTCAGCGGCACCCGGAGCAGTTCGCTGTCGGGGCGGGGCTGCCGGCCGAAACGTGCCAACAACTGTCGGCCCTGCCCGTCGCCCCGGTCGAGGCGGACGGCCCCACCGGCCGCGCCGACCATCTCGGCGACCCGGTTGAGCAGGCTGGCGGCGAAGTCCGGCAGCGGGTCGTCCGCGTACATGTCGGGGGCGGTCTGCATGAGTTCGCTCATCGCGCCCGCGCTCGGCGCCGAGCCGTCGCCGGCCCCGGGTCCGGCGGCCACCGACGTGCCGCCGGCGCTGGCGCCGGCGCCCGGCTCGGTGCCGGGCCGGTCCAGGCGGAACCAGACGCCCTTGCCGGTCGGCAGGTACGTGGTGCCCCAGCGGCTGGCGAAGTGGTCGACGAGCAGCAGTCCGCGACCTCGCTCGGAGACCTCGTCGATCTCCGCCGTGTCGTTGCGGGTGCCGACGGTCAGCTCGTCGTTGCCGGAGCTGGGCGCGAAGTCGGAGACGGTCACAGAGAGCCCGACATCGTCCGCCACGACCTCGATGTCCAGTTCGGTGCCGGCGTGCTCGACGGCGTTGGTGGTCAGCTCGGTGGTGAGCAGCAGCGCCTCGTTGACCAGGTCGTCGAGGTGCGCCTCGGCCAGGACGGAGCGGACGACCGCGCGGGCGGCGGCGGGCGTACGGCGGTCGGCGGGCAGACGGACACGCCGGACAGCCCCGTTCCGGGCCCCGGCCGTCGCGGGCCCCGCCTCGGCTGACACCCCCGTATCCTCTACCGTCCCCCGGCCGGGTGCCAAGCGGATCGGTGATCGGTGGGGGCGGCGCGGCGTCTCCAACGTGACGAGCGCCACTGGGCGACTTCTGTGTCCGGTTGGGTACCGCCGCGAGGATCCCGGGGGCCGACGGGTTCGATCGGCGGGTCGCGCACCCTGGCACTACGGCCGACGCGGGCACAATATGGGGTGCCGGTGTGTCTGTACGGGCACGGACCCCCCCAGGTGAGCGAGGCATCATGACCACGGCGAAGCAGTCGTACGCGGATCCGTCCGCGCCCGACCAGGACGCGCTCCTCGATGAGCTGACCGAGGCGCTGCGACGGGTTCGTCGCGGTGATCTGAAGGTCCGGCTGCCCCGTCGCGCCGGCAAGGCGGGCGAGGTCGCGGACGCCTTCAACGAGGTGGTCTCGGTCCAGGAGCGTCAGTACCTGGACCTGCGGCGGATCAGCCGGATCGTCGGTCGGGACGGTCGGCTCACCGAGCGGCTCGATGACGAGGGGCTGGACGGCTCCTGGGCGGAGGGGCAGCGGGCGATCAACTCGCTGATCGACGATCTGGGCCGGCCGACGACCGAGATCGCCCGTGTCATCGTGGCGGTCGCCGACGGCGACCTGTCCCAGCACATGGCGTTGGAGATCGACGGTCGGCCGCTGCGCGGTGAGTACCTGCGGATCGGGCGCACCGTGAACACGATGGTCGACCAGTTGTCGTCGTTCTCCAACGAGGTGACCCGGGTGGCCCGTGAGGTGGGCACCGAGGGCAAGCTGGGCGGCCAGGCCGACGTACGGGGTGTCGCCGGCACGTGGAAGGACCTCACCGACTCGGTGAACACCATGGCGTCGAACCTGACCGGCCAGGTGCGGTCGATCTCGCAGGTGGCGACGGCGGTGGCCAAGGGCGACCTGTCGCAGAAGATCACGGTCAGCGCGCGCGGTGAGGTGGCCGAGCTGGCGGCCACGATGAACTACCTCACGGACACGCTGCGGCTCTTCGCCGAGCAGGTGACCCGGGTGGCCCGCGAGGTGGGCACCGAGGGCAAGTTGGGCGGGCAGGCCGAGGTGCCGAACGTGGCGGGCACCTGGAAGGACCTGACCGACAGCGTCAACTCGATGGCGTCGAACCTGACCGCCCAGGTCCGCAACATCGCGCAGGTCTCCACGGCGGTGGCGCGGGGTGACCTGTCGCAGAAGATCACCGTGGCGGCGCAGGGCGAGATCCTGGAGCTGAAGGACACCGTCAACACGATGGTGGACCAGTTGTCGTCGTTCGCCGACGAGGTCACGCGGGTGGCCCGTGAGGTGGGCATCGAGGGCAAGTTGGGTGGTCAGGCGCAGGTACGCGGCGTCTCGGGCACCTGGCGTGACCTCACCGAGAACGTCAACCAGTTGGCCGGCAACCTGACCAGCCAGGTCCGCAACATCTCCCAGGTCTCCACGGCGGTGGCGAAGGGGGACCTGTCGCAGAAGATCACCGTTGACGCGCAGGGCGAGATCCTGGAGCTGAAGAACACCGTCAACACGATGGTCGACCAGCTCTCGTCGTTCGCGGACGAGGTGACCCGGGTGGCCCGTGAGGTGGGTACCGAGGGCAACCTGGGCGGTCAGGCGCAGGTCAAGGGCGTCAGCGGTACGTGGCGTGACCTGACCGACAACGTGAACTCGATGGCGTCGAACCTGACCAGCCAGGTCCGCAACATCGCCTCGGTGACCACGGCGGTGGCGAAGGGCGATCTGTCGCAGAAGATCACGGTGGACGCGCGGGGCGAGATCCTGGAGCTGAAGTCGACGGTCAACACGATGGTGGACCAGCTCTCGTCGTTCGCGGACGAGGTGACCCGGGTGGCCCGTGAGGTGGGCACCGAGGGCAAGCTCGGCGGTCAGGCCCAGGTGCGTGGGGTCGCCGGCACCTGGCGCGACCTGACCGACAACGTGAACTCGATGGCGTCGAACCTGACGGCCCAGGTCCGCAACATCGCCCAGGTCTCGACGGCGGTGGCGAAGGGCGATCTGTCGCAGAAGATCACGGTGGACGCGCGGGGCGAGATCCTGGAGCTGAAGTCGACCGTCAACACGATGGTGGACCAGCTCTCGTCGTTCGCGGACGAGGTGACCCGGGTGGCCCGTGAGGTGGGTACCGAGGGCAAGCTCGGCGGTCAGGCCCAGGTCAAGGGCGTGTCCGGCACCTGGCGTGACCTGACGGACAACGTGAACTCGATGGCGTCGAACCTGACCAGCCAGGTCCGCAACATCGCCTCGGTGACCACCGCGGTGGCGAAGGGCGACCTGAGCCAGAAGATCACCGTGGACGCCCAGGGCGAGATCCTGGAGCTGAAGTCGACCGTCAACACGATGGTCGACCAGCTCTCGTCGTTCGCCGACGAGGTGACCCGGGTCGCCCGCGAGGTCGGCATCGAGGGCAAGTTGGGTGGTCAGGCGCAGGTCAAGGGCGTCTCCGGCACCTGGCGCGACCTCACCGAGAACGTCAACCAGCTCGCCTCGACGTTGACCACCCAGCTACGTGCCATCGCCCAGGTGTCCACGTCGGTGACCCGGGGCGACCTGACCCAGCGGATCGCCGTCAAGGCGCAGGGCGAGGTCGCCGAGCTGAAGGACAACATCAACCAGATGATCGTCACCCTCCGGGAGACGACCAAGAAGAACGCCGAGCAGGGCTGGCTGGACTCCAACCTGGCCCGCATCGGCGGCCTGTTGCAGGGCCAGCGCGACCTCGGCGAGGTCTGCCGCATGATCATGACCGAGGTGACGCCGCTGGTCGACGCGCAACTCGGCGCGTTCTTCCTGGCCGACGACACCGACGGCAGCATGCGGCTGCGGTTGACCTCGTCGTACGGCTATGTGGCGCGGGGGCACGACGTGACCTTCGGGCCGGGTGAGGGGCTGGTCGGGCAGACCGCCCTCTCGCGTCGGACGATCCGGGTCAGCGCCCCACCGAACAGCCGCCTCACGCTGCGCTCCGGTCTGGCCGAGACACCCCCGACCGACCTGGTGGTGCTCCCCGTGCTGTTCGAGGGGGAGCTGCTCGGGGTGATCGAGTTCGCCAGCGTGTCCGCCTTCTCCGAGCTGCACCTGTCGTTCCTGGAGCGGCTGGTGCTCACCATCGGCATCGCGGTCAACACCATCCAGGCCAACCGGCGTACGGAGGAGCTGCTGGCCCAGTCGCAGCGGCTGGCGCACGAGATGCAGGAGCAGTCGGCGGAGTTGCAGCGCACCAACGCCGAGCTGGAGGAGAAGGCCACCCTGCTCTCCGAGCAGAAGGGCAACATCGAGACCAAGAACCGGGAGATCGAGCTGGCCCGCCTCGGCCTGGAGGAGAAGGCGCAGCAGCTCACCCGGGCGTCGGCGTACAAGTCGGAGTTCCTCGCCAACATGAGCCACGAGCTGCGTACGCCGCTGAACTCGTTGCTGCTGCTGGCCCGCCTGCTCGCGGAGAACTCGGAGCAGAACCTCAGCCCGAAGCAGATCGAGTTCGCCCGGACGATCCACGGCTCCGGCTCCGACCTGCTGCGGCTGATCGACGACATCCTCGACCTGTCCAAGATCGAGGCGGGCCGGATGGACGTCGAGCCGACCGAGATCCGCTTCACCGAGCTGCGCGGCTTCGTCGAGCAGGCGTTCGCGCCGCAGGCCGAGGAGAAGAATCTCGACTTCCAGGTACGCGTCAGCAAGGATCTGCCGCCGGCACTGGTGACCGACGCGCAGCGGTTGCAGCAGATCCTGCGCAACCTGCTCTCCAACGCGGTGAAGTTCACCGACAACGGCGCGGTGACGTTGCGGATCGCGCCGGCCGCGCCGAACGCGGTGTTCGACGTGCCCGCGCTGACGAACGCCCAGCAGGTGATCGCCTTCACGGTGATCGACACCGGGATCGGCATCTCCGACGACAAGCTGTCGATCATCTTCGAGGCGTTCCAGCAGGCGGACGGCACGACCAGCCGCCGCTACGGCGGCACCGGTCTGGGTCTGTCGATCAGCCGGGACCTGGCGCGACTGATCGGTGGCACGATCACCGTCTCGTCGGCGCCCGGCCAGGGCTCGACGTTCACGTTGTTCGTACCCCAGGTCCTCGCTCCGGACGCGGTCGTCGCGCCGCAGCCGCCGTCGCCACAGCGCGCCGGCCTGCCGTCGTCGCTGCTCATGCCGCCGCTGGAGCTGTTGCCGGAGCGGCCGGAGGCGCCGGCCACCCGGCAGCTGGACGGGGCCACTGTGCTGATCGTGGACGACGACGTACGCAACGTCTTCGCTCTGACCAGCGCGTTGGAGCTGCACGGCATGACCGTGCTGTACTCGGACAACGGGGCGGACGGCGTCCGCCTGCTGGCCGAGCATCCGGAGGTGGACATCGTGCTGATGGACGCCATGATGCCCGACCAGGACGGGTACGAGACGACCCGTCAGATCCGGCGTAACCACCGGTTCGCCGACCTCCCCGTCGTCTTCCTGACCGCGAAGGCGATGCCGGGCGACCGCGAGTCGGCGCTCGCGGCCGGAGGAAGCGACTACATCACCAAGCCGGTCGACCTCGACGACCTGATCGAGCTGATGTCGTCCTGGATCAGCGGCAGCCGCACCGAGGAGACTTCGTGACCCAGATGGCCAAGGCGCTGCTCGTGGACGACCGCCGGGAGAACCTGATGGCCCTGGAGGCGATCCTCCAGGGCCTGCCGGTCCAGTCGGTGGCCGTGGAGAGCGGCGAGGCGGCCCTCAAGCAGTTGCTGGTGGACGACTTCGCGGTGATCCTGTTGGACGCGCAGATGCCGGACATGGACGGCTTCGAGACGGCCAGTCACATCAAGCGCCGGGAGCGCACCCGGCACGTGCCGATCATCTTCCTCACCGCCGCCGACCGGGACGCCCAGCTCGCTCTGCGGGGCTACCAGGTGGGCGCCGTGGACTACCTGACCAAGCCGTTCGACCCGTGGGTGCTGCGGGCCAAGGTGTCGGTCTTCGTCGAGCTGTGGGTGAAGACCCGGCAGTTGGCCGCCCAGTCGGACCTGGTGCGGGATCGCGACGCGCAGTGGCGGCGACTCACCGACGCGGTCGACGAGGCCACCACCCTGCTGCGCTCGGACGACCGGGAGGCGCGGGACCGTGCAGTCGGGCTCCTCGAACAGGCCCGCTGGGGCAACACGGCCTGACCAGCCGCGTTCGGCAGCTCGTGGCTGGGGCCGGGCCGGCTCACGCTCGCGGCGCCGGCCTGCGGGTCAGGCTTCGCCGGGTCGGAGGTGGCCGGTGGCGGCCCGGCGGACGCGCCAGCGTTCGCCGAGTGAGTCGATCTCTTCCTGGACGAAGATAAAGAAGTCGCGCATCTCGGCCACCCGTTCGCCGGCCGGCGTCTCCGCGCCGAGCGCCCCGATGCCGCCCTCGGCCACGTCGATGAACGTCTTGTAGATCGCGGTCTTCGTGATGGTCCCCTCGTACCAAGGGTTCTCCGGCATCCGGTAACGGTCGCGGCGGGAGCGGGGGACCGGCTCGCGGATCAGCATGCCGAACTGGGTGAGGTAACGGACCGCGCCGCTGACCGCCGCCGCGCTGACTCCGAGCCGTTCGCCGATCTCGGCGGCCGTCAGCGGATCGTCCGCGCTCATCACGGTGAACAGCACCCGAGCGGCCATCCGGGGGAAGCCGACCTCGGCGAACGTGAGGGCCATCCGTTCGACGAAGAGGTGCACCGGGTCGTGGCCGTCGGCCGCTGCCATCTCTGCCCCTCCCGTGTGGTTTGTGGGCACCGATGGTGCCGCGCTCACACTGTCTTCACAACTTTGTGAAACGAGTGTAGCTTCCGATATATGGAAACTCCGATTGAAGTGTCCGGCCTGGTCAAGACCTTCGGCCGCGTCCGGGCGCTCGACGGTCTGGACCTGAATGTCCGCGCCGGCGAGGTGCACGGGTTCCTCGGGCCGAACGGCGCCGGCAAGTCGACGGCCATTCGGGCGCTCCTCGGTCTGCTGCGGACGGACGCGGGGGCCGTCCGCCTGCTCGGGGGCGATCCGTGGCGCGACGCGGTGGCCCTGCACCGCCGGCTGGCGTACGTGCCGGGCGACGTGACGCTCTGGCCCAACCTCTCCGGCGGCGAGGTCATCGACCTGCTCGGCCGGATGCGCGGCGGCCTCGACCCGGCCCGCCGAGCCGAACTGCTCGAATCCTTCGAGCTGGATCCCCGCAAGAAGGGCCGGACGTACTCCAAGGGCAACCGGCAAAAGGTCGGCCTGGTGGCCGCCCTCGCGTCGGACGCCGAACTCCTCATCCTGGACGAGCCGACGTCCGGCCTGGACCCCCTCATGGAGGAGGTCTTCCAGCACTGGGTACGCCGGGCGAAGGCCGACGGCCGCACCGTGCTGCTCTCCAGCCACATCCTGGCCGAGGTGGAGGCGCTCTGCGACCGGGTGACGATCATCCGCAACGGGCGGGACGTGGAGACCGGCACCCTGAGCGAGCTGCGGCACCTGCGGCGCACCTCCATCGAGGCCGAGCTGACCGGTCCGGTGGACGGGCTGGGTCAGCTCGCCGGCGTGCACGACCTGCGGGTGGACGGGCAGCGGGTGCGCTTCGACGTGGAGGACGCCGCGCTGGACAGCGCGCTCCGTCGACTCACCGAGATCGGCGTACGCAGCCTGGTCAGCCAACCGCCGACGCTCGAGGAGTTGTTCCTGCGGCACTACCAGGGCGAGCAGGTGCGCTCGTGACCGCGAGGAGTGAGCCGGGTTTGCGCGGCACCGCGTTCACCGGCACCCGACACCTGATGCGCCTGATCCTGCGGCGGGACCGGATCGTGCTGCCCATCTGGATCCTTCCGCTGGCCGTGCTGCCGGCCAGCTACGCCGGCGCGTTCACCGGCCTCTATCCGACCGCCGCCGAGCGGGCCGCCTACCTGGCCAGCACGGCGAGCAACCCGTCGATCGTCGCGCTGCTCGGTCCGGTGTACGGCGACAGCATCGGCGCGCTCACCGTCCAGCGAGCCGGGCTGTTCGCCATGATTGCCGCCCTGGCGAGCGTGCTGACGGTGGTACGACACACCCGCACCGAGGAGGAGGCCGGCCGGCGGGAGTTGCTGGGCGCATCGGTCCTCGGCCGGTACGCCGGGCTGACCGCGGCGCTGCTGGTCACGTACGCCGCGAATCTGCTGCTCGGCCTGCTCATCGCCGGCGGCCTGGTCGCGGCGGGCCTGCCCGGTGCCGGATCGCTGCTCTTCGGCGTCGGCGTGGCCCTGACCGGCATCGCGTTCGCCACGGTCGGCGGCCTGGCCGCGCAGCTCACCCAGAGCGCCGGCGGGGCACGCGGCATCGGGCTGGGCGTGCTCGGGTTGGCGTTCGCGCTGCGCCTCGGCGGCGACGCCGGAGGTTCCGGTGGCAGCGGCGGACGTGCCGAATGGCTGAGCTGGATCTCCCCGCTCGGCTGGGGGCCCCGGGGGCGGGCCTTCACCGGCGAGCGTTGGTGGGTGCTGCTGCTACCGGTGCTGTTCAGTGTGGCGGTGGCGCTGGTCGCGTACCCCGTCTCGGTACGCCGGGACGTGGGTGCCGGCGTGCTGCCGCCCCGGCTCGGCCCGGCCACCGCGGGCGGCGCGCTGGCCGGACCGTTCGGCCTGGCCTGGCGGCTGCACCGGGGCCAGTTGCTCGGCTGGGCGGTCGGCTTCGGGCTGCTCGGTCTGGTGCTGGGCGGCGCGGCGGACGCGGCCGGCGACGCGGTGCAGGGCAACGAGCAGGTCGCCGAGCTGCTGGCCCGGCTGGGTGGGTCGACGACGTTGGCCGAGGCGTACCTCGGCAGCACGTTGAGCCTGACCGCGCTGGCCGCCGCCGGGTACGGCATCCAGGCCGCGCTGCGGGCGCGGGCGGAGGAGACCGCCGGGCGGGCCGAACCGCTGCTCGCCACGGCGGTGAGCAGGTTCCGCTGGCTGGCGGCGCACCTGGTCTTCGCGCTGCTCGGCCCCGTGGTCGTGTTGGCCGTGACGGGGGCGGCGACGGGACTGTCGTACGGCCTCAGCGTCGGTGACGTCGGCGGCGAGGTGCCCCGGATGCTCGGCGTGGGGCTGGTCCAGGTTCCGGCGGCGTGGGTCCTCGCGGGGCTGGCGGCGCTGCTGGTGGGGTGGCTGCCCCGGTTCTCGTGGGCGGCCTGGGCGGTGCTCGCGGGCTGCCTGCTGCTGGGTCAGATCGGCGCGATCCTGGAGCTGAGCCAGTGGGTCCTGGACATCTCCCCGTTCACCCACACGCCCCAGGTCCTGAACAACAACTGGACCCCGCTACCCCTGCTGGCCCTGAGCGCAGCAGCAGCCACCCTCCTAACCCTGGCCCTGAAGACCTTCCACACCCGAGACATCCCCACCCCCTGAAGCACGCGTTGATCAAGAGGTTCGCGTCAGCGGAAGCGCGATTTCTGACGCAAACCTCTTGATCAACAGGGTGGTCGAGGTCGTGCGCGGGGTTGGGGGTGGGGGTGGGGTGGGGGTTAGCCGGTGGGTTGGTCGTTTTTGATCATCAGGGCGCTGCGCAGGCCGGTGATGTCCAGGACGCGGATCAGGAAGTCGCCGACGTGGGTGAGCATCAGCAGGCTCTGCGCGTGGCTGGCCTTGCGGCTGAGCACCACGAGCGTGCCCAGGCCCTGCGAGTCGCAGAAGGTGACGCCGCCGAGGTCGAGCACGATCCGCGGGGGCGGATCGGTCAGCACCTCGTTGACCACGGTGCTGAGCTGGGCGGCCGTGAGCATGTCGATCTCACCGGCCAGGCGAAGCACTGCTTCGTCGCCCGTCCGGTGTAGCGTGATGGACAGTTCGGCACGATCCACTCGGTCAGCCTAGCGCGATCCAGCCGACCCGGCCTGTCGAGGCGACGAGCCGGTCCATCGGGCACCGGAGCTGGGTGAGCCCGGTAACCCTCGCCCGGGGTGGCTGCTGGTTGACCGTCCGGCGCTGACACAATGGCGGCATCGTGACCGACATCGTTTCCGCCGGATCTGGCCGCTACCCGGCCGACGCGCCGGCCTCCGAGGCCCTGTTCGACCGCGCCCGCGCCATCGTGCCGGGCGGGGTCAACTCCCCCGTGCGCGCCTTCCAGGCGGTTGGCGGCACCCCGCGCTTCATGGTCCGTGGTGAGGGCCCGTGGCTGTACGACGCCGACGGTCGCCGCTACGTCGACCTGGTGTGCTCGTGGGGTCCGCTGATCCTCGGGCACGCCCACCCGGAGGTGGTGGACGCCGTGCAGACGGCCGCCGCCCGGGGCACCAGCTTCGGCACGCCCACCCCGGGCGAGGTGGAGCTGGCCGCCGAGATCGTCGACCGGACGCCGGTGGAGCAGGTCCGCCTGGTCAACTCCGGCACCGAGGCGACCATGTCGGCGATCCGGCTGGCCCGTGGCTTCACCGGCCGCTCCAAGATCGTCAAGTTCGCGGGTTGCTACCACGGGCACGTCGACGCGCTGCTCGCCTCCGCCGGTTCCGGTGTGGCGACCCTCGGCCTGCCCGACTCGCCCGGCGTCACCGGCGCGGCGGCCAGCGAGACGATCGTGCTGCCGTACAACGACATCCGGGCCGTCGAGGAGGCGTTCGCCGCCGAGGGCCCGCACATCGCCGCCGTGATCACCGAGGCCGCCGCCGGCAACATGGGCGTGGTCGCGCCCCGCGACGGCTTCAACCAGCAGTTGGCCCGGATCGCGCACGCGCACGGCGCCCTGCTCGTCGTCGACGAGGTGATGACCGGGTTCCGGGTCTCCCGCGCCGGGTGGCACGGCCTCGACGCCTCCGAGGCGGACCTGTGGACGTACGGCAAGGTCATGGGTGGTGGCCTGCCCGCCGCGGCGTTCGGCGGGCGCGCGGACATCATGGCGCGTCTCGCGCCGGCCGGCCCGGTCTACCAGGCCGGGACGCTCTCCGGTAACCCGCTGGCCTGCGCCGCCGGTCTGGCGACCCTGCGGCTCGCCGACGACGCGCTCTACCGCAGGCTCGACGACACGGCCGCCGTCGTGGGCAAGCTCGCGTCCGACGCGCTGGCCGCCGCCGGGGTCCCGCACCGTTTGTCGTACGCGGGCAGCATGTTCTCGATCTTCTTCACGGACGCCGACGTGGTCGACTACGACAGCGCGCGCACCCAGCAGGTGCCGGCGTTCAAGGCGTTCTTCCACTCGATGCTCGCCTCCGGCGTCTACCTGCCGCCGAGCGCGTTCGAGTCGTGGTTCGTGTCGGCGGCGATCGACGACGCCGCTCTGGAGCACATCGCCGCCGCGCTGCCGACGGCGGCGAATGCGGCGGCAGCCGCTGGTCACGGGGGGTAGTAGACAGTGGCGAAGACGGTGGTCCACGTGCTCCGGCACGGCGAGGTGCACAACCCCGACCAGATCCTGTACGGGCGGCTGCCCGGTTTCCGCCTCAGTGAGCTGGGCGTGCAGATGGCCAAGGCCGCCGCGCAGGGTCTCGCCGAGCGGGAGATCGTGCACGTGGTGGCCAGCCCGTTGGAGCGCGCCCAGCAGACCGCCGAGCCCATCGCCGCCCAGTTCGGGCTGCCGGTCGGGGTGGACGAGCGGCTGATCGAGAGCGCCAACTGGTTCGAGGGCAAGAAGGTCTCCCCGGGCGACGGGTCGTTCCGCGACCCGCGCAACTGGTGGGTGCTGCGCGACCCGGTGACACCGTCCTGGGGGGAGGCGTACCGGGTGATCGCCGAGCGGATGTTCGCGGCCGTGCACGCCGCCCGGGTCGCCGCCGAGGGACGCGAGGCGGTGCTGGTGTCGCACCAGCTCCCGATCTGGACGCTGCGTCGTCACGTCGAGCGCAAGCGGCTCTGGCACGACCCGCGCAAGCGCCAGTGCGGGCTGGCCAGCCTCACGTCGTTCCACTTCGACGACGCGAAGGTGGTGGGCATCGGCTACAGCGAGCCGGCCGCGCACCTCGTCGCTCTCTCCGCGACAGCCCGGACGGCCAAGGGGGCCTGATGACCGCCCGGAGGTGGACCGCCGGTCTGCTCGCCGCCGTCGCCACGGTGGCGCTGGCCGGCTGTACGTCGGCGAAGGGGCAGGAGAAGACCTGCTCGACCACCTCCGACGGCATCATCGAGTGCGCGCCGGACCAGCGTTCCGCGCCGCCGAAGCTCGCCGGTGAGCTGCTCACCGGCGGCACGTACGACGTCAGCGAGGCCCGTGGCCAGGTGGTCGTGGTCAACTTCTGGGGCTCCTGGTGCCCGCCCTGCCGGGCCGAGGCGGACGACCTGGAAGCCGTCTACCAGGCCACCAAGGGCTCCGGGGTGAGCTTCCTCGGCGTCAACGTGCAGGATTCGCGGGACAAGGCCAAGGCGTTCGAGCAGGGACGGGTCACCTATCCGAGCCTGTTCGACCCGCCGAGCAAGCTGGCGCTGTCCCTGGACATCCCGCCGAACACCGTCCCGGCGACCGTCGTGCTCGACCGGGAGGGCCGGGTCGCCGTGGTGATCCGGGCGGCCGTCACGCAGGAGGGCCTGCGACCGGTCGTCGATCGGATCGCGGCCGAGAAGCCGGCGTCGAACTGATGGGCGAGACGTTCAAGGAGCTGGCCCAGAGCGGGCCGCTGGTGCTCGCCATCGGCGCGGCGGCGCTAGCCGGCCTGGTCAGCTTCCTCTCCCCGTGCGTGCTCCCACTCGTCCCCGGCTACCTCTCGTATGTCACCGGCCTAGCCGGCGCCAACCTCGAAGGCCGTGTAAGGAAGGGCACCTTGTTACCGCCTGCGGTAGAGGAAGGGGCCCTTCCTTTCACTTCGGCGGGCGGGGGTGGAGCTGTTGCCGTACGGGAGCGGACCGCGGCGGTCGCCGTCAAGGGCCGGGTGCTCGCCGGGACGCTGCTCTTCATCGCCGGCTTCACCGTGGTCTTCGTGGCCACCGCGATCCTGTTCGCCAGCATCGGTCGGGTCTTCTTCGACTACGAGCGGCAGTTGGAGATCGTCGTCGGTGTGCTGATCATCGTGCTCGGCCTGGGCTACCTGGGGATGATCCCGGCGCTGCAACGCGAGTTCCGGATCTCCCGGCTGCCGTCGGCCGGCCTGCTCGGCGCGCCGGTCTTCGGGGCGGTGTTCGCGCTGAGTTGGGTGCCGTGCACCGGGCCGACCCTCGGCGCGGTGATGGGCATGGCGGCCACCAGTGGGCAGAGTGACCGGGCCGTGGTGCTCGCCGTGGCGTACTGCCTCGGGTTGGGGATACCGTTCGTCGTCTTCGGGCTGGGCTTCCAGCGCCTGCTCGGGGTCTTCCGCGCCATCCGGCGCAACAGCCGCTGGGTCACCCGGGTCGGCGGCGCCCTGCTCATCCTGATCGGCCTGGCGCTGGTCACCGGCGGATGGCAGAGCTTCGTGATCTGGTTGCAGACCACCGTCGGGGTGGGCGAGGTGAGCATATGACGGTCGTCGACGAGCGCCCGGAGGCCGAGGCCCCGGCGCCGCGCCGCCGGCCCAGCCGGCTGCTGGCCCTGCTGCGCAACTCGTGGCGGCAGCTCACCAGCATGCGTACGGCCCTGATCCTGCTCTTCCTGCTGGCGATCGCCGCGATCCCCGGATCGGTGCTGCCGCAGCGCGGGATCAGCCCGGAGAAGGTCAACCAGTACTTCGTCGACCACCCGGACTGGGCGCCTCGGCTGGACCGGATCGGCGCGTTCGAGGTTTTCGGGTCGGTCTGGTTCTCCGCCATCTACCTGCTGCTGTTCACGTCGCTGATCGGCTGCATCACGCCCCGGCTGCGCGACCACTTCCGGGCGCTGCGGTCCCGGCCACCGGTCGCGCCCAGGCGGATGGCCCGGCTGCCGCAGCACACCACGTTGCCCGCCCCGGCCGGCGGCGTGGACGCCGTCGCCGAGGTGCTGCGCAAGCGCCGTTGGCGGGTCGAGGTGCGCGGGAACGAGGTTTCCGCCGAGAAGGGCTACCTCAAGGAGACCGGCAACCTGCTGTTCCACACCTCGCTCATCGCGGTGCTGATCGGCGTCGCGCTCGGCTCCTGGTACGGGTGGAGCGGCAACCGTCTGCTGGTGGCGGGCGCGGACAACGCGTTCTGCAACACCCGCCAGCAGTACGCCGAGGCCAAGCTCGGCCCTCGCGTCGACAGCGCCGACCTGCCCCGCTTCTGCCTGCGGCTGGACGATTTCCAGGCTCGGTTCCTGCCGTCCGGCCAGCCGGAGTTCTTCAACGCCCGGGTGACCGTGGACGGCCCCGACGAGCCGACCCGCAGCGCGGACTTCTCGGTCAACTCGCCGCTGCGTCTCGCCGACGCGAGCGTCTACCTGCTCGGCCACGGGTACGCCCCGGTGATCCGCTACACCGACCGGTACGGCAACAGCCAGGTCAGTGACGAACCGTTCCTGACCACCGGTGACATGGGCCTGACCAGCGAGGGGCTGGCCGCCTTCCCGGACGCGAACGTCGACCCGGCGACCGGCAAGCGGGTACCGGGTGAGCAGGTGGCCTTCACCGGCATCTACCTGCCCACCGCGCCGCAGCAGCCGCCGTTCGTCCGCTCCGAGTACCCCACCGAGCGCAACCCGGCGCTGAACCTGGTCGCCTACCGGGGCAATCTCGGCATGGACGCCGGCATCCCCGGCTCGGTCTACCAGCTCGACCAGCGGCAGGTGCGCAACGGCAAGGTCAAGGAAGTCGGCAGCAAGCTGCTCCGCAAGGGCGAGAAGTGGACGCTTGACGACGGCACAACCGTCGAGTTCCTGGGCACTGAGCGGTACGTGACGCTCTCCGTCCGGCACGATCCCGGTTCGACACCGTTGCTGGTGAGCTGCGGTGTGCTGCTGGTCGGGCTGATGGGTTCGCTGTTCGGGCGGCGTCGCCGGGTGTGGTTCCGGGTGCTGCCGGCCGACCCCGCTGATGGATCTCCGACAGGCGGTAGTAGCTTGATGGAGGCCGGTGGGTTGCCGCGCACCGACTATCCAGGGTTCGCCGACGAGTTCGCCCAGTTGGTCGCCGCCGTGAACGGTGACGAACGGGCGGCCGAGCGGGCCGGTGCCGACACCGAATCCGGTGGCCCGGCCGGTGTGCGAGAAGGGACCGAGTGATGTCCGCGCTCTCCGACAATCTGGTGACCTTCGCGATCCTGACGTATCTGATCGCGATGATCAGCCACGCCGTCGAGTATGCGTTGGGCAACGCGCGTACCCGGGCCGCCGTGGCGTCGCCCGCTCGCGAGCTGGTGGGTGCCGGGGTCGGCGGTGCCGGCGGCGTGACCGCCGAGCCGTCCGGGCCGGTGCCGCCGTCCGTCGACGGCTCGGCCGACCGGGCGCGGATCGCCGGGCTGGTCGCGGTGGGTGCCACCGCCCTCGCCGCCGTCCTGCACCTCGCGGCGCTGGTCACCCGCGGTCTCGCGGCGGACCGCATGCCGTGGGGCAACATGTACGAGTTCGTGCTCACGGTGACGTTCATCGGGGTTGCGGCCTGGCTGGTGGTGCTCTGGAAGCGGCCGTCGCTGCGCAAGCTCGGGCTGTTCCTCACCCTGGTCATGGTGCTCCTGGTGGCCACCGCCGAGCTGGTCCTGTACGTGCCGATCGTGCCGCTGGTGCCGGCGCTGAACTCGTACTGGTTCGTCATCCACGTCTCGACCATCGTGTTCGCGTCCGGCATCTTCCTGCTCGGCGCGGTGCCGGCCGTCGGCTTCCTCATGCGCAACGGGTTCGAGCAGGGCAAGCGGAGCTTCCCGTACACCCTCGCCAAGCGGCTGCCCGCCGCGGTGAGCCTGGAGCGGCTGACGTTCGCGTTGCACGCGTTCGCCTTCCCGATCTTCACGTTCGCGGTGATCGCCGGCGCGATCTGGGCCGAGGCGGCCTGGGGTCGGCCGTGGGGCTGGGACCCGAAGGAGACCTGGGCGTTCATCTCCTGGGTGGTCTACGCCGGATACCTGCACGCGCGGGCCACGCCCAGCGTGAAGCGGAACGTGGCCACCTGGATCGCCGTGCTCGGCTTCCTCACCATGCTGATGAACCTGTTCGGCGTGAACATCTTCTTCACCGGCCTGCACTCGTACGGCGGGCTGAACTGACCTGGCAACACAGCGCGGGCCGGCCACGGAATCGTCCGTGACCGGCCCGCGTCGTCAGGGCGTGTGCGGTCAGCCCACGGTCACCGGCGCGACGTCGTTGCCCGGGTTGTCGTCCACCCGCGGGAAGCTGCCGTATCGCTGGACCTCGCCGGGCGTCCCGGAGAGGCTGTCGATCCGCAGGTCGAAGGTGACCGTGTTGCTGGTCCCGGCGGTGAACACGGCCCTTCCCCCGTCGCAGTACCAGGTCTTCGGGGCGTCGTCGCCGTTCTCCTCCTCCTCACTGCCCGTCTGTGAGCAGCGCGGGCTGCCCAGCACGGTGACGCCGGCGGGCGGGGTGAAGTAGAACGCGCCGACCGTGTCGCCGGAGATCGTGCCGTCCGGCACGCCCGGCCCTTCGTTACGGATGCCCACGGTGACCTGGACGGTGTCGCCGACCGCGCCGGTGACGGCGGCGCCCTGGGCGACGATGTCGAAGGCGCCGTGCACCGCACGCAGGTAGGTCTGCCCGCCGACGCCGTCGACCTCGACCGGGATCACGCCGAGCGGCTTTCCGACCGGCCGGAGCCGCAGTGCCTGGTCGCTCTCGCGGTGCGTGAGTCGCACACCGCTCGGAAGGGGCCCGGCGGTCGCCAGCGGCTCCACGATCTGGGTGATCCGCTTGTCGCCGAGGGTGGCCGGACCGACCGTGGTGGCGAGCCCGCCGCGCAGCTCGTGCCGCTGGCCGGGCGCGAACGTGCCCCGCACGGTGCAGACGACCACGGTGGCGAGCACCTGGTCGGTGCCGTAGCGGCAGTTGCGGTAGCTGGCCGGGACGAGGCCGACCGGGAAGCGCATGGTGAGCCGCAGGTCGACGGCCGGTTGGTCGCCGGCGTTGACCACGGCCACCGGGGCGGCGCGGGTGTCACCCACGTCGACGCCGTCGACGTACTCGTCGACCATGTCGAGCAGGTCGGGCCCGGACCGCACGGTGATCGTCGCCTGCTGGGTGGACACCTCGGTCTGCTCGCCGAGCGCGGTGTAGGTCAGGGTGCCGGTCGCGCCGTCGACCGCGCCGGGCGCGGCCCGGAACACCACCGGCACCGTGCCGGTGACCGTGCCGAACTCCTCGGTGGCGTCGGCCGGCATCGGGCAGGTGACCGAGGTGCCCTCGGTGACACACGCGGTGGGGAAGGTGGCCGTTGCGACGCCGGCCAGGCCGGTCAGGTCGAGGGTCACCCGGGGTTGGGCCGCGCCGGTGCTGGTCAGGGTCAGCGGAACCGTCCGAGCGGGAGCGTCCGGGCCGCCGACGGTGGCGTCGTAGAGCAGGGCCTCGACCCAGCCGGGATCGTCCTGCGCCAGGGCCGGCGTGGCGGCCACACCGACCGTCGCGGCGCCCACGACCAGCGCGGTGAAGCCGCGCAGGAGCCTGCCCCGTGATACACGCACAGATCTCATCGATCTCCTTGGTGAGGGGGACCGGTCGGCGTCACTTCAGCCCGACCGGCACCCCTGATCCTAGAGATCGCCTATGACAGTTTTCGATCAGTCGATCGGTGCGCGGACACCGTCGGATGGCCTTGATCCACTCCAGATCGCCGACGTGGGGGCAATGCCGGGCGTCGGATGCCGCCACATCGGCGATCCGGTGTCGATCACGATCGACGGCCCACCCACGCGAGCGGGCCGTCGATCACGATCAACGGCCGAACCGGGCTCGGTCGCGGTCAGCCGCCGAACCAGCCCGGCATGTCGAGGCGGAACCAGTTGGTGGCGGCCATCGTGCGCAGGTCGTCCTCGATCGCGGCCACGCGCTCCTCGCCCAGGGTCGCGGCCCACCGTTGCCGTAGCCGATCGAAGATCTCGGCCGAGCGACGGAGCCCGTCGACGCCGCGCGGTGTCATCCGGACCAGCCGTCGGCGGGCGTCGGCGGGGTCGTCGACCCGTTCCAGGTAGCCGACGGCGACCAGCCGGTCGACGGTCTTGCCGGCGGCCTGCTTGGAGATGCCCAGTCGCTGCCCCAGCTCGCTGGCGGTGGTGCCGTCGACGCCCACGGCCTGGAGCACGAACCCGTGCAGCGGGCGCAGCTCGGGGTGCCCTTCGCGGGCCAACTCGGCGTGCAGGTCGTCGATCAGCGTGCGGAAGCCGGCCAGCAGCAGCAGGGGGAGCTGGAAGCCGGGCCGGGACGGCTCAGGGGTTGCCATGTTCGACAACCACGTTTACTATTTCGTCAACCACGTTGACTATCTTAGGGCAGGCAACCATGTCCGTCTTCACCACCCACACCGCCGAGACCGCACCCGCCGCCGCACGCCGGGCCATCGAGGGAGTACGCGGCCGATTCGGCTGGCTGCCCAGCGCGGTGGCCCTGATTGCCGAGTCGCCACAGCTACTCAACGGCTTCCTCGCCGCCAGTGCGGGATTCGAACAGACCAGCCTCGCGCCCGTCGAGCGGGAGGTGGTCATCATGGCCCTCTCCACCTCCCACGAATGCCACTTCTGCGTGGCCCTGCACACCGGCAAGATCACTGAGATCGGCGCGAGCGCCGCGCTGATCACCGCGCTGCGCGCCGGCACGAAGCTGCCCGAGCCGCGACTGGAAGCGCTGCGCCAGTTCACGCTGGCCGTGCTCGAGCACCGGGGCGCGGTGCCCGACGAGGAGCTGGAAGCCTTCCTGGCGGTCGGCTACCAGCCCCGGCAGGCGCTGGACGTGGTGCTCGGGGTCGGGGCGTACACCATGTCCACCTTCGCCAACCGGCTCACCCGCGCGCCGCTCGACCCGCCGCTGGCCGCTCACGCCTGGACGCCGCCCGTGTCCTGAGCGAGCCGCGTTACCGCGACATGCCGGCAGAGGCTGACTCAGGGTCGCGGTTCCGCTACCTTGCGCCAGAAGGGCCGATGGGCCTCCTCGGCAGCGGAAGGTGAGGCGCGGTGACCACGACACTGTCCACAGCGGAAATGATCAGAGACCAGCTCCGGCGGTCCCGGCTCGCGGCCGGGCTCAGCCAGGAGGAGTACGGCAAACGGGCGCACTACTCACCGTCCATGGTGTCCTCGGTCGAGGTGGGCTCGACGGTGCCCAACCTGGCGTACCTGACCCGGGCCGACGAGGTGCTCGACACCGGCGGCCTGCTGGTCTCGCTACGCGAGCTGGGTCGTCGGCACGCCGAGCCGGTGTGGTTCCGCCCCTGGTTGGAGGTCGAGCGGGTGGCCACCCAGTTGCGGTGCTTCGAAGCGACGATGGTTCCCGGGCTGTTGCAGACCGCCGACTACGCCCGCGCGGTGTTCCGGCTCGACCTGGGGCTCACCGCCGAGCGGGTGGAGGAGTTGGTGGCCGCCCGGCTGGAACGGCAGACGATCCTCGACCGGGAGCACCCGCCGCAGCTCACCGCCGTGATCGACGAGGCCGCCCTGCGACGCTTCGCCGAGGGCAACGCCGGGGTGCTGGCCGGCCAGCTCCGGCACCTGGTGGCGTGCGCCCGCCGCCCGCACATCCGGGTGCACGTGCTGCCCCAGGCGGTCGGGTTGCACGCCGGCATGTTCGGGCCGTTCATCCTGGGCCGCACCGCCGACGGCAGTTGGCTCGGTTTTCTCGACAACCAGACCGGTGGCACCGCCGTCGACGAGAATAACGAGGTGGCGACCCTGCTCGGAAGGTGGGAGAGTCTGCGCAGCGACGCGCTGCCCCGGCAGCAGTCCATCGACCTGCTCGAGGAGATCGTGAAGCCATGGATCTGACCGGAGCTCAGTGGCGCAAGTCCACCCGCAGCGGCAACAACAGCGGCGCCTGCGTCGAGGTCGCCGACAACCTGCCCGGCCGGGTGCACGTCCGCGATTCGAAGGACCGCGACGGCGGCGTGCTGACCTTCAGCCCGGCCGCGTGGCGCTCCTTCGTCGAGCTGACCCGCACGCCCTGACCCCAGGGCTCCTGCTCAGGCCGCGTGGCCCGCACCCACTGACCTAACCCGGGCTCAGGCCGCGAGGAAGTCGCGCAGCAGGGCGAGCATCACGTCCGGGCGCTCCTCGTACAGCCAGTGCCCGCAGTCGTCGATCACCTCGCCGCGAACGGTGTCGGCGTACCGGCGTACCTGCTCGGCGACCTGGCCGCCGAGGCTGGCCGCCGCGCCGACGGCCAGCACCGGCATGGTGAGCTTCGTGGCCCGGTACGTCGCGTTGTCGGCGATGTCCCGGTCGAACGCCCGGAAGTGGGCGAAGCTCGCCCGCAGGTGCGCCGGGTCGCGCAGGTGGCCGGCGAACTCCTCGATGTCCGACGCCCTGATGCTGCCCTTGTGCACCATCAGGGCGTCGGTGAACCGGTCCACCCAGAGCGACTCCCGCCCACGGACCAGCTCCTCCGGCAGCCCGTTGTCGAGCGTGAAGAAGCCGAAGTTCCACACCGCCGGCCCGGCCGCGGTGAGCGCGGGAAACGTGTAGATGCTCTCGTCGGGGATCGGCGCCTCGGTGAGCGCCAGCCGGCTCACCCGGTCGGGATGGGCGGCGGCGTACGCGTACGCCACCATCGTCCCCAGGTCGTGCCCGACCACTCGCAGGTCGTTGACCAGGCCGAGTTGGTCGAGCAGGCCGTGCAGGTCGGCGGCGACGCTCTTCTTGTCGTACCCGTCGACCGGGGCGTCGCTGTCCCCGAAGCCGCGCAGGTCGGGCGCGACCACCTCGAAGGACCGCCCCAACTCGGGCAGCAGGTGCCGCCACATGTACCAGCACTGCGGGTACCCGTGCAGCAGCACCAGCGGTGGGCCGCTGCCACCACGGACATAGTTCATGGTCATCCGACCGACCCGTGCCCGTTGCTCGGTGAACCCCGCCGGAACCCGATCGCCACCCATCCGCCGCCCCCGTCTGCCGGCTGCCCGGCTACCCGCTCGACCGGCGGCCATGCCTGCGCACGGCGCGCATGCCTGCGACACGGCGCTCGAACGTTGATCGACTCGGGTTCCCGGAAGTCGGGCCGTCCCCGGCCGCTGGACACCCCGACTTCCGGAAACCCGACCGGACAGGCCGGGGCTCGCCGGGGTCGTCGCGGGTCTCACAGCACCCGGCGTGGGCCGCGCCGCACCCGGTGCGGGAGACTGGGCGACATGGCTCGTGGCTTCCCGTACACCGATCTCAAGGACTTCCTCGCGGCGCTGGAGCGCGCGGGGGAGCTGCGTCGGGTCGACGTCCCCGTCGACCCGACCCTGGAGATCAGCGAGGTGGTCACCCGCACGGTGCGCGCCGGCGGGCCGGCGCTGCTGTTCGAGCACCCCACCCGGGGTGAGATGCCGGTGGCGATCAACCTGTTCGGCACCGAGAAGCGGATGGCGATGGCCCTCGGCGTCGACTCGCTGGACGAGGTCGGCGCGCGGATCGGCGCGTTGATCAAGCCGGAGTTGCCGGTCGGATGGTCCGGCATCCGCGAGGGCCTGGGCAAGGTCATGCAGCTCAAGTCGGTGCCCCCGCGCAAGGTCAAGACCGCGCCCTGCCAGGAGGTCGTCTACCGGGGCGACGACGTCGACCTGGGCCGGCTGCCGGGGTTGCAGGTGTGGCCCGGCGACGGCGGGATCTTCCACAACTACGGGCTGACGCACACCAAGCACCCGGAGACCGGCAAGCGCAACCTGGGCCTCTACCGGCTTCAGCAGCACGGCCGCAACACCCTCGGCATGCACTGGCAGATCCACAAGGACTCCACCGCGCACCACGCGGTCGCCGAACGACTCGGGCAGCGCCTGCCGGTCGCGATCGCGATCGGCTGCGACCCCGTCGTCTCGTACGCGGCAAGCGCGCCGCTGCCCGGCGACATCGACGAATACCTGTTCGCCGGGTTCCTGCGCGGCGAGCGGGTGGAGATGGTCGACTGCCTCACCGTGCCGTTGCAGGTGCCGGCGCACGCTCAGATCGTGCTGGAGGGCTACCTGGAGCCCGGCGAGCGGCTGCCCGAGGGGCCGTTCGGCGACCACACCGGCTTCTACACGCCGGTCGAGCCGTTCCCGGTGCTGCACATCGAGGCGATGACCATGCAGCGCGACCCGGTCTACCACTCGATCGTCACGTCGAAGCCGCCGCAGGAGGACCACGGCCTCGGCAAGGCCACCGAGCGGATCTTCCAGCCGCTGCTCAAGCTGATGATCCCGGACATCGTCGACTACGACCTGCCGGCCGCCGGGGTGTTCCACAACTGCGCGATCGTGTCGATTCGCAAGCGCTACCCGAAGCACGCGCAGAAGGTCATGAACGCGATCTGGGGCGCGCACCTCATGTCGCTCACCAAGCTGATCGTGATCGTCGACGAGGACTGCGACGTGCACGACTACAACGAGGTGGCCTTTCGCGCGTTCGGCAACGTCGACTACGCCCGTGACCTGCTGCTCACCGAGGGACCAGTGGACCACCTCGACCACTCGTCGTACCAGCAGTTCTGGGGCGGCAAGGCAGGCGTCGACGCGACCCGCAAGCTGCCCACCGAGGGCTACACCCGAGGATGGCCGGAGGAGATGACCATGGCCCCGGAAGTCGCGGCCCTGGTCGACAAGCGCTGGAAGGAGTACGGGATCTGATGGCCGTCCTCGACGCACCCGTGGAGAAGCCGGGCCGGGTCAAGTCCTTCCTCAAGCTCGTCGCGATCGAGCACTCGGTGTTCGCGCTGCCGTTCGCGTACCTGTCGGCGCTGACCGCCATGCAGGTGAACGGCGGGCACGTGCGGTGGCTCGACCTGCTGCTGATCACCGTGGCGATGGTCGGCGCGCGGACGTTCGCGATGGCCGCCAACCGGATCCTCGACCGTCGGATCGACGCCCGGAACCCGCGTACCGCCGGACGGGAACTGGTCACCGGGGCGGTGAGCGTGCGGACGGCCTGGACCGGCGCGGCCGTCGCGCTCGTGGTGTTCCTCGCCGCCGCCGCGCTGCTCAACCCGCTCTGCCTGGTGCTCGCGCCGCTCGCCGTGGTGCCGCTGGTCGTCTACCCGTACGGCAAGCGGTTCACCAACTGGCCGCACGCCATCCTCGCCATCGCCCAGGCGGTCGGCCCGGTCGGCGCCTGGCTCGCGGTCACCGGCACCCTGGACGGCTCCGGGCCGGCCTGGCTGCTCGGCGCGGCGGTCGGGCTCTGGATCGGCGGCTTCGACCTGATCTACGCCTGCCAGGACTCCGAGATCGACCAGCAGATCGGCGTGCACAGCGTGCCCGCCCGGTACGGTCGCCGCTTCGCGCTGCACGCCTCGACGCTCGCGCACGTGGTGACCTTCGGGCTGTTCGTGTGGTTCGGGGCGCTGATCGGGTTCGGCTGGCTGTGGTGGGTCGGCCTGGCGCTGACCGCCGTCGCGTTCGCCTACCAGCACCTGGTGGTCAGCCCGACCGACCTCAGCAAGGTCAACCGGGCGTTCTTCACCGCCAACGGGTTCGTCGGCATCGCGCTGTTCGTCTTCGCCCTGCTCGACCTGGTGATCCGCCTCGGCCTGCGGCCCTAGCTAGCCGGCCGCGGCCGTCGGGTAGCGGCCGCTCTCCAGGGTCCAGTCGATGGTGCCGCGCACGGCGTACGCGACCCCGTCGAGATGGTCGGTGACGGCCTCGTCCAACGCCGGCCCGAACGACGGCACGGCGGCGCGGAGCGCCACGAACCGCCGCATCGACTCGCGCCAGCGCTCGGCCACCCGCCGTACCGCCTCGTCCGAGGACACGCCCCACTCGGCCTGTGTCGCCAGGACCAGGTTGTGCCCGCCCGAGGTGGCCCGGTCCTTCTCCAGCGAGGCCAGGTCGTTGTACCAGGAGAGCAGGTCGTTGCCGGTGCGGGCGATCTGGCGCAGCAGCGGATGGTGGTAGACCGGATCGGGCAGGGGCCGGCCGCCGACGAACTCCACCAGCGGATACGACACCTCGGCCGCCGAGGTGGCCCGTCGCAGCTCGACGTACTCGTCCACGCCGGGTCGGACGGCGGCCTCCTTGTTGGCCGCCTCCCGCCAGGTGCCGTCGAGGTGCCGGCCCACCGCGTCGGCGAAACGTAGCCGCCACCGGGACGGCATCCGTCTGCGCGGTTCCCGCCAGGCCAGCACCAGCAGTCGCCGCAGCGGCCCGGTCAACCCACCGTGCCGGAGGCGGGGACCGTCGTGCAGCAGTGCCAACGTCCCGTCGCGCAGCGCCCGGATCTGCGCCGGGCTGATTCGGTGCGGGCCGTCGCAGGCGTCGTCGACGAGGAAGAACCAGGTGAAGAGGGCCGTCAGCACCCGCAGGTCGGCCTCGCTGGCGTCCGGGTAGAGCCGTCCCGCGTACCGGGCGAAGCCGCCCCGAGCCAGCCGGTGCAGCGCGGCGTCGTCCAGCGGCATGCCCAGCTCGGGCAGGATGTCGACGAGCCACTGCTGGACCTGGTCGGCGTGCGGCGAGAGCCGGGGTGGGATCGGGCACTCGGCGCGCAGCGCCCAGAGGACCTCGCCGGTCGTCACCGATGCCTCCCGTGCGAACTGCTCCCGGTGCGAATCGCCATCGGCAGCATCGCAGGTCGGCGGGATAACCACCTACCCGGCCGGACAAGTCGGGCGGCTGCGGCGCGGCGGATCGTGGGGTGCCCAGCGGCGCGCGGCGTCGACCAGGCAGGCTGGGGGCATGCGGGAACCATGGGTGGTCGGTGTCTCCGGGGCCTCCGGTACGCCGTACGCGGCGGCCGTCGTCGGCGGGCTGCTCGACGCGGGCGAGCCGGTGGACCTCATCGTGTCCCGGGCGGCCCGGCTTACCCTGCTGGACGAGACCGGGCGCTCGTTCCGCGACGCGCACTGGGCCGAAGACCTCGCGGCCTGGCTGGGCCGGGACCTGACCGGAGCGGACGTACGCCACTGGCCGGCCGGCGACCTGGCCGCCGGACCCAGCAGCGGTTCCTACCGGGTACGCGGAATGGCCGTCGTACCCGCCAGCACCGCGGCCTGCGCCGGCATCGCGATCGGGCTCTCCAAGGATCTGCTGCAACGTGCCGCGGAGGTCAACCTGAAGGAGCGCCGACCGGTCGTGGTGGTGCCCCGGGAGACCCCGGTGACCCGCAGCCACCTGGAGCACCTGATCGCGTTGCACGACGCCGGCGCGGTCGTGCTGCCGGCCAGCCCCGGCTTCTACGGCGCGGGCGCGGCGGCCAGCGCGCAGCAACTGGTCGACTTCGTGGCCGGCAAGGTGCTGGACGCGCTCGGCGTGCCACACACCCTGTTCCGCCGGTGGTCCGGCCAACTCGGCGCGGCCCGGAGCTGAGCCGTCACCTGGGTTGCAGTGGTGCGCGGACCGGACAGGTGTCCGGTCCGCCTGACATTGTCCGCACCAGTTCAGTACATGCCGGCGTTGGCCGGACCCGGCCCGGTGGAGGCGGCCGGACCCACGTTGCGTGGCTTTCCGACCTCGTCCACCTCGTCCAGCATGCCCTCCCCCTCAAGCAGGGCTCGCACCTCGGATTCCCGAAACCGGCGATGCCCGCCTGGAGTCCGGATGCTTCCTATCCGGCCGGCCGCCGCCCATCTCGTCACAGTCTTCGGGTCTACCCGAAACAGCGCGGCGACCTCACCCGGTGTCAGCAGGCGATCTCCAGTGTCCACAGCCCCCTCCTCGCGTCGACGAAGCCCCTGGCTGAACACACTGCCCCCGGCTGGTGCGAGCCCAGAGCCGTCATGAGGGACGTATGGCAATTACAGCACCAGGGACCTGGCCTGTCCGCCAAACGCGAAAAATGCACTGACTGGGAAGTTAGTAAATGGTACTGGTGCAACCCCTACCTAGACCGTCAGTTTATGAACAGTTACTCACTGTTCTGACCAACGGATGCCGAAGGCCTCGCGTTACGCCCAACGCGTTAAGGTCACTCTCCGTGGACGCCATCGACCTGAGCCTCGTCGACCTGCTGCGCGGCAACGCCCGCCTGTCGTACGCCGAGCTGGCCCGACAGGTGGGCCTCTCCGCCCCGGCCGTGCACGAACGCGTCGGCAAGCTGGAGAGCAGCGGCGTGGTGCTGGGCTACCGGGCGGACGTGGCGCCCGAGGCGATCGGGCTGGGCGTCACCGCGCTGATCGGCATCGTCGAGGACTCCGGCGCGGACTCCGACGACATGCTGGAGTCGCTGCGGGTGCTGCCCGAGATCGAGTCCTGCTACTTCATGGCGGGCGTCGAGTCGTTCCTGCTGAAGGCCCGGGTCGGCACGATCGCCGAGCTGGAGCAACTCATCGTGCGGCTCAACCGGACCCCCGGGGTCGCCTCCACGCGCACCGCCATCGCCCTCTCCACCAAGTGGGAGAACCGCCCCCAGGCGGTCGGTCCGCAGCCCACCTGAGCTGGTTGCTAGGTTTCCGGGCGTGACTCATCTCGACCGGTGCGACGAGGCCAGCCGTAGCTGGGTGACCGAGGCGATTGCCGCCGTCGAGGCCGACGCCAACCGCTCGGCCGACACCCACCTGCTGCCCTTCCCGCTGCCCCGGGCGTGGGGGATCGACCTCTACCTCAAGGACGAGTCGTCCCACCCGACCGGCTCGCTGAAGCACCGGCTGGCCCGCTCACTGTTCCTCTACGGCCTGTGCAACGGCTGGATCGGGCCGCAGACCACGATCGTCGAGGCGTCCTCGGGCTCCACGGCGGTCTCCGAGGCGTACTTCGCCCGCATGCTCGGCCTGCCGTTCATCGCCGTGATGCCCGCCTCCACCTCGCCCGAGAAGATCGCGCAGATCGAGTTCCAGGGCGGCCGGTGCCACCTGGTGGACGACCCGGCGGGCGTGGTGGTCGAGGCCCGCTGGCTGGCCGAGGACTCCGGCGGCCACTTCATGGACCAGTTCACGTACGCCGAGCGGGCCACCGACTGGCGAGGTAACAACAACATCGCCGAGTCGATCTACGCGCAGTTGGAGCTGGAACGACACCCCATCCCGGCCTGGATCGTGGTCGGCGCCGGCACCGGTGGCACCAGCGCCACCATCGGCCGGTACGCCCGCTACCGCCGCCTGGCCACCAAGCTCTGCGTCGTGGACCCGGAGAACTCCGCCTTCTACCCCGCCTGGGTGGCCGCCGACTGGTCCGTACGCACCGGCAAGGGCTCCCGCATCGAGGGGATCGGCCGGCCCACGGTCGAGGCGTCCTTCCTGCCCTCGGTCGTGGACCGGATGGTCCAGGTGCCGGACGCGGCCTCGCTGGCCGCCATGCGCGCCGGCTCGACGGTGCTCGGTCGTCGGGTGGGCGGCTCCACCGGCACCAACCTGTGGGGCGCGTTCAGCCTCATCGCCGGCATGCTGGCCGAGGGGCGGACCGGCTCGGTGGTCAGCCTGATCTGCGACGCCGGTGACCGGTACGCCGACACGTACTACTCCGACGACTGGGTCGCCGCCCAGGGCCTCGACCTGACGCCGCACGCTGCGACCGTCGAGCGCTTCCTGAGCAGCGGCGACTGGCCCGCCTGAGCTGCCTGTCCGGTCCGACGACGGGCCCGCGCTGCCGTCAGCGGGGGTCGATCCGTTCGGCAAGACCGGGATAGCGCACCACGTACCCGTCGGCGTCCAGGTCGATATCGGCCGTGAAGGTGCCGCTGGCGAACCGTACCCGGCCCGGACCGAGCCCGGTGTAGATCTGCTCGGCCGGCACCACCTCCAGGCCCGGCAGCAGCACCCACGCGACCGTGATCCGGCGCGGCATGTCGGCCGGTCCGCGGGTCAACCCGAGCCGGCGTACCGGAAGGGCGTTGAACAGCGGCGAGCCACTCAGATCGACGTCGAGCGCGTCGGCGAGGCGATCCGGGTCGTCGGTGCCGGGCAGGCCGGCGCGCGGGTGTCCGGCCCCGACCAGTGCGGCATCCAGGTCGCCCTGCTCGGCGGTGGTGACCCGCCACCGGGACGTGGCCCGCTCGAGGGTCACGCGCCGAAGCCAACCCGACCCCTCGGCCTCGACCTCGACCCGGGCGGTGCTCCCGTCGGGCGCGGTCGTCAGCCGGTAGCGGGCGGTGAACGGAATCGGATCGACGGCGAGCACGGTGCCGCGCGCCGACAACGCGTCGCCGTCGTCGAGCAGGGCATGTTCGCTGCCGGCGGTGTCCGTCCGGGACCAGAAGATCGACTTGGTCATGGTCGCCATGAGCCGGACGTTACGCGACCCGGACGCGGTCGGCAGCGCATGCGCGAACGCCGCCGCGGAGCACAAGCTCCGCGACGGCGTTCGGCGTGGATCGGAAGATCAGTGGGTACGCGCCGGCGGCCGCCCGCCGAAACCCCGCCGATCATCACGCGGTCGGTCGTCCCGACCACGGCCCTCGGAGCGGTAGCCGCCCCGGCTGTCGCGGTCCGGGAAGCGCCGCTCACCCCGGTCGCCCCGGTCGGCCTGCGGCCGGTCGCCGTAGCGGCGCTCACCGGTCGGCCGGTCACCGTACTGCCGGTCACCCTGCGGGCGGTCACCCTGCGGGCGGTCGCCGAAGCGGCGCTCGCCCGTCGGCCGGTCGGCGTAGCGGCGCTCGCCCTGCGGGCGGTCGCCGTACTGTCGGTCGCCCTGCGGCCGGTCGGCGTAGCGGCGCTCGCCCGTCGGCCGGTCGCCGTACTGTCGGTCGCCCTGCGGGCGGTCGCCGAAGCGGCGCTCACCGGCCGGTCGGTCACTCCGGTCGGTCTGCGGGCGGTCGCCGTAGCCGCGACTGTCGCGATCGGCGTACCGGCGCTCGCCGGTGGGCCGATCGCCGTAGCGGCGCTCGCCCTGGGGACGGTCGCCGTACTGCCGGTCGCCCGTCGGCCGGTCGCCGAAGCGGCGCTCGCCGGTGGGCCGGTCGCCGTAGCGGCGCTCGCCCTGCGGGCGGTCGCCGTACTGCCGGTCGCCCGTCGGCCGGTCGCCGTACCGGCGCTCGCCCTGGGGACGGTCGCCGTACCGGCGCTCGCCCTGCGGCCGGTCGCCGAACCGGCGCGGGCCGCCGGAGCGGTCGTCGAACCGTCGGCCACCGCCGGAGCGGTCACCGAAGCCGCGCGGCTCCGCCTCGACACGAACCGGAACGCCGCTGGGCTCGCGGGCGCCGATCAGCTCCGCCAACACCGGGTCGCCGACCCGGACGCGGGTCTCGGCCGGCGCGACGCCGGCCTTCTCCATCATCGCGAGGGTGGTACGGCGCTGCTTGGGCAGCACCAGCGTGGCGACCGCGCCGGACTCGCCCGCGCGGGCGGTACGACCGGCACGGTGCAGGTAGTCCTTCGGGTCCTTCGGCGGGTCGACGTGCAGCACCAGCGTGACCCCGTCGACGTGGATACCACGGGCCGCCACGTCGGTGGCGACCAGGACGTTCATCCGACCCTCACGGAACTCGGCGAGGGTCTTGGTCCGCATCCGCTGGGTCTTGCCGCCGTGCAGCCCACCGGCCCGCACGCCGACCGCGGCCAACTGGTCGACCAGCCGGTCGACGCCCATCTGCGTACGCGCGAACACCATGGTCCGTCCGTCCCGCGCCGCGATCGAGGCGGTCACCGGAAACTTGTCGTGCGGCGGGATCAGCAGCACGTGGTGGTCCATGGTGGACACCGAGGCGGTGGACGGCGCGGTGGAGTGCGTCACCGGGTCGTTCATGAATCGCTTGACCAGCGCGTCGACGTCGCCGTCCAGAGTGGCGGAGAAGAGCAGGCGCTGACCGCCGGCCGGCGTCTTCGCCAGCAGTTCGGTCACCTCGGGGAGGAAGCCCATGTCGGCCATCTGGTCGGCCTCGTCGAGCACCGTCACCTCGACGTCGTCGAGCTGGCAGATGCCCCGTTCGATCAGGTCGCCGAGCCGGCCCGGGGTCGCCACGATGATCTCCACGCCCCGCCGGAGCGCGTCGATCTGGCGGTCGTACGGAACACCGCCGACGGCGGTCTTCAGGAACACGTTGAGCGCCTTGCCCAACGGCAGGAGCGCGTCGTTGACCTGCATGGCCAGCTCGCGGGTCGGTACCAGGACCAGGGCGCGTGGCCGCATCGGACGCGCCGGACGCCCGGCGGCGACGCGGGCCAGCAGCGGGAGGCCGAAGGCGAGGGTCTTGCCCGACCCGGTCTGCCCACGACCGAGCACGTCCCGCCCGGCGAGGGCGTCGGGGACGGTGGCCTGCTGGATCGGGAAGGGTGCGGTGATGCCCTGTCGGGCCAGAGCGCGAACCAGCGGCTCGGGCAGGCCCAGACCGGCGAAGTCGATCGACTCGGCGGTTTCGGCGGGAACGGCGTCAGACGTCTCGGGGGCGTCGATCGTCACGGGGGCGTCGGACGTCACGGGGGCGTCGACCGCCGTCGTGGCGGAATCGAAAACGGACGGAACGGTGCTGGGGTCAGCAGAGGTGGTCAACAAATGCCTTTCAAGCGGGGCGCATCTTCGCGATGGCCTGCCGCGGCTGTGCCGCCGGATCGCCCGCAAGATCGCCCATGGGCGCACATCGGGCGCGCCAGGTCAGTGATCCCGACCAGTGTACGGCGATTCGGCGGAGTCGCCAGCCGGTTGACCGACCGTAGTGGGCGGACTCACCCTCGCAGCCGTGGTGTCGATCAGCCGTCGAGCATGCCGCCCATCAGGCCGTCCAGGGCGTTGTTCGCGAGCAGGACGACCAGCACGCTGATCCCGATCAGGAGCCCCAACGCGGCGATCAGGACGATCACCACGCGGGTGTTCCGGGAGCGCTCCGCCGGGGTGTCCGACCAGCCCTGGGCGAGGATGTGCCCGGTCAGCGAGCCGGAATTCTCCACCGCCGCGTTCGCCGGTAGGGCGATCGTGGTGAAACCCGGCCCGTCGCCGCTGGCGTAGACGGTGCCCGCCTGGTCAGCGCCGCCGGCACGGGCTCCGGTACGACCACCGGCCGTCGTGCTCCGCCGCTCGGGCCCGCCGTGCGGGGTGGTCGTCCGGTGGTCCGAACCGCCGGTCAGGGGGGTGGTGGTGGACGGCGGCCACGTCGGCAGCGCGGGCGCGGGAACCACCGGCGGGGCGGACCCGGGTGTCCCGGCCCAGGCGCTGCCCGGGGCGGGCGGCGCGGCGGTCCATCCGGAGAAGGTGGCCGGCGGCGCGGAGACCGACCCCGTGGCGGGTGCGCCCGGCGTGCCGGTCGTGGCTGGTGGCGGCGGGAACGGTGGCGCCGGCATCGGGCCGGGCTGCGGCGGTGGCGCGGGCACCGGCGGGCCCGGCGGTGGCATCGGCGGCCCGGGGACGGGTGGCGTCGGCGGCCCCGGGACAGGCGGCATCGGCGAGGGTGGTGGCACGGGCGGTCCCGGAACCGGCGGCACCGGGTCCGGTCGGGGCGTGGGGAAGGGGCCCGGCGTCGGCGTCGGACCGGGCGGGTACGGCCCCGGGCTCGGTGCGGGCTCCGGCTCGCCCGGCCCCGGCGGTGTCGGTTCCGGGGCCGGACGCGCGGGCGGCTGCGCCGGCTCCGGGGGTTGCGCCGGCTCGGGCGGTTCGGGATTCACCGGTCCCGACCGGTAGACGGCGGACGTGCTCGCCCGGGGCTCCGGCGCGGCCCCGCCGCCGGCCGCGACCCGGCTGCTGCCGGGGACCGTGGCGCTGGCCCGCGCCGACGTCGGGCCGGTGGCGGTGCCCGTGGCGGTGGCCTGCGTCGGCGTCGAGCCGGTGACGGGCGCTGGCGTTGGGCCCGTGGCCTGCGTCGGCGTCGGGCCGGTGGCGGTGGCGCTGGCCGGCGCGGTGGCGCTGGCGGTCACCGACGCCGTCGCGCTGGCGCGCGCCGGGGCGGTCGAGGTGTCGGCCGATGCCGGTGCGGGCGAGCTGTCCCGCTGTGCGGGCAGTGTGCTGGCCGAGCCGGCCGCCCGGTAGGTGGTCGCGGTGGCTGGAGCGCTCACCGGCAGATCACCGGGGCGTGGGTGGGCTGTCGCGACGCTGGCCCGCGCCCGCACCGGGGCGGCGGTCGGATCAGCGGCGGCGTCCTCCGACGGCTCGACGTCCGCCCCGTGGCCGTGCGCGTCGTCGACGGGGTCGCCCGCGGCGTCGTCTCCGGCTGTCGCGTCGTACGTGCCGGCGGCCTTTCCATCGGACTCCGCGACCCCGTCGCCGGTGTCGCCGTCGAGCGCGGCGTTCCCGTCCCGCACCGCGGCGTCGGTGAGCGCGGTGTCCCGGTCGGCGCTGGTCAGCGTGGCGCTGGGAGCACCGGCCGGCGAGCCGGCGTCGGTCGTCGGATCAGCGGTCGTCGGATCCGCGGTCGTCAGCCCCGCGGCCCGGCCGACGTCGACACTCTCCGCCGGATCTCTCTGCTCGGCCATCTCCGCCCTCCGCGCCACGCTCGCACCCGGCCCGTGACGTCGGACCGGGTGTGCCTGGTTGTCACCGTGCCACAGATCGTCCCAGGCGGACAGCCGGAGCCCCGGTGGCGGATCAGCGTCCCGCGCTCGGGCTGTCGCTGGTCGTCCCGCTCCGGCTGGTGGACGGCGTGCTGGCGGCGGAGGCCGATGAGCTGGCCGGTGCCGTGGTGGGGGGCGGCGGCAGCGTCGTCGGCGTGTTGGTCGGGCTGTCCGTCGGGGTCGGCGAGGTGCCGCCGGTCGGCTCCGGCGTACCGGTCGGCGTACCGGTGGGCTTCGGCGTACCCGTGCCGGTCGGCGGGGTCGGCGGCTTCGTGGTCGGCTTGCCGGTGGGGGTCGGCTTGGGGGTGGGCGTCGGCTTCGCGGGCGGCGTCGGCTTGCTGGTGGCCGGCGGCGGCACCGGCGGAAGGGGCACGTTCGGGGTCGGCACCGCCCCGATCACCCGGGTAACGGCGTAGAGCCGGGACCAGTTGACCACCGAGACCTTGACCACGTCGCCGGTCGTGGGCGCCTGCACCATCTTGCCGTTACCGATGTACATGGTGACGTGGTGGATCGTGGTGTAGCTGCTGCCGGAGGCGAAGAACATCAGGTCGCCGGGGAGCGCCTCGCTGGGTCGTACGGTGCGGGACCGGGTGGCGGCGTACTGGTCGCGGGAGACCCGGGGCAGATCGAAGTAGTCGGCGCCCGGGGAGCGGTACGCGGCCCACATCAGACCCGAACAGTCGAACTGGTCCGGCCCCTCCTCGGACCACTTGTACGGGTCACCGAGCTGGGCGAGCGCGTACCGGACGGCGGCCAGCGCCCGCGGGTGCGCGGACATGCCGCTGGTGCTCTGGCCGGCGACGTAGCCCGATCCGAACTGCTGCTCGGCGGCCTCCTGCTGCCGTTCGAGCAGGATCAGCTGGGCGGCGTTGTCCTTGCGGAGCTTGAGCAGGCTGGCCTCGGCGGTGCGCAGGGCATTCTCGCCGGTGGCGAACTCCGCCTCGACGGCGTCGACGGCCGCCTTGGCCGCGGTGTGTGCCTGGTAGGCGGTCTGTTCGCTGGCCCGGGCCCGCGCCAACTCGCCGGTCACGGCGGTGGTGGCACCCTCGACCTTCTCGCCACGGTTGATGCGCTGGAGCCGGCTCAGGCCCTGGATGTCGTCGACGAAGTCACCCGGCGGCAGGGCGGCGGCCGCCTTGACCGCGTCCGAGGCTGCGGAGTCGGCTGCCTGCTGGGCGCGGAGGAGAGCGTCCTGCGTGGTCGCCAGCACCTTGCCGGCCGCGACGAGCTGCGCCTGCGCGTCGGTACGTTTCTGTCGGGTCAGCAGTAGTTGGTCGCCGAGCAGGCCGACCTGACTCTCGGCGGCGGCGATCTGGGCGGCCAGCGGGCCGTTGCCGAGGTTGACCGGGGGGGCCGGGACGCCGGCGAGGGGCGGGCTGCCGGGCACCTGCGGGGCACCGATGGCCGGTGGACGCGCGCCGGTGTCCGGCACGGTCGAGGGCACGGTTGGCTCGGCGTACGCGGGGGTGGCCAGCACGGCGGCGGCGATCGCGCCGAGCAGGGCGGCCCAGAGCTTCGGCCGCAGCACCGGCGAGATCACCGGGCTCCGTCGTCGCTGCCGTCGCCCGCGCCCGCTGTCGACCATTCCGCTCCCCGTCCGGTGCTCGTCGTCGCGCTCGGTGGGCGCGACCGTCGGGACGGTACCAGTGTGTGAGTTCCGCCCCACCTTGTCTTACCGCACGGCGGCAGTGATGTCGATGCATCGGCGGGTTACGGGAGGCTGAGAGTCCGGTGAAGTGGGTCGCTGTCGCGGACCGTGCCGCCCGGCCCACCGGGGGGTCGACGTACCCTCGGGAAAGACCGCAGGTGGAAGGGACGTGCCATGGACGCCGGACTCAAGCGTGAGCTCGAAGCGAAGGTGTACGCCGGTGAGCGGCTGACCCGGGAGGACGGCGTCGCCCTCTACGACAGCGACGACCTGACCTGGTTGGGGCGGCTGGCGCACCACAAGCGCACCGAGCTGAACGGTGAGCGGGTGATGTTCAACGTCAACCGGCACCTCAACCTGACGAACGTCTGCTCGGCGTCCTGCGCGTACTGCTCGTTCCAGCGTAAGCCGGGCGAGAAGGACGCGTACACGATGCGCATCGACGAGGCGGTCCGCAAGGCCAAGGAGATGGAGGATGAGCAGCTCACCGAGCTGCACATCGTCAACGGCCTGCACCCGACGCTGCCGTGGCGCTACTACCCGAAGGTGCTGCGCGAGCTGAAGGCGGCGCTGCCGAACGTCAAGCTCAAGTGCTTCACCGCGACCGAGGTGCAGTGGTTTGAGAAGATCAGCGGCCTGAGCGCCGACGAGATTCTCGACGAGCTGATGGACGCCGGCCTGGAGTCGCTGACCGGTGGCGGCGCGGAGATCTTCGACTGGGAGGTCCGCCAGCACATCGTCGACCACGAGTGCCACTGGGAGGACTGGTCGCGCATCCACGCCCTGGCCCACAGCAAGGGCATGAAGACCCCGGCGACCATGCTGTACGGCCACATCGAGGAGCCCCGGCACCGCGTCGACCACGTGCTGCGCCTGCGGGAGTTGCAGGACGAGACCGGCGGTTTCGCGGTCTTCATCCCGCTGCGCTACCAGCACGACTTCGTCGACTCGGCGGACGGCAAGATCCGTAACCGGATCCAGGCGCGCACGACGATGGCCTCCCCGGCCGAGTCGCTGAAGACGTTCGCCGTGTCCCGGCTGCTGTTCGACAACGTGCCGCACGTGAAGAACTTCTGGGTGATGCACGGCCTGTCGGTGGCCCAGCTCTCGTTGAACTTCGGCGTGGACGACCTGGACGGCTCGGTGGTCGAATACAAGATCACCCACGACGCCGACTCGTACGGCACCCCGAACACCATGCACCGCGACGACCTGCTGAACCTGATCTGGGACGCCGGCTTCCAGCCGGTCGAGCGGGACACCCGCTACAACGTCGTCCGGGAGTACGACCGGGCGCCGTCGCTGGCCGAGCGCCGCGCCGAGCCGCAGCAGGTCTGGGCCTGAGACACCACGTACCCTCGCAGTCGATGACCGAGCAGCGCAGCGCCGAGCAGCAGGGCGGCTTCCCCCGACGAGACGCCGAGGGGCGCGTCCGTACGCTTGGTGACCTGCTCGGGGTGTGCCTCGCCGGCCTGGTCATCGGTGTGCTGGCGCTCGTGCTGTTCGAGTGGGCGTTCGCCTCGTTCGGCGCTGCCGACTTCGGGCACACCAACGGTTGGCTCGCGGTGATCCTGCCGGCCTGGCTGTTCTGGGACGACTTCCGCGCCTGGGGGTTCGGGGCTGCCCGGGTGGTGGCGGCGCTCGTCGCGGCGGCGGTCGCGGTGTTCGTGGGGCTGCTGGTCGCCGGGCTGGGCGCGGGGTTGCCGCCGCTGCTGTCCGGCGCGTTGGCGGCGGCGGCGTTCACCGTGGCGTACGCGACGATCTGGTTCCCCGGCGTCCGTTGGCTGGCCCGCCGGACGGGCTGAGTGACCCGCCCATCGGGCGCGGAGAAGGAGTACATGAGGTGAGCGCGGCGCTCAAGTACACGCTGGGCCGGATCGGGCTGTTCGTCGCCGTACTGGCGGCCCTCTGGCTGGTCGACGTGGACATCTTCCTGAAGCTGATCCTGGCGCTGGCGTTCTCCGCCGCGCTCTCCTTCTTCCTGCTGCGCGGCTGGCGCGACGAGATGGCCCACGAGATGGCCGAGGCCACGGCTCGTCGCAAGGCAGAGAAGGAGCGCCTCCGCTCCGCCCTGGCCGGCGAGGACGAGCAGTCCGACGAGGGTGAGCGGCGGCAGCCGTAGGGCCTGCGGACGCGTGCCGCGCGGGGACCGTCGAAACGGGGCGGCGGGAGCGGCTGCCTGCCGTTAGTGTCTCCCGCCGTGGAAATCTTCAACAAGATCAGCGACTGGCGGGCCAAGATTTTCGTCTGGGTCGGCCTGCCTGTCATCGCCGGCATCGGTCTGCTGCTGGGCGTTGGTGATCTCGGACCGGCCTGGCAGGCCAAGGGCGGTGGCGGCACCGCGGGCACCTTCACGGCCGTCTCGGAGGAGTGTTCCCGTCGAAGCTGCACCTGGCACGGCGACTTCGTGGCCGACGACGGTGCCAAGCGGGCGGACGTGATCCTCTACGACGCCCCGGACACCCTGTCGACGGGCGAGACGGCCCCCGCACTGGACACGGGCGCGCGCAAGGGCGTCTTCGCCGCCGCCGGGGGTTCCACCTGGCTGCTGGTCACCGCGCTAACCCTCGCCGGAGTGGTGGCCGCCGTCGCCTGGGTGCTCTTCCTCACCCACACCGTCCGCCGCCACCGCGCCCCAAACGAACCCCTCCCCGAGCCAACCAACCGCGCCTGAGAAGCGTGATCAAGAGGTTTGCGTCAGCAGAGTGGCATTCGGTGACGCAAACCTCTTGATCAACCGCGTTCCGTCCGGACGGGGGCCCATCAAGAACCTCGGCGACCCGGTCAACGGTTGGACGCTGGGCTGGACCTTCCCCAACTCCAGCC
>NZ_JBFAMS010000022.1:0-91002 GCF_040656575.1 Micromonospora sp. NPDC049801 | reverse complement strand
ACCCCCCCCCCCCACCCAAAACCCCCCCCCCCCCCCCCAACCCCCCCCCCCCCCCCCCCCCCGCCCCCCCCCCCCCCCCACCCCCCACCCCCACCCCCACCCCCACCCCCCCTCCCCGCCCTCAGCCCGCCCCCAGCCGCCCTCGGCCCGCCTCGCCCCGGTGATCAAGAGGTTCGCGTCACGACACGCCGAGAACGGTGACGCGAACCTCTTGATCACCGGGGCGGAAGGGCAGAGGGGAGGGGTGGAGGGGGTGGGGAGGGGAGGAGGGGAGGGGGAGTGCGGGCGGTCACCCTATTTGGGCGAGGTTGGGTTGCTGGGGTCGGGGGACCCGTGCGGGGACGTGCATCGCGCGACGCGTGGCGCGCGGGGTGTGATCGCCGGGGCCCGGCCGACTGGGAGGAGTGGACCCGATGGTGGACGCGACCACGAGGTTCTTCGAGGAGCTGGACCGGCGGGGGTACGAGCCTCTGCTGGCGAAGACCTCCGGGACACTGCGGATCGACCTGCACGAGGGGGCACAGACCCGGCACTGGCTGCTGAAAATCGACCGTGGGCGGCTCAACGTGAGCCAGGAGGACAGCGAGGCCGACACGGTGATCGGCGCCAGCCCGATGCTGTTCGACGAGATAGCGGCCGGCCGTGAGCACGGCCTGGCGGCGCTGTTGCGTGGGGACATGACGGTGTCGGGGGACGCCCGGCTGGTGGTGCAGGTGGAGCGGATCTTCCCCGGGTCGCCGGACGCCCGTGGGCCGCGTCGCCGATTCGCGGGGGAGGTGCGGTGATGGGGCAGAGCAACACGATCCGGATCCTGGACGGCAGCACATTCGTCGTCTGCGAGGACACCGGCGACATCGAGGCGACGCCGAGCGAACCGACCGGGCTCTTCTCCCTCGACACCCGATTCCTGTCGACGTGGGTGTTGAGCGTCAACGGTGAACGCCTCAACTCGCTCTCGTACGACGACCTGCAGTACTTCGAGTCCCGGTTCTTCCTCGTGCCGGGGATGGCCACCCACTACGTGGACGCGAAGTTGTCGATCATCCGCGAGCGCGCGGTCGGCGGCAGCTTCTGCGAGCGGCTCACCATCCTCAACCACGACGAGAAGGCGGTCGATCTGGAGATCCGGATGGACGCCGCGGCCGACTTCGCCGACCTGTTCCAGGTCAAGGACGAGATCCTGAACAAGAAGGGCGAGATCTATACCGAGGTCGAGGCCGACAAGCTGCGCCTGGGCTACCGCCGGGGCAACTTCCGGCGCGAAACGATCATCTCCTCGTCGATGTCGCCGCGCTACGACAACCGGGGTTTCGCGTACACCGTCCGCCTGGAACCGAATGAGCAGTGGGAGGCGCAGATCGACGTGCAGACGCGCGCGGTCGGCCCAGGGGACCGGGACCTGCGGATGGGTCTGCGCGTGCACGGCGGCGAGCGGCTGGCCCTGCAACACGACCTGGAGCAGTGGATCGCGGACGCGCCGAAGGTCAACAGTCAGTACGGACGGGTTGCCAGCACCTACCGGCGCAGCCTGATCGACCTCGCCGCGCTGCGCTTCTCGCCGCTGTCGCTCGGGGGCGCGACCCTGCCCGCGGCCGGTCTGCCCTGGTTCATGACCATGTTCGGCCGGGACAGCATCCTCACCTGCCTCCAGACGCTGCCGTTCACGCCGCAGTTGTCGAAGACGACGCTGCGCATCCTCGCGTCCCTCCAGGGCAGCCGGTTCGACGACTTCCGGGACGAGGACCCGGGACGGATCCTGCACGAGATGCGGTACGGCGAGACCGCCGCCTTCGAGGAGCAGCCACACTCGCCGTACTACGGCTCGGTGGACGCGACTCCGCTGTTCCTCGTGCTGCTCGACGAGTACGAGCGGTGGAGCGGGGACGTGGCGCTGGTCAAGGAGTTGGAGCAGGAGTCCCGGGCCGCGCTCAAGTGGATCGACAGTTACGCCGACCTGGTCGGCAACGGCTACATCTGGTACGAGCGCCGCAACACCGAGACCGGCCTGGAGAACCAGTGCTGGAAGGATTCCTGGGATTCGATCTCCTACTCCGACGGCACCCTGCCGCCGTTTCCCCGGGCCACCTGCGAGGTGCAGGGGTACGCGTACGACGCGAAGGTCCGCGCGGCGCGGATGGCCCGTCAGTTCTGGGACGACCCGGAGTTCGCCGACCAGTTGGAGCGGGAGGCGGCGGAGCTGAAGGAGCGGTTCAACCGGGACTGGTGGGTGGCCGACGGCGAGTACTACGCGCTGGCCCTGGACCCGGACGGTCGCCAGTGCGACATCCTCAGCTCCAACATCGGTCACCTGCTGTGGAGCGGGATCGTCGATCCGGCGCGGGCCGAAAAGCTGGCGGCGCACCTGGTCGGGCCGCGACTGTTCTCCGGCTGGGGGGTGCGCACGCTCGCCGAGGGGGAGGCCCGGTACAACCCGATCGGCTACCACAACGGCACGATCTGGCCGTTCGACAACTCGTTCATCGCCTGGGGCCTGCGTCGCTACGGGTTCGCCGAGGAGGCCGCCACCATCGCCAACGGCATCCTCGACGCGGCCACCTACTTCGACGGGCGGCTACCGGAGGCGTTCGGCGGCTACCCGCGGGAGCTGACCAAGTTCCCGGTCGAGTACCCCACGGCATGCAGTCCGCAGGCCTGGTCGACGGGTACGCCGCTGCTGCTGTTGCGCACGATGCTCGGTCTCGAACCGCACGACGGGCACCTGGCGGTCGAGCCGCGTCTCCCGGTCGGGATGGGCCGGATCGAAGTCCTGGACATTCCGGGCCGTTGGGGGCGGGTGGACGCCTTCGCCCGAGGTCGGCTCGATCTGCACAGTCTCTCCGACTGAGCCGCGCCCGGCACACCGGCGGCGGCGCGCCACCCGCGTCGCCGCCGGGCCGCCACCCAGGCGCGCCACCCGCGTCGCCGCCGGGCCGCCACCCAGGCGATCCCCAGCCGGGCACGGTAGATTCTGCGGATGCCGGAGCTCGTGTACCCGCCCGTTATCGCCGCTGCCAAGACGTTGTTCCGGGTCCTCGACCTGAAGATCACCATCGAGGGCGCCCACCACGTACCCCGCACGGGCGGGGCGGTGCTGGCCAGCAACCACGTCAGCTACCTCGACTTCATCTTCGCCGGGTTGGGCGCGAACGCCTCCGGTCGGCTCGTCCGGTTCATGGCCAAGCAGTCGGTGTTCGCGCACCGGATCTCCGGTCCGCTGATGCGCGGCATGCGCCACATCCCGGTGGACCGGCAGGCGGGCGCGGCCTCGTTCCGTACGGCCGTCGACGCGCTCAAGCGCGGGGAGGTGGTGGGCGTCTTCCCCGAGGCCACGATCAGCCGGTCGTTCACCGTCAAGGAACTCAAGAGCGGCACCGTCCGGATGGCCCGTTCGGCGAAGGTGCCGGTGCTGCCGGTCGCGCTGTGGGGCACCCAGCGACTCTGGACCAAGGGCCGTCCCCGCACCCTCACCCGCCGGCACACGCCCATCACGATCCTCATCGGCGAGCCGATCCTGCCGGCGGACTTTCCGGACCCGAACGTGCTGGCCGCCGAGTTGACCACCCGGCTGAGCGCGCTCGTGGAGCGGGCCCAACGCGAGTACCCGGACGCGCCGGCCGGCCCGGAGGACACCTGGTGGCTGCCGGCGCACCTCGGTGGGAGCGCGCCGACGCCACAGGAGGCTGCCGCGCTGGACGCCGAAGGGGAGGAGCGCGCCCCCAGCCTCTGAGGACGGCCGGCGTTCGCGTCAGTTACGCCCGGACGTGCCGTCGGCGAAGCCGTCCCAGGAGCTGGGTTCCGGCCCCGAGCGGTAGTAGTCGTCGCGGGAGCGGAACTCCACCGGCAGCGAGCCGGGCAGGGTGATCCGGGTGTCCCCGGCGAGCAGCGCGGGGCCGGCCCGCAGCAGCAGGACGTCGCGCTCCTGGGCGGAGAGGTCCACCAGTTGCGGGCGGGTCAGGCGGAACATGGCCACCGCCCGGCGGACCTGCTGGGCCAGCGCGACGACCTCACCCGGTGACCCACCCAGGGCCAGCGCCGGCTGCTGGATCGTCCGCAACGCGTCGCAGACGATCATCAGTTGTGGCGGCTCGGCGGGCAGCTCCAGCCGGGACGGCCACTGCCAGCGGATCTGGCCGGTCATCAGGCCGGTCACGCGGCCGGTCGGCCGGGGCCGGGGAGCGTCGTCGGCGACCAGCGAGAGCTGCGAGCCGGTGCCCACCCAGCAGATCCGCTGGTCGGTGACGGTCACCGAGACGGGCCCGGGGAGCTGCCAGGCACATCGTGTCTCCGTCGGCCCGAGCAGGTAGCCCGCCACGAGCAGCCGGTGCCGCCCGAGCACCTTCTCGCCGGGCAGCGGGCGCATGTCGTACCGCCGGTCGAGGGTGGGGCCGGCGTCGTCGTCCGGCGCGTCGAACCGGTGCGGGCCGATGAAGAAGGGGGACGCGTCGGCCTGCATCGTCACGACCTCCCGGTGAACTGGCTGTGCGTTGAGCTTCGCCGATCCGTCGGCCACTGTCATGACGCCCGTTAGGGGGTCGGCCGGTCGTGCGTCGCCTGTGACCGGTAGATGCCGATCTCCTCCGGGCGGACGAGGCCGTCCTCGATCGCACGGGCGAGCAGCGCCGCCTTTGTGGCTGCCGGTCGCCCCGCCCGGGTGTACTTGATCCGCGCGCGGTCAACGTACTGCTTCACGGTGTGCTCGCTGATCTGCATCCGACGCGCCACCGACGCCTTGGACATCGACTGGAACCAGAGCAGCAGGGCCTCCCGCTCCTTGTCGGACAGTGCCGGTCGGTCCGGTCTCGGGTCGCCGACCATCGCGCCGGCCAGCGCCGGAGGCACGTACGGGCGGTCACTCGCCGCGGCCAGCACGGTCGCCACGCAGTGTTCGCGGCCCTCGTGCTTGGCCAGGAACGCCACCGCCCCGGCGTCCAACGCGGCGAGCATGGTCTCCGGGTCGGTGTGCTCCGAGTAGACCACCACCCGCCGCCCGGTGGCGCTCAACTCGGCCAGCTTGTCCAGCGCCATCCGGCCGTGCAGCCGCAGATCGAGCAGGACGACGTCGGCGTCCGGCGCGGCGCGCAGTACCTCGTCCGGGTCGTCCCCGGTGGCCAGCACGGTCAGTCGCGGTTCGCTGGCGAGCCAGGCGCGTACCCCGTCGACGACCACCGGATGGTCGTCGACGATCGCCACCCCGACCGGCCGGTCACCGGTCATCCCGACCACCGGGTCTGCGCCCATCTGATGTCCCCGTCCCGTTCGTAAAGGTGCTGCACCGGCCCGTCCTGGTGTTCGGTGGGCGGGCCGGTCGCGTCCGGCCCCTCCCGGTCCGGCGTGACGAGGCTGACCACCACCTCGTCCGGGCCGGACACCACGGTCAGGCGGGCCCACCCCCGGGCGTCGGCGAGCAGGCTGGTGAGCGGGTCGGCCAGCCGGCGACGGATCTCCACCGGCAGCGGCGGCGGGTTGCCGATGGCGACCAGGTCGATCGGCAACCCGTTGCGTTCGGCCAGGTCCACGGCGGCCCGTAGCTCGTGCAGGAGCGGGTCGGGCACGTCGTCGGATTCGGCGATCAGGCGACGCAGCCGGGCCGCGGCCAGTACGCACCGGCTCTGCACCTCCGGGTCGGCCGGGTCCGCCTCCCCGGCGGCCAGCTCGCCGAGCACCCGCCCGGCGGCCGCGCCCACCAGGGCGAGCCGGTCACGACGTTCCTGCCGGCCCTGCTCGGCGGCGGCCCGTTCGGCGGCGATCGTGTGCATCGCCGCGGCTGCGACGGCCCGGTCCCGGGCCAGGCCGACGATCACCGCGCTGCCGGCGAAGACCGCCACCGGCAGCGTGAACGTGCCGTAGACGTACATCGTGTAGCGGGCCAGGTCGGCCGCGCTCGGCGCGTACGCGAGGACGGCGGCGAGCGCGATCATCGCGTGTGTGGTCAGCAGCGCGACGAGACCGCCGACCCGCCGCCCCCACATGGCGAGCACGAAGAACCAGCCGAGCGTGCCCCACACCCAGTTGGCGGCGGTGAACAGGTGTGGTTCGCCGACCGCCGCGAAGACCGCCGCGTCGACGGCGACCAGCACCCCGGCGAGCGGCCACGGCGGCAGTGGCGTGCCGCGCAGCAGCCGGACGCCGGCCACCGCCCCGGTCACGGCGACCAGCACCCAGCCGCCGAGCACGACCGTCGGTGCGGAGAACTGCGCGCGGGTCGCCAGCACCGCCGGCAGTCCGATCGCGACGTGCCAGGCCAGCGCGATGGCGACGGCGACGATCCGGGCACCCCGGTCGGAGGCCTGGGCCACGGCGGCGGGCGCGGCGAGCACCGACTGCTCGGGCCCGTCGACCGGGCCGGGTCGAGGCACCGGTAGGGCACGAATGCCGGCGCGGTCCGCCGTCGCGCCGAGGTCAGCCGCCACCGGGCCACTCCAGTCGAATCCGGGTGCCGGCGCCGGGCGCGGAACACACCTCGGCCCGCCCGCCGACCGCCGCCATCCGCCCCTGGATCGACTCGCGCAGACCGTACCGGTGCGCGGGGACGGTGGCCGGGTCGAAGCCGGGGCCGTCGTCGACCACCTCGGCCACGATGGCGACCGCGTCGCGGCTCAGCCGCAGTGTGGTCCGCGCGCCCGGGGCGTGCCGGACCACGTTGGACAGCGCCGCGTAGGCACTCTCGGTGATCGCGTCGGCCACCCCGGCGGGCACCGCGCAGGCGGTCAGCTGCAGGCTCACCGGCAGCTCGGGCAGCCGGTCGGGCACCGTGCGCAGCCGCTCGTCGAGCGGCACCGGGCCGTCGCCGGGCGTCGGGCCGCGGTCGGTCAACGCGACGAGGGTACGCAGGTCGGCGGCGCACCGCTCACGGAACGTGGCCGACGGGCCGGGTACCGCGCCCAGCCCCACCATGGTCAGGGTGCCGAGCACCGTGTCGTGCAGGTCCCGGTTCTGCTGGCGCTCCGCCTCCCGGGCGGTCCGGGCGACCAGCGCCTCCCGGGTCAGCCGCTGGTGCTCGGCGAACGCGTCGTCGGCCCGGCCGATCCGGCGGCGCATCACCCCCGTCATCATCGCGGTGCAGGCCGTCTGCACGAGCAGGGTGGCGGCGTGTGCGCGGGCCTCGGTGACATCGCCGGCCGCCTGCGCGCCCGTCACGTAGGCCGCGGTCACCAGCAGTCCGGCCGGGATCGACCAGCGGACCTTGGCGGTGGCCTGCGCGTTGATAACCGTGGTGCTGGCGAGCACCGCGATCCAACTGCCCTCGCCGGGCAACACCTCGGGCGCCACCAGGCGGGGGATGAGCAGGCAGGCCACTGCGGTGATCGCGACGTCACCGGCGACCAGCGCTGGCGTGATCCCGTGGCGCAGCGCGCGGACCGCGTACCAGAGCGACCACCCGGTCAGCGCGGCCACGCCGGGCAGCAGCAGGGCCGCGTCCACCGGCGGGGTACGCACCGACAGCGCCACGGCGGCGCCGACCAGCCCGCACGTCAGCCGCAGCAGGGCCGGCAGGGTGGTGAAGATGAAACTGAACGCCCCGCCGGCAGGATTGTCCAGGGTGGGCGGTGGCACGGTCGGGGCGGCAGTCGCCGGCATCGGGAGGTGTCCTTCCGACAACGACCCGGTCCCGGGTCCGCGCGGCGGAGATCGACATCGGAGAATAGCATGGCGGACGGTGAGCGTTCACCCACCGTGCGCGTGGTGTCGCCTTGTCGTCACTCTGCGCTGCGGGGTTGGATCAGGTCCCAGCGGTTGCCGTAGAGGTCGACGAAGACCGCCACCGACCCGTACGCCTCGTGCCGCGGCTCCTCGAGGAACCGCACGCCGGCCCCGACCATCCGGGCGTGAGCTGCGGCGAAGTCCTCGGTGTGCAGGAACAGGCCGACCCGGCCGCCGGTCTGGTCGCCCACCCGTGCCCGTTGTTCGGCGTTGCCCGCCCGAGCCAGCAGCAGGGCCGTCTCCCGAGCCCCGGGAGGTCGGACGACCACCCAGCGTGAGCCGTCCGGGCGAGGCGTGTCCTCCACCAACTCGAAGCCGAGCCCGCCGACGTAGAAGTCGATCGCCTCGTCGTACTCGTTCACGAGCAGCGCGACCAGTCCCAGATGTGCCATCCGCCCATTCTGCCGAGGGAAGCTCCGACGGCGGCGGGCGGTGTCACCCGTGGTTGGCGGCGTCACGCGGGAACCCCGCCGGCCGCCCGGCCGTCTCATCCGGCGGTGGAGAGGTGGTGAGCGGGATGCGCCCGGGCGGAACGAAACTGGTGGGGACGCTGCTCGGTCTGGGGTTGTGCGGCCTGGTACTGACCGGCTGCGCCAGACCGGTCGACACGCCGAAGGGCCCCGGCCCGGCCGAGATCGCCGAGAAGTGGACCTCCTGCGCCGAGATCGCCCCGCAGGCGGGCGTCGTGCTGCCCGTACCCCCAGGATCGGCGACGTCGCCGCCGGCCGGGGTCGAGCCGCGTGTCGGCCGGATCGACCCGGCGTTCACGCCGGTCGCCGCCGTGCTCTGCGGGCGACAAATCGTGCCGGGGGCCGCTGGTGGACGGGAGCAGGTGGCCACCGAGCGCCGCGCCGACGACATCGGTGAAGTGGTCGCCGCCCTGGGCCTGGCCGACGAGACACGCGGCCGCGGGGAGGTCGCCTGCACCGCCGACATGCTCGTCCCGCCCTGGCTGGCGCTGCTCGACGACCGGGGCCGCTGGTTGCGCCCGTACCTGCCGATGGATGTCTGCGGCAAGCCGCGCCCGGAGGTCCGCGCGGCGCTGGACGGGCTGCGGTTGACCACCGTCGACAGCCGTACCCTCGGAGTTGTCGAATCTGCGGCGGCCGAGGCCGCCGGATGCGCGCAGCGGTGGGCGGACATGGTGTGGGTAGAGGCCACCATCGGTGGTCCCGCCCGCGTCGCGCCCGGCACCGCGCCGAAGACCGGGCCGCTGCGGCTCTGCGTCTACCAGGTGCCCCCGTCCGAGCGCGGTGGCGGCAAACCGGCCGGTGACTTCGTGTACGGCCGGCCGCTGCCGCCCGAGCGGCAGGCGGCCGTGCTGCGGGCGTTGGCCGGCACGCGACCGGCGGCCGACTGCGCGACCCCGGCGTCCCGCTTCGCGGTGCTCCGGGCCGTCGACGACAACGGGCCGGAGTGGTACGTCGAACTCGACGCCTGCCGGCGCTTCCTGGTGGTGGCACCGCCCGGCGGGTCGCAGCTCGGGCAGGGCGACGCCGCGCTGGCGGCGCTGCTGGGGCCGAGCTGAGCCGCCTTACTGGTACTGGATCGGCAGCGCCTTCTTGCCGCCGCCGGCGATCGAACGCTTGACGTTGGTGCCGCCGGACCAGTAGTAGCAGCGCACGCCGCGATCACCGCGCTCCCACAGCGAGCGGTTCGGAAAGCGGTACGAGGTGCCGGTGCGGTAGATCAGGTCGCCGTCCACCGGCAATTTCGCGTACCGGGCGATGACCTTGCGGCAGGCGGCGTGGATGGAGTCCTCGTCCCGGGTCGAGTCAAACCAGGAGCGATCCGGCGCCATCCAGGTGCCGGCGTACTCGAACTGATGTCCGGCGGTGCAGGCGACCGGCCGCAGCATGTGCCACTTGTCCTCGTTCATGCACCCGTAGTGCAGCGGGGAGCGGCTGGCCAGGGCGTTGCGCAGCGATCCGCCCCGCTGGATCGCCGCGTCGCTCTCGCCGTTCGGGCCGTTGACCTCGTCCAGCTCGAAGATGTCGCACCGGTACCAGCGCGCGCCACCCGACCAGGCGGCCGGCGACGCCACCGTGACCTGCACCGAGAGTCGGGCGTCGCGCCAGTCGCCGCCCACGAACTGCTTCGCGCGCTTGTCGCAGTCGGCGAAGGTCGACCGCAACGTCGCCGACTCCGTCTTGGGTGGCGCGGTGCGGGTGGCCAGAGCGCCGGTGAAGGTGCCGACGTGGAAGGTTTCCACCTTGTGGGTCGTCGCGCAGTCGACGGGGGAGTAGCTGCTCAGGTACGACGTGGTTTCGGCGGTGGGGTGACACTCGTCGGCCTTCGGGACGAACTGCTGCGCCGCCGCCATCGGCCGCCAGTCGTCGGCCAGGTCACCATCCGTGCCGGCCGGCGTGCCGCAGCCCGTTAGCACCAACGTGAGGAACGCAGCCGTGAGCGCCGCCCAGCCGTACCGTCGCATGTGTTTCTCCCCGTGCCCCCGTGTCGAACGCGCGCAGCATATGGCACCGCCACGACGGACCGGCACCGTCTTCCGGTGCGGCCTGGTTGGCCTTACCGCCAGGTGTCGGGGCGGGCCAGGTCGCCAGTCGGCCGGTACCCGCCGAGGATCGCCAGGCCGTCCGCCTCGGTGTAACCGTTTCCCCAGCCCTTGCGGAACGCCTCGACGAAGCAGGGTTCGACGGTCATCTCCAGGACGTCGCTGCCCTGGCGACGGGCCCGGTACGGGCCCGCGACGAGGTCGGCGGACCTGACCTGCTGGCCCGGAGCGGGCTGCGCCCGGACCGTCAGCCAGCGGCCGGCGTCGTCGCCGACGACGAGCGAACCCTCGACGAAGGCGGCCTTCTCCGACCGGCCGAGGGTGACCGAGCATTCGAGCAGCCGTGCGCCGGCCGGCAGCGACTCCAGGCGGAACGGCACCACACAGCGGCGGGCACCGTCGAACCGCACCCGGCCCGCCGTGGCGATGGCCTCGTCGCTGGTGGGCGCGTACGTGTCCAACTGCGCCCAGAGCCCGTCGGCGGGCTGCCAGCGGACGAACCACAGCTTCTGGTCGCCGGACGGATCGAACCAGGCGACCCCTGGCCGGTCGCCGACCCGTACGTCGGTCCGGGGCTGCGGCCGGCCGGACGAGGACAGGGTCTGCGGCAACGCGTCCAGCGCCGCGACGCTGCGCGCCAGCGCGAAACGCGCCGCGCCGTCCGGGCCCCGGAACTCGACGCTCTCGGAGCCGCGCCCCGCCCGCCACGTCGCGTATTCGGCACCACCGACCAGCGCGTCCGCCGAGAAGTGCACGGTGGTGGGGTCGGCGCCGACGGCCAGCCCGTTCTGCACGGTTGCCTCCGGCAGCAGGAGCGTTGTGGCTGGCGGTATCGGGTCGTCGGCGCTGGGGATGGTCAGGCCCACCGCGGCGAGGGCCACACACGCCGCCGCCGCGCTCGCGGCGAGCAGCCCACGGCGACGTCGCCGCAGACGACGGCCGTTCTGGCGGGCGTGCTCGACGATGGGCGTCGGATCGATGTCGCCACCGGCGCGATGCGCGAGCGTGGCGGCGAGCCGCCGATCGAGGTCGCTGACCATCAGAGGTCTCCTGCCCGTGCGGGGGTTGGTGCTTCCTGCCGTCTGCGCAGCGTCGTCAGGGCGCGCTTCGCGTGGGTGCGTACCGTGCCGGTCGAGCAGGCGAGGATCCCGGCGATCGTCATGTCGTCGAGATCCTCGTAGTAGCGCAGGACGATCACGGTGCGCTGACGCGCCGGCAGGTCGGACACGAGCCGCCACAGCGCGTCGCGCTCGGCGACGCCGGCGGCCTCGTCCACGTCACCCGCCCGATCGAGTACGGCGGCGACGGTGACCTCCCGGCTGCTACGACGACGCCACCACGAGTGGTGGGTGTTGACGAGCATGCGCCGGACGTAGGCATCCGGCTGATCCGTCCGCGAGATACGCCCCCAGCGGGCGTACGCCCGGGCCAGGACATCCTGAACCAGGTCCTCGGCCCGATGCTCGTCGCCGGTCAGCAGCCGCGCGAGCCGCACCAGCGCCGAGGTGCGGGCGAACGCGTATTCCTCGAACGTCACGCCCTATTAACGCCGCGGGCCGGGTCGCCCGTAGACACCCGTTCCGACTACTTGTCGCTCACGTAGGTCCCGCGCTGCGGCACGGTCATGACCAGTCCGCGCTCGCGCAGCAGGCGCACTGCCGCCCGGACCGTGCCGCGGGCGACGCCGTACTCCTGCTGAAGCGTGGACTCGCTGGGGATCGGTCGCTTCGGTGGCAGCTCGCCGGTCTCGATCCGTTTGGCGATCACGTCTGCGAGCTGCACGTACATCGGCGTCGGAGACAGCGGATCGATCATGAACGCAACTTAGGGCACGTCCATGGACGTCTAGACCTCCAGTACGTCTATGGACGTACACATACGTACAGCGCTGTGGTGACGGCAGAGAGGTTGACAGTCGGTAGGAGGCCGGATGCGAAGGGTCAATTTCGATGACTATCTGCTGTCGACGGCACTGACGCTCGCCCGCCGTCACCGTCCGGCCTGGAGTTGGGAACGTTGGCGTTACGTGTGCCGCTGTGGTGTGGAGCTGCCCTGCCACTCTCGCCACCGCATCCCCATCAATCGGGGCCTCTGGCCGGGCGAGGACCAATGACGCGGCACGGGCCGACCCTGCCGCTCTGGCTCTGCGAGACGTGCGACCGGCCCTGGCCGTGCGTCGCGCGACGAGAGGAACTGCGGGGCGAGTACGCGGAAGCTTCGTGCGCGCTGAAGCTCTACCTGGGCATGTGCTTCGCCTCTGCCCGCCAGGACATGAGCTGGGCGCCACCGGAGGCCCTTCGGCTCCGCTTCCTCGGGTGGGTGCCGTGACCGCGTTCAAGGCGGGTGATGTCGTGCTGATCGGTGCGGCGTGTTCGGTGCAGTTCAGCGGAGACCGCGTGCTCCGCGTACGGCTCGTGTCGATCGGCGCGGTCGACGCATACCACGGGTGGGTGTGGTTGACCGGCTACGTCCTCGACGCGAAGGGCACGGCCACCGACAAGCGGGAGGTCTACGTGCGCAGCACTGGCATCAAGGCTTGTAGCCCGTCGTCATCTTCAGCGCGGTGCGAGCGCTCGGCCGTCAGCTCGACCGGTCGTGTGAGCGGTGCCAGGCGGCCAACACCTGTGCTTCCTTCTCTCGGCTGATCCCGATTTCGGCGGCCCGCTCGTGGTTGCCGGTGTCCTCGCTGTCGACCAACCACCGCCAGGTGTCCCGCACGGTCAATTCGAGAGGTCGGGTGCGGAGGCCGGCGGTCTGTGCGGCAGCGGTGTCGACGTTCCACACGCCGTCGAAGGTGCGCCAGAGCGGCAGCTCGGACCACTGCCGGACGCCCTGAGCGAGCAGAAAGTCGTCAGGAATCCAGGTGAATGAGGCATCGCTCCTTGTCGAGTGGGCGCAGTCCGCCAGTAGTTCGCCAAAGGTCGCGTTACCCACCGGTGCGCAGATGTTGAACGTGCCAATCAAGTCGTCGGTGATGCTGCGCAGCGCGAACGCGGCCAGGTCGCGTACGTCGATCGGCTGAACTGTCCGGTTGGGCGAGCCTGGCGCTAGCACCTCGCCGCCAACGGCCACGCGGCCTAGCCACCAGGGCAGGCGGCCGACGTATTCACGCGGGCCGAGCACGACACCAGCCCGCAGGATTGTGGCTCGGTCCGCTCCGAACGCAGCGAGTGCGGCTGTCTCGCAGCCGGCTTTCTGATAGCCGTAGCGGGTCGGTCCGTCCTCGGTGTCCGTGCCGTAGTCGGGGCAGGCGTCCGGTGGGCAGTAAAGCACCTCAGATTGCTCGCTCAGCGGCTTGACCGGCCAGTCTCGATAGACGCTGAGCGTCGACACGAATACGTAGCGATGGGCAACGGGGGCGAGCGCGTGAGCGACGTCGAGGACGTTCCTTGGCACGTAGCCCGAGGTGTCGACAACGGCATCCCAAGGCCCGGCGGTCGCCAGAGCAACGACGTCCGCATGACGGGTCCGGTCGCCTCTGATGTTCCGCACGGCTTCCAGGAAGGGATCTGAGGTACCGCGGTTGAAAGTCGTCACCTCCCAGCCGGCACTGATAGCAGTCGTAACGACGGCATGCCCCACGAACCAGGTTCCGCCAAGCACCAGCAACCGGATGGGTCCATCTTGCGCCTTGGCCGGCTGCGGGGCTGTATCTCGGACGGCTGGCAACTAGAGGCAGATCCAGCAGTAGATGTGTTCCCCGTTTGTGCGCGCTCGGCGGGCCAGTCCAACGAACTCCCGCAAGCGCGACAGCATGGCCTCAGGTCCCGTGTCGCTGTATTGGGACAGCTCCTCGATGTGTGACTACCGCTCAGCCAGGCCCGGCAACTGGTCATCCGGGATTTCCGCAAGCACGTCCCGGGTGCGATCGCTCAACACGACGACCCACGGTCCTTCGTACTCACGGTCCTCAGCAGCACCGTCCGGCCAGATGAGCCGTTCCCCGACAAGGTTGGGTTCCCATGGCACGTCGAGGGCGAACGAGACGACCTGGCCGAGGACGACGGGCGGATCGATCCCTTTGCCGTCCACAGCATCCTCGACGGGCGAATCTCCCGCGCACACCACCGGGCCGCCATCGGTGACGGCCATCAGCTTTGCGACGGCCTCGTCGTCCGAAGCTCGGAAGTAGTCGTAGAGAACACCCACAGAAGTCTCCCGATCGGCTGCCACGTCACCACCTGTGGGGCGGCCGGGAGAACGTACACGCGGGCAACGCCATTTTGCCAACTGACCGGGGGCAATCCCTGCCGAGCGAACGTCACAGGCAGCAGACCTGCTGTGTGGCGCGCGGACTACCCTGACCGCCGTGACGACGATCGAGGAGCTTGAGCGGGACAGGTGGCCGGATCCCGGTCCGGATGCCACGTTCCTCATCACGCGCTGCAGCGAGTTGCGGCGTAAACCGTTGGCTGAGTTCACGGCCGAAGACCTGCGGATCATGCTCGGGCAGGAGATCGCTGTGCCCGCCCTGCTGCCCCGTGCGGTACACGTTCTGCTCAGCGATCCGCTGGCCGAAGGTGACTACTACCCGGGCGACCTGCTCGCCAACGTGCTGCGGCTGCCTGACTCGGCATGGTCGGAACTGAGGGTGGAACGCCAACGGCTGGCATCTCTTCTGACGGAACTCGTTGCCGGTCCAAGTTCTCCGACCCGGACCTCAAGCCGCGCGACCCGTACCGACGGCCTCGTGACGCCATCCTGACGTTCGTCGGCAGGTGAAAGCGATCTTGCCGCCGGTCCTGAACACCACGTCGCTCGCTGGACGTGGTGAGAACAGCCCATCGTTCGGCGTCGCGTCGGGGATCCTGACGATGAGGTACGGCCCGGTTCCGGGTGTTCCGGCCAGTCCCACCAGCTCGTACTGCCATGCGTCGTCGGGCCGGTTGTAGTACGAGTTGACCTCGTATGGCTTGCCGTCGTGATCCCAGATATCCATCCCGGCAGGATCACACATCCTCGTCAGAAGGCACGGCGAGCAGGCCCCGGACGTCGGCCGCCAAACTGGTCATCTCCTCGCCCGCCTCTATCGTGAAGACAACGCGGGCTGACCACGCATCGTCGGTATATGCCTGCCGGGCCCGCCTCAACAACACGCCGATTGCTACGTGGCCGCTCCCGTCGTGGTGGGCATCAATCTCCATCGCACCTTCGAGCGAGCGCCACGTCCGTCCGCCTCGCCAGCCTCGCCAGTCATCCGCCAGAGACTGGAAGAACCAACCAAGACCTTCGTTCTCGGGCGCCCAGCGACCCGCCAGCGTGGCAGTGGTCTCTGCCGTCACGCCGTCGTCGGATATCTGTGCTCGCACCACCCACACGTAGCCGTCGCCGTGCGGATCGGTTGGGGGATGCAGTGTCCATTGGCTGCTCGATCCGAGCGATCGCAGCACGAAGGGCTCTTCCACGGTCATCATGATGCGGGAGTTGCGTTCTCAGCGTTTGACCTCGTACCTGGTCAGGAGCACGCCGCCAGGGAACGTCCGGGTCTCCACCAGGCTCAGGTTCACCCACTTGTCGAGGGCGGTGAAGAACGGTTTGCCGCCGCCGATCAGGACCGGGTGGGTGACCAGCACGTACTCGTCGATCAGCCCCTCTCGCATCGCCGTCGCCGCGAGAGTGGCGCCGGCGATGTCCAGCGGACCGCCGTCCCCGTCCTTGAGTCGGGTGATCTCAGCGACCGCGTCGCCGGTGTGCAGGCGGGCGTTCCAGTCGACCGTGTCGATCGTCGAGGAGAAGACCACTTTCGGCATGTCCCGCCAGCGGCCGGAGAACTCGATCGATGCCGGTGTGGCACCCGGCTGCTGGTCGGCGGTCGGCCAGTGGGAACTCATCGCCTCCCACAGTCTGCGCCCGTACAGCGCCGTGCCGGTCGCCGCCACCCGGTCGGACCAGAACTGGAACAGCTCGTCGCTCGGCACACCCCACCCGAGGTCGTCACCGGGCGCGGCGACGTAGCCGTCCAGGCTCACGCTCATACCGAAGGTCAGTTTCCGCATCGTGCCAGTCTTCCGTAAGCCGCTATCGCCTACAGACCAGCACATCGCGCGAGATTCGTCGGTGCGGCCACGCCGGGGGTCGATTCGTCATGACGCTCGGGGCCAGCCCAGGAAAACCCCCGCCCCACCGCCCGCACCTGCTTATTCTCATTCGGTAGGCACCGGATCCGGAGGATCCTCGCTTCCTGCCACGGGTGGGAAAGACACCTGAAAAGGTACGAAGGCGTGCTGGCGAGATCGCGCGGTCTGCCACGCCGACCTGGCGCTCCGATCCGGGTCCCCGTCACGCCCGACGGCACCGCTCTCTCACCACGACGGGGGCACGATGATCAGCTACCCCATCGCACAACGCGCCCGCCGGGGCCGCTTCCGGCCCGGGGTCGCGGTGGTGCTTCTGCTGGCCGGGCTGCTGAACGCCGCCACGCCGGCGTGGGGTGCCGACGGCGGTCCGACCAGCACCGTCGAGGTGGCCTCCGACGGGGACGTGGTCGGTGCCCCCACACCCCTGCGCAACGTCCCCTCGGTGATCGCCGACGTGGCCGACGGCGAACTCATCGTCTACCGCATGCCCGGCATTCGGGGAGACCAGATCAACGCCACCGCGATGCTGTTCCTGCCCACGCAGGCACCCCCGGCCGGCGGGTGGCCACTCGTGGTCTGGGGGCACGGCACCGTCGGGTGGGCCCCGGAGTGCGCACCCAGCGTGCAACTCCAGGAGCACGGCAAGTGGGCCGACGGACCGAACGCCGCCCTGTTGGCGGCCATCCTGAAAATGAACATCGCCGTGGTCGCCCCGGACTACGAAGGACTCGGCCCGGTGGCCGACGGTGTTCCGGAGGGGCACGGCTACTACAACCTGGCCAGCGAGGGAAATTCGATGGTCTACGCGGCGGTGGCCGCGCAGCGACTCCTCGGCGACCGGCTGTCGGGTCAGTGGGTGCCGGCCGGATGGTCGGAAGGCGGCTTCGCCGCCCTGGCCGCGGCGTACTACTCCGGCCGGGCCGCCATGGCGGATCCCGACCTGGAGTACCGCGGCACCATCACCCTCGCCCCGGTACCGGACGTGCCCGCCATGAACCGGGTCCTGTGGAACGACATCGAGCGGGCCGCGCGCTCCGGTCTCCCGCCGACGGAACACCAGATCGAACAGCTCGTCTTCGCCAACGCGGAAACGATCTACTTCACCAGGACCGAACGCTACGCCGGCTACGACATCGACCCGACCGTCATCTACGGCCCGAACATGCTGAAGTTCTACCGCGAGAACTGGCGCACCTGCCTGGACGACCTCAACCGCCTGGTCAAGCAGGACATCCAGAACTACCTGGCCGCGTCCCCGGCGAACCGGCTGACCACCTATCCCGGCATCCGTGGCGACACACCGAACTCGTTGCCCGAGAACAGGCGGTTCTACGCGGAGAACCAGGGCAGGTTGGAGAACGCGACGCTGCCGGGCTCGATCCTCTGGCTGTACGGGACCGACGACATCACCAGCCCCGCCACGGTCACCTGGAACGTCGTCAACAAGATGCTGATCAACGACAACGACGTCAACCTCGCCGTCCTGGAAGGGGCGGGCCACTACGACGTCTCCACCGCCGGTCTACCGCTGATCCAGGCCCGGCTCAAGCAGCTCTTCACGATCACGTAAGGCCGTCCGATGCATCTGATGAGGCGGCAATGACCGAGGACGACAACCGTCCGCTGAAGCGGGTCGACAGCCTGGACGACCTGGTCACCTGGCTGCGGTGGCTAGCTGATGATGTCGCTCGCGATCCAGACGCGGTCGAGAACATGACCACAGACCGCTACCTGGAGGCGTGCGCGGCGTTCCTACAGGACCGAAGCCGCCTGCAGAGGCGTGCCGGCCAACCTCTCCCGGCGCAACCGACCTGGCAACTCCTCGCGGACGCCCTGCGCGCCGGCTGCTTCTACGAGTAGCCGCTACGGCCTGCGCCGTAGACGAATGGAGTCGTCAGAGCTGCTGGACGATCTGGATCGGATTGCCGTCCGGGTCGGCTGTCCACGCGATCAGCAGGCGGTCGAGCCAGCGGTGCGGTGCGGCCAGGGCGGGGGCGCCGTTCGCCGTGAGGGCCGCGTACGCGCCGGCGGTGTCGTCGGTCCAGAGGATCACCGCCGCCCGCTGACCCTGCGGCACGGGATCGAGTCCGTGGTCCTCGCGCGTGGAGGCGACCGAGGCGATACCGATCTTGTAGCCGTCGAGCGTCAGGTCGATGTGGATCGGCTCGCCCTCGGTCGGCACCCGGAAGGTCTCGGTGAAGCCGAGACCGCCGTAGAACTCGGCGGCGCGAGGGACGTCCTCGCTGAAGAGAATCACCTGAGGAGTTCGGAACATCGACACGCGGCGACGCTATCAGCGGACCCAGGCGCAGGGTCAGGTTTGGTGAGCGGCAGTGGGGCGCAGGTGTTCCCGTTGCGGGTCGTAGCAGACAAGCCCATGATCGGCCGCTAGTTGCGCTGCTGCCGCTGATACCTCGTCGGCCCGGTTGAAGGGGATCGTGCAGCGTTCCGCGACGGCATCGACGTAGGCGCGGATCCGGGCCCCTGGAGCAACCCCGACATCGATCGTCCCGCCTGGCGGCCGGGAAACACCTCTTCCGGTGGGGGCGGGCGCGCCTGGACGACGGATGAATCACCGGATGTCAACTGTGCAGCCTTCGGCTTCTAGAATGGCCGCCACACGTCCTGCCTCTTCGCGGCTGATGTTCTGTAGAACAGTCGCCGGAGCTGACTCAACCAAGTCTTTGGCCTCTTTGAGGCCGATTCCGGTCGTCTGGCGAACTGCTTTGATTGCCTGAATGATCCCGTTCTTTCCGTAGCTCATCAGAACGACCGAATAGCCGTCCTGCGGGCGAACTCTCAGTAGTTCCCGCACTCCTTCAAGAACTTCTCGCAGCACGTCACCAGTGTCGCGCACCTCCGGGGCGACCTGCGACTCTGGGCTCTTGGATATTGCGCCTACAGCATTCGAGAAATCGGCCCAGCTGCGATCGAACGCCTTCTGAAGCCGAGTGGTGCTGAGCGGTGCGGAGCATGTCTCGTTTATGGACGAGACAAGCCTGAGCATATCTTCGCTATCGGTGGCCATGGTGGCCTGAAACTGGGCGATAGGCCCAGTGACATCGGCTGGTTTGACGTTGAGAAGCACTGGGCGGACCCGAGCTTCGGTGAGAGATTTGGCCAGAGCGCCCGCCTCGAAGTTGAGCCATGGAGAGCTGACGTTCTCGGCGGTAACGCAGATTATTCCCTGGCTTCCCTTTTGCAACCTCGCGCCAACTTCGGCTAGCCAGCGTTGGCCTTTGGCTATGTCTTCAGTGGACATCCACGGGGTCACCTGCTGGATAACTTCCGGCAGCCAATCACGAAGAGACCGGGCCAACTGGTTGCTTCTCGATCCCGACCAGCTAATAAAAACTTCCATCAGTATCCTCAGGAATGCGTTGGGCGCTCTGGCAAATATTGCCGAGTAACGATAGTCGGCCTGGCGCTACTGAGCAACACCCTTCGGATTGGTCGAACGGTTGACGACGCACCCAACCATCGGGCAGGGGCTGAACCATCTCGGTATCTCCACAGGCAGGCAGTGAGCTTGGTGAAGACTTCCGAAGATGAGGAGAACGGTGGCTCCTGATGGCCTGGCCTCCGCAACCTGTTTCCCTGCTAGTTGCCCGTCGCGCGGAGATGTGTAGATGCATTTCTCGGGTGTCACGCGTCGTGGTGTGCTACCCAGAAGACGGAGCGGTCGCCTCGGTCGTTGGGGCCAACGCGGATGACGTGACCGCCGCGCCAGCGTCCGGCATGGCCGGAACTACCTGTGCGCCCGGCAGGATTCGAACCTGCGGCCTTGGGATTAGAAGTCCCCTGCTCTATCCGCTGAGCTACGGGCGCGCGGCGTGGAAGTCGCGCCAGAAGGGTACCGCCGACCCACCGCGTGTCGGGTCGATGGGTGCCGCCTCCACGTTGCCGTGCAGAGTCTCACGAGGCGGCTCCGGTCGGCATCCGGGTTCCCGCGAGGAGGCCGGTCGTCTCCCCGTACCCTCGGCTGGTGTTGCTGGACCCCGACGCCGAGAGCAGCGTCGCCTATGAGCTGTGCCAGGTCGTCGGTCGGGCGATCCTGCCCTACCGGGCGGCCGACGCCTACGGCACCGCCTTCTTCTTTCAGGGCGGCGACGACCCGGTGGGGGAGGCGCTGCTGACGGCGGCCGACCTCGTCGGCGCGGCCGGCGGTGAGCTGGGCCTGCGGACGAGCGTCACCGAGCCGGCGGGCGTCGCGCCGGACGCTGTCGCCCAGGGCGAGATCGTGCCCGGTTGGTCCAGCTTTCCGGGTGACGGGGTCGCGGTACTGCCGACCGCTGGCCTGCACCGCTACGCCGGCGACGGCGGCTGGCGGTGGCGCGTGCAGCCGGTACCGGCGGAGATCGCCGCCGGGCCCGAGGCCGTCGCCGACCTCGGCGCCGACGCCAGTTCCGCTTTCGTGCTGGCCCATGGGGTACGCGAAGACGGCTCCCGCCCCCTGGAGGTGGCGATCGAGCGCGTGGTCCGCGACGGGGACGACGTGCGGATCACCACGGAACTACCACCGGGGTACGTGGGTGCGCCCGTCTTCGTCGTGCAGGCCGACGCCACGGGCGACGTGTCGCTGTACTGCCTCGGCCTGGTGCTGCCCGGCGTCGGCGGGCACCCGGTGGCGACCTTCGACCGGATCGGCGCGGTCCTCTCGGCCGCGCGCGGCGACGCCTGAACCCGGCTCGACCGCTCAGTCACCGCCCACCTTCCTTCGGCGCTGCTGGCCCGCCGAGCGGGACGGATCAGTCGCACGAGCGCGCCGACGTTTCCGAGGCTGCTCGGTCGCTGAGCGCCGTCGCCCCGGGGCGGTCAGCTCGTTCGGGCCGGCGGACAGGTCGCTGACCACAGCTTGGGCGCGGGCGGTCGTCCGAGCTGGGTCGGATCAGTCGCCGACCGCTGTTGCCTCGGCGGTGTCGGTCGACGGGCGGCGGCTCTGCGGCAGCGTGGGCGCGTCGGTGTCGGCATCGTCGTCGGCCGGGGCGGTGGGGCCGGCGGCCAGGAACGCCTCGGCCCAGCGACCGACCTCGTCGAAGACCTTCGCCCGTACGACCGGGCCGGAGAGCGTGAGGTCGTGCAACCCGCCGTCGAAGCGGGCCAGGGTCACGTGCTGGCCGAGGCGGGGCGCGTACTTCACCATGTGCCCGACGTCCAGCACCGCGTCGGCCAGGGTGGCGTTGTCGTGCCACTTCTTGCCCCGGAAGGAGCGGGTCGAGCAGGCCAGCAGCACCGGCACCGGGATGTCCAGGCCGGCGCGCAGCCGACGCTGGCCGGTGCGGATCGCGTTCAGCCAGCCGGCCCGCACCGGGAACCCGGCCAGCGGCTTCCAGGCCAGGTCATAGGTCCACTCGCCGCGGTGGTCGGCGTGCAGGCTCTCGCCGTACACCGTGCCCAGGCCCAGCGGCAGCACGCGGTGCGGCGCCCTGCGGCCCAGCCGGGCGACGGCGGCCGCGAGGGGTCGACGGACCACCCAGGGAGCGTTGAGGTCGAAGAAAGGGCTGTTCAGGACCAGGCCGTCGACGATGCCGGCGTCGCGGCGGGCGTCGGCCCAGAGCGAGATGATCAGGCCGCCGGTGGAGTGGCCCATCACCAGCAGGGTGTCGTGCTCGTCCTCGCCGCGGATGATGTCGGCGGCGGCGTCCAGCTCGGGAAAGTAGTCGCTGATGTCGCGGCAGAAGTTCGGCGTCTGGTGCGCGAGCAGACTACGACCGTACTTGCGCAGGTCGAGCGCGTAGAAGTCCCAACCACGCTCGGCGAAGAAGTCGGCCAGGTGGGTCTGGAAGAAGTAGTCGACGAACCCGTGCACGTAGAGCACCGCCCGCCCGGTGGGCCGCTCGGCCCGCCGCCGGACCAGGGTCGCGACAACGGGACCTTCGTCGTCGGCGCCCAGGTCGATCGTCCGCCGCTCGTAGGGCAGCCCCAACACGTCCGGTTCCACAACCGCGACGCTACGCCGCCCTGCCTACCCAGCGGTAGCCCCGCCCCGCCCCGCCTCGCGCTCTCGCCCTGCCCGGCCTACTCGCCCGCGCCCGCCCTCGCCCGCGCCGGCCCCGCCCCTGCCCGCGATCTTGCACTTTCTGTTGCGGCATAACCACTGGAAAGCCGCATATCGGCGTCCGAAAGTGCAAGATCGCGGGGCGGGGGCGGGCGCGGCGGGCGGGTCGTGGGTCAGACCGTTTCCGCGTCGGCGCGGGCCGGGTCCTCGTCGATCGGGTCGATCTCGCCCTGGGGCTGCGGGATGTCGCGCAGGTGCTTGTTGTTGCGCGGCTCCTGCTTGGTCTTGGCGTCGTTGAGCTTGCGACGCAGGTCGTCGCGGACGTCGTTGAGGGCGGCGTGCAGGTCCTCCTCGGTGGAGGTGGTGACGATCTTCTGCCGGCCGGCGATCCAGCACTCCAGCGTGACCTTCTGACCCCGCGCCTCCCGGTCCTTCACCGACACCTCCAGCTCGGTGGCGTCGGCGTGGAAACCGGCCAGCCGGGCGTCGAGGGTGGCGAACTGCTCGGCGATCCAGTTGCGGTCGCCCTGCGAGAACCCCGCGCCGACCCGCAGGCACTCGCCCACGGTCGCCGGGTTCGTTACGGCGCTCATCGCCGCACCTCGGAAACGGTCGCGGAGCCGAAAGTAGTGATCGTCATGGTGCTGACCTCTCGTCGACGTGGAGCTTGTCGGTGGTGCGTTGATCAAATCCATACCCAGTTCGGTCGGCTCCGGAACCGCCCTTGGCCGTTCGGGTGGGTCGGCCGTACTACAGCAGGGGCTTGATCAGGGCGTTGTCCACAGGTGGCCCGTTGTCCACAGGTCCGGGTGGCGGCGCTGGCGGTGGCCGTCGACATCGCACAGGCTCGATGCCGAGTCGACTCGCGCTGGCACATCCCCGATCCCCTGGAGGGACGATGTTCGACACGTACGTCACGATTGTCGGCAATATTCTGACGGCGCCCGAGTGGCGCCGGACCAAGGAGAGCAACACGCTGGTGGCCAATTTCAAGGTCGCCTCCACAGCACGCCGCCTCGACCGCGACAGCGGCCGTTGGGTCGACGGGAATTCGCTGCGTGTCCGCGTCAACTGCTGGCGCAAGCTCGCCGAGGGCGTCGCCGCGTCGGTGATGGTCGGCGACCCGGTGGTGGTCTGCGGTCGGCTCTACACCCGCGACTGGATCGACGAGGCCGGCACCCACCGCACCCTCTACGAGCTGGAGGCGGTCGCCGTCGGCCACGACCTCTCCCGGGGACGCGCCCGCTTCCTGCGTAACCGGCCGACCATGACCACCAGCATCGTCGAGGACGCCGCCACCGAGAGCCGCGTGCACGGCGAGCCCACCGAGCCGGTACCCGCCGAGGAGGCCCCGGCGCTGCCCGACGACGGCCCGCTCGACGACGACTTCGAGCTGCCCGAGTACGCCGCACCGCGTACCAGCCCTCTGGGCCACGGCCCGCTCGACGTCGCCCTGGACGACGACGGCCGCACCCTCGCGGCGGCGGCGGACGACGCCGACCCGGAGGACGACCCCGACGACGAGTTGGGGCCGGTACCCGACGAGGGTCAGCCGGATGTCCCGTCGTCCGGTCGGGGCCGGCGGGGCCGAGGCCGGGTGCCGCAGCCGGCATGAGTGTCGGGTCCCGGGGCGGCAGCGCGGCCGTGTGAGGTCCCGACGCCGTACGCGCCGGGGGCACGACGGGGGCGGGGTGGCGGCGCGGCTCGCGTCGTCACCCCGCGTGAGCAGAGCGGGTGGAGGAGACTTCGGTGGAGTACGGCAGGCGCGGCTGGCTGATGCGGTGCTCGTCTAGGCTGGCCGGCCGGGGGTGGTGAGCGTGCGACGGACAGCACCGGTGGCGAACGCGGTGGGCCTGGTGGCCGGTTACGCCCTGGACCGGTTGCTCGGCGACCCCCGCCGGTGGCACCCGGTCGCCGGGTTCGGCCAGGTGGCCGGCGCTCTGGAGCGTCGCCTGCACCGCCCGGACCGGACCGCCGGGGCGGTGTTCACGGCATTGGCGGTCGGCGGGCCCGTGGCGCTCGGGGTGGCCGCCGCGCTGGCCACCCGGCACCGGCCGGTGAGCCGCGCGGTCCTCGTCGCCGCCGGCACCTGGACCGTGCTGGGCGGCCGTACCCTGCGGCGCGAGGCCGCGATCATGGGTCGGACGCTGCGCGACGGCGACCTGCCCGCCGCGCGGGAACGCCTCGGCAACCTCTGCGGGCGGGACCCGTCGACCCTGGACGAGTCGGAGTTGGCCCGCGCCACCGTCGAGTCGGTCGCGGAGAACACCTCCGACGCGGTGGTCGCCCCGCTGCTCTGGGGCGCGGTCGCCGGCCTACCCGGTTTGCTGGGTTACCGCGCCGCGAACACTCTGGACGCGATGGTCGGGCACCGGTCGGAGCGCTACGCGCGGTTCGGCACCCCCTCCGCCCGGCTGGACGACCTGCTCAACCTCGTGCCGTCCCGGCTGACCGGGCTCCTCACCATCGCCGTCGCTCCGGTGGCGCACGGCGACCGGGAGCGCGCCTGGCGGGTGTGGCGGCGGGACCGCAACGACCACCCGAGCCCCAACGCTGGCCAGTGCGAGGCGGCGATGGCCGGCGCGCTCGGCGTCCGCCTCGGTGGCCGCAACAGGTACTTCGGGCGCTCCGAGGTCCGCCCGTTCCTGGGCGACGGCCCCCGTCCCGAGGCGCGACACCTCAAGCGGGCCGCGCGCATCTCCGGCGCTGTCGGCCTGGCAGCCCTCGGGCTGGCCGCCGCCTACCCGCTGACCGTCGGTCGCCTCGCCGGCGCGGTCGCGCGGCAGGGCCTGCGCGCCGCGACGGGTCGGGGCACCGGCCCGGTGCTGAGCCGGGAGGCGTTTTCGCGGGGCCGGTGGGCAGGCGGCCCGCCGGCCGTCCGGTCGGAGCCGGGTCGGGTCGGCGGCGTCACGGGGTGGGGGAGCGGGCGATGAGCGGCGGGCTGCTGGTCGCCGGCACCACCTCGGACGCCGGCAAGAGCGTGCTCACCGCCGGCATCTGCCGCTGGCTGCACCGGCGGGGCGTGAAAGTGGCGCCGTTCAAGGCGCAGAACATGTCGAACAACTCGGCCGTCGTGGTCGGGCCGGACGGGCGGGGTGGGGAGATCGGCCGCGCCCAGGCCATGCAGGCCGCGGCGTGCGGGCTCGCACCCGACCTGCGCTTCAACCCGGTGCTGCTCAAGCCGGGCAGTGACCTCGCCAGTCAGGTGGTGCTCCTCGGCGAAGCGGTCGACACGATCACCGCCGGCACCTTCCGGCAGCTGCGACCCCGGCTCGCCGAGACCGCGTACGCGGCGTTGGCTGAGCTGCGCGCCGCGTACGACGTGGTGATCTGCGAGGGCGCGGGCAGTCCGGCGGAGATCAACCTGCGGGCCGGGGACTACGTCAACATGGGGCTCGCCCGGCACGCCAACCTGCCCGCCATCGTGGTCGGCGACATCGACCGGGGCGGCGTCTTCGCGTCGATGTTCGGCACGGTGGCCCTGCTCGACCCGGCCGACCAGGCTCTCGTCGCCGGCTTCGTGATCAACAAGTTCCGGGGGGACCTCGGCCTGCTCCAGCCGGGGCTGGACATGCTGCGTCGCGTGACCGGCCGTCCCACGTACGGGGTGCTGCCGTGGTCGCTCGACCTGTGGCTGGACGCGGAGGACTCCCTCGCCTACGGCCGGATACTCGGCCGTCCCGCCGCCCCACACGGCACCGAATGGCTGGACGTGGCCGTCGTCCGGCTGCCTCGCATCAGCAACGCCACCGACGTGGAGGCGCTCGCCACCGAGCCGGGTGTCCGCGTGCGTCTCACCGTCGAGCCGGCCGAACTGGCCTCCGCCGATGTGATCGTCCTGCCCGGCTCGAAGTCGACCGTCGCGGACCTGGCCTGGCTACGCGAGACCGGCCTCGCCGACGCGGTCGCCGCCCACGCGGCAGCCGGCAAGCCGCTGCTCGGCCTCTGCGGCGGGTTCCAGATGCTCGGCCGAGCCATCCACGACCCGGTCGAGAGTCGGCAGGGCAGTGTAGCCGGGCTCGGTCTGCTGCCCATCGAGATCACCTTCGATCCCCGCAAGACCGTCCGGCAGTCGGTGGGCGCCGGCCCCGGCGACGTGACGGTCCGCGGCTACGAGATCCACCACGGGTACGTCTCGCAGTCCGACCCGGACCTGCCCCCGCTGCTGACCGGGGCCGACGGCGCGGGCGAGGGAGCGGTGCTCGGCGCGGTGCACGGCACGCACTGGCACGGCGCGTTCGAGTCCGACGGGTTCCGCCGCTGGTTCCTCACCGAGGCGGCGCGGCTGGCCGGGCGTACCGGCTTCCGGGTCGCGCCGGCCACCAGCTTCGCCGCCGCCCGGGAACGCTCGCTCGACCTGCTCGGCGACCTCGTCGAGGAGCACCTCGACACCGACGCCCTCTGGCGTCTCATCGAGACCGGCGCACCCGAGGCTCTTCCCTTCATCCCGCCCGGCGCCCCGCCCACCTGAGCGCCACCCCCGCGCCGGACCACCGCCTCCAGCGCCGACAGCGCCACCCCGCGACAGACCACCGCCTCCGGCGTCGATCATGGAGTCGTGGTGCCTGATATGTCGCTGATGGCCCTCTGCGTCCGCCACCACAACGTCATGATCGGCGAGGTGGGATAGCGGGCTGGTCAGAGGCGGATGTCGGCGGGGCGGTCGGTGGTGGGCAGACCGGCGGCCAGCCACGCGTCGACGCCGCCGATCATGTCGGTGGCCCGGCGCAGCCCGAGGGTCTGGAGGCTCGCGGCGGCCAGGCTGGAGCTGTAGCCCTGGCGGCACACCACGATGATCTCCCGGTCGTACGCGGTGGCCTCCGGGATGCGCCAGGCGCTGGCCGGGTCGAGCCGCCACTCCAGCACCGTGCGGTCGATGACGACCGCCCCCGGGAGGTCACCCTGTTCGCGGCGCTGCGTGTCGGTACGGGTGTCGACAAGCAGAGCGCCACCGCGGACCGCCTCGACGGTCTGCTGTGGAGTCAGTCGGTGCAGCCCGGCGCGGGCCTGTTCGAGCAGGGCGTCGATGCCGGGGCTCATCACGTCTCGGAGCACCACCGAATCATGCCGACTCGGCTACCGGCCCGCGCGGCGAACCGATCGCCCGTCACCCCTCGCCACCCCAATTCCCCCGGACGTGAGAATGGCCGCCCCAACAGGCTCAGCCAGACGTGTCACCCGGCCGGGATCGGCATGATCGACTCGATTTCCGTGAGGTCGGGGTGTCGTGGCGGGCGGGAGAGAGCGACATCCGTGAAACCGAGTCGATCACGGCCAGACCGCCGAGCCTGGCGAGCGCGGACCAGGGGAGGGGCATACTGCGCTCGTGCACGGACTCTTCGCCAGGGGACCGCTCGGACGCACGGGGCCGCCGCTGCGTGAGCCCGGCACCCTTCGACACCGAAACGACGCCGATGGGCCGACCGAGGGTTCCGCCGCGCAGGTGGCACCGGTGGCAGTCGTCGAGGCGTACGCCGAGGTGGCGCGCCGGGTGCTCGCGGGCCCGGCGCGGTTGGGACGGACCCGGCTGGTCGCCGTCGACGGGCCGAGCGGCGCGGGCAAGAGCCGGTTCGCGGCGCACCTCGCGGACGCCCTGGCGGCGCTGCCCGGCGGGCGGCCGCCCGTGGTGCACACCGACGACCTGCTCGACGGCTGGGGCGACCAGTTGACCTTCTGGCCCCGGCTCGACGGCGAGGTGCTGGCCCGGCTGCGCCAGGGGAAGCCGGGCGCGTACCGGCGGTACAGCTGGGTACGGCGGTCCTTCCTGCCCCGCCCGGTGCCGGTGCCGGTGACGCCGGTGCTGATCGTGGAGGGGGTCAGCGCCGCGCGTGCCGTCGTCCGGCCGGAGCTGACTCTCGCCGTCTTCGTGACCGCGCCCGCGCCGCTGCGGCTGGCCCGCGCGGTCGAACGGGACGGGGCGGAGATCCTGCCGGAGCTGCGCCGCTGGCATGTCGGTGAGCGGGCGCACTTCAGCGCCGACGACACCGCCGCGCACGCCGACCTGGTGGTCGACGGAGCGCCGACGCTGCCGCTCGACGCGTCGCGCTACTTCGTGCGGGTCCCCGCTGCGGGTGCGGGCTCGGCCGGCCGGCCTGGGTAAGGCCGGCATACGATGCCGGTCATGACCTCACCGATCATGTCCGAGTCCGAGGTGCGGGCCGCCGTCGAGCGGGAGATGCCCGGCGTCCGGGCCGACCTCGAACGCCTCGTCCGTATCCCCGGCATCGCCTTCGACGGCTTCGACCACTCGCACGTCGAGCGTTCCGCCGAGGCGGTCGCCGAGTTGCTGCGCGGCTGCGGTCTGGACGTCGACATCGTGCGTTCCGGCGGGCAGCCGGCCGTGATCGGCCGTCGCGCGGCCCCGCCCGGCGCGCCCACCGTGCTGCTCTACGCCCACCATGACGTGCAGCCGGTCGGCGACCGGTCGCTGTGGGAGTCCGACCCGTTCGAGCCGGTGGAGCGCGACGGCCGCCTGTACGGCCGGGGCGCGGCCGACGACAAGGCCGGCATCATGGCGCACGTCGCGGCCCTGCGGGCGTACGGGGACGCGCTGCCGGTCGGTGTGGTGCTGTTCATCGAGGGCGAGGAGGAGTTCGGCTCCGACTCGTTGGAGCGGCTGCTCGTCGAGCACCGCGACGAGATCGCCTCGGACGTCATCGTGATCGCTGACTCGGGCAACTGGGACATCGGTGTACCGGCGCTGACCACCTCGCTGCGCGGCATCGTCAACTGCTTCGTCGAGGTGCGCACGCTGGACCACGCCGTGCACAGCGGCATGTTCGGCGGCGCCATCCCGGACGCGTTGACCGCGCTGGTCCGGCTGCTGGCGACCCTGCACGACGACGCCGGTGACGTGGCGGTGGACGGGCTCGTCGGCCGGGTGGGCGCCGCCGTCGACTACCCGGAGGACCGGGTACGCGCCGAGGCCGGGCTGGTCGAGGGTGTGCAGTTCATCGGTACCGGCCGGCTCACCGACCGGCTCTGGACCAAGCCGGCGCTGGCGGTGCTCGGCATCGACGCCCCGGCCACCGGCGAGGCCCCGAACGCCCTGGTGCCGGCCGCGAAGGCGAAGCTCAGCGTCCGTCTCGCCCCAGGCGACGACCCCAAGCGGGCGTACGCGGCGGTGCGCGCCCACCTGGAGAAGCACGCGCCGTGGGGCGCTCAGGTCACGGTCACCTTCGAGCACGACGGCAACCCGTGCGTGATCGACGCGTCCGGGCCGATGTTCGACGCCGCCCGCTCGGCGTTCCAGGCCGCCTGGGACGGCACCGAGCCGCTGGACATCGGCGTCGGCGGCTCGATCCCGTTCATCGCCACCTTCCAGGAGATGTTCCCGCAGGCGGCGATCCTGGTGACCGGCGTGGAGGACCCGCACGCCCGCGCGCACGGTCCGAACGAGAGCCTGCACCTCGGCGAGTTCGCCAAGGTCTGCCTCGCCGAGGCGCTGCTGTTGGGCAAGGTGGCCGCTGCGGCGGAGTGATAACGGCAAGTTTGCGCCTGAACTGCGTGTTTACGGCGTGTCGTCGATGGGGTTGTTATAGGCTTTCGAACATGAGTACGAACGAGGTGATGGCCCGGTTGGGGGCCGCCGTCAGCGCACTGGGGGACGTCGACGTCTCCGCGTGGTCCGAGGACACGCTCAACGAACAGCTCGGTGAGCTCTCCGCCGCCCTGGTCGCCCTCGACTCGGTGCTCTCCCGGGTGGCCGGTGAGGTCCGCGCCCGAGGGTTGCGCATCGAGGAGCCCGTCTCCGCCTGATTCCCGCCGCCCCTTGAGTGCCTTGAGAACCAGGGCCAGCGGGCTGCGGCACCGCGCCGACACCGCCCGGGCACGGCAATGCCCGGGCGGTGTCGGAGGTGACTGGCAGGATGAGCGTCGTGCGGTTCATCGACCTGGCGGCCACCTCCGCCGCCGTGGGCGCCACCAGCGGCCGGCGGGCCAAGGTGGAGCTGCTCGCCGACGCGCTGCGCCGGCTCGACCCGGCCGAGGTGGAGCCCGGCGCCGGCTATCTCGCCGGTGAGTTGCGGCAACGCCAGACCGGCGTGGGCTACGCCAGTCTGCGTGACCTGCCCGCGCCGGCCGTCGAGCCGACGCTGACCGTGGCCGCCGTCGACGCGGCCATCGCCCAGATCGCCGCTGTGCACGGCTCGGGGGCGCAGGCCCGCCGCCGCGCTCTGCTCGGCGCCCTCTACGCGGCGGCCACCGCCGACGAGCAACGGCTGCTGACCGGCCTGTTCGGTGGTGAACTGCGCCAGGGCGCGCAGGCCGGGCTGCTCGCCGATGCCGTGGCCCGGGCCGCCGAGGTGCCGGCCGCCACCGTCCGCCGTGCCCTGCTGCTCGCCGGTGACCTGCGGGCCGTGGCGGTGGCCGCGCTGCGCGGAGGGGCCGCCGAGTTGGCTGGTTTCGGCCTGCGGGTCGGCCGGCCGCTCGCGCCGATGCTCGCCCAGAGCGCCCCCTCGGTTGACGAGGCGCTGGCCGCGACCGGCACGCCGGCCGTGGTCGACGTGAAACTCGACGGCATCCGCATCCAGGTGCACCGCTCCGGCGCCGACATCGCCGTGTTCACCCGCAGCCTCGACGAGATCACCAGCCGGGTGCCCGAGGTCGTCGCGGCGGTGCGCGCCCTGCCCGGCCGCGAGCTGGTGCTCGACGGCGAGGCGATCGGCCTGGACGAGACGGGCCGCCCGCTGCCGTTCCAGCAGACCTCCAGCCGGGCCGCCCGGCGCACCACCCCGAGCACCACCGGCCGTACGCCGGTCGCCCCGGCGGTGCTCGCGGCCGCCGCCAGCACCGGCACGACGGTGCTCACCCCGTACTTCTTCGACCTGCTGCACCTCGACGGTGAGGATCTGATCGACCTGCCCGGCCACCAGCGGTGGGCCGCGCTCGCCGGCGCGGTGGACGCGTCACTGCTGGTCGGTCGGATGGAGGTCGACGGTCCGGAGCAGGCCGGGGCGGCGTTCGCCGCCGCCCTCGACGCGGGCCAGGAGGGCGTGGTGGTCAAGGCGCCGGACGCCCCCTACGACGCCGGCCGTCGTGGGGCGGCCTGGGTCAAGGTCAAACCCCGACACACCCTCGACCTGGTGGTGCTCGCCGTGGAGTGGGGCAGCGGCCGGCGCAAGGGCTGGCTCTCCAACCTGCACCTCGGCGCCCGTGACCCGCGCACCGGCGACTTCGTGATGCTCGGCAAGACGTTCAAGGGGCTCACCGACGAGCTGCTGCGGTGGCAGACCGAGCGGTTCCTCGGCCTCGCCGTCGAGCGCGGCGACTGGGTGGTCCGGGTGCGTCCCGAGCAGGTCGTGGAGATCGCGTTCGACGGGGTGCAGACGAGCACCCGCTATCCCGGTGGAATGGCGCTGCGGTTCGCCCGCGTGGTGCGCTACCGGGACGACAAGTCCGCCGCCGAGGCCGACACCATCGACGCCGTCCGCGCCATCCACGCGGGCCGGGTCACCGGCTGACGGCGGTCGGGGCCAGCCCACCGGCTGACGCCGGTTCAGGCTGTCAGGGCGGGGTCAGGCGGAGGCGCTGGGCGTCGGCTCGGCCGCCCGGTCCAGCGGTGCCGGCGCGCCACCGAGGCCGGCGGCCCGGCGTGCCTCGCGGCGGGCCACCCAGCCGTAGCCGAAGATCGCCATCGCGGCGAAGAGCCACCACTGCACGACGTAGCCGAAGTTCTGCCAGTTGTTGGTGTGCCCGACCGGGACGGCCTTGAAGAGCGGGTCGGCGGCCGGGGTCTGCTCGTCCAGCAGCAGGTAGCCGCCGTAGACCGGGTAGGGCAGCTCGCGGGCCAGCCGCGGCACGGCGATCCGCCGGGTCTCCAGCCGTCCGTCGCGGCGGTCCACCACGCCGGCGCCGCTCTCGGTCTCGTGCACCCGGCCGCTGACCGTGACGTCGCCGCCCGGCGGGGTGGGCACCGACGGCTGGGCGGTCGCGCCGCCCGGAGCCGGCGGGATCCAGCCCCGGTCCACCAGCAGCGCGGTGCCGTCGGCGAGCACGAGTGGGGTGAGCACCTCGAAGCCGACCCGGCTGTCGACCGTCCGGCCCCGGACCAGGACGGTGTTCGACGTGTCGTACCGGCCGGTGGCGGTGACGCGGGTCCAGACCCGGTCCTTCGCGGGAGCCGGACCGGCGGTGCCGGGCCCGCCGGCCGGCGGGCGGAACGCGTCGGCCAGGGGCGCCGGGGCCATCCGCTCGCCCGCGTCGATCCGCTCGTTGATCTCGGTACGACCCCGGTAGCGGTCCAGCTGCCAGTTGCCGAGCCACACCATGACGGCGGCGGCGACCAGCGTCAGCGCGAGGGCGCCCAACCAGCGTGGGCTCAGCAGGAACCGGTACACGGCACCGAGGCTACCCGTATGACCGGGGCCACTCACCGCGACCGGGCCGGGACGGTCCGCCGACCCCCGGTTGGCGGTGCTCGCCCGTCGGTGCGGGCGAGTATCGTCACGCCGACGGATCGACCCCCTCGGTTGTCCGTCGCGTACCCGCCGCCGCCCGCGAGGAGTCGATGATGACCGTCGTGCCGCGCCTGGTGCTCAGCGCGCCGTCCTCCGGGCACGGAAAGAACGCGTTGGCGATCGGGCTGCTCGCCGCCCTGGCCGAGCGGGGTGTCGACGTCGCCGGGTTCAAGCTCGGCCCGGACCACGTCGACGCCGCGTACCTCGGTCTCGCCGCCGGCCGACCGGGCCGGGTGATCGATCCCCGGCTGGTCGGCGTCGACCGGCTCGCCCCGCTGGTCGCGCACGGCGCCGCCGGTGCCGGTCTCGCGGTCGTGCAGGGCAGCATGGGCCTGTACGACTCGGTGGGCGGCCGGCCCGAGCAGGAGTCCACGGCCGCCGCCGCGGCGGCGCTGCGCAGCCCGGTGGTGCTGGTGGTCGACGTGGCCGCGATGGGTCAGTCGGTGGCCGCGCTGGTGCACGGGTTCCGCTCGTACGACGAGCAGTTGTGGTTGGGCGGGGTGATCCTCAACCGGGTGGCGTCGTCGCGGCACGAGAGCATGCTGCGCGAGGCGTTGGACGACGTGGGTGTGCCCGTCTACGGCGCGCTGCGCCGCCAGGATCTGCCGGCCGTGCTGCCGTCCCGCCGGCACGGGGTCGCGCCGGTCGTCGACTCCTCGGCCGACGCCGTCCGCGCGGTGCGTCGCCTGGGTGAGGCCGTCGCCGCCACTGTCGACCTGGAACGTCTGCTCGGGCTGGCCCGTTCCGCTCCGCCCCTGCCGGCGGTGGCCTGGTCGCCGGGGGACGCGCTCGGTGAGCTGGTCGTGCCCGCGCAGCGTCCGCTGGTCGCGGTGGCCGGTGGTCCGGGTGGCAGCTTCAGCCACCCGGAGACCGCGGAGCTGCTGACGGCGGCCGGCGCCGAGGTGGTCACGGTCGACCCGCTGCGCGACGAGGCGTTGCCCGTCGGCACGCGGGCGCTGGTCGTCGGGGGAGCGCTGCCCGAGGCGTACGCCGAGCAACTGTCGGCCAACCGTCGGCTCTGCATCGCGGTGGCCGAGTTGGCGCGTACCGGCCGGCCGGTGGTCGCCGAGGGCGCCGGTCTGCTCTGGCTGGCCCGGGAGCTGGACGGGCTGCCGATGTGCGGTGTGCTGGACGCGGTGGGCGCGAGCCGCGACGGCCTGGTGGTGGGCTACCGGGAGGCGACCGCCGAGACCGACAGCGTGGTCGCCGCGAGCGGCACGGTGGTTGTCGGGCACAAGGAGCACCGGGCGGTGCTCACCCCGCGCGCCGGTCAGCGGCCGGCGTGGCGGTGGGAAGGTGGCACGCCGGAGGGGTTCGTCTGGCGCAACGTGCACGCCTCGCAGCTCACCCTGCACTGGGCCGGTCATCCGGCGACCGCCGCCCGGGTGGTGGCCGCGGCGGTGGGCGAGCCAGCAGCCGAGGCGGTGTCACAGCCGGTGGTGCCGGCGTGATCGGTCAGGTGGCGGTCCGCCGGTTTCCGGTGTTGACCGTCTCCACCCCGCGTACGGAGGTGCGCCGGCTCACCGCGGCCGACGCGGCGGCGGCCGGCGAGATCTTCGCCGACAAGCTGACCCGGCGTTGGCTGCCGCTGCCCGGCGACTCCGGTCCGATCGACGGGCACGCCTGGTGCACCGACCTGGCCCGGCAGCGACGCGACAGCGGCGAGGGCGACCACTACGGAGTGATCCGCCGGGAGGACGACCAGGTGGTCGGCTCCCTCTGGACCCGGCGTACGGACTGGGGTGCCCGCCTCACCGAGGTCTCCTACGCGATGGCCCCGCACGCCCGGGGCTTCGGCCTGGCCGCCGAGGCGGTGGACGCGGTGGCCATCGCCTTGATCCTGGAGCACGGTTTCCAGCGGGTCGAGCTGCGGGTCGCGCCCGGCAACCTGGCGTCCCGCCGGGTCGCCGAGAAGGCCGGCTTCAGCTACGAGGGCCTGTTGCGCAACGCCGGCTTCGTCGGCGGTGGCCGGGTCGACCTCGAAGTCTGGTCGTTCGTGGCGGCGGACCTTCGCTGAGCCCCGCCGCCCGGCGGACCTTTCGCCGACCCCCGCCGTCACCCGACGATGGCGTCTGAGGGCGGCGTGAACTGGCGGGTAGGTGTGCCCTTGAGGCCGTCGCGCAGGGTCTGTGCCACCGCCGCGATCGGGATCTGGGACTGCCCGTCACCGACCGCGTTGAACGGATTGTCCGGGTCGGAGATGAAGCTCGCCGCAGCCAGTTCCGGTGTGAACCCGACGAACCAGGCGGACCGGGTGCTGTCGGTGGTACCCGTCTTGCCGGCGACCGGGCGGCCGACCGTACCCCGGACGCTGTCGGCCGTCGACCAGCCGCCGCAGCCCCCGCGTGCCGGGGTGTCCCCGGTCGGGCAGCGGGCGGCGTCGGTGGCCGCGCGGGCGGCGTCGGCGCTGACCACCTGGCGGCAGCGAGGCTTCGCCACCTCGCGCTGGATGCCGCCCGGCGTGGTGTACGTGGCCGGTGTGCCGTCCCGGTTCATGATCGCCTGCACGGGTATCGCCTCGCAGTAGCGGCCGTCGGCCGCGATGGCCGCGTAGGCGTTCGCCATCTCCAGCGGGGTGGCGTCGGAGACGCCGAGGGTGAACGCGCCCCACTTGTTGGCCTTGCCCGGTGACGCCTGCTCCCGGTCGACGTCGGTACGCCAGCGCAGGCCGAGCTGTTCGGCGAGTCGGACCGCCTTCTCCGCGCCCACCTTCTCCTCCAGCCACACGAAGTACGTGTTGACGGATTTGCCGAAGCCCGACCACATGGTCTGCTGGCCGGTCATCGCGCCGCTGGCGTTCGACGGCGCCCAGCCGTCGTAGACGGACGACTTGTAGCGGTACGGGGCGTTGAACGAGGTGGACAACGTCATCCCGGAGTCCAGCGCGGCCAGCATCGGGAACATCTTGAACGTCGATCCGGCCTGGTAGCCGGGCAGGTCTCCGCCGCCGAGCAGCGGCGCCACCGTGTTGGGGTAGTTGGCCTTCACCTTCGGCCCGGCCTCGGGATTGGAGCTGGGTGGATTGTCGGCCAGGTCCAGGGAGTAGTTCCGGTTGACCGCCATCGCCTTGACCCGCCCGGTGCCCGGTTCGGAGACCACGATGCCGTTGGCGAACGGGCTGCCGGTGCCCTCCTTCGCGCCGACGTTCTTCTCAGCCGCCTCCTGGACCTTCTGGTCGAGGCTGAGCACGATCCGGTAGCCGCCCCGGCGCAGCTTGTCCATCCGTTCGAGGCGGTTGCTGCCGAACGCCGGTTGCGCGCTCCACCAGTTCTTCACGTAGTCGCAGGCGAAGCCCCAGCTCTGGTACTTCTCGATGATCGAGGCGCAGTCGCTCGGTGGGGTGGTGAGCTTCAGCCGGATCGGCTCGGACTTCGCGGCGGCGGCCGAGTCGGGGGACAGGTAGCCGAGCTGGCTCATCCGGTCCAGGACGTAGTTGCGCCGCCCGGTGGCCTCCTTCTGGTCGGAGTCGGCCGGGTCGTACTCGGAGGGGGACTTGACGAGCCCGGCGAGGGTGGCCGCCTCGACCGGGGTGAGGTCCTTCGGGGTCTTGGAGAAGAAGATCTCGCTGGCCGCGTAGATGCCGTACGCCCGGTGACCGAAGTACGCCGAGTTCAGGTAGCGCTCCATGATGTCTTCCTTGCTCATCTCCTTCTCCAGGTCCAGCGCCATGCGCATCTCCTTGACCTTGCGCAGGCTGGTCTGCTGGGTGGCCTCCTGGACCTCTTTGGGGGTGGTGGCGCTGTCCCGCAGGGCCATCCGGACGTACTGCATGGTCAGCGTCGACGCGCCCTGGGACACCCCGCTGGAGTGGGCGTTGGCCACGAAGGCGCGGGCCACGCCCTTCGGGTCGACGCCGTGGTGCTGGTAGAAGCGGGAGTCCTCGGCGGCGACGATCGCCTGCTGGATGTTCGGCGACATGTCCGACAGCTTCGTGTACTGCCGGTACTCCTCGTAGAACATGGTCAGCACGGTCTTGCCGTCCGGGGCGTACAGGTAGGAGGTTTCGGCGGGCAGGGCTTTGGTCAGCAGCCGGGTCTTCTGCTCCGTGGCGTGCGCGGTGGCCTTCGCGCCGAGCCCGGTGAGGGCGACCAGCGGGTAGGCGGCGGCGGCGATCACGATGCCGGCGATGAGCCCGGCGCGCAGGAGAGGAACGAGACGACCAGCGGCAGCAAGGGGTCGGTTGCTCACGTCGCAAAGTTATGACATTTCCGATTCGTACATGAGAAGAACTCATAAACCCGCGAGGTGGTGACATGGCTTACGTCGACATCGACTGTCCCGCCGGCCACCTTCCCGGCAGGATCGCGGACATGCGTGATCAGCCGTGCGGGGTGTCGCCGTTCGTCGACGCCGAGCCCGACCTGGCGCACCACGGCGACGCCGAGGCCAGCGCCGGTCTGGTCGACCTCGCCGTCAACGTCCGCCGGGCGCCGCTGCCGGCCTGGCTGGCCGATCCGATCGCCGCCACCCTCACCGACCTGGCCCGCTATCCGGACCCGGCCCCGGCCCGCGCCGCCGTCGCCGCCCGGCACCGGCGTCACCCGGACGAGGTACTGCTCACCGCCGGGGCCGCCGAGGGCTTCGTGCTCATCGCCCAGGCGCTGCGCGGCGTGCGCCGGCCCGTGGTGGTGCACCCGCAGTTCACCGAGCCGGAGGCGGCGCTGCGGGCCGCCGGGCACACGGTCGAGCGGGTCCTGCTGGACCCGGCCGACGGCTTCCGCCTCGACGAATCCCTCGTGCCCGCCGACGCGGACCTGGTCATGATCGGCAACCCGACGAACCCCACCTCGGTGCTGCACCCCGCCCGGACCATCGCCGCGCTCGCCCGTCCCGGCCGGGTGCTGGTCGTCGACGAGGCGTTCGCCGACACCACGGGCGGCGCGGACACCGGCGAACCCGAGTCGCTCGCCGAGCGGCGCGACCTGCCCGGGTTGCTCGTCCTGCGTAGCCTCACCAAGACCTGGGGCCTGGCCGGCCTGCGGATCGGCTACCTGCTCGGCGACGCGGCCCTGCTGTCCCGGCTGGCCGCCGTCCAGCCGCTCTGGGCCGTCTCCACGCCCGCGCTGGCCGCCGCCGAGGCCTGCGCCACGCCCGTCGCGGTCCAGGCCGAACGCGCGATCGCCGCCGAACTCGCCGCCGACCGCGACCACCTGGTCGCCTGCCTGTCCGACCTGCCGGGCGTACGCGTCGCCGGCCGCCCCGCCAGCGCGTTCGTCCTGCTGCGCCTGCCCGACGCGACCCGGGTACGGGCCGCCCTGCGCGACCGGGGCTGGGCGGTCCGCCGGGGCGACACCTTCCCCGGGCTCGGCCCGGACTGGCTGCGCGTGGCGGTACGCGACCGAGACACCACCGACGCGTTCATCGCGGTGCTGCGCGAGATCATGGAGGCATGATGCTGGAGACCACGACGTCGGCGATCCGGCCCCCGGACGAGGCGGCGATGGCCGCCGCCCGCGAGCTGCACGGCCGGCTGACCAAGCCGGCGGGCTCGCTGGGCCTGCTGGAGAACCTGTCGGTACACCTCGCCGGACTGGCCGGGACCTGCCCGCCGCCGGTGCCCGAGCCCGCCGCCGTGGCGATCTTCGCGGGCGACCACGGGGTGCACGCCCAGGGAGTCACCCCGTGGCCGCAGGAGGTCACCGCGCAGATGATCGGCAACTTCCTGGCCGGTGGCGCGGTCGTCAACGCGTTCGCCCGGCAGGCCGGCGCGTCGGTCACCGTGATCGACGTCGGGGTGGCCCACCCGCTGCCCGCGCCCACCGGGTCGGCCGCGCCCGCGTCGGACCTGGCCGCGCCCACGGGCTCGGCCGCGCCCGTGTCGGACCTGGCCGCGCCCACGGGCTCCGCGCCCGTGTCGGACCTGGCCGCGCCGCGGCTGATCGACGCGTCCGTACGCCGCGGTACCCGCGACCTGTCGGTGACCGCAGCGCTCACCCGGGACGAGGCGCTGGCGGCGGTCCTGACCGGCGTCCGGGTCGCCGACGAGCTGATCGACGCCGGCGCCGGCATTCTGCTCACCGGGGACATGGGCATCGGCAACACCACCCCGGCCGCCGCGCTGATCGCCGCGTTCACCGGCGTCGACCCGCTCGACTCCACGGGTCGGGGCACCGGAGTGGACGATGCGACGTACGCCCACAAGGTGGCCGTGGTGCGGGCCGCGCTGGCCCGGCACACCCCCGACCCGGCCGACCCGCTGGGTGTCCTCGCCGCCGTCGGCGGTTTGGAGCACGCCGCCCTGGCCGGGCTGATCCTCGGTGCCGCCGCCCGTCGTACGCCGGTCCTGCTGGACGGGGTGATCGCGGTGTCCGCCGCGCTCGCCGCCGCCGCGTTCGCTCCGGACGCGGTCGCCGCCATGGTCGCCGGACACCGCTCGGCGGAGCCCGGCGCGACGGTGGCGTTGCGACACCTCGGCCTCGACCCGCTCATCGATCTGGGGCTGCGCCTCGGCGAGGGCACCGGCGCGCTGCTGGCGCTGCCGGTGGTCACCGGCGCGGTCCGGGTGCTGCACGAGGTCGCCACGTTCGACTCGGCCGGCGTGGCCGAGAAGTGACCACGTCCAGCGAGCGGTCCGGTGGTGCCGGATGAGCGCGAACCCGTACCCCCTTGGTCTGCGGCTCGACGGACGGCGGGTGGTCGTGGTGGGTGGCGGCGCGGTCGCCACCCGGCGCGTGCCGGCGCTGCTGGACGCCGGCGCGGATGTCCTGCTGGTGGCACCGGAGCTGACCCCGGCGTTGCAGGCCCGGGTCGACGCGGGTCGGCTGCGCTGGGTGCCGCGCCGCTTCGTGCCCGAGGACCTGGACGGGGCCTGGCTGGTCCAGGTGGCGATCGACGATCCGACCGCGGCTGCCGCGGTCAGTGCCGTCGCGGACGAGCGGCGGATCTTCTGCGTACGCGCCGACGACCGGGCGGCCGCCACCGCCTGGACTCCGGCGGTGACCCGGCAGGGACCGGTCACCGTGGCGGTGCTCGGCGGTGGTGACCCCCGACGGGCGATGAGCGTCCGCGACGCCATCCGCGACCTGCTCGCTGCAAGGAAGGGCCCCCTCTTAACGCCTGGGGTAGAGGAAGGGGCCCTTCCTAACTCGACCGGCGGACGGGTGGCTCTCGTCGGGTCCGGGCCGGGTGACCCGGAGCTGATCACCGTGAAGGGCTGGCGGCTGCTCACCGAGGCGGATGTGGTGGTCGCCGACCGGCTGGTACCCGGCCTGCTCCTGGACGAGCTGCGCCCCGACGTCGAGCTGGTCGACGCCTCGAAGATCCCCTATGGCCCGTCGCGCGCCCAGGAGGAGATCAACCAGATCCTGGTCGACCGGGCGCTGGCCGGTGCTGCCGTGGTGCGGCTCAAGGGCGGCGACCCGTACGTCTTCGGCCGGGGCGGCGAGGAGTTGCTGGCCTGCGCGGCGGCCGGTGTGCCGGTGACCGTCGTCCCCGGGGTGACCAGCTCGATCGCCGCGCCGGCTGCGGCCGGCATCCCGGTCACCCACCGGGGGGTGGCGCACGAGTTCACCGTGGTCTCCGGGCACGTGGCGCCCGACTCGCCGGCGTCGCTGGTGCGCTGGGACGCCCTGGCCGGCCTGCGCGGCACCCTGGTGATCCTGATGGGGCTGAAGAACCTCGCCGCTATCGCCGAGACGTTGATCGCGCATGGCCGGTCGCCGCAGACACCGGCCGCCGTGGTCCAGGAAGCCACCACGGGCACTCAGCGGGTGCTGCGGTCCACGCTCGAAGCGGTCGCCGCCGACGTGCACACAGCCGAGGTGCGCCCACCCGCCGTGGTCGTCGTGGGCGACGTGGTGGGTGCCCTCGACGCCTGAGCAACGGGTGCCCACCGATCTTGCGGTTTCGGCGGGCAACATGCGTGATATGTCCCTTGTGTCGGGACAGGAAGTGCAAGATCGGCGAGCAGGGTAGTCCGGATGCGGCGATCATGGAGTTGTGGTGCCCGGGTTGGTGCCTTACCGGCGTTTTGTTGCCCACCACGGCGCCATGATCGGCGAGGTGGTGCCACGTGACGACGGGGCCGGGAGCGTCAGCGCTCCCGGCCCCGTCGTACGTGCTGTCGTTACTGCTTGAGCATGTTGTCCAGCAGCAGGGCACAGCGGATCAGCCCGAGGTGGCTGTACGCCTGCGGGTGGTTGCCCAGGCCGCGCTCGGCGAGCGGGTCGTACTGCTCGGGGAGCAGGCCGGTCGGGCCGGCGGTCAGCACCATCTGCGCGAACAGCTCCTCCGCGTCGGTGCGGCGGCCGGTGCGCAGGTACGCCTCGATCAGCCACGCCGTGCAGATGTGGAAGCCGCCCTCGCGGCCGGGCAGGCCGTCGTCCCAGTGGTACCGGTAGACGACCGGGCCGCTGCGCAGGTCCGCCTCGATCTTCAGGACCGTGGACAGGAAGCGCGGGTCGTCACCCGGGAGCAGGCCGGAGAGGCCGATCCAGAGCGACGAGGCGTCCATGTCCTCGTCCCCGTACGCGACGCTGTACGCCTCGACGTCGTCGTGCCAGCCGTGCTCCAGCACGTTCGCGCCGATCCGGTCGCGCAGGTCCGTCCACTCGGGCCGGTCTTCGCCGCCGTGCTGACGCATCACGTGCAGCGCCCGGTCGACGGTCATCCAGCACATCACCTTCGAGAAGACGTGGTGCCGGGGTGGCAGCCGCGCCTCCCAGATGCCGTGGTCGGGCTCGTGCCAGCGGCGGCGGACCGCCTCGACCATGTTCTCCAGGACCCGCCACTCGTCGTCGCGGACCGAGCCGCGCGCGTCGGCGACGGCCGCGATCAGGTCGGCGATGGGGCCGAACACGTCGAGCTGGAGCTGGTGGTTGGCGAGGTTGCCGACCCGGACCGGCCGGGAGCCGGCGTACCCGGGCAGCGTGTCGATGACCGCCTCGGCGCCCAGCTCGTACCCGTCGATGGTGTAGAGCGGGTGCAGCCGCTCCGGGTGGCCGCCGGTGCGCTCGATGCAGCCGTCCACCCAGCGCAGGAACGCCTCGGCCTCGTCGATGGAGCCGAGGTCGACGAGCGCGCGGGCGGTCAGCGCGGCGTCGCGCAGCCAGCAGTAGCGGTAGTCCCAGTTGCGGACGCCGCCCAGCTCCTCCGGCAGGGAGGTGGTGGCCGCGGCGAGGATCGAGCCGGTCGTCTCGTGGCAGAGCCCGCGCAGGGTGAGGGCGCTGCGCGCGACCAGGTCACGGGAGGTGGACGGCAGCCGCAGCGAGGCCACCCAGTCCTTCCACGGCTGCTCGGCAGCGGCCTGCCGCTCGTGGATCGGCACCCGGTGGTGCTCCAGGCTGTGCGTGCCGAAGCGCAGCTCCAGCACGACCTGCCCACCAGCGGCGGAGAGGTCGACGACCGCCTTGGCGGTCTCGTACCCACCGTCGTTGTTGACCTGCCACTCGACCCCGGGGGAGTAGAGGGCGACCGGTTCGTTCGAGCCGAGCACCAGCAGGCCGTCGCCGACGGGCTGCAACTGCACGGCCACCTGGCCGAACTCGGGGCGCGGCGCGAACTCCACCCGGACCCGCCCGTTGCCGCTGAGGACCCGGACGAGGGTCGAGTCGCCGGTGACCACGGCGGGACCGTCGGGCGTCGTCTCGCGGGCCGGCTTGTCCAGCCAGTCGGTGACGGTGAGCCCGGACCACCGGGTCTCGACGGTCATCGTGCCGGAGCGGTAGCGCTGGCCCAGCGGGATGCCGCCGCGCTCCGGGGCGATGCTGAAGTGACCGGCCGGGCTGCCGCCGACCAGGTCGGCGAAGATCGCCGCCGAGTCCGGCTTGGGGTGGCAGAGCCAGCTCACCTTCGCCTCGGGGGTGAGCAGGGCGACGGTACGACCGTTGGCCAGCATCGAGTGCCGCTCGATGGGCACCGCCCGCTCGCCGAACAGCCAGTGCCGGCGGGTCTCCAGCAGCAGCCCGAGCGCGCGGGCGGCCTCGATGGGCTCGGCCACCCGGAAGTTGGCCTTGGTGTCGCCTGGGCCGATCTTGATACCGAGGTCCGGCCCATGCAGGTTGCCGAAGGCGTTCTCATCGGTGACGTCGTCGCCGATGAAGAGCACCGCGCTCGCCGAGAGCTGGGTCCGTAGCTGGTCGACGGCCGTGCCCTTGTGGGTGGCCACCACGGACAGCTCGATGACCTCCTTGCCCTGCGTCACGGTGACGCCGTCGAAGGCGGCCGGGCCGTTGCGGACGGCCTCGATGGCGGCGGCGGCGACCTGCGGGTCGACGCCCCGGGTGTGCACCGCGACGCTGGCCGGCTTGCGTTCGAGCCGGATGCCCGGGTGTTCGGCGGCGATCTCGCGCAGCGCGTTGCGCACCTGGGTGCGGACCGCGACCAGCTCGGGGGAGAGGCGCTCGACGAAGCCGATGTCGAATTCGGAGCCGTGACTGCCGACGAGGTGTACCTCGCTGGGCAGCCGGGAGAGCGCGGCCAGGTCGCGCAGGGCGCGACCGGAGACCACGGCCACGCTCGTCTGCGGCAGCGCCGCGAGCGCGCGGATCGCGGCCACCGACTCGGGCAGCGGTACGGCGGTGCTGGGATCCTCGACGATCGGCGCGAGTGTGCCGTCGTAGTCACAGGCGATCAGGAGCTGCGGAACCCGGGCGATCCGGCCGATGGCGGATCGCAGTTCGGGGTCCATCACCCCGGTGGCGATCGCCGTTCCGTCGTTGACGGCCGTGTTCACGCGGCCTCCGCCTCGGAAACTCCCAGTTCGGAGAGGAAAGACTTGGCCCAGTGCCCCACGTCGTGGGTACGCAGGTGACGTTGCATTGTCCGCATCCGGCGGCGTGCCTCGGTTTTCTCCACGTGCACGGCCCGGAGCAGGGCGTCCTTCACCGCGTCCGGGTCGTGCGGGTTACATAGGAATGCCTGGCGCAGCTCCGTTGCGGCGCCAGCGAACTCGCTGAGCACGAGCGCACCGCCCTGGTCGGCACGGGATGCGACGTACTCCTTGGCCACGAGATTCATGCCGTCTCGCAGCGGGGTCACCATCATCACGTCCGCAGCAACGTACATCGCGGCCAGTTCACTGCGACTGTACGACTGATGGAGGTAATGCACGGCCGGCACGCCGACTCGGCCGAATTCGCCATTAATCCGACCAACTTCGCGCTCCACCTTGACCCGAAGTGCCTGGTAGTGCTCGACGCGCTCGCGACTCGGCGTGGCCACCTGCACCATAACGGCGTCCGGAACTGTCAACTTTCCGTCAGCAAGCAACTCGCGGAACGCCTTCAGGCGCAACTCGATGCCCTTGGTGTAGTCGAGCCGGTCCACGCCCAGGATTATCGTCTTCGGGTCGCCCAGTTCGGCGCGGATCTGCTTGGCCCGCGCCTGGATCGCCGGGTCGGCCGCCATCCGCTCCATCTCCTGCGTGTCGATGGAGATGGGGAAGGCGCCCGCCTTCACCTGCCGACCGTCGACCTGGATCATCTGACCCTCGTACCGGAGCCCGAGCAGGTGCCGGGCCAGCCGGACGAAGTTCTGCGCGGCCAACCGCTGCTGGAAGCCCACCAGGTCCGCGCCGAGCAGACCGCGCAGCAGCTCGGTACGGAACGGCATCTGCATGAACAGCTCGATCGGCGGGAACGGGATGTGCAGGAAGAAGCCGATCCGCAGGTCGGGGCGCAGCTCGCGGAGCATGGCCGGCACCAGTTGGAGCTGGTAGTCCTGCACCCAGACCGTCGCGCCCTCGGCCGCGACGTCGGCTGCGGCCTCCGCGAACCGGGCGTTGACCAGCCGGTACGCCTCACGCCAGCGACGCTTGTACGCCGGTGTCTCCACCGCGTCGTGATAGAGCGGCCAGATCGTCGCGTTGGACTGGCCCTCGTAGTAGCGCTCCAACTCCTCTGCGCTCAACGGGACCGGGTGCAGCCGGATGCCCTCCAGGTCGAACGGCTCGGGAGCGGCACCGGTGCCGCCGGCCCAGCCCACCCAGGTGCCCTGGTGCTCGGCGAGTACGGGATGCAGCGCGGTGACGAGCCCACCGGGGCTGCGTCGCCACTGCCGTCCCTCGGGTGTGCTCACCTCGTCGACCGGCAGACGATTCGCCACTACGACAAAGGAGCTACGGACGGTCACGATCGGCCACCTCCGGGTACTGACGGGTCCACCGCGATGAGCGTACTGAGCGTAGCTGCGGTGTCTGGGCCCCCGTGCCGGAGTCTCCTACCCGCCCAGTGTGCGGTGAATCCTGAAGGTGATCTTGTCGACAGCCCGACGGTCAGAGGTCGACGCGCTCGCCGGCGTACTCCTGGGGCGGGGTGATGTGGGCGAAGCGCGTCGTACCTGTCAGGATTGACGATGGCGTGCGCGCGGCCGGCTCCCGGCCGGCGGCGGCGGGCGGAGGTCTCAGCTCGCGCCGCGCCGCCCACTCAGGCGACAGCAAACCGACGGAGGTAGCCCGCACCGTGGCCCAGTACATCTACGTCCTGGAAAAGGCGCGCAAGGCGCACGGCGACAAGGTCGTGCTCGACAACGTCACGTTGAGCTTCCTGCCGGGGGCCAAGATCGGTGTGCTCGGCCCCAACGGCGCCGGTAAGTCCAGCCTCCTCAAGATCATGGCAGGGCTGGACAAGCCGAGCAACGGCGAGGCCCGGCTCATGCCCGGCTACACCGTCGGCATGCTCGCCCAGGAGCCCCCGCTCAACGAGGCCAAGACCGTGCTCGGCAACGTCGAGGAGGCGGTCGCCGAGACCAAGGCCAAGCTGGAGCGGTTCAACAAGATCGCCGAGCAGATGGCGACCGACTACTCCGACGAGCTGATGGAGGAGATGGGCAAGCTCCAGGAAGAGCTTGATCACCTCGACGCCTGGGACGTCGACTCCAAGCTCGAACTGGCCATGGACGCGCTGCGCTGCCCGCCGCCGGACGCCGACGTGACCCAGCTCTCCGGTGGTGAGCGCCGCCGGGTCGCGCTCTGCAAACTGCTGCTGGAGGCGCCCGACCTGCTGCTGCTGGACGAGCCCACCAACCACCTGGACGCGGAGAGCGTCTCCTGGCTGGAGCAGCACCTGGCGAAGTACGCCGGCACCGTCATGGCGATCACGCACGACCGGTACTTCCTGGACAACGTGGCCAACTGGATCCTCGAGCTGGACCGTGGCCGGACGTACCCGTACGAGGGCAACTACTCCACCTACCTGGAGAAGAAGGCCGCCCGACTGGCCGTCGAGGGCCGCCGCGACGCCAAGATGAAGAAGCGCCTCACCGAGGAGTTGGAGTGGGTCCGCTCCAACGCCAAGGCCCGGCAGACCAAGTCCAAGGCCCGCCTGGACCGGTACGACGAGATGGCCACCGAGGCGGAGAAGACCCGCAAGCTGGACTTCGAAGAGATCCAGATCCCGCCGGGTCCGCGCCTGGGCAGCACCGTGATCGAGGCGCAGAACCTCAGCAAGGGCTTCGGTGACCGGCTGCTGATCGACAACCTGTCGTTCTCGCTGCCGCGCAACGGCATCGTCGGCATCATCGGCCCCAACGGCGTCGGCAAGACCACGCTGTTCAAGACCATCGTCGGGCTGGAGGAGCCGACCGCCGGCTCGGTGCGCGTCGGCGAGACGGTCTCGCTGTCGTACGTCGACCAGAACCGCGAGGGCCTCAACGGCGACAAGACCGTCTGGGAGGTCGTCTCGGACGGGCTGGACTACCTGATGGTGGGCAAGGTCGAGATGCCGTCGCGGGCGTACATCGCGGCGTTCGGCTTCAAGGGGCCGGATCAGCAGAAGCCGACGAAGGTGCTCTCCGGCGGTGAGCGCAACCGGCTCAACCTGGCGCTGACCCTCAAGATCGGCGGCAACGTCATCCTGCTCGACGAGCCGACGAACGACCTGGACGTGGAGACGCTGTCCAGCCTGGAGAACGCCCTGCTGGAGTTCCCCGGCTGCGCCGTGGTCATCTCTCACGACCGGATGTTCCTGGACCGGGTCGCCACGCACATCCTGGCCTGGGAGGGCGACGACCAGGACCCGTCCAGGTGGTTCTGGTTCGAGGGCAACTTCGAGGCGTACGAGAAGAACAAGATCGACCGCCTCGGCGCGGAGGCCGCCCGACCGCACCGGGTGACCTACCGCAAGCTGACCCGTGACTGAGCGGTTCGTCTACCACTGCACGCTGCGCTGGTCCGACCTGGACGCGTACGGACACGTCAACAACTCGCGCTTCCTCACGCTGTACGAGGAGGCGCGGGTGGCGTTGATGTTCGCCGGCGGCCGGGCCTGGGGAGTGGGCTCGTTCGCCGACGGGGTGGTGATCCGCCGGCACGAGGTCGACTACCTGCGCCCGGTCGACTACGCGCTCGGACGGGCCACCGCGGAGTCCGCGCCCACGGTCCGCATCGAGCTGTGGGTGGAGGAGATCAAGGCGTCCCGGTTCACCGTCGCCTACGAGCTGTACGACGGTGAGGTGCTGGCCAGTCGCGCCCGCTCGGTGCTGGTGCCGTTCGACCTGACGCGTCAGGTGCCCCGGCGGATCACCGTCGAGGAGCGGGACTTCCTGCTGACGTACGCCCCGCAGGGCGGCGGATCGTGACGCGGCCGGAACGGGTGGCGTCGTCGGCGTCCAGCCACGGCCTGGCCGGCGTGGCCGACGCGGGCGCCTTCCTGGCCCGGCTGGTCCGGCTGGACCCGGCGGCGCCGGTGCGGCTGCGGCCGGCCGGCGCTTCCGGGCGGGTCGTCCTGTGGGCCCGGCTGCCGTGGCAGGTGCTGGTCGCCTCCACGGTGGCCGGCGACGCCGCCGGGGACGTCACCGTGGGCGCGGCCGACCTGCTGGCCGAGCTGGGACGCGGCGGTACCGCGTTGCCGGAGCGCCGGGACGCGCAGTGGCGCTGGCCCCTGCCGCCGGCGCGCAGCGAGCCAGTCGAGGTGCTGCCCGGCGTCGAGGTGCGCCGGATCGCGGCCGCGGCGGCGGGCACCCTGCGTACGGCGAGCGCCGAGGGGGTGGCGGGCCGCGCGGTGGGTCAGCGGGTCCTGCGCGACGCGCTGCTCGACCACGTGGCGGTGGTGGTCACGCCGGACGATCCGCCGGGCCCGCCGGTCGAGGTGCCGCAGCGACTGGTGCAGGGACTGGTCCGGATGGGCTTCCTCGGCGCGGTCGACGAGCCGGCCGTCCCTGCGGCGCGCGCCGCGGTGCGGGTAAGGGTCGCCGGCCGTTGGGTGGGCCTGGTGGGACCGTACGGAGCGGCCTGGTTGCAGAAGGCCACCGATCTCGCCGTGACTCCGCTCACTACTCGTCCGAACGGATGACCCCCCTTCATTCTTCTGGGCCGGTGGGGTCGTTGGGGGGGTGCTTCAACCCGGCTGTCCGGGTACCGTCCATCCTCGGATCCAACGCACCGTAGGCGGCTGGATCCGCTGGGGAGTGAGGTGCGACGAGCGATGCCGTGGTGGTCATGGCGCCCCGGTCCCGCCGACGGCGGTGATCCGGAAACCCGAAGCGGGATCACAGTGGAGAGCGCGGTCCGGGTCGGGCCGCCGAGTCCTCGCCAGCCGGGGGACGACTGCCCGGGCAGCGACCGACCCGTACTGGCCGAAATGGCGGCCAGCATCGAGCCGGTGAGCCTGCGCCGGGTCTGTGACGCACTCGACCTGCTCGACGTGCGTTACCTGGCCGACGGTGACGGCAACCTGCTGGCCATGTGGGAGCGCCACGCCGTGCTGGTGACCCTTGAGGGTCCGGAGGACGAGATCCTGGTGATGCGGGCCCGCCCGCACGCCACGGTCCCGCCCGACTGGGCCGACCGGGCCTACCGGGTGGTCAACGAGTGGAACCACACCCGCCGCTTCTGCAAGGCGTACATCGGTGATCCGACCGAGCGCGGCCAGCTACCGATCTACGCCGAGCTGCAGGTCCCCCTCGGCGCCGGTACGCACGACGCGCTGCTGGTCGAGATGCTCGACTGCGGCGCGGCCGTGGCCACCAGCTTCGTGGACTGGCTGCACGACGAGGGCGCGCTGCTCTGAGACGGGCCGCGGCCCGGGTGCCCGGTGCGCGCGCCGTCAGGCGCGCTCGGCCGGGTCCTCCATGGCGTTGACCATGAAGTACGCGGCCCGCTCCAGGTAGTCCCAGAGGGCGACGGCGAGCTGCGGTTCCAGGTCGAGCCGGTCCACCGCCTGGCGCATGTGCCGCAGCCAGGCGTCCCGCTCGGCCACCCCGATCCGGAACGGGGCGTGCCGCATCCGCAGCCGTGGGTGACCGCGCTGCGCGGAGTACGTGTTCGGCCCACCCCAGTACTGCATCAGGAACAGGGTCAACCGGTCGGCCGCCGGGCCCAGGTCCTCCTCCGGGTACATCGGTCGCAGCAGCGGATCGCTGGCGACGCCGACGTAGAACTCGTCCACCAGCCGGCGGAAGGTGGGTTCGCCGCCGACTGCTTCGAAGAGCGTCATCGACGCGTCGGGACGGTCGGATTCACCTGCGGGGTTCACCATTCCATCCTGCCAGGTGCGTCGGCCGTGGACCCGACCCGGAGGCCGTGCGTCGGCTCACCCCGTGGATCACGTGACCGCGTGCCGACGGTGGCCTCCGGCTGCCCGGGGGTCGGTGAGCCCCGTCGTCCCGCTGACGGCGACGTCGCCCGCCGCGCGGGCCTGCGCGACGTTGGCGGCCGTGGCTGCCGCCACCGCCTCCTCCATCGTCTGCCGGCTCGGCCAGCGCAGGGTGGCGACAGTCATCAGCAGCACTCCGGCGGCGCTCCAGAGGCCGACCACCACCGGGATGGGGAACCGTTCGGCGAGCAACCCGGTAACCAGCACGGCGATCCCCTGGATGACCTGCACACCGGTGGCCATCACGCCGAACGCGCGAGCCCGGAACCCGGCCGGCAGGGCCCGGACGAACAGCCCGTTGGCCATCGGGAGCATGCCGGCGACCGCGAATCCACACAGGGCGGCCAGCAGCGCCACCACCAGCGGTGGCGGATCGAAGAGCGCGGGCACCAGCGCCAGCGGGGCGAGCACCGCGAGCGGGCGCATCATGGCCAACCGGCGGGCCGGGCCGCACAACCGGCTCACCAGCAGCCCGCCGAGGATGAAGCCCACCGGACTGGCGACCATGATGACGGCCTGCGCGGTACCGGCGGCCATGCCGCTCCTGGCATCGTCGTTGGCCCAGGCGGCGGCCAGCCCTTCCGGGACGATCGAGAAGAGCATCGCGCTGAACACCAGCACCGCGATGGCCCGCAACACCGGCGTACGGAAGACGATCCCGAAGCCCTCGGCGGTCTCCCGCAGCAGGTGGCCCCGGTGGGCGGTGGCTATCGCGGCGGCGTGATTCCGGACGCCGAAGCGCAGCAGCAGCGCCGAGACGCCGAAGGTCGCGGCGTTGAACAGCAGCGCGACGGTCGGGTCGATCGAGGCGACGGCGGCGCCGAACAGGTACCCGACGACCTGTGCGGCCTGCCCGATACTGCCGTTCAGCGACAGTCCGACCACCAGGCGGTCTCCGGTGAGGATCTGCGGCATCAGCGCCGACTTCGCCGCCTGGCTGGGCGGGTTGGCCAGCGTGGTGGTGAAGAGGAGCACCAGCACCACCGGGACCGGCAGACCAGGGAGGGCGATGAGCACCATCAGCACCATCCGGATGACGTCACACGCCACCATCACCCGCCGGTACGGGTGCCGCTCGGCCAGCGCGGCGAGCAGCGGACCACCGAGCAGCCACGGCAGGTAGCTCACCGCGAACGCGGCGGCGGAGAGCGCGACGGACCTGGTCTGCTGGTAGACGAGGAGGGTCACGGCGGCCCTGGCGACGTAGTCACCGACCCAGGACAGCGACCCGGCGGTGAAGACAGCCCGGAACTCACGTTGGGCAAACACTTCGCGAAAAGTGGCCGGACCTTCCGCGGAAGGTCGCTCGTCGGGCACCGTCGCCTCCATCGGCCCCCGGGCACGGCTGCTTGTGGCCGCCGGGCCGGGAACACTCGTCAGATCTGTCGGATCAGCGAGGATGTGACCGCGCTCCAGCGGGAACGCGTGCTTCGGGATTCTGCCCGATCGTCCGACGACTAGCTAGGGTGAACGGATCGTTCGTCGCATCCCCGACTGAACGAACGGACGATACTCCAGGGGCCGGCTGGACCGCGACCCCTGGATTGCCGGCCATTCTCACCGGGTCAGGTGGCGCCGCCCTGACCGGTCTCACCGTCCGGCAAGGGCCGGCTCGGCACGCCGGGATAGCTGCGGGCAGCGGCGATCTGCGCGGTGATGCCCGAGTTCTCTAGCGCCTCCGCCAACCTGCGCCGCAGTTCCCGGCCCACCGCGAACTGGCCGTCGGCAGTCGTCTTGACCACCGTTCGGATCACGGCGCCCTCCACCGTCATCTGCTCGACGCCCAGCACCTCCGGCGCCTCCACGATCTCCGGCGACAGGTCCGGGTCCACCGCCACCGACGCGGCGGCCGTCCGCAGCACCGCGTTGGCCTCCTCCGTGCCGCTGAAGCCGATCGGCAGGTCCACCACCACCAGCGCCCAGCCCTGGCTCTTGTTGCCGACCCGGATGATCTCGCCGTTGCGGATGTACCACAGCACGCCACGTCCGTCCCGGACCGTGGTGACGCGCAGCCCGACCGACTCCACGACGCCCGACGCCTCGCCGAGGTCGACGTTGTCGCCCACGCCGTACTGGTCCTCGATGAGCATGAAGAGACCGGCGATCAGGTCCTTGACCAGGCTCTGCGCGCCGAAGCCCAGTGCGACGCCGGCGATGCCGGCGCTGGCCAGCAGCGGCGCCAGGTCGAAGCTGAACTCGCGCAGGATCATCAACAGCGCGATGCCGAAGACGAACGCCGTGGTCAGGCTGCGCAGCACCGAGCCGATCGCCTCGGCCCGCTGCCGCCGCCGCTCCGGCACGAACTCGGTCGGGTCGACCGCCGCGGTCGGCACCCGCTCGCGCAGCGGCCGCAGCATCGTCGGCACCGCGCCGTCGGTGGTCGTCCGGACCAGCCGGTTGATCGTCCGGTGCAGCGCCCAGCGCGCCACCATCGCCAGCGCCAGGATCAGCAGGACCCGCAGTGGCTTGAGCAGGATCCAGTAGCTGCCCTCGGCGAACCACGCCGAGCGGGTGATCCCGTAGATCCATTCGCAGGAGGTGCTGCCCTGACAGTTCACCGACACGACGTCGGGCAGGGCAAGGGGCGTCACGCTGGCGGCACTCACCCTGTCTTCGTACCGCAACACCTCGGACCGGTCGCCGCCGACCCACCAGCCGGGTGAGATGCGCCGGAGCGCCGGGTCGGACCGGGGCGAACCGGCCATCGTGACAGGTGCGGAAAAGAGCTTCACATCCGACCCCGGATTAGTACGTGCAATCCGGGGTCCGATCAGGGACTATTGGCGCAACGGACGTCGGTGATCGAACGGGCGTCGACGGTGCGGGCCCTCGTGCCCAACTCCGGTCGGCGGCAGGTTCGCAGCAGCCGCTGAACCGGGAGGGTGATCGCGATGCCTGACATACGACCCGCGGTGGGCTCCGGCGCGCTGGTTCTCAACGCCACCTACGAGCCGCTGTGTGTCGTGTCGGTGCGTCGCGCCGCGATCCTCGTCCTCTCCTCCAAGGCCGTCTGCGTCGCCGACGGCGACGGCATCCTGCACAGCGCCCGGGACGCGCTGCCGGTGCCATCGGTCGTGCGGCTGACCCGCTTCGTCCGGGTGCCCTACCGCACCCACGTCGGGCTGTCCCGCCGGGCGATCTTCGCCCGGGACGGTTGGCGGTGCGCCTACTGCCGGGGCCCGGCCGAGACCATCGACCACGTCTTCCCGCGCAGCCGGGGCGGCCGGCACGCATGGGAGAACGTGGTCGCCGCGTGCGCGCGGTGCAACCACACCAAGGGCGACAAGACTCCGGCCGAGCTGGGTTGGCGGCTGCACGCCCTGCCGGCCGCGCCGAAGGGCACCGCGTGGCGGGTCCTCGGGCACCGCGCTCCGGACCCGCGCTGGGCCGACTGGCTCGACCTGCGCGAGCCCGAAGCAGCGGCCTGACCCGTACCCGTGCGGGCCCGGCTGCACCCGCGGGCCCCGCCGTGCAGGACGGCAGGCCGGCGTCGGGCTCAGTCCTGCTGGCCGGCGGCCCGGCGCGTCGCGCGCTCGTGCCGGTCGACCGCCCGCCGGTGCGCGATGGCGAGAAGCCGGTCGACCTCGGGCAGCATCTGCGGACCCGGCATCACGATGCTGGCGAAGCCGTACAGCGCGTAGCCCGGGTGCGGCGTGAGAGTGTCCAGCCGGGCGTAGTCGAAGTCCTCCCGGTGCTCCTCGAAGGCAGCCGGCGCGAAGCCGAACGCCTTTTCGAACTCGGCCCGGCCCAGCTCCAGGTTGAGGCGGAAGACGCCGGGGCGGTCGAGCTGCCCGGCCTCGTCGAAGCCGGGCACGTCGTGCTCGACGATGGTGGCGAACGGTTGGCGGCGGTCCGGCCCGACGTGGAAGAAGCGATCGCCCCACGCGGCCTCCGGTGATCCGTTCTCCGCGCCCGCCACCACCTGTTCGACGCCGGGCAGCGCGCCGATCCGCTCGGCGAGCACGGCCGCGTCGACGCCGGTCGGGATATGCAGCACCGCCTCGGCGTTGTCGATGGTCGCCTGGTCCAGCGGGAAGTAGCGGTAGTCGTGCGTCCTGCGCTCGGCCGGCTCGATGTCGGCCGTCGGGACGTACCCGGGGAGGTCGCCCAGACGCTGGAGCCGACCCTCGTAGGTCGACGCGGCGGGCGCGTCGATGCCGAGCGCGGGGCTCGCGCCGAGGGCGCCGACCACCACCGCGTACCGCTCGCCCAGCAGCGCTCCGACGATCGCGCCAGCGCCGGCCCACGACACCGTCGCGCCACCGATCGTCATGGTGGCCGGATGGCGTCGCAGGTGCGTGTTGTGCGCGAAGACCAGCGTCGGTCCCCGGTCGGCCTCGACCGCCCGGATCGCGAGCAGGTTCTCGGCCATCAGCGCGTCCCGGACCCCGGCCAGGCGCGCGAACCGTTCCTCCGGCGCGAGGTCGGTCGCCGCGGCGGCGTGGTACCGCAGCAACGCGACCGCGGACATGGCGTGCACGTGGGCCTCCCGCCAGCCCGCGGGCCGGCGGTGCGCCTGGAGAAACAGCTCGGTCAGCAGGTCGTCGGCGAGGACCCGCAGCCGGTGGGCGTCCGTCGAGCGTCCGACGGACCGGCCCGGCTCCCACACCGCGGCCGTGTCGCTCCACCGGGCCTCGTCCCCGACCAGGTCGTCGATCTCCGCCGACCGGTCCAGGCCGAGAAAGTCGCAGACGAACGTCAGGTGCCGGCGCGGGCTCGGGGCGCCCTCGATCTCCAGCGGCGCGTCGAAACCGTGGAACCGCAGGCGCTGCGCGGCGGGTCGTCCGGCGTTCCACTCCCGCATCCGCAGCAGCAGGTCACGGTTGGCCGGGGCGGCGCCGAAGCCGTGACTGAACCCCTCGGCGAGCGCGCGGTCGAGCGGCACGGGCCCGCCGTCCACGAACTCGTCGGCGAGCAGCCCGGCGGCCCGGTCGCTCTCCAGGGCGATGGAGCGGTAACCGTGCTCGGCCAGCGTCAGGAAGGTGTCGTTGCGGATCTGGAGGAAGGCGGATTCACCGTGCGTCGGCTCGCCGATCGCGAGCAGGGTCGGTGAGCCGGCGAGCAGGTCGAGAACAGTGGTCATTGCATCGACCGTATCGTTGAACCAGCGGTTGAGACTTCAGAGCAGGAGAGCACGGTGGTCACCCCAAAACCCTCAAACCCAGGGGTACGCCGGCCGGTCGACCTCGCCCGGCGGCACGGGCTGTCGGCGCAGGCCGTCCGCAACTACGAACGCGACGGTGTGCTGCCGCCGGCCGAGCGCACCGTCAGCGGGTACCGTCGGTTCACCGAGACGCACGCCCGGGCACTTGACGCCTACCTCGCCCTCGTCGCGGGCCACGGTCACGCGGCCGGCGGTGACATCATGCGCGCCGTCAACCGGGGCGAGCTCGACACCGCGTTGCGGGCGATCGATGACGGCCACGGCCTGCTGCGACGCGACCGGGAGACCCTGGACGCGGTCGAGGTGGCGGTCGGCACGCTCACCGCCACGAAGCCCGCGCCGCAGACCCGGCGGGCCGTACCGATCAGCGTGCTCGCGCACCGGCTCGGCGTACGACCGGCGACGCTGCGCAAGTGGGAGTCGGCCGGAATCCTGCGACCGGAGCGCGACCGGGCCACCCGCCACCGCGTCTACTCGCCCGACGACGTCCGGGACGCCGAACTCGCGCACCTGCTGCGCCGGGGCGGGTACCGGCTGAGCCACATCGCCGACGTGCTGCGTCGCGTACGGGACGCCGGCGGCGCCGAACCACTGGCCGCGTCGCTGACCCAGTGGCGCGGACGACTCACCGAGCGCGGCCGGGCCATGCTCACCGGGGCCGCCCGGCTCGCCGCGTACCTCGACGACGGCGCGGGAGGTCACCCGCCACGTGCCTCGACCAGCGAGGCGAAGACCACCAGGTTGTCCGAGTAGCCGGTCTCACCGCCCACCCACCGGCCGCCGCAGGTGATCAGTCGCAGGCTGGGACGGCTGAAGTCGCCGTACACCTCGTCCACCGGTAGCCGTTCCTTGCTGAACCGCTCCACCGAATCCACCTCGAAGACCGCCACCCGCCCGTCGGCGCGGGTGATGTCGACCCGGTCGCCGGAGCGCAGTTCCCGTAGCCGGTGGAAGACGGCCGGCCCGGTGGTCGTGTCCACGTGCCCGACGATCACCGCCGGCCCGTACTGCCCCGGGGTGGGGCCCTGGTCGTACCAGCCGGCCTCCTGCGCGCGGGCCACGTCGGGCACGGCGATGGTGCCGTCCGGGGCGATGCCCACGTCGTGCAGCGGCGCCCGCAGGTCGATCGTGTCGATGGCGAGGGCGGTCGGTGGGCTGGCCGGCAGCACCGGGAACTTCTTCGGCGGCGGCCGCAGGCCCGCGCTGATCCGGTCCGGCAGCAGACTCACCCCGGTCACCCGTTCGACGCCGAGCATCGCCACGATCAGCACCATCAGCGTGGCGATGACCAGGACCGGCACCCCCGGACCGGTACCGCCCAGCCGACGCCGGGCCAACGGTGGCCCGCCGGGACGGCGCGGCGGCAGCGGGCGCGCGTCCGGGTCGGTGGTGGCGACACTGGCGGAGACCGCCTGCCCGGCGACCCGCCGCAGCCGGCCCGAGGCCCGGGCCACCAGCCGGCCGGCGGCGCGCAGCGTCCTCGCGGCCCGGACGCGGGCCGTGCGGTCCGCCGGCGCGGGGCGGGCCGTGCGGTCCGGCCGCGCGGAGCGGGCAGGGCCATCCGGCCGCGTATGCGCGGATCTGCGGGTCATGGCAGCTCCGGGTCAGGAGCCGGCTCCGGGCCGACGCCGGCCGCCCATCATGCCGAGCGCGACCGCGGCGGCCACCAGTGCCACGCCGCCGAGGACCAGGACCGAGCCGGTTCCCCGGCCGCCGGCGGTCCCGCCGCCCCCGGTCGCCGGCCCCTTGCTGGGCGAGGCCATGTTGAGCACGGTCAGCATCGTCTGCGCGGTCTGGTTGTTCTGGCAGCGCAGGTCGACCTGGTAGTCACCGGGCTCCTTGTTGCCCGGAACGGTGACCTCCCCCTTGAGGAAGCCGTTGTCCGGCCTGAGCATGACGTGCCCGAACGCGTCGGAGCGTACGTTCGCCTGCCGATCGTTGTTGTTGTCGCAGCTCGCGCGGATCGTGACCCGGCTGCCCGCCGGGACGCTGTTCGGTGTCACTTCGACGAAGGTGTTCTCGCCCGCGTGGGCCGGCGTGACCGACAGCAGGACGAACGCCCCGATGAGTCCGACCAGTGTCAGAGCGGACGAGAGCGCGCGGTTGATCGTGCGAAGACCCTGCATGATTTCCCCCCAACCGGCGACGACCGCCGGAACCCTCCCCTGGGCACGCGCGCTGCTTTCCCCCCACCCCAAAGGCAAACCCACCCCCCCACCCCGCCCCCACCCCGCACCCCCGCGCCCGCCCCGCCCCCTCCCGCGCGTCGATCATGGAGTTGTGGTGCGCCGCAAAAGGCGCATCTGATCACCATCTACCCACCGCAACTCCATGACCGACCCGGGACTGCGCCGAGAGTCCCGCGATCTTGCACTTTCTGTCGTCGAAATACGAGGAATGCCCGGGTATGCCGCGACAGAAAGTGCAAGATCGCGAACGAGGGGGCGGGGGTGGGGAGGGGCGGGGGGGTTAGGGGTGGGGGGTTATGGGGTGCCAGGGTAGGGGGGAGGACAGGACCATGGTGCTCGATGGTTGGCCGTACGGGGCCAGGCGGTCGATGACGGCCTCGAAGTCCCCGATCGAGCCGGCGGCCACCTTGAGCATGCTGCACGCGTCACCGGTGATCCGGTGGATCTCCAGGATCTCCGGCCAGTCGGACACCTCCGGGTCGTGCAGGATGCACCGCGACCCGTAACAGGACATCCGGATCAGGGCGACCACCGTACGACCGGCCCGGGTCAGGTCGACGTGGGCGTGGTAGCCGGTGATCACGCCGGTCTCCTCGAGCCGGCGGACCCGCTCGGCGACCGCCGGTGGGGACAGGTGCACCCGGCGGGACAACTCGCTGAAGGAGAGCCGGGCGTCGGCCTGCAACTCGCGCAGCAGCGCCCAGTCCATGTCGTCCACGCTCGCACCTTACTTTCGTGAACCGGATTCGCCCAGCTGCCTTCCGTTCGCCAGGTCAGGACGGCAAGTGCCGTTGATCCGGCATTCCGTACGCCGATCCCACCGCGAGATCATGACGTCGGCAGTTCGGGGAAGGGAGACGACTGGTGGAATCGACGGAGCGGCGGGCCTCGAACCGCGTCGCCACGGTGCGACCGGTGACCCCGCGACAACGGGCGGCCCGCGCCGCACGCAACGGCGGTGAGCCGACTCTCGAGTTCGCCGACCTGGTGCCGTACGACGCGTACGTGCGGGCCAGCGCGCTGCACCAGTTGCAGCAACCTCTCAGCGACGACCCCGGCGAGATGTCGTTCCTCATGGTCAGCCAGATCATGGAGCTGTACTTCGGACTGACCTGCCACGAACTGCGCGAGACCCAGCGCCTGGTGCGCGCCGACCAGATCTGGGACGCGCTGGCTCCGCTGCGCCGGGCCACCCTGCACCTGGAGGGGTTGAACGCCGCCTGGCAGGGCCTGCGCTGGATGACCCCGGCCGACTTCAACCGGTTCCGCAACCTGCTCGGCGAGGGCAGCGGCTTCCAGTCCGCGATGTACCGGCACCTCGAGTTCCTGCTCGGGCTGCGCGACCCGGCGCTGATCCGCCCGTTCCGTCGGCAGGCCGAGGTGCACGCCGCGCTCAGCGCGGCGATGGCCGCCCCGAGCCTCTGGGACGATGTCGTCGCGCTGTTGGCCCGGCGTGGCTTCGACATCCCAACCGAGTTGTTGGACCGCGACGTGGCGGTCGAACACGACCCGCAGCCGCAGGTCGAGGCCGCCTGGGTGCGGATCTACGCCGACAACGGCCCCGACAATCACCTGCGGCTGCTCGGCGAGGCGCTCAGCGGTGTCGCCGAGGAGTTCGGCGACTGGCGCTGGAACCACGTCAAGGCGGTGCAGCGGACGATGGGCGCGAAGGTCGGCAGCGGCGGTTCCGCCGGCCTGGCGTGGCTGCAACGGAGCATGGCCCGGGTGGTCTTCCCGGAGCTGTGGTCGGCCCGCACCGCGATGTGACCGGAGAGCGAGACATGCACATTCCTGTTGACGAGGCGCACCGCCTCGACGAGGCCGACCCGGGTCACCGGCACCTCTTCCACGTGCCGCCCGCCGACGGCGGTCTCCACCCCGAATCGGCGTACCTGGCCGGCAACTCGCTCGGTCTGCAGCCCCGGGCCACCCGCGACGAGCTCCTCGCCGACCTGGACGCCTGGGGGCGGCTCGGCGTCGAGGGGCACCTGGAGGCCGAGCGCGCCTGGTTGCCGTACCACGAGCTGTTGACCGGCCCGGCCGCGCGACTGGTCGGCGCCCGGCCCGCGGAGGCCGTGGTGATGAACTCGCTCACCGTCAACCTGCACCTGCTGATGGTCAGCTTCTACCGCCCGGCCGGCGCGCGTACCCGCATCGTCATCGAGGACAGCGCCTTCCCCTCGGACAGCTACGCGGTGCGCAGCCAGGCCCGGTTCCACGGCCTGGACCCGGACGACACGGTGGTCCGGCTGCGCCCCCGCCCCGGCGAGGACGCGCTGCGCACCGAGGACATCACCGACTACCTGGCCGCCGAGGGCGACCGGGTGGCGTTGGTGCTGCTCGGCGGCGTCAACTACCTGACCGGTGAGCTGCTGGACATCCCGGCGATCACGGCCGCCGGCCGCGCGGCCGGCGCGGTGGTCGGCTGGGATCTCGCCCACGCGGTCGGCAACGTGCCCCTCGCGCTGCACGACTGGGATGTCGACTTCGCGGCCTGGTGCTCGTACAAGTACCTGAACTCCGGTCCTGGGGCGTTGGCCGGCGTCTTCGTGCACGAGCGGCACCTCGGCGATGCGGACCTGCCGCGCTTCGAGGGCTGGTGGAGCACCGCGGCGGCCACCCGGTTCGAGATGACGCCGGTGTCCCGCCCACCGTCCACCGTGGAGGCGTGGCAGATCTCCAACCCGCCGATCTTCGCGATGGGTCCGGTGCGTACCTCGCTGGAGCTGTTCGACGCGGTCGGCATGCCGGCGCTGCGCGCCCGCAGCCTGCGCCTCACCGGCTGGCTGGAGTCGCTGCTCGACGAGGTCACCGCCGACCGGCCGCTGCGGGTGGTCACCCCGCGCGAGGAGGCCCGCCGGGGCTGCCAGCTCTCGGTCCGCGTCGGCGCCGGCAACGCCGCCGAGCTGACCAAACGCCTACGGTACGAACACGGCGTCATCGCCGATGCCCGGGAGCCGGATGTGGTCCGCTTCGCCCCGGTGCCGCTCTACTCGACGTACCTCGACTGTTGGCGAGCCGCCGCCGCACTGGAGGCCACGGTGGGACGGGTGAACCCATGACCGCCCGGCGGGACGAGGTCGCGATCATCGGCGCCGGCCTGGCCGGGTGCCTGGCCGCCTGCTTCCTGGCCCGGCGGGGCTACCCGGTGGCCCTGTACGAGCGGCGGCCGGACCCGCGCACCGGAACGGCCGAGCGCGGGCGTTCGATCAACCTGGCGCTCTCCGAGCGCGGGCTGGACGCGTTGCGCCGGATCGGCCTGGCCGAGCAGGTGATGGCCGACGCGCTGCCGATGCGCGGCCGGATGATCCACCCGGTCGAGGGGGAGCCGCAGTTCCAGTCGTACAGCGCGGCCGGCGACCGGGCGATCAACTCGATCAGCCGGGGCGCGCTGAACAACGCCCTGCTGGACGCCGCGGACGCGCTGCCCGGGGTACGGGTCGTCTTCGACCACCGTCTCGTCGGACTCGACCCGACCGACGGCTCGTTGGGCTTCGAGACCCCGCAGGGCCCGGTCGCGGCCAAGGCTTCCGTGGTGCTGGGCGCGGACGGCGCGGGCTCCGCCGTACGCGGGCAGCTCCTGGCGCACGGGCTGCTGAGCGAAAGCGTGGACTTCCTCGACTACGGCTACAAGGAGCTGACGATCCCGCCGCTGGGCGGGGACTTCGCCCTCGATCCGGACGCCCTGCACATCTGGCCGCGCGGCACGTCGATGATGATCGCGTTGCCGAACCCGGACCGCTCCTTCACCTGCACGCTGTTCTGGCCCAACGAGGGCGTCGGCAGCTTCGCGGCCCTGGACAACCCGGCCGCCATCCGGGCGCACTTCGCCGAGCGGTACCCGGACGTGGTTCCCCTGGCCCCGGCCCTGGTGGACGACTACCAGCACAATCCGGTGGGGGTGCTGGGCACGGTCCGCAGCACGCCCTGGCAGGTCAACGGCACCGTCGGTCTGATCGGCGACGCCGCGCACGCCATCGTGCCGTTCTACGGCCAGGGCGCGAACTGCGCCTTCGAGGACGTCGTCGAGCTGGACCGCTGCCTCGACGAGTGCGCCGACGAGTGGTCGGCGGCGCTGCCGCTGTTCCAACGTCGCCGGCAGGAGAACGCGGAGGCCATCGCGCAGATGGCGTTGACCAACTTCGTGGAGATGCGGGACAAGGTCGCGTCACCGATGTTCCAGACCCGCAGGCGGGTGGAGCACGCGCTGGAACGGGCCCTGCCCGGCCGGTACGTTTCGCAGTACGAGCTGGTGTCCTTCTCCACCACCCCGTACGCCGAGGTGCGCCGCCGGGTGCGCCGGCAGCACCGGGTGCTCGGCGCGATCGCCGGTGGGGCGGCGCTGCTGCTGGCCGGGACGATCACGGCGGTGCTCAACCGAGGGAGGCGCGCGTGACGAACCTCTGGGACCCGACGTTGATGACCGGCCACGCGCCGGCCGGGCCACCGCGCCTGCGCAACTTCGTGGGCGGCGAGTTCGTCGACGCGGGGTCGACGTTCACCAAGGTCAGCCCGGTGACCGGGGAGCCGGTCTTCGAGGTGGCGGAGGCGTCGCGGTCCACCGTGGACGACGCGGTGGCCGCCGCCCGTGCGGCGCTGCGCGGGCCGTGGGGCCGGATGGGCGAGCGCGAGCGCGCCGAGGTGCTCCGGCGGGTCGCCGACGAGCTGGAACGCCGCTTCGACGACCTGGTCACCGCCGAGGTCGCCGACACCGGAAAGTCCATCGCCCAGGCCCGTACGCTGGACATCCCGCGCGGCGCGGCGAACTTCCGGGCGTTCGCCGAGATCGTGGCGACCGCACCCACCGAGTCGTTCACCACGGTCACCCCGACCGGTGGCCGGGCCCTCAACTACGCGGTCCGCAAGCCGGTCGGCGTGGTCGCGGTCATCGTGCCGTGGAACCTGCCGCTGCTGCTGCTCACCTGGAAGGTCGCCCCGGCGCTGGCCTGCGGCAACGCCGTGGTGGTCAAGCCCAGCGAGGAGACACCCGCCTCGGCGACGGTGCTGGCCGAGGTGATGGCCGCCGCCGGCGTGCCCGAGGGCGTGTTCAACCTCGTGCACGGCTTCGGTCCGGACTCGGCGGGGGAGTTCCTGACCCGCCACCCGGGCGTGGACGCGATCACCTTCACGGGCGAGTCGGCCACCGGCGGCGCGATCATGCGGGCCGCCGCCGACGGGGTGAAGGCGGTCAGCTTCGAGTTGGGCGGCAAGAACGCCGGCCTGGTCTTCGCCGACGCCGACCTGGACGCGGCGGTCGCCGGGTCGGTGCGGTCCAGCTTCACCAACGGCGGTCAGGTGTGCCTCTGCACCGAGCGCCTCTACGTGCAGCGGCCGGTCTTCGAGGAGTTCACCGCCCGGCTGGCGAAGCGGGCCGGCGAGCTGGCGTACGGCTGGCCGACCGACGAGGCCACCGCCACCATGCCGCTCATCTCCCCGCAGCACCGGGCCAAGGTGCTCGGGGCGTACGAACTGGCCCGGTCCGAGGGCGCCGAGGTGCTGACCGGCGGCGGTACGCCCACCTTCGGCGACGCCCGGGACGGCGGGTCGTACGTGCAGCCCACGGTGCTCGCCGGTCTCGACGCCCGCGCCCGCACCAACCGGGAGGAGATCTTCGGCCCGGTGGTGCACGTCGCGCCGTTCGACACCGAGGACGAGGCGTACGCCCTGGCCAACGGCACCGACTATGGCCTGGCGGCGACGGTGTGGACCCGGGACGTCGGTGTCGCGCACCGGGCCGGGGCGCGGCTGGACGCCGGCATCGTCTGGGTCAACACCTGGTTCCTGCGGGATCTGCGAACCCCGTTCGGTGGGGTGAAGGCGTCCGGCATCGGTCGGGAGGGCGGCGTGCACTCGCTGGACTTCTACTCCGAACTCACAAACGTCTGCGTGGACCTGTCGTGACCGAGGGAGTGAACGTGGAAGCCGACATCGAGGCCGCGAACCGGGAGTTGGCCGAGGCGCGCAGCACCGGCAAGCCGTGCCCGCCGCTGCGCGGCCGGTTGCTGCCGGAGGGGGACGTCGAGTCCGCGTACCGCGTGCAGCAGTTGCAGACGCGGGCCTGGCAGGGCCGGGGCGAGCGCCGCGTCGGCGCGAAGATCGGGCTGACGTCCCGGGCGGTGCAGGAGACCTTCGGGGTGTTCCAGCCGGACTTCGGGATGCTGACCGACGAGATGGCCGTCGGCGACGGGGTCGAGGTGCCCATCGACCGGCTGCTCCAGCCACGGGTCGAGGCGGAGATCGCGTTCGTGCTCGGCGGGGACCTCACCGAGGAGCGGATCACCACGGTCGACCTGATCCGCGCGGTCGATCACCTGCTGCCCGCCATCGAGATTGTCGACTCGCGGGTCGCCGGCTGGGACATCTCCATCGTGGACACGATCGCCGACAACGCCTCCAGCGGGCTGTTCGTGCTGGGCACCACGCCCCGGCGGCTCGCCGACGTCGACCTGCGACTGTGCGGGATGGTGCTGGAGCACGCCGGTGAGCCGGTCTCGGTGGGCGCGGGCGCGGCCTGCCTGGGCAACCCGCTGCACGCCCTGCACTGGCTGGCCACCACCCTCGCTCGGGCCGGTGACCCGCTGCGGGCCGGGGACGTGGTGCTCTCCGGGGCGCTCGGCCCGATGGTCCCGGTCACCCCCGGGGCCGCGTACGAGGCCCGGATTTCCGGGCTCGGCTCGGTACGCACCTGCTTCAGCAAGGAGGCTGCCGCATGACCACCGGAGTGGCGGTGCTGGGATCGGGAAACATCGGCACCGACCTGATGATCAAGGTTCTTCGGCTCAGTAGCGAGCTGCGGATGGTGGCGATGGCGGGCATCGACCCGGCCTCCGACGGCCTGGCGCGGGCCCGCCGCCTCGGCGTCGCCACCACCGCCGACGGCGTGGACGGCCTCGTCGCGCTGCCCGAGTTCGCCGACGTCGAACTGGTCTTCGACGCCACCTCGGCCGGCGCGCACCGCCGCCACGACGAGGTGCTGCGGTCGCACGGCCGCACGGTGGTCGACCTGACCCCGGCCGCGATCGGCCCGTACGTGGTGCCGCCGGTCAACCTCGACGAGCACCTGCACGAGCCGAACGTCAACATGGTGACCTGCGGCGGCCAGGCGACCGTGCCGATCGTCGCCGCCGTCGGTCGGGTCACCCCGGTGGCGTACGGCGAGATCGTCGCGTCGATCGCCTCGAAGTCCGCGGGGCCGGGCACCCGGGCCAACATCGACGAGTTCACCGAGACCACGGCGCGAGCCATCGAGGTGGTCGGCGGCGCCGAGCGGGGCAAGGCCATCATCGTGCTGAACCCGGCGGACCCGCCGCTGCTGATGCGGGACACCGTCTACTGCCTCTGCCCGGACGCGGACGCCGACCGCGCCGCCATCGCCGCCTCGATCAGCGACATGGTGGCGACGGTGCAGGAGTACGTCCCCGGCTACCGGCTCAAGCAGGACGTGCAGTTCGACCTGGTGCGGGCGTACCTGCCGTCGCTCGGACGACAGCTCACCGCCCTGCAGGTGTCGGTCTTCCTGGAGGTCTCCGGCGCGGGCCACTACCTCCCGGCGTACGCCGGGAACCTGGACATCATGACGTCGGCCGCGCTGCGGACCGCCGAGCGGCTGGTGGCCCTGCGCGCGACGGGAGCGGTGGCATGACCGACCTGTACATCCAGGACGTGACCCTGCGCGACGGCATGCACGCCATCGCCCACCGCTACACCGTCGAGCAGGTGCGCACGATCGCCGCCGCGCTGGACGCCGCCGGGGTGGCCGCCATCGAGGTCGCGCACGGCGACGGGCTCGCCGGGTCCAGCGTCAACTACGGCCACGGCGCGGCCAGCGACGCCGAGTGGATCTCCGCGGCCGCCGAGGTGCTGACCACCGCGAAGCTGACCACCCTGCTGCTGCCCGGCATCGGCACCATCGCCGACCTGAAGGCCGCCCAGGCGCTCGGGGTGACGAGCGTCCGGATCGCCACCCACTGCACCGAGGCGGACATCTCCGCCCAGCACATCTCCTGGGCCCGGGAGAACGGCATGGACGTGGCCGGGTTCCTGATGATGTCGCACATGAACGATCCGGCCGGGCTGGCCGGGCAGGCCAAACTCATGGAGTCGTACGGGGCGCACTGCGTCTACGTCACCGACTCCGGCGGCCGGCTGCTGATGTCCGACGTGGCGCAGCGGGTCGACGCGTACCGGCAGGTCCTCGACCCGGAGACGCAGATCGGCATCCACGCGCACCACAACCTGTCCCTCGGGGTGGCCAACAGCGTGCTCGCCGTGGAGCACGGCCGGGTCCTCGGGTCCGCGCCGGCCGGCTCCGACGCGCCGCACGGCCGGACCGTCCGGGTGGACGCGTCGCTCGCCGGGATGGGCGCGGGCGCCGGCAACGCGCCGCTGGAGGTCTTCGTCGCGGTCGCCGAACTGCACGGCTGGAAGCACGGCTGTGACGTGTTCGCGTTGATGGACGCCGCCGACGACATCGTCCGCCCGTTGCAGGACCGGCCCGTCCAGGTGGACCGGGAGACGCTCTCCCTCGGGTACGCCGGGGTCTACTCCAGCTTCCTGCGGCACGCCGAGCGGGCCTCGGCGAAGTACGGCGTGGACGTGCGCTCGATCCTGGTCGAGTTGGGCCGGCGTCGGATGGTCGGCGGCCAGGAGGACATGATCGTCGACGTGGCACTCGACCTGGCCGGCAAGGAGCAGCAATCATGATCGGACCGGACATCGCGGGGATCGCCGAGAAGTTGGGCGCGGCGGCGACCACCGCCACCCCGATCCCGCAGCTCGCCGCCGAGACCGGCCTCGACGTGGACGCCGCGTACGCCGTGCAGGCCGCGCTCGCGCAGCGCCGGATCGACGCCGGCGAGCGGCTGGTCGGGCTGAAGATGGGGCTCACCAGCAAGGCGAAGATGGCCCAGGTCGGCGTGGACGAGGTGATCTGGGGACGGCTCACCGACGCGATGCGGGTGCCCGACGGCGGCGCGGTCGACCCGACCGCGTACATCCATCCCCGGGTCGAACCGGAGGTGGCGTTCCTGCTGGACCGGCTGCCCGAGCCGGGTGAGCCGGTCGGCGACTTCGCCACGGCGGTGCGCGCGGTCGCTCCGGCCATCGAGCTGATCGACTCCCGGTACGCGGACTTCCGCTTCTCGTTGCCGGACGTCATCGCGGACAACACCTCGGCCGCCGCGTTCGTGATCGGCCCGTGGTCCCCGGTGCCGGCCGGCCTGGACAACCTGGGCGTGCTGCTGGAGGTCGACGGCCGGGTGGCCCAGGTCGGCTCGACGGCGGCGATCCTCGGCGATCCGCGCCGCGCGCTCGACGAGGGCATCCGACTGGCGGGCCGGCACGGGGTGCGACTGGAGTCGGGCTGGGTGTTCCTGGCCGGCGCGGCCACCGCCGCCGTCCCGCTGCGCCCGGGCGCGCACGTCCGCGCGGTCGTCGAGAAGCTCGGCACCGCGTCTCTGCGGGCGTCGTCGTGAGCGGGGTCGTCGTCGCCGGCAAGGCCGTTCCGCGGGGGGCCTTTCCGCACGTCAAGGTCGCCCGTGGGTTCGTCTTCGTCTCCGGTACGTCGTCCCGGCGGCCGGACAACAGCTTCGCCGGTGTCGAGGTGGACGAGTTCGGCACCACGAGCCTCGATATCCGGGTGCAGACGCGGGCGGTCATCGAGAACGTCCGGGATCTGCTGCGATCGGTCGGCGCGGACCTCACCGACCTCGTCCAGGTGACGTCGTACCTGGTCAACATGAACGACTTCGGTGGCTACAACGAGGTGTGGGCGGAGTTCTTCGACGCGTCCGGGCCGACCCGTACGACGGTGGCGGTGCACCAGTTGCCGCACCCGCACCTGCTCATCGAGATCCAGGCCGTGGCCCTTCTTCCCTCGGGAGGTCAGTCGTGAGTGAGATCGCCGAGCCGTTCAGCTTTCCGGGCTGGATCGCCGACAACCAGCACCTGTTGAAGCCGCCGGTGGGCAACAAGGAGATGTTCCCCGGCGGGGACGACTTCATCGTGATGGTGGTGGGCGGGCCCAACCAGCGCACCGACTTTCACGTGGACCCGTACGAGGAGTTCTTCTACCAGGTCAAGGGCAACATGCACATCAACCTGATGACCCCGCAGGGGCCGCGTACGGTGCACGTGCGCGAAGGTCAGATGTGGATGCTGCCGCGCAACACCCCGCACTCGCCGCAGCGGCCGGAGGCCGGCTCGATCGGTGTGGTCGTGGAGCGGGTCCGCGAGGAGGGCACGCTGGAGACGTTCCAGTGGTACTGCCCGGAGTGCGGGCACAAGGTGCACGAGGTGGAGTTGCAGGTCCGCGACATCGCGGCCGACCTGCCGCCGGTGTTCCAGGCGTTCTACGCGGACGAGTCGGCGCGTACCTGCGCGAACTGCGGCACCCTGCACCCGGGCAAGGGCTGATGCCCGCTGGTGTGGTCGACGTGCACACGCACGTCGTACCGAAGGGGTGGCCGGACCTCGGCGCGGCGTGCGGCGGGTCCGGCTGGCCCTGGTTGCGGGTGGACTCCGAGCGCGCCGCCATGATCATGGTGGGGGAGACGGAGTTCCGCCCGATCGGCGCCGAGTGCTGGGACGCGTCGCGCCGACTCGCCGACATGGACGCCGATGGCGTCGCCGTGCAGGTGGTGTCGCCGACGCCGGTCTTCTTCAGCTACGACCGCCCGGCCGACCAGGCGGTGAAGGTCGCCCGGATCTTCAACGACCTGACCCTGGAGGTCACCGCGGCCGGCGGCGACCGGCTGGTGCCGTTCTGTCAGGTGCCCCTTCAGGACCCGGACGCCGCCTGCGCCGAGCTGGACCGCAGCCTGGCCGCCGGGCACGTGGGCGTGGAGATCGGCAACCACGTGGGCGACCGGGACCTGGACGACGCCGGGGTGGTCACCTTCCTGCAGCACTGCGCCGAGGTGGGCGCCCCGGTCTTCGTCCACCCCTGGGACATGCCGGGCAGCCCCCGGCTGGACCGCTGGATGGCCCGCTGGCTCACCGGGATGCCCGCCGAGACGCACCTGTCGGTGCTCGCGATGATCCTGGGCGGCGTCTTCGACCGGGTGCCGGAGGCGCTGCGGATCTGCTTCGCGCACGGCGGGGGCAGCTTCCCGTTCTGGCTCGGCCGCGCCGACAACGCCTGGCACCGCCGTGGCGACCTGGTCCGGGGCGCGTCCGCAGCCCCGCCGAGCAGCTACGTCGATCGGTTCAGCGTCGACTCGGTGGTCTTCGCGCCGCCGGCGCTGCGGCTGCTGGTCGACACGCTGGGGGAGGACCGGGTGCTGGTCGGCAGCGACTACCCGTACCCGCTGGGGGAGCGGCCCGTCGGCGCGGTGGTCGACGCGGCCGACTTCCTCACCGATGCCCAGCGCGACAAGCTCCGGTCCACCAACGCCCTGCGCTTCCTGCACGGCTGAGCACGGCTCACGCCGCCGGCTCGACACGCCATTCGTCGGTGGGGCGTCCGATGGTCGCCCGCGCGTGTCGGCTGCGCGAAGTGCTGACGGGCGGCAGGATGGCGTAATGGCCGAGCCGCACGACCTGACCGCGCTGGAACAGGCCGCCGCCATCGCCCGCGGCGAGTTGTCCAGCGTCGAGCTGGTCGAGCACTCCCTGCGCCGGGTGGCGGCGCTCGGCGACACCGTGGGCGCGTTCGTCACCGTCACGCCGGACCTCGCCCGGCAGGCCGCGCGCGCCGCCGACGCGGTGCCCATCGAGGCGCGCGGCCCGCTGCACGGCGTACCGACCGCCATCAAGGACCTCACCCTCACCGCCGGGGTACGCACCACCTTCGGCTCGGCCGCCTTCGCCGACTTCGTCCCGCCGGTCGACGCCGACGTGGTCCGGTTCATCAAGGCCGCCGGCCTCGTCAGTCTCGGTAAGACGACCACCTCGGAGCTGGGCTGCTCGCTCTACTCGGAGGGCCGCGTCGCGCCACCGGCCCGCAATCCGTGGCAGTTGGCGTACACCGCCGGTGGTTCCAGTGGCGGCGCGGCGGCGGCGGTCGCGGCCGGCCTCGTGCCGGTGGCCCAGGGTTCCGACGGCGGCGGCTCGCTGCGCATCCCGGCGTCACTCTGCGGCCTGGTCGGCTACAAGCCCAGCCGTGGCCTGGTCTCCGGCGGGCCGCTCGGCTCCGGCGCGTTCGGTCTGCCCACCAGCGGGCCGATCGGGCGGACGGTGGCCGACATCGCCGCGCTGCTCGACGTCATGGCCGTCCCGGTGCCCGGCGAGCCGTACCTGTCGCCGCCCGCGCCGCCCGGCGGATACCTGGCCGCCGCCCGTCGGGCCGAGCCCGGCCGCCTGCGGATCGGCCGGTTCACCACGCCGATGCTCGCCGACGAGCCGGTGCACCCCGACTGCGTCGCGGCCGTCGACTCCGCCGCCGCGCTGCTCGCCGCCGCCGGCCACGAGGTGGTCGAGGTGCCGCCGCCGCTCACGCCGGCGGTGTGGCCGCTGTTCGAGATCATCTGGTACGTCCTGGCGCTCGCCCCAGTCCCGGCGCACCGCGAGTCGGAGCTGCTGCCGCTGACCCGGCTGCTCCGCGCCCGGGGCGCCGAGGTGTCCGCGGGGACACTGTCCGCGACCCTCGGCGAACTACAGGCGCAGGTACGCCTCGGCGCGGCCCGAACCGCCGACTGCGACCTCCTGCTCTGCCCCACCCTGGCCGCCCCGCAGGCGCCCGTCGGCTGGTTCACCGCCGACGGCGATCCGGCGGCCGATTTCGACCGGCAGCGCCGCTTCTCGCCCTACTGCGCCATCTTCAACGTCACCGGCGCCCCCTCGGTCTCCCTGCCCCTGGGCACCACGACCACCGACGGGCTGCCCGTCGGGGTGCTGCTCACCGGCCGGTACGGCGACGACGCGCGGCTCATCGCTACCGCTGCGCAACTGGAGCACGCCAGTGACGGGTGGGATCGGCACCCCGCAATCTGGCGGGCCGTCGACTCCGCTAACGTGAATGGCGACGGAGTTGGCCGGTTGCCATCATGATCGTCCATCCGACCCGCTTGTTCGAGGTCCTTCTTCCGCCTGGGGGCGTTGGGATTGTCTGTTACCGAGACGGTGCTGATCTTCGCCGGCATCCCGTTGGCGGCAGTGCTGGTGATCGCCGGCCTGTCGTACGCCGGTAGCCGTGGGGGTGCCACCGGCGGTGGTGGTGGCGCCAAGCGCTACCGGCCGGGCCGGCCCTTCGACTTCACTCCGGTCTGGTTCCTGGGCCGCCCGGAGCAGCTGGCCGACTCGGCCGGCACCGCGCTGACGGCGGGCGCGCAGGCGCCCGCGCTGACCAGCCACAAGCTAGAGCAGGCCAGCGTCGAGGCGCCGGCCGGTGGAACCGGAGGCGCAAGTGACCGTTGGTGAGAAGCAGACCGGGACGGAGAATCCGCCCGAGGTGCTCGACGGGCCCTTCTCGACCCGTCAGCTGCTGCGCATCGACGAGGCCCTGCGCCTGGCCGACAAGGGCACCGGCCTGGTCTTCTCGGTGTTCGTCGGCGGCCTCGACGAGCCGATCCGCGAGCACGCCCAGCGGCTGCACCGCCAGCTCGCCGACCCGGACAAGTCGGTGCTGATCGCCCTGTCGCCCAACCAGCGGCAGCTGGAGATCGTCACCGGGCGGCACGCGCGTAAGCGCATCCCCGACACGTACGCCAAGCTGGCCGCGCTCTCGATGGTCGGCGCGTTCAGCGGCGGCGACCTGGCCGGCGGCATCATCAACGGGCTCGACCAGCTCGCCAGCCACGCCGGCAAGGGCTGATCCCTCCCTCGTACGACGAAGCCCGACCCGCCGCACGGTGGGTCGGGCTTCGACGTGTCGCGGGTTGTCTCAGCGCGGCCAGGAGGACGGGTCCGGGCCGGCGCGGGTTCGCACCCACGCCGGCCCCGGGCCGCGTACTCGCTGGGTCAGCTCTGCTGGGCGTCCTTCGCGCGGGCCTTGAGCGCCCGCAGCACGCCGTCACGACCCTCGGCGACCAGGCGACGCAGCGGGCCCGGGTTGCCGTCCCCGGCCAGCCACGCGTCGGTGGCCGCCACCGTGTCGTCGTCCACCAGGTACGTCGGGTACGCGAGCTGGGCGAACTCCTGCGCCGGCTCGCTGTCCCGGCTGGCCCACACCTGCCCGACCGCGGCGAAGTACCGCTCCCGGTACGGGGTGACCAGCTCCACCTGCGCCGGGTGGGCCAGGCCCTGCAACAGCGCCCGGTTCCGCCAGTTCGGCAGCGCGTCCGGGCCGGTCAGCAGCGCCCACACGGCCGCCTTGTTCTCCGCCGTCGGCACCAGCGCGTGCGCGTACGCGGCCTCCCGCTCGCCGCTGGCCGTACGGTCGCCGGCCAGCTCCGCCTCGACCTCCGCCGCGCCGGCCGCGCCGTTGGCCACCAGCGCGCCGAGCACCGTCCAGCGCAGCTCGGTGTCCACGGTCAGACCTTCCGGCGCTCCGGTGCCGTCCAGCCAGCCGCGCAACGTGGCCAGGTCCTCGTCGGAGCGGGCGGCCGAGGTGAACGCCCGGGCCCAGGCGAGCTGGAAGCCGCTGCCCGGCTCGGCGGCGGCGAGCGCGTCCTTCGCCGTGCGGGCCAGTCCCGCCCAGCCGGTGGCCGCCCACGCGGGGTCGGCGTAGAGGGTCAGCGCGGTGGTGGCCTGGCGCAGGGTGGCGGTGACCAGGTTGATGTCGGTCTCGGCGGGTAGCCCGGCCAGCACCAGCGCCACGTAGTCGCGGGTCGCCAGCTCGGCGTCGCGGGTCATGTCCCACGCGGCCGTCCAGCACAGCGCGCGGGCCAGCGACGAGTCGAAGCCGCCGATGTGCTGCACCACCGTGGCCATCGACCGGTCGTCCAGGCGCAGCTTGGTGTAGCTCAGGTCATCGTCGTTGAGCAGCAGCACGTCGGCCGCCCGGAGGCCACGCAGCTCGGCGAGGTCGGTCCGCTCACCGGTCACGTCCACCTCGTACCGTTCGCGGCGGACCAACCGGCCGTCGGCCAGGTCGTACAGGCCCACGCCGATCCGGTGGGTGCGCAGCGTCGGGTACGCCGTCGGCGCCTCCTGCCGGACGATTACCTGCTCGTACGTGCCGTCGGCGCCGATGGTCACCTCCGGGCGCAGCGTGTTCACCTGCGCGGTCTCCAGCCACTGTGCCGCGAACTTGCGCAGCTCCCGGCCCGAGGCCGCCTCCAACTCGGTGAGCAGGTCGTCGAAGGTGGCGTTGCCCCACGCGTGCTTGCCGAAGTACGCCCGCAGCCCGGCCACGAACGGCTCCTCGCCCACGTACGCGACGAGCTGCTTGAGCACGCTCGCGCCCTTGGCGTAGGTGATGCCGTCGAAGTTGACCTCGACGGCCTCCATGTCCGGCATCTCGGTGTAGACCGGGTGGGTGGAGGAGAGCTGGTCCTGTCGGTAACCCCAGTTCTTGCGGATCGACAGGAACGTCGTCCACGCCTCGGTGAACCGGGTGGCGTTGGTGTTGCACCAGTGGCTGGCCCACTCGGCGAACGACTCGTTCAGCCACAGGTCGTTCCACCAGCGCATGGTGACCAGGTCACCGAACCACATGTGCGCCAGCTCGTGCAGGATCGTGTTGGCCCGCTGCTCGTACTCGTAGTCGGTGACCTGCGAGCGGTACAGGTAGTGCGACTCGGCGTGCGTGACGCAGCCGAAGTTCTCCATCGCGCCGGCGTTGAAGTCGGGCACCCACAGCTGGTCGTACTTCGGCAGCGGGTAGCGCACGCCGAACTTCTCGTGGAAGAAGTCGAAGCCCTGCTTGGTGATGAGGAACAGGTCGTCGGAGTCCAGGTAGCGCGACATGGACGCCCGGCAGAACACGCCCAGGTCGATGCCGTCGTGGCTGTCGCGCACCTCGTGGTACGGGCCGGCGCACAGCGCGGTGATGTACGTGCTCATCCGGGGCGACTCGGTGAAGTGGAGGGTCTTGAGGTCCTCGCCGGCCGGCTCCTCGCTCTGCACCGGCATGTTGGACACGACCCGCCAGTGCGCCGGGACCGTCGCGTGCCAGGTGTAGACGCTCTTGAGGTCGGGCTGGTCGAAGCAGGCGAACACCCGCTGCGCGTCGGCCGTCTCGAACTGGCTGTAGAGGTACGTCTCGCCGTCGACCGGGTCGACCGTGCGGTGCAGCCCCTGCCCGCTGTTGGAGTAGGCGAAGTCCGCGTCGACGACCAGGGTGTTGTCGCCGGCCAGCCCGGTCAGGGTCAGGCCCTTCTCGGCCGACCAGTCGGACAGGTCCACCGGGTCGCCGTTCAGCGTGGCGGACCGCACCGACTCGGCGGCCAACTCGATGAACGTGCTCGCCCCCGGCTCGGCGCAACGGAACCTGACCTCGGTCGTCGACCGGAAGGTGCGGCCGTCGGCGGCCAGCACGGCGGTCGCCAGGTCCAGCCTGATGTCGTACCCGGTCACCTCAAGCAGGCGGGCCCGCTCGGTCGCCTCGACCTGCGTCAGGTTACGCACTCCCGGCACTGTTCGTCTCCATCCCACGTCTCGCCGTACGCCCGGCGGCGCCCGTCTGCCGACCGCTCGTGACGTTCGGCCCGGTCCGAGTCTTCCACGTACGGCCTGCCATCGGTGGTCGAGGTCACGCTCTCATTCGGGTGCCGGTCCATGCTTCGCGGGGTGAGTATCGAGGCGAGACGCCGGACTGCCGGCGCCACCCGTCGCGAAGGGACCTCACCGTGACCGATCGTGTCACCGCCGACATGTGGTTCGACCCAATCTGTCCGTGGGCGTGGATCACCTCCCGCTGGCTGCTGGAGGTCGAGCAGGTCCGCGAAGTGGACATCCGCTACCACGTGATGAGCCTTTCGGTGCTGAACGAGGGCCGGGACCTGTCCGAGCAGTACCGGGAACTGATGGACAACGGCTGGGGCCCCGTGCGGGTGTGCATCGCCGCCGAGCAGCGCTACGGCTCGGACGTGCTGCGCAAGCTCTACACCGCGCTGGGCACCCGCATCCACCTCGGTAAGGAGCAGCTCGGGCCGGAGTTGTTCGTCGCCGCGCTGACCGAGGCCGGCCTGGACCCGGCGCTGGCCGCCGCCGCCGACAGCACCGAGTACGACGAGGCGCTGCGGGCCAGCCACGAGGCTGGCATGCGCCCCGTCGGGCAGGACGTCGGCACCCCGGTCGTCCACGCGCCCGGCCCGGACGGCAGTCCGGTCGCGTTCTTCGGCCCGGTGATCACGCCGCGTCCCAAGGGCGAGGCCGCCGGTCGGCTCTGGGACGGCGTCCTCCTGGTCGCCGGCACCCCGGGCTTCTACGAGCTCAAGCGCACCCGCGAGCAGTCCCCGATCTTCGACTGACCACGACCGTCACCTGCCCCCGTCCGGACTCCTTCGGTTGTCCGGGCGGGGGTTCGTCGCGCCGGAGGCCCGGTGCGGCTGCGGGGGCCGGAAACGCTCACAGCGTCACCGCTGGGCGGGGGACGTCGTTTCCCTCGGTGTCCGCGCAGTGGCCCCGCAGGGCCGCACACCGCAGCTCGTGGAGGCAGTCCCGATGGCCAAGCACCGTGCGTCCGGTGACGATCAGCTGACCCGGCAGGGGGTGATCGAGACTCCCGGCGCGGCGTACTGGTCGGTCGACGGTTCCCGCTGGCCGACGGTCCGCCCCGACCTTCCCGCCGACGTGGCGGACCTGCTCGCGCCGCCCATCGTGGTCGGCGTGGCCCGGGTGCCGGTCACCTCGCGCCTGACACCCGCGCGGGCCGCGCTGGCGACGCCCGCACCGGTGGACCCGGCGCCCTCGACGTTGGAACCGGTCGTCGCGACGTTGGAACCGGTCGTGGCGGCGTTGGAACCGGTCGCTGTGGTGGCGGCCGCGCCGGCCGAACCGGCTCCGCCCCCGCCGGCGCCCACCGCGCCGCGCCCCGTGCCCACTCCGCCGCTGAACCCGCGGCCCGTTCCGGCGCCGCCGCCCGAGCGTCCCGTGCCGGGGCCGCCCGCCTCGCCTCGCCGCAACGCGGTCACCGGTCCGGTCGGGGGCGGTCGGCGCGGCAACGCCGGACCGGTCGTCGCGGGGCGACACCGCCGGCACAACGGCGCGTCCGGCCGCGCCGGCTGACCGCACGCCGGCGGATGGGCGCTTTCATCTGGTGGACGCCGCGCGGGTCCCCGTCGTCCGGTCCGGCGACGCCGGTAGCGTCAGTGGGCATGACGGTCGTGCATCCGATCACCCGGGCCTGGATCACCACTGGCGGCACCGGCGCGCAGAACTACGACGAGTTCGCCGACGACGCGGAGATCACCGCGATCATCGAGGCGAACCCGCACAGTGCCCTCGGCATCGAGATGCCGCACCGCGCTCCGGACAGCCTGGGGACGTCGTTCCTCGACGCGCTGCCGGCCTCGGTGGCCCGACTCGCCGAGGCCAAGGCCGACGGCAGCTACACACCCGCCGAGCAGGTGGTCGTGCTGTACCGGATCAGCGCCCCGGGCGAGGAACCGGCGTACGGGCTGTTCGCGATGGTGGACACCGACCAGATCTCCACCAGCGCCGACGAGCCGGGCCTGGTCATCCGCAACGAGGACGTGTTCATCGCCAAGGTGCGCGAGCGCGTGGCGCTGGCCGAGGCGTTGGGTCACCTGCTCTCACCCGTACTCCTGCTGCAGACCGGAAGTGGCGACGAGCTGCACGCCGCGCTCGCGGCGGCGACCGACGCGGCCGGGGCGCCGGCCGCGACCGACACCGACCAGGCGGGCCGCACCCACGCCATCTGGCTGCTCGGCCCCGGCCCGGAGCAGGACGCGCTGACCGCCCTGGCGGGCGGCGGTGAGCTGGTCGTCGCCGACGGCAACCACCGCAGCTTGGCCGCCCAGAGCGGTGGGCTGTCGCGCTTCCTGGCCGTGGTGACCACCCCGGCGTCGGTGGCCATCCAGCCGTACAACCGGCTGGTCAGCGAGCTGACCACCACGCCGGCCGAGCTGCTCGACCGGTTGCGCGCGGCGGGGGCCGAGGTCGAGCCGATCGACGGCCCGGTCGAGGTCCCGACGGCCGGCGGCACCGTCCACCTCCGGCTGGCCGACCAGGGGTACGCGGTGCGCCTGCCCGCCACCGCCGACGCCCGCCTGGAAAACCTGGATCACGCCCTGGTCGAGCGGCTGCTGCTGCGCGACGCCCTGGGTCTGGACCCGGGCGACAAGCGGATCACCTACGTGGGCGGGGACTACCCGGCGAGCTGGCTCACCGGAGAGGTCGACGCCGGGCGTGCCGAGCTGGCCGTCCTCATCGCGCCGGTGACCGTGGCGGACTTCGTCGCGGTGAATCTGGCCCGGGAGAAGATGCCCCGCAAGAGCACCTGGTTCACCCCGAAGGCGCGCGGTGGCCTGGTGGTCGCCGAGCTGCCCCGCTGAGCGCGTACCGCCCGACCGTGTGACGTACCCGCCTCCAGAGCGCCGCCCCTGCGTCGCTCTGGAGCGCGGCCTGACAGACTGCCCGGTATGCGCGTCTACCTGGGATCCGACCACGCCGGTTTCGAGTTGAAGGTGCACCTGGCCAACCACCTGGCCAAGCAGGGGTACGACGTGGTCGACGTCGGCCCGCACAGCTACGACCCGGACGACGACTACCCGACGTTCTGCCTGCACACCGGTGACCGGGTGGTCGCCGATGAGACCTCCCTCGGGGTCGTCATCGGCGGGTCCGGCAACGGTGAGCAGATCGCCGCGAACAAGGTCGCCGGGGTTCGTGCCGCCCTGGCCTGGAGTGTCGAGACGGCTCAGCTCGCCCGGCAGCACAACGACGCGAACGTCGTCGCGGTGGGCGCCCGTCAGCACACGCTGGACGAGGCCACGGGCATCGTCGAGGCGTTCCTGAACACGCCGTTCTCCGGAAACGAGCGGCACGCCCGCCGGATCACCCAGGTCGCCGAGTACGAGCAGACCCGGGAACTGCCCGACCTGCCCTGACCCTGCCGACCCGCGTCGCCCGCCGTCAGCGCGGCGGGCGGGGCAGGTCCTCGCGGGGTACCCAGTTGCGGCGCACGACCACCACCCGGGCCTCCGCGGCGGCGAGGTCGTCGTCGCTCGGCCGGGCGGCGTCGCGGGCCCGCAGCGCCGCGCTCAGCCCCACCTGGGACGAGCCGGAGCCGACCAGCCCGCGTAGCCCCCGCTCGCCGTCGCGGTCGTCGCCGCCGGCCCCTCGACGTCGCGGTGGCGGATCTCCACCGTCGTGGACGCCGGCCGTGCTGGCCGTCGAGCCGTCGGCGCTGCGAGGGGCCGCGTCGGAGTCGGGATGGTGGCGCAGCCGTCGCCGGCGTCGGTCCGGGTCACCCATCAGCCGACCGTACCTCCCCACGCCATCAAGATCCCCACAGCATCAGGGATGTTGCTGCTTCCCGAGCGTCGGAGGCAGCAACATCCCTGATGTTGTGCGGATCTTGGTCGCGCTGGACGGCGGTCTGCGACCGATTTGCCGGCTGGCTACCCTCGGGTTCGGGCGGTGCTGAGGCCGTCCGTCAGGGGGAGGAACGAGATGGCAGACCAGACGCAGCCGTGGGCGGAACGCACCGTGGAGGTCCCACCGCAGGCAGGCGTCGATGTGCCGGCGCAGCGGGACGGCTTCCGCCGAGGTGTCGCGCCGGTGGGTCAACCGCGTACCCCGCGCACCGAACCGTTCCCCGTGGTCGAGGAGCCGACCGGTACGGGTTGGCCGGGCGAACCCGTCCCGCGCCGGCCGTTGAGCTGGCGGCTGGCGCAGTTGCGTCGCGGCGGCGAGTGGAGCGCGGCGGGTGGCCTGTTCGCCTTCGTGTGCTGGGGGATCTGGGCGCTCTCCGGCGGTGGCGACCTGTCCGGCCCGCTGCTCGTGCTCGTGTTGAGCCTGCTGGTGGCGGTCGGCCTGTTCGCCCTGGCCCGCGCGGTCGGGCGGTTGGTGCTGGAGCGGCAGCTCGGGCGCGTTCGGCGCGGCGCGCGGGGCGCGCACCTGGCCACCGCGGTCTTCCTCGTCGGCCTGGGCGTGGCCTGGCTCCAGCAGACCGAGTGGGTCGTCTCGGCCTGGAACTGGGTTACCTCGAACGTGTGACGAGGCGTGCACGGACGGGCCGGCAAATGCGCCGCCCGCCCGTGCACCCGGTCGTCTCCCCACCAGGCAGTGTTGCTGCTTACCCGGCCGGCCACGGTTCATCCGTGGCCGGCCGGAGCGTCCGTCGTTCGGGTCAACCGGGAGCGGGTCAGCCGGTGGCGGCCTCGGCGGCGGCGTGGTCGCGGGCCACCCGGACCAGTTCGACCAGGCCGCCCGCGTACTCCTGGGACTCGCCGTGCGCCTCGTCGAACGGCGGCTGGAAACCGACGCCCTCCCACTCGCCGGTGGCCGGGTTCCAGCGGTCGTTGCCGACCTCGAAGTCCCAGGCGAAGATGCCCAGCTCGTAGTAGAGCTGGTCGGCCGAGTTGCCGGCGGCGGAGTAGAGCACGTCGGCGACCGGGCCGGTCTGCGACGGCCAGGTGACCGTGCCACGCTCCTGCGCGATCGCGCCGACGATCCGCCGGGCGCTGTCGAGGAACAGCGTCGACTCGTCGATCGACGGCCGGGGCAGGGTGATCCGCCCGTCGGCCCGGTACGCGCCCGGCGGCCACATGAAGTACCCGCCGTAGGAGTGCACGTTCATCGCGAACCTGATGTTGGGATGGGCCTTGGCCAGCGCGATGACGTTGCCGCTCTCCGCCTCGGACAGCTCCGCCGTACCGGCGTAGTTGCCGGAGAGGCAGTTCGCGCTTGCGCCCACGTACCCGTCGAAGTACGACCCGACGGTGTAGTTCCGGTTCACGTCGACGCCCCAGGAGGTGCGGTACTTCGGGTCCCGTGCCGGTCCCTCGCAGTGGTTGACCAGGTTCTTGCGCTGGAAGTTGTAGTCGTTGAACGAGTAGTTCGCGCCGTCCGGGTTGACCGTCGGGATGACGAACACGTCGACCTGCTCCAGCAGCTCACGGGTCGCCGGGTCGGTACGCGCGTTCGCCAGCATGCGCTCGGCGAACTCCAGCGTCACCAGCGGCGTGGCCCACTCCCGGGCGTGTTCCTGGGAGTACGCCAGCACGCCGATCCGGGACCCGTCCCGGTGTACGCCGAGACGCAGGGCCTGCACCGTCCAGGGCTTCGCCGGCACCTCGGTGCCCTGGAGCCCGTCGTCGAGGCGGGCCGGACCGGCGACGGGCATCGGCAGCCCGGTCGAGCCGTCCTCGACGGTGGCCCGGAACCGGTTCGCCTGGCGGGCGTTCACGGCCGCCGCGACGTCGTCGGTGGTGCTCACCGTCTTGCCCGCGGCGTCGGTGGCGAGCGTGACCGTGAGGACACGGTCGCGGTAGCCGACGGTCAGCGGTCGGTTGGGTCGGCCCGGGTCGACGGTGCGCACCTGCACGCCGTTCAGGCCCTGGTCGCCGAAGCGGACCGACTCCACGACCACGGCGGCGACCGCCGGGTCGCCCAGGTACGCGACGGCGTTCCGGCGGTACCCCTGGGTCTTGTTCGGCAGGTCGATGACGTCGACCAGGTCCCGGTACTGGCGGGCCAGTCGCTTGATCCGCGCCTGGATGTCCACCGGCGTCAGGTACGCGTCGATGAAGTCCTTCTGGTAGCCGGCCGGCAGCGGCGGCGGGGTGGCGTTCGGCCACAGCGTCGGGGTGACGGCCCGACTGACGCCGCCGAGGCTGGACGTGGCGGTCAGCTGGACCGGTCGGCTCGGCACCGGCTGGGGGACGTTGTAGTGGTACTGGTATTCCCCCGAGTCCTCGAACCGGTAGAGCGGGAACGAACCGGTGACGCCGTCCGCGGTCCGCCAGCTGACGGTGATCTCCACGTCCGGGTCGTCGGTGGCGGTGGTGGCCACCTGCGCCTGCAGGAACGTCTGCCCGCCGGTGGTCCACCAGTACGCCTGCTGGACCGCGAGGGTGTCGACCCCGACGGCGGCGGTCGTCCGCTGGCCGGCGACCGGTGCGCCGAGCCCGGCGGCGGTACGCGCCCGCGCCGCGCGGACACTGTCGGCGAAGTGCCGGCTGCCGTCGCCGGCCCGCTGCACGACCTGGGTGGCGGTGGCGCCCCAGGCGGTGAGGTCGGTGAGCTGCGCGCCGGTCAACACCAGGTCGGCGAGGATCCGGCCATCCCGTGCCCGGGGCCGGTTGGCGAGGTCGACGCCGGTGGCGACGAGCCTGTCGAGCTGGGCCTGATCGCGCAACCGCACCCGGACCAGAGCGGTCTCGGTGGCGGCCAGGGTGATCGGGGCGGTGTCGGCGACGGGTGCCGCCGTCGCGGTGCCGGGATGGGACAGCGCCGCGCTGATCAGGATCGCTGTGGTGGCGGCAGCCGTCCACCGTCGTCGGACGATCATGTGCCCTCCTGTGACGGACGTCGATGCGTGTGGTCCTTACACCAGTGCAACGATCGACACATGTCAAGGTCTCTGATCGGTAAGGGCGACGTAAGGTCATCCGGCTACGTCGACGGACATCATTCCCTGATCCGTTGCCAACGAGGGGACCGTCGATGAGTCGACTACGGAGAAGTCTGGCCTTCCTGATCGTGCTGACCACCGGTCTGACGACCGCGCCGGGCGTCGCGTCGGCAGCCACGGCGCTGCCCACGTACACGTTCGTGGACCTGGGAACGCTCGGTGTGCCGAGCACGGGGGAGCCGCCCACCAGCGACGGCTACGCCCTCAACGACGCCCGTACCGTGGTGGGCGTCTCCACGATCGACGGTGTCTACAACTTCCACGCGTTCGCCTCGGCCGGTGGGGTGATGAGCGACCTGGGCGCCCTGTACACCGGACCGTACGGCGCGAGTTCCGCGACGGGCATCAACGAGCGGGGCGTCGTCGTCGGGGCCACCCACGTCAACGCGACGGAGCCTCCGCACGCCTTCCGGTACGCCGACGGGGTGATGACCGACCTCGGCACCGGTCACGGCGCGGGCAGCGGAAGCTCGGCGAACGACGTCAACGACGACGGCCTGGTGGTGGGCAGCCGGTTCGAGAAGCAGGGAGCGCCCACCCGGGCGGTCGTCTGGCGCAACGGCACGGTCATCGACCTGGGCACGCTCGGCGGCCAGGCCGGCCCGTGGGGGACGGACAGCATCGCCTACGGCGTGAACTCGTCCGGGCATGTCGTCGGCGGCGCCGCTGTCCCGAGCGGCGGCCTGCACGCCTTCGTCTACTCCGGTGGGGCGCTGACGGACCTCGGCACGCTGGGCGGTGTCACGGAGTCCACGTACGCCCGGGACATCAACGACCGGGGTCAGGTCGTCGGTATCTCGCAGAACACCACCGGCGAGCTGCGGGCGACGCTCTGGCGTAACGGCACCATCCGCGACCTCGGTTCCCTCGGTGGCAACTACTCCGAGGCGCGGGCCGTGAACGAGACCGGCCAGGTGGTGGGCATCGCCCGGACCAGCAGCCCCGACTTCTACAACGAGCGGGCGTTCCTGTGGCAGGGCGGCCGGATGGTCGACCTGAACACCCGGGTGCGGAACCTTCCTCCGACGGTGACGCTGCGCTCCGCCGAGGACATCAACGACGACGGCGTCATCGTGGGCCTCGCCTGCCCCGTCGACTGCGCCGAGGGCGGTGATCGCGCGCGCCGGGCCTACCTCCTGGTGCCGACGAGCTGACCCGCTACCGGGGCGACCGGCGCCTGTCCTGCCCGCGCGGGACGGGCGCCGGTCACCGCGCCGCTGTGCCGGTGTCGTACGACTCGCGGGCGTCGAGCAGCTCGTCCCAGTGCTGCGCCACCCAGGCGCAGGCGACCGCGATCGGTTCGAGCATGCTGCGGCCCACCGGCGTCAGCTCGTACTCGACGTGCGCGGCCGCTCCGGCGTGGACGGTGCGGCTGACCAGCCCGTCCCGTTCGAGGGAGCGCAGCGACTGGGTGAGGACCTTGGGTGTGACGCGGCGCAGCGGCACGCGCAGCTCGGAGAATCGGCGAGGCCCGTCTTCCAGGCAGCGGATGATGAGCGCCGCCCACTTGTCACCGAACCGGATCGGATTGAGCGAGGAGGGGCACAGCTCGTCGAACATGTCGGCGGGCAGGGGTTGCCTCATGGCCTGACGATAGCTGGTATCCCGGCGGTAACCAGGCCCGGCGATAGCGTCGGCGAACCGGCCGGGCGTACGGGCTCCGGCCCTGGTGAGAGGCGTCCGCCATGAACATCGTGATCTTCGGCGCGGGTGGCCGGGCCGGGCGGCGGGCCGTCGCCGAGGCACGTCGACGCGGCCATCGGGTCACCGCCGTGGTGCGTGACCCGGCGGCCCACGGCGACCTGGGCGAGGCGCACGTGGTGGCGGGCGACGTCACGGACGCCGCGAGCATCGCGCGCGCCGCCGCCGGGCAGGACGCCGCGATCAGTGCCGCCGTGGACCTGTCCCGGCCACCGCGCGACTTCTTCACGACGTCGTCCCGCGCCCTGGCCGCCGGCCTGGCCGAGGCGGGCGTACGTCGCCTGGTGGTGGTGGGCCTCGCGTCGATCATGCCCGGGGCGTCCGGCGTCGCCCTGATGGACGAGCCCGGCTACCCCGACGGGTACCGCTCCTTCTACCTGGGCCACGCGGCGGGCCTCGACGAGCTGCGGACCTGCGATCTCGACTGGGCGTACGTGGCCCCGGCCGGCGACTTTGACCACGACGGCACCCGTACCGGCGGCTATCGGGTCGCCGAGCACGGTGACCCGGCCAGCCGGATCAGCTACCCGGACTTCGCGATAGCGCTGGTCGACGAAATCGAGGCGCCCCGCCACCACCGGTCCGCCCTGAGTGTCCGGGAGGTGTGATGCCCGAGGTCCACGACAGCCCGAACACCTGGGTCGCCGAGCACATCCGCCGTTTCGAGGAGACCGGAGGCAGACCACGGCCAGGCGTGCGCGACCTGCTCCTGACGACCCGTGGCCGAAGAACCGGCGAGCTGCGCCGCACCGCGCTCGTGTACGAACGCGATGGCGACGGCTACGTGCTGGCCGCCTCGAACCGTGGCGCGGAGCACCACCCGGCGTGGTATCTCAACCTGCTCGCCGACCCGTACGTCACCGTGCAGGTCGGTACGGAGACCTTCACCGCCCGGGCGCGCACCGCCACCACGCGGGAGCGTCCGCGCCTGTGGCGTCTGATGGTGTCGGCCAGGTCGGAGTACGCCACCTACCAGCAGGGGATCACCCGCGAGATTCCCGTGGTCGTCCTGGAACGCGTCGAAGACTGAACGGGGAAAAGCCCAGGCTCAGCGAAGGTGCCGCTGAGCCTGGGCTTCGTGGGTGGAGCGGGCGACGGGAATCGAACCCGCACCGTCAGTTTGGAAGACTGAAGCTCTGCCATTGAGCTACGCCCGCGCTCGGCCCCGCCGCAACGGGGCGCGCCGACAGCGTACCCAATGCCGGTCCTGGGCGCGCGACCGCGCCACCGCCCCCGTGGCGTCGGGTCGTCGCGACGCCGCGTGGCGCCTTCCAAGATCCGCACAACATCACCGAAGTCGTGGCATCCGCACCCCGGGAAGCCGCAGTTTCCCCGATGTTGCGCGGATCCTGCGGCGGGCGCGGCGGGCGGCGGGCCCCAAAGTCGCGCGGATCTTGAAGGGTCTAAGGGGTGAGATGGGCAGATCTGTCCGGGTGGCGGACGCCCCGGCACTGCCGGAGGCGCGGCGACGGCATAGACTGCACGTCGCCACGGGGTGTGGCGCAGCTTGGTAGCGCACTCGCTTTGGGAGCGAGGGGCCGTGGGTTCAAATCCCGCCACCCCGACTGTCGTCCGCGTCCGGTCTCCCCGGGCGCTGCGAGCCGGCCCCGCCGGCTCGCCTACACTCGATGGGCCAATCGAAGGCCCAGAATCAAACCCAGATCCGTCAAGGAGTACGCCTGTGAAGAGCACCGTCGAGACTCTGAGCCCGACGCGCGTGCGGCTCGCCATCGAGGTGCCGTTCGTCGAGCTCGAGCCGAGCCTCAAGAAGGCGTACCGGGAGATCGGTTCGCAGGTCCAGGTCCCGGGCTTCCGCCGGGGCAAGGTGCCGACCGCGGTGATCGACCAGCGGGTGGGCCGGGGCACCGTCCTCAACGAGGCGGTCCAGGAGGCCATCCCGGAGAACATCATGGCGGCGGTACGCGAGCACGACCTGAAGACGCTGGGGCGTCCCGAGGTCGAGATCACCGAGTTCAACGACGGTGACTCGCTGAACTTCACCGCCGAGGTCGACGTCCGTCCGGAGATCACCATCCCGGACGCGTCCACCATCGAGGTGACCGTCGACGAGCTGCAGATCGACGACAGCGAGATCGACGAGCAGGTCAAGAACCTGCGGGAGCGGTTCGCCACCCTCAAGACGGTCGAGCGGGCCGCCGCCGAGGGCGACTACGTGCAGATCGACCTGAACGCGACCGTCGACGGCGAGGACGTGCCGGGCGGTCAGGCCAGCAACATCTCCCACGAGGTGGGCAGCAAGCAGCTCCTGCCGGGCCTGGACGAGGCCGTCGTCGGCCTCGCCGCCGGCGACAGCACCACCTTCACCACCCAGCTCGTGGGCGGCGACTTCGCCGGCCGCGACGCCGACGTGGCGGTGACCGTGCGCACGGTCAAGGAGAAGGAGCTGCCGGAGCTGAACGACGAGTTCGCGCAGATGGCCAGCGAGTTCGACACGATCGAGGAGCTGCGCGGCGACCTGCGGTCCCGGGTCACCCAGGGCAAGCAGGTCGAGCAGATCTACGCCGCCCGCGACAAGGCGCTGGCGCAGCTGGTCGAGACCGCCGAGGTGCCGGCGCCGGAGGGCGTCGTGCGCGAGGAGGTCGCCAGCCGCAAGCAGGCGATGGTCGACCAGCTCGAGCGGATCGGCGCCTCCCTGGAGGAATACCTGGCGGCCGAGGAGAAGACCGAGGAGCAGATCGACGCCGAGCTGACCGAGGCGGCCACCGAGGGCGTCAAGGTGCAGCTCCTGCTCGACACGCTGGCCGACGCGGAGGACGTGCAGGTCTCCGACGACGAGTTCGGGCACGAGATCGTGCACCGGGCGCAGCGCGCCGGGATGGCCCCGCAGCAGTACTACGACCAGTTGGTGCGCTCCGGCGCCGCCGCCGCGGTCTTCGGTGACGTCCGGCGCGGCAAGGCGCTCGCGGCCGTCATGGAGCGCATCACGATCAAGGACTCGGCCGGCAACCCGGTCACCCTGGACGCGCTGCGCGCCGCCAACGAGGCCGAGCACAACCACGAGCACTGATCGTCGGGTGCGGCCGCCGTCCGCCGCTGCGCGGTGCACGGCGGCCAAACCCTTTCCGGGGACACCCGGAGTTGAGCGCTGCCGGGTACGCCCGGAGTTGAGCGCTGCCGGGGTACGCCCGGAAGGCCCGCGCCGCGGGTGCCCGACACAGCTGCGCTGAGAGCGAACAGTGCCCCGACCGGGACTCTGCCGCCCCGCACAGCGGTTAGTGTCGGGAAAGACGGTACGGAGAGCGAAGGGCTGCCATGACCGACATGCACATCCCCAAGAAGTCGCTCCGGGCGATTGACGCGCGCGGTGGCGACTCCATTGGCAACCTCGACGACTCGGTCTACAACCGGTTGCTCAAGGAACGCATCATCTTCCTGGGCAGTGAGGTGACCGACCAGGTCGCCAACCGCATCTGCGCGCAGCTGCTGCTGCTCGCCGCGGAGGACCCGGACCGCGACATCAACCTGTGGATCAACTCGCCGGGTGGCTCGGTCTACTCGGGCATGGCGATCTACGACACCATGCAGTTCATCGACAACGACGTGTCGACCGTGGCGATGGGCATGGCTGCCTCGATGGGTCAGCTGCTGCTCTGCGCGGGCACCAAGGGCAAGCGTTACGCCCTGCCGCACGCCCGGATCATGATGCACCAGCCGTCCGGTGGCCTGGGCGGCACGGCGTCCGACATCGCCATCCAGGCGGAGCAGATGCTCTACACGAAGCGGATGTTCCAGGAGCGGGTCGCGCACCACACCGGCCAAGACCAGTCGCAGATCGAGGCGGACTCGGACCGGGACCGTTGGTTCACCGCCCAGGAGGCCATGGACTACGGCTTCATCGACAAGGTGATCATCGGGGCCGCTCAGGTTCCGGATGGCGCCGGGACCCTGAGCTGAGGAGCTGACGATGACCGACCTGAGCCTGCCGCCCCAGTTCGCGGCCGTGCACAACCGTTACGTGCTGCCGTCGTTCGTCGAGCGCACGTCGTACGGGGTCAAGGAGTCGAACCCGTACAACAAGCTCTTCGAGGACCGGATCATCTTCCTCGGTGTCCAGGTGGACGACGCGTCGGCCAACGACGTGATGGCCCAGCTGCTCACGCTGGAGGGCACCGACCCGGACCGCGACATCATCATGTACATCAACTCGCCGGGTGGCTCCTTCACCGCGATGACGGCGATCTACGACACCATGCAGTACGTCCGCCCCGACATCCAGACGGTCTGCCTCGGGCAGGCGGCCAGCGCCGCGGCCGTGCTGCTGTCGGCGGGCACCCCGGGTAAGCGGATGGCGCTGCCGAACTCGCGGATCATCATCCACCAGCCGGCCACCGAGGGCGGCTACGGGCAGGGCTCGGACATCGAGATCCAGGCCCGGGAGATCCTGCGGATGCGGACGCAGTTGGAGGACATGTTGTCCCGCCACTGCAACCGCCCGATCGAGCAGGTCCGCAAGGACATCGACCGTGACAAGATCATGACGGCCGAGGAGTCCAAGGAGTACGGGCTGGTGGACACGATTCTGACCAGCCGCAAGAAGGGTCTGCTGGCGACCCACTCCGCCAGCTGAGCTGTACCGGGTCAGAGGTTGGCCGGGGCGTGAAGTTCCCGGCCGGCCTCTGACACACCCGTTTTGGGGGTCGGAGAATGCCCCGCCAGCGGGTAACGTCGGGTCCGTACCGCTTCGCCGGTCGGGCCAGCGAAGCGAACCAAGCCGGGCGGCGCGCAGCGTCCGCAGGTCAGGGCCGGGTCTCCGGCCGATGAGTGCAGGGAGAACGTAGGTGGCACGGATCGGTGACGGCGGCGACCTACTGAAATGCTCCTTCTGCGGTAAGTCGCAGAAGCAGGTCAAGAAGCTCATCGCGGGCCCAGGGGTCTACATCTGCGACGAGTGCATCGATCTCTGTAACGAGATCATCGAAGAGGAGCTGGCCGAGTCCGGCGAGGTGAAGTGGGAAGAGCTTCCCAAGCCGATGGAGATCTGCCAGTTCCTCGACAACTACGTCGTGGGGCAGGACCAGGCCAAGAAGGCGCTCGCCGTCGCGGTCTACAACCACTACAAGCGCATCCAGGCAGAGGCGGCCAACGCGCCGGGCTCCGGCAGTGACGCCGTCGAGCTGGCCAAGTCCAACATCCTGCTGCTCGGCCCGACGGGGTGCGGCAAGACCCACCTGGCGCAGACCCTCGCCCGGATGCTGAACGTCCCGTTCGCCATCGCCGACGCCACGGCGCTGACCGAGGCGGGCTACGTGGGCGAGGACGTGGAGAACATCCTCCTCAAGCTGATCCAGGCCGCCGACTACGACATCAAGCGCGCCGAGACCGGCATCATCTACATCGACGAGGTCGACAAGATCGCCCGTAAGTCGGAGAACCCGTCGATCACCCGCGACGTCTCCGGCGAGGGTGTGCAGCAGGCCCTGCTCAAGATGTTGGAGGGCACGGTCGCCAACGTCCCGCCGCAGGGCGGTCGCAAGCACCCGCACCAGGAGTTCATCCAGATCGACACCACGAACGTGCTGTTCATCTGCGGTGGCGCGTTCGCCGGCCTCGACCAGATCATCGAGTCCCGCACCGGGCAGGGTGGCACCGGCTTCGGCGCCCGGCTGCGGTCGGTGTCCGAGCGGTCGACCGACGACATCTTCAGCCAGGTCATGCCGGAGGACATGCTCAAGTTCGGGCTCATCCCCGAGTTCGTCGGGCGGCTTCCCGTGATCACCAACGTGCGCAGCCTGGACCGCAGCGCCCTGGTGCGCATCCTCACCGAGCCGCGCAACGCTCTCGTCCGGCAGTACCAGCGCCTGTTCGAGCTGGACGGCGTCGAGCTGGAGTTCGACGAGCCGGCGCTGGAGGCCATCGCCGACCAGGCGATGCTGCGGGGCACCGGCGCCCGCGGTCTGCGGGCCATCATCGAGGAGGTCCTGCTCTCCGCGATGTACGAGGTGCCGAGCAACCCGGACGCCGCCCGGGTGTTGATCACCCGCGAGGTCGTCCTGGAGAACGTCAACCCGACGATCGTTCCGCGTGAGTTCACCGGGCGTCGGGCCCGGCGGGACCGCGAGGAGAAGTCGGCCTGATCCTCCCCGCGTCACGCCGGCCGTCCGTCACTGACGCGGTCGGCGTGACCGTGTCCGGCGGTCCCACTCACCCGACGGGGTGACCGTCACCATCATCAGCCGAGCCGGTTCGTCGGCGTCGTTGCGGTAGCCGTGCTCCCGGTCGGCGTGGAACTCGATCGTGTCCCCGGCCCGTACGGCGTGATCCTGCCCGTCCACCCGGACGACCACCGCCCCGGCGAGCACGTGCAGGACCTCCCGGGTGCCCCGGGGATGGTCGGCGGAGCGGTGTCGTTCTCCGGGTTCGAGCCGCCAGTCCCACAGCTCGACGAGGTCGGGTTCGCCGAGCCCGCTGAGCAGGTGGGCGGTGCCGCCGTGCTCGCCCCGCCAGAGTACTGGCGCCTCGACCGTGGAGCTGATCCGCACGGTCTGCTCCTCGTCGGGCTCGAGCAGCCGCGCGATGTTGACGCCGAACGCGTCGGCGACCCGGCACAGCGTGCCGACGCTGGGGTTGGTGCGTGCGCTCTCGATCTGTACGAGCATCGCCTTGCTCACGCCGGACCGGCCGGCCAACTCCTCGAACGACCAGCCCCGTGCGGCGCGCAGCTCCCGTACCTGCCGGGCCACCGCGGCCGTCACCGCACTGACACGGCCACCTGCGTCGGTCATCAAACTATCCTTCACGGTTACTATTGTGGTACGACAGTGGCATGTTCCCCATTCTCCTGGCAGCGGTGTCCGCAGTCGCGTTCGGCACCGCCGACTTCTCCGGCGGCAAGGCGTCCCGCCGCGCCGACCCCATCGCGGTGACCGTGGTCTCCCAGCTGCTGAGCGTCCCGCTGCTGGTCGCTCTGGTGCTCCTGGTGCCGGGGTCACCGACGGTCGCCGACATCGCCTGGGGACTGCTCGCGGGGACGGCGGGCGCGGGCGGCGTCGTGCTGCTCTACCGAGCGCTCGCCGGCGGGATGATGGCCGTGGTGGCACCGGTCACCGCGATCACCGCCGCCGTGGTGCCGATCGTCGCCGGCCTGTTCACCACCACCTTCCCCGGCGCCCCGGCGCTCACCGGCGCCGGCCTCGCGGTGGTGGCGATCGCCCTGGTCAGCCTCGGCGAGGGCGGTGGCCGCCCGACGGTCCCGGCCCGACTGGTGGGGCTCGCCCTCGCGGCCGGCGCGCTCTTCGGCGTCTTCTTCACCCTGCTCGGTCAGGCCAGCGAGAGCGCGGGCATGTGGCCGGTGGCGGCGGTACGGGCCAGTTCGATCGCGTTCGGCCTGCTCCTCGCCGCCGGCACGGGTGTGCGACTGCGAGTCGGACGGCGGTCGCTGGGCTGGGCGGCCGTCGCCGGTCTGCTCGACAGCGCCGCCAACGCGCTCTTCCTGGCCGCTGCCGCGCGAGGGCACCTCAGCATCGTGGCGGCGATCGCCGCGCTCTACCCCGCCAGCACGGTACTGCTGGCGCTCGCCGTCGACCGCGAACGGCTGCGGCCGGTTCAGATCGCCGGCCTCGGGTTCGCGGCGGGGGCTCTCGTGCTGGCCAGCATCTGAGGCTGTCCACACCGGCCGGTCCGGTCGTACTCTTCTCTCATGCGCGTCGCCGTCTGCCAGCTCAACGCCCGGGACGACCGCAAGGCCAACCTGGCCGCCGCGGAGCTGCTGCTGGAACGCGCCGCCGACGGCGGCGCGGACCTCGCCATCCTTCCCGAGTACGTCGACTATCTCGGCCCGGAGGCCGGTCTGCCGGAGCCGGAGCCGGTCGACGGCGAGGTGGGCAGCTTCTTCGCCGGGGTGGCACGGCGGCTGGGGATGTGGGTGCTGGCCGGGTCGTTCCACGAAGCCGGCCCGGACCCCGCGCACACCTGGAACACCTCGCTGGTCTTCGACCGCGCCGGCAGCCTGGCCGCGAGCTACCGCAAAATCCACCTGTACGACGTGGAGATCCCCGGTCGGGTCTCCTACCGGGAGTCGGAGACCGTCGCGCCCGGTGCCCAACCTGTCGTGGTGGACGTGGAAGGCCTCCGGGTCGGGCTCTCGATCTGCTACGACCTGCGCTTCCCGGAGCTGTACCGACGGCTCGCCACCGAGGGCGGCGCCCAGCTCCTGGTGGTGCCGGCGGCGTTCATGATGCACACCGGGCGGGACCACTGGGAGATCCTGCTCCGGGCCAGGGCGATCGAGAACCAGTGCTTCGTGGCGGCGGCGGGTCAGACCGGTGACCACGAGCCGGGCCGCACCTGCTTCGGGCGCAGCATGGTGGTCGACCCGTGGGGGACGGTCCTGACCCAGCTGCCCGACGGGCCGGGGGTCGCCGTCGCCGATCTGGACCTTGACCGGCTCTCGATGATCCGGGCCGAGCTGCCGAGCCTCGCCAACCGCCGGCTCTGAGACTCAGCCCTCGAGCAGGACGCCGATCGTCGCAAGCCCGGCGATCACCGCGGCGGTGACCAGCAGGGCCGTGGTCATCCGGGACCTGCCGCGGCGGGCCAGTCGTCCGACCGAGAAGACCAGGACCACCAGTACGACCGCGCCGATCACCAGTTGCCAGAACGGCAGGAGGATGCCGAGCAGTGCTTCCTCGGCGAACACCGCGGTTTTCAGCCCGGACTCATCCATGACTGACACTCTGGCACGCCGACACGTGCCGCGTCGCCGACCACGGTGGAGAGCGCGCCGGTCGACGTGACCCGAACCAGTGATGAACCCTGATTTGCCTTCTCCCGGCCGGCCGCGTAACTTTCTCTCTGCACGAGGGAGGCCGGACAAACCGGCCGAGAACGGGCGCCAGGCTCGTGGCGGAGACGCCGAGCGAGACTGAGATCGGGCGGTGCGAAACACCTCGGAGACGGGGTTGCGGACGCGAAGCCGACCGGGTAGAGTTCTGAAGCCGGCAGGAGCCGGGCGGAGAGCCGCGCAGCGGCGATCGGCCGGTCTGCGGCTTCCCACGAGAGTAACGACCGCCGGATACGGCGTGCGTCAACGTGGGTCCGGACGAACCAGATTGATCGCCTCAAATACGAGGTTGACAATGAAAGTTCGACCAAGTAGGTTTGAGCGGTTGCCCCGAAACGGGGTTCCACGGATGTGGAGCTGCTGATCGGTGTGTGGTTGTTCTTTGAGAACTCAACAGGGTGCTTGTAAAGCCAGTGCCAATTATGATTTATACCCCGGACTGGCAGCCTGCT
>NZ_JBFAMS010000021.1:0-95429 GCF_040656575.1 Micromonospora sp. NPDC049801 | reverse complement strand
CAAGGAGGGTCGGGGCATCGTCATGCGTGTCCCGCTGGAGGGCGGTGGCCGGCTCGTCGTCGAGATGACTCCCGACGAGGCCAACGCGCTCGGTGCTGTGCGCACAGCATGCCGGACGCCGTCGTCGTTGGAAGGGAACGCAACAGCCGTGACGGAGACCCACAGCAGCGCCCCGCGGGGGGACAGCGGCCCGGAGGCCGCCCGACTGGTGGCCAGCCGGGTGCTGGACGTGCCGGACTTCCCCAAGCCCGGTGTCCTGTTCAAGGACCTGATGCCGCTGTTCGCCGACGGAAAGGCGTTCCGCGAGGTTGTCGACGGGATCGTCGCGTACCACGGGCGGGACGCGTTCGACGTGGTGGTCGGCATCGAGGCGCGGGGGTTCGTCGTCGCGGCGGCCGTCGCGTACGCGGCCGGGGTGGGTGTCGTACCGGTGCGTAAGGCCGGCAAGTTGCCCCGTCCGGCGCACTCGGTCTCGTACGCGCTGGAGTACGGCGAGGCCACGCTCGAGGTGCACGAGGACGCCTTCACCGCCGGCCACCGGGTGCTCGTCGTCGACGACGTGCTGGCCACCGGGGGCACCGCCGAGGCGACGCTGGACCTGGTCGAGCGTGCGGGCGGTACGGTGACGGGCTTCACCGTACTGTTGGAGCTTGCCTTCCTGGGCGCCCGGGAGCGACTGACGCCGCGTCCGGTCCATGCCCTTTTGACCGTTTGATCCCTGTCGCGCTGGCACTGGGACGGGGGTGCGCCCACGTCGCGGGTCGACCGGCCGTGCCGACCGGCGGAGCCGGGGCCCGGTCAGGCCGGCCGCCCGGGGCGTCGACCGTCCGGCGGAGCGGCAGGGGACCGTCCGTGCGGGTAGCATTGCCCATTGCTGACGCCGGCGGTACACCGTCCGGCGACGCGAGACCAGGCCGGCCGACACACGGCCGGCGTGTTTCCGGCGAGCGGTGAGGAGGCCGGTGTCCCACGATGTCGTCCCTCCGGCGGAGGGCACGGTGCACCCCACAGGCGACGCTGACGGCTCGGTGACCGACCGGAACGGCGACGCGCCGGCCCGGGTGACGGGCACCGACAACGGCTCCGGCAGGGCTCCTGCCGACAGCGTGACGGCTCCTACCGAGGTCACGGCGAGCGCCGTCGAGGCGTCGCCCGGCGCGGACGGGGTCGTGGTTCCGTTCCCGACCGATGTCGACCCGTCGCCGAGCGGCGGCTTCGGGTTCTCCAACGCGCCCACCGGCCGACGGGTGCGCGCCCGCCTGGCCCGGTTCAACGCGCCCTGGCAGACCTCGCAGGTCAGCGAGGTGCTGGAGCCGCTCATCGCCAGCCACCGGGAGAACCACCCGAAGGCCGACGCACGGTTGCTCCAGCGTGCCTTCGACACGGCCGCGCGGTGGCACTCCGGCCAGTACCGCAAGTCCGGCGACCCGTACATCACGCATCCCCTCGCCGTGGCGACGATCCTGGGCAACCTGGGGATGGACACGACCACGCTGGTCGCCGCGCTGCTGCACGACACGATCGAGGACACCGAGTACACCCTCGACGCGATGCGCGCCGACTTCGGCGGCGAGGTCGCCCTGCTGGTCGACGGCGTCACCAAGCTGGACAAGGTCAAGCTGGGCGACGCGGCCAAGGCCGAGACGATCCGCAAGATGGTCGTGGCGATGGCCAAGGACCCGCGGGTGCTCGTGATCAAGCTGGCCGACCGGCTGCACAACATGCGCACCCTGTCCTTCCTGCCGGCGCCCAAGCGCGAGCAGAAGGCCAAGGAGACCCTGGAGATCCTCGCGCCGCTGGCCCACCGCCTCGGTATGAACACGATCAAGTGGGAGCTGGAGGATCTGGCCTTCGGCACGCTCTTCCCGAAGCGGTTCGAGGAGATCAACCGGCTGATCGGTGAGCACCAGCCGCAGCGCGAGTCGCTGCTGCGGCAGGTCACCCAGAAGGTCGGCACCGACCTGAAGGCCGCCAAGATCAAGGCGGAGACGACCGGCCGACCGAAGCACCTCTACTCGATCTACCAGAAGATGATCGTGCGGGGTCGCGACTTCAACGACATCTACGACCTGGTGGGTGTGCGGATCCTGGTCGACACGGTGCGGGACTGCTACGCGGCGCTCGGGGTCATCCACGCCAACTGGCAGCCGGTGCCGGGCCGGTTCAAGGACTACATCGCCATGCCCAAGTTCAACATGTACCAGTCGTTGCACACGACGGTCATCGGGCCCACCGGCAAGCCGGTGGAGATGCAGATCCGCACGTACGCGATGCACCGCACCGCCGAGTTCGGCATCGCCGCGCACTGGAAGTACAAGGAGCACAAGGGCACCCCGGTGGTCGGTCCGCCGGCGCACATCGACGAGATGACCTGGCTGCGGCAGCTGCTGGACTGGCAGCGCGAGGCCGCCGACCCGAGCGAGTTCCTGGACGCGCTGCGCTTCGACCTGTCCAGCCAGGAGGTGTACGTCTTCACCCCCAAGGGTGACGTCATCCCGCTGCCGACCGGGTCGACGCCTGTCGACTTCGCGTACGCGGTGCACACCGAGGTCGGGCACAAGTGCATCGGCGCGCGGGTCAACGGCAAGCTCGTGCCGCTGGAGTCGACGCTGTCCAACGGCGACGTGATCGAGATCTTCACGTCGAAGTCCGAGACGGCCGGCCCCACGCAGGACTGGCTGGGCTTCGTCAAGAGCCCGCGCGCTCGCACCAAGATCCGCCAGTACTTCAACAAGGAGCGGCGCGAGGAGGCGATCGAGGCCGGCAAGGACGCGATCGTCAAGGCGATGCGCAAGCAGGGCATGCCGCTGCAGCGGATGCTCACCTCCGACGCGTTGATGTCGATCGCACGGGACCTGCACCTCGCCGACGTGGCCTCGCTCTACGCGGCCGTCGGCGACAGCCAGGTCTCCGCGCAGTCGGTGGTGCAGAAGCTGATGGCCGCGTACGGCGGCGAGGAGGGCGCGGCGGAGGACATCGCCGAGACCGCCGTCGCCACCCGGCCGCCGCGCAGCCGGCAGAGCAGCAGCGACCCGGGCGTGGTGGTCCGGGGCGTCAGCGACGTCTGGATCAAGCTGGCGCGGTGCTGCACCCCGGTTCCGCCCGACTCGGTGTTCGGGTTCGTCACCCGCTCCGGTGGGGTGAGCGTGCACCGTGACGACTGCGCCAACGCCGAGGACCTGCGGGCGCAGGCCGAACGGGTGGTCGAGGTGAGCTGGAAGCTCACGTCCGCCTCCACGTTCCTGGTGGCGATCCAGGTCGAGGCTCTGGACCGGCACAAGCTGCTCGCCGACGTCACCCGGGTGCTCTCCGACGAGCGGGTGAACATCCTGTCCGCGACCGTCACCACCACCCGTGACCGGGTCGCGGTGAGCCGGTTCAGCTTCGAGATGGCCGACCCGAAGCACCTGGGCCACCTGCTGGCCACCGTTCGCAAGGTCGACGGTGTGTTCGACGCGTACCGGGTCACCTCCGGCGCCTGACGCGTACCCCACACACGAGAGCGCCCGCCGGCTCAGCCGGCGGGCGCTTCGTCATCCTGGTGGGCGTCAGCCCTGCGGCGCGCTCATCGTGAGGGTCTTGATGACGACCTCCTTCTTCGGGTGGCCGCCACCGGCCTGCTGGGCGAACGCCCCGTCGTCGCCGGCCTTGGCCACGTCCTTGACGATGTCCATGCCACCGGTGACGGTGCCCAGCACGGTGTACGCCGGGTCGAGCGGCGAGTCTCCGTACACGATGAAGAACTGGCTACCGGTGCTGCCCGGCTGACCGGAGTTGGCCATCGCGATGACACCCTCCGGGTACGGCGGGCGCTTGTCGGTGGGCAGGTTCTCCTCGGGCAGCCGGAAGCTCGGGCCACCCGTGCCGTCGGTGTCCCGCCAACCCTTGCCGGTGGCGCTCGGGTCACCGCACTGCAGCACCTTGATGCCCTCGGTCACCAGGCGGTGGCACTTGGTGTTGTCGAAGAACTTCTTCTCGGCGAGGAGGCTGAACGCCCCCGCCGTGCAGGGCACCTGCGACCGGTCGACCTTGGCCGTGATCGGGCCCAGGTTGGTGTCGATCGTCATGGTCTGCACACCGCTGGCGGACTGCTGGTTGCTCGGTACCCCGACGTCCTTGATCTGCGGGGACCGCTGGTCGGCCGGCATCGCGTTGTAGACGCACTCGGACGCCCCGGGCGCCGACGCGGCGTTCTTGTCCTTGTCGTCGTCGCCGCCGAGGGTCGTGGCCAGCCAGACGGTGCCGGCGACCACGAGGACCAGCACGGCGGCGGCGCCGACGATCGCCTGCGTCTGGCGGCGCTTGCGGGCCTTGGCCGAGCGCTCGGCCATCTCCTTCTCGAGTCGGGCGCGTGCCGCCGCGCGCTGCCGCTCTCTGGTGGACGTCACGCCTGGATCCTCCTGGCTGTTTGCTGCGGGGTGCCGCTCGGGTGGGTGGGGGCGACCGGTCAGCCGGCGCTCGGGCTGCTGGCCGGGGCGCCGGAGGGCGGCGGTGCCGCGCCGGTGACCGGCTCGCCGACCGTGAGGCTCTGGATCACCACGTCGGTCTTGGGCTTCACCTTCGCCCCGGTCCCATTGTCCACGGTCGGCTGGGCGCCGATCTTCTCCACCACGTCCAGCCCGCCGGTGACCTTGCCGATCACCGGGTACTTCGGGTCCGCCGTGGTGAAGTCCTTGAAGAAGATCAGGAACTGGCTGCCGTTGGCGCCCGGCGGGTTGGAGATCATCGCCACGGTGCCCTTGGGGTACGTCGGCGGCTGTCCGGGCGCGGGGCTGGCCGAGGGCGACGGCGCGGTCGGCACGTCCTCGTCGTAGAACGAGTAGGTGGGCCCACCGAGGCCGGTGCCGCTGGGGTCACCGCAGCGTAGCGCGCCGTCGGTGGTGATCTCGTGGCACTTGGTGTTGTCGTAGAACGACCGGCTCGCCAGGTGGGCGATGCTCGCGGCGGCGCACGGCGAGCTGGTCAGGTTCAGCTCGGCGGTGATCGGCGCGCCCTGGTTGGTGGTGACGGTCATCGCCCGGGTGCCGTCGGTCGGCAGACCCTTGGTCTCCGGCGTGCCGACGTCCTTGAGGTTGGTGTTCGCCGTCGCGTCCTGCGGCGTCCAGAGGCAGGTGTCCTCCGCGGCCGCGTTCTGCTTCGGGTCGGAGTCGAACGCCCCGAGCGCCCAGGCCGAGCCGGCAACGATCACCGCGAGGACCAGGAAGGCGCCCACGCCGGCCTGGATCTGCCGACGCCGCCGCGTGGCGGCCGCCCGGCGTGCCATCTGCCGGTCGAGCTTGGCCCGCGCCAGTTTGCGCTGCCGGTCCCTGCTGGAAGCCACAGGTGCTCCCCTTTCTTCGCCTGATCGTCACCGGCGGCCGGCTCTCCCGGCCCGTCCGGGCGTCGCGTGTGCCGCGCCACACGCCCGCCAGAGTGTACGGCTAGTGACTGGGAATGTGGTGTACGAGGTCCACCCCGTCCCGAGCAGCGCTTATCGGAAGTTGTCACTGTGCCGGTCGGGGCGCGCGGGACGGACGCGGCGAACCCGCTCGGCCCGCCCGATAGGCTGCTGGCAGGACGACAGCTCGACGGAGAGGACAGCGCCCGTGCTCGTGGCCGGCTTTCCCGCGGACGCCTTCGGCACCAACTGTTACGTGGTCGCCACCGCGCCGGGGGAGCAGTGCGTGGTGGTCGACCCCGGCATCGGGGTGCTCGACCAACTCGACGCGCTGCTCGCCGAGCACCGCCTGCATCCGGCCGCTGTGCTGCTCACCCACGGCCACCTGGACCACACGTTCTCGGTGGCGCCGGTCTGCGACGCCCGCGGGATCACCGCGTACGTGCACCCCGGCGACCGGGAGATGCTCGCCGACCCGGCCAAGGGCCTCTCGGCCGACCTGACGTCGCTCTTCGGCGGCCGGCTGAGCTACAGCGAGCCGGAGGACGTGGCCGAGTTGACCGACGGCGCCACCCTCACGCTCGCCGGCCTGGAGATCGCCGTCGACCACGCGCCGGGCCATACCGGCGGGTCGGTGCTGTTCCGGCTGCCCGGCGCCGGGTCGGGCTGGGAGGCGGACGAGATCTGCCTCTCCGGCGACGTCCTCTTCGCCGGTTCGATCGGCCGCACCGACCTGCCCGGCGGCAGCATGCCGGCCATGCTCGCCAGCCTGCGCGACAAGATCCTTCCGCTGGCCGACGACACCGTCGTGCTGCCCGGCCACGGCCCGAGCACCACCATCGGCCGCGAGCGCGCCGGCAACCCGTACCTCGTCGAGGTGGCCGGCACGTCGCCGGCCGCGCCCACCCGGGGTTTCTAGATCATTCGTCCGCGCCGCGCGCGGACCCACGACACCACCGCGCCATGGGCGCGGAACCGCAAGGAGTACGCGATGAGCAAGCCCACGCCCATCTCCGGGTTCCCGGAGTGGACCCCCGGTCAGCGGATGATCGAGCAGTTCGTGCTCGACAAGATCCGCGACACCTTCGAGCTGTACGGGTTCGCCCCCCTGGAGACCCGCTCGGTGGAGCCGCTGGACCAGCTCCTGCGCAAGGGGGAGACCTCCAAGGAGGTCTACGTGATCCGGCGGCTGCACGCCGACGCCGAGGGCGCCGGCGGTGATGACCAGCTCGGGCTGCACTTCGACCTGACCGTGCCGTTCGCCCGCTACGTGTTGGAGAACGCCGGCAAGCTCACCTTCCCGTTCCGTCGTTACCAGATCCAGAAGGTGTGGCGGGGGGAGCGGCCGCAGGAGGGCCGCTACCGGGAGTTCGTCCAGGCCGACATCGACATCGTCGACCGGGACACCCTCGCCCCGCACCACGAGGCGGAGATGCCGCTGGTCATCGGGGACGCGCTGCGCGCCCTGCCCATCCCGCCGGTGACCATCCAGGTCAACAACCGCAAGATCTGGGAGGGCTTCTTCCGGGGCACCGGGGTGACCGACCCGGAGGCGGCGCTGCGTACCGTCGACAAGCTCGACAAGATCGGCCCGGCGAAGGTGGTCGAGCTGTTGGCCGAGACCGCGGGGGCGAGCGAGGCGCAGGCCAAGGCGTGCCTCGCGTTGGCCGAGATCTCCGCGCCGGACGCCTCGTTCGCCGACGCCGTACGCGCGCTCGGGGTCAGCGACCCGCTGCTGGACGAGGGCGTCGACGAGCTGGTCCGGGTGGTGGAGACCGCGGCCGGGCACTCGCCCGGCCTCTGCGTGGCGGACCTGCGCATCGCCCGCGGCCTGGACTACTACACGGGCACGGTTTACGAGACCCAGCTGCGCGGCTACGAGCGGTTCGGCTCGATCTGCTCCGGCGGCCGGTACGACAACCTGGCCAGCGCCGGCGCCGTCTCGTACCCCGGTGTGGGGATCTCGATCGGGGTGACCCGGCTGCTCGGGCTGCTCTTCGGGGCGGGGGAGCTGACCGTCTCCCGTTCGGTGCCCACCTGTGTCCTGGTGGCGCTCGCCGACGAGGAGCACCGGGCGGCCAGCGACAAGATCGCGGCAGAGCTGCGTCGGCGGGGGATCGCCACCGAGGTGTCCCCGAGCGCGGCCAAGTTCGGCAAGCAGATCCGGTACGCCGAGCGGCGGGGCATTCCGTACGTCTGGTTCCCGGGGGCCGACGGCGCGGCGGACGAGGTGAAGGACATCCGCTCCGGTGAGCAGATCACGGCCGACGCGCAGGCCTGGACGCCACCCCCGGGCGACCTCCGGCCGGCGGTGAACTGAGGGCTTCCACTGGCGCTATCGGTCGCGGGGACCTACGGTAGCGTAAGTTACGCCACCGTAGGGAGTTCTTCGTGACCGTGAGCACCACACTGAGCCAGACCGCCCTGCTCGTCGAGCTGGAGCCGGTAGTCGCGCGCAACCTGGACCGCCATCTCTCGTTGGCGAAGGAATGGTTCCCGCACGAGTACGTGCCGTGGAGCGAGGGGCGCACCTTCGACGGGCCGCTCGGTGGCGAGGCGTGGTCGCCGACCGACTCGACGATCCCGGACGTGGCCCGCACCGCGCTGATCGTGAACCTGCTGACCGAGGACAACCTGCCCTCGTACCACCACGAGATCGCCACCCTGTTCGGCCGCGACGGCGCCTGGGGCACCTGGGTGCACCGGTGGACCGCGGAGGAGGGCCGGCACGGCGTCGCGATCCGCGACTACCTGACCGTCACCCGCGCCGTCGACCCGGTGGCGTTGGAGCGGGCCCGGATGACGCACATGTCGGAGGGCTACACCAACGCCCACGGCGACGAGGTGCTGCACTCGCTGGCGTACGTCTCGTTCCAGGAGTTGGCCACCCGGATCTCGCACCGCAACACCGGCAAGGCCACCGGCGACCCCGCCTGCGAGGCGCTGCTGGCCCGGGTGGCCGCCGACGAGAACCTGCACATGGTCTTCTACCGGAACCTGCTCGCCGCCGCGTTCGAGCTGGCCCCGAGCCAGGCCATGCGGGCCGTCGCCGATGTCGTCGCCGACTTCCAGATGCCCGGCAGCGGCATCGACGGCTTCGCCCGCAAGTCGGTGGCGATCGCCCTGGCCGGCATCTACGACCTGCGCCAGCACCGCGACGAGGTGTTGCAGCCGGTGCTGCGCCAGTGGGACGTCTTCAACGTCACCGGCCTCGACGCCGACGGCGAAGCCGCCCGCGAACAACTCGCCACCCAGCTCGACGCCCTGGACCGCGCGGCGTCCCGCTTCGAAGAAAAGCGCGACGCCCGAGCCGCCCGCCTGGCCCAGCGCTAACCCCCACCTGCACCCCGTCGATCTTGCACTTTCTGTTGTCACGAATCGGGGCACAGCCCGCGTTTCGGTGACAGGAACTGCAAGATCGACGGCAAAGGGGTGGGGTTAGGGGAGGGGGAGGATCAGGCAGGTGCTGGTGGCGTGGGCTACCAGGCGGCCCTGCGCGTCCGTTAGGCGGGCTTCGGCCAGGGCCGTGCGGCGTCCGCGTTGCAGGACGGTGCCCTCGCAGCTCAACGTGCCGCTCGCGACGGTGACCGGCCGGAGGAACTTCACGTTCAGGTCCAGCGAGGTGTAGCCGACCCCGGCGGGCAGCGTGGTGTGTACGGCGCAGGCGGCGGCGGTGTCCAGCAGTGTCGAGAGAACGCCGCCGTGCACGGTGCCCAGCGGGTTGTAGTGGAACTCCTGGGGGGTCAGCTCGACGACGACCCGCCCCTCGTCGGCCTCCATGCGGGCCATGTCGAGCAGGTGCATCACCGGGGGCGCGGCCAGTTCCCCCGCGATCATCGCGCGAAGCATGTCGAGGCCGCTGCGCCGACCGACCTGCGCCGCGTTGGCCGCCGGGTCCGACCAGGTGAAGGTACGGCTGCGCGCCGGCTCCTGAGTCTGTGTCATGGACGCAGCGTCGCAGGATGTTGCTGAGTCTGTCAATGAGACCTAGCCTGGTCGGATGAGGCCCGCGGCACTGGACTGGTCGGTGGAGAACTGCACCATCGCCCGCGCGATGGAGATCCTCGGCGAGCGGTGGACCATGGTGGTGCTGCGCGAGGTGTTCAGCGGCGTACGACGCTTCGACGACATGCGGGTCCGTACCGGGATCCCCAGGCAGGTTCTCACCAACCGGCTGGCCCTGCTGGTCGAGCGGGGCGTCCTTCGTCGCGAGCCGTACCGGGAGCCCGGCAGCCGACTGCGCCACGAGTACCGACTGACGGAGATGGGCCTCGCCCTCTGGCCCGTGCTCGTCGCCGTGCTCGGTTGGGGCGACAGGTACCTGGCCGACGCCGAGGGCGCGCCGTTGCGGGTGGAGCACCGCGACTGCGGCGCCGCGGTGCGCGCCGAGCTGCGCTGCGCCGACGGGCACGAGGTGCGGGACCCGCGTGACGTGCTGCCCCGCCCGGGGCCCGGCGCGCGCCGCTGCGACCCCTGACGCCGCCGGCCGCCCATCCCGGGGCGTCACACGTGTCCGCCCGGGCGAGCCGGCGTGGCACGCGTCCGCCGGGCTTGCCGGCGTCGTAGACGGCCGTCGGAACGGGCGGGCCGGCGTGGCACGCGTCCGCCTGTTGTGGCGTCAACCGCCTCCGTTGCCCGGCGCTGTCCGAAAGGGATCCGGCGGTCGTCGGGGTGTGACGGTAGATGTCCCCGAGTGTGTCGATGGTGTTGCGCCGACGTCCTCGGTGACGTTCGACGAATTCGGGCGAAACCAGATCTTGTTAATGATCTTAAGTATGTGAATACTTCAGTTCACTCGACCGGTTTTCGCAGATCGGCCGGGTTGCCCTCGGGTCAGCCATCCCCGGCCAGACCCGTCTCCCCCGCCCAGGAGGTTTGTTACATGCGACCCACGAGGTCCTCCTTCCGTGTTGCGGCGACCGTCGCCGTGACCGGAACCCTGGTCGTCGGCTCGCTCATCGGCGCACCCGCCCAGGCCGCCCCCGCCGCCTCGCCCGACGCCGGCGCGGCCCTCTCCGCTCAGCTCGGTGACCGCTCCGCCGGCTCGTACATCGACGCCAGCGGCAAGACCGTCGTCACGGTGACCGACGCCGCCGCCGCGAGCGCGGTCAGCAAGGCCGGAGCGAGCGTCCGGTACGTCACCCGCGGCGCCGCCGAGCTCAACCGGGCCACCGCCGAGCTGGAGCGCTCGGCGAAGATCCCGGGCACCGCCTGGTGGAGCGACCCGATCACCAACCAGGTGGTCGTCTCCGTCGACAGCACCGTCACCGGCGCCAAGCTGGAGCGGGTCAAGGCGGCCGCCGCGCGCGCCAACGGCGCGGTGCGGGTCGAGGCCGAGGCCGGCGTGCTGAGCACCCGGATCTCCGGTGGCCAGGCCATCTACACCGGCGGTTACCGCTGCTCGCTGGGCTTCAACGTGCGCAGCGGCAGCACCTACTACTTCCTGACCGCCGGGCACTGCACCAACCTCGGCAGCAACTGGTACTCGAACTCGAGCCAGACCAGCCTGCTCGGCACCCGTACCGGCACCAGCTTCCCGGGCAACGACTACGGCATCGTGCGGCACAGCAACTCGGCGAACGCCGCCGGTAACGTCTACCTCTACAACGGCAGCTACCGGGACATCACCGGCGCCGGCAACGCGTCGGTCGGCCAGTCGGTGCAGCGCTCCGGCAGCACCACGGGCCTGCGCAGCGGCTCGGTGACGGCGACCAACGCCACGGTGAACTACGCCGAGGGCTCGGTCTCCGGCCTGATCCGCACCAACGTCTGCGCCGAGGGTGGCGACAGCGGTGGCTCGCTCTTCTCCGGTAGCACCGCGCTCGGCCTCACCTCCGGCGGCAGCGGTAACTGCCGCACCGGCGGTACCACCTTCTTCCAGCCGGTCACCGAGCCGCTGAGCGTCTACGGCGTCAGCGTCTTCTGATCGACGTACCGCACGCGGGCCGCCGGGGCACTCCGGCGGCCCGCGTCGCGCGTGCGGGTCGGCTCACGCGAGCCGGTCGGGCCCGTCCGTCGGCAGCAACGAATCCGGGGGTACGACACCGGTCGTCGGCACTGCCGGTCCGACTGGCGTGGTGCCGGCGGCGGCCCACGCGAGATGCGCCCGGCGCGCCGAGAGCACCGCCAGCAGCGGCCAGAGCGAGACGCCCACCGCCGTCACCCGTTCGGCCAGGCCGGTCCGGGATCCGCTGGTCACCTCGAACGCGAACCAGCCGAACAGGGCCAGCAGCACCAGCGTGGCGCTCAACGCCACGCCGCGCCGGAACGCCCAGGGCGGTTGCGGCGTGCGTGGATGCGCGGCGTCCGGGCCACGCGACAGCCGCAGCGCCGACCCGGCCGGCCAGAGCGCCAGCGCCAGGACGGCGATGGTCGCCACGATGCCGTGGCTGAGCGAGCCGCCGACCGTCGGTCGGGGAAAGGCGACGAGCGCGATGGTGGCCACGCCGCCGACGGCGAGCAGGAAACGGCTGGGTAGCCCGGCCGCGTGCAGCACCGCGGCGGTCGCCAGGTAACAGCACCCGAGCAGCACCAGGGCACTGATCATGATCCAGGCGTCGGTGGCGTCATGCCCGGCCAGTTCGCTGATGGTGTCGCGGATCGGGTCGTACCCGGCGGGTTGCCGGGCGCCCGCGACCGTCCAGCCGCCCACCAGCAGCACCGGCGCGGCGACCGCCGTGGCGACGCCCCAGTTCGGTACGGCGCGCATCAGGCCACGCTAACCGGCGTCGGGGCCCGCTGCCCGGGGTTCGCCGGCTCGTCCACCAGCGAATCGGGCCGGGCTGCCGGGTGCCCCCCAGCGGGCCCGGCCACCCCTGACAGAATGCGGGGTGAGGACTGTTCCACGATGAGGAGTTGCCAGCCGTGATCCGTACCCACAATGCCGGAAGCCTGCGCGCCGCGGACGCCGGCTCGACGGTGACGCTCGCCGGGTGGGTGGCCCGCCGGCGCGACCACGGCGGTGTCATCTTCGTCGACCTGCGTGACGGCTCCGGCGTCGTGCAGGTGGTGTTCCGCGAGGAGGACGCGCACGCGCTGCGCAACGAGTTCTGCGTGAAGGTCACCGGCGAGGTGACCCGCCGCCCCGAGGGCAACGAGAACCCCGACCTGCCCACCGGCGAGGTCGAGGTGACCGCCGCCGCGCTGGAGGTGCTCTCCGAGGCCGCGCCGCTGCCACTGCCGGTGGACGACCAGGTCGAGGCCGGTGACGACATCCGGCTCAAGTACCGCTACCTTGACCTGCGCCGCAGCGGCCCGGCGAACGCGCTGCGGCTGCGCTCGCGCGCCAGCCAGCTCGCCCGCGGCGTGCTGCACGAGCGGGACTTCCTGGAGATCGAGACGCCGACGCTGACCCGGTCGACCCCGGAGGGCGCCCGGGACTTCCTGGTGCCGGTGCGGTTGCAGCCCGGCAGCTGGTACGCGCTGCCGCAGTCGCCGCAGCTCTTCAAGCAGCTGCTGATGGTCGGCGGCATGGAGCGGTACTACCAGATCGCCCGCTGCTACCGCGACGAGGACTTCCGCGCCGACCGGCAGCCGGAGTTCACCCAGCTCGACATCGAGATGTCCTTCGTCACCGAGGACGACGTGATCGACCTCGGCGAGGCGATCGTCTCGGCGCTCTGGCAGGACCTGGCCGGGCACGAGATCACCCGACCGATCCCGCGGATCACCTGGCACGACGCGATGGCCCGGTACGGCTCGGACAAGCCGGACCTGCGCTACGGCGTCGAGCTGACCGAACTGACCGACTACCTGCGCGGCACCGAGTTCCGGGTGTTCGCCGGGGCGATCGACGCGGGCGGCTACGTCGGCGCGGTGGTGATGCCCGGTGGCGCGGCCCAGACCCGCAAGGAGCTGGACGGCTGGCAGGACTGGGCCAAGGCGCGCGGCGCGCGGGGCCTGGCGTACGTGGTGCTGGACGCCGAGACCGGCGAGGCGCGCGGACCGGTGGCCAAGAACCTCTCCGCCGAGCACCTGGGCGGGCTCGCCGACGCGGTCGGCGCGAAGCCGGGCGACGCGGTCTTCTTCGCCGCGAGCACGACCACCCGTGAGGCGCAGGAGCTGCTCGGCGCTGCCCGGGTCGAGATCGCCAAGCGCTCCGGCCTGATCGACGAGAGCGCCTGGGCGTTCTGCTGGGTGGTCGACGCCCCGATGTTCGAGAAGACGGACGAGGGCGCGTGGACGGCCGTGCACCACCCGTTCACCTCGCCGAACGCGGAGTGGGTGGACCGGTTCGAGGAGGCGCCGGACCGGGCCCTGGCCTACGCGTACGACATCGTCTGCAACGGCAACGAGATCGGCGGCGGGTCGATCCGTATCCACCGGGGTGACGTGCAGAAGCGGGTCTTCGACCTGCTGGGCATCACCCCGGAGGAGGCGCAGGACAAGTTCGGCTTCCTGCTGGAGGCGTTCAAGTACGGCGCCCCGCCGCACGGCGGCATCGCGTTCGGCTGGGACCGGGTCTGCATGCTGCTGGCCGGCGCGGACTCCATCCGCGAGGTCATCGCGTTCCCGAAGACCCGGGGCGGCTTCGACCCGCTGACCGGCGCGCCCACCCCGATCACCGCCCAGCAGCGCGCCGAGGCCGGCATCGACGCCAAGCCCAAGCCCGCGCCTGCGGCCCACACCGGCACCGCCGGCCCGGCCGCCCCGGTGGCCGACCCGGTCTGACCCGTCCCTGTTTGGTTGATCAAGAGGTTTGCGTCATCATCGCCCCGCGAGATGACGCGAACCTCTTGATCAACGGGGGAGTGGGCCGGGATGCGGGTGCTTGTCGTCGGGGGTAGTGGGTTTCTCGGGCGGGAGGTTTGTCGGCGGGGCGTACGCGTGGGGCTTTCGGTCGTCGGGACGTTTCACTCCGGTGAGATCGGGGTGCCGGGGGTCGCGGCGCGGCGGTTGGACGTGACCGACCGCGCCGCCGTGCGCGCGCTGGTCGCCGAGGTGCGGCCGGACGCCGTGGTCGCGACCCCCTACCGGTACGACGACTGGACGGTCACCGCCGACGGTGCCGCCCACGTGGCCCTCGCCGCCGCCCAGGTGGGTGCCCGGCTGGTGCACCTGTCCAGCGACGCGCTGCACGGCGGCCGACCCCAGCCGTACGCCGACGACGTGCCGCCCAGCCCGGTCAACGCGTACGGGGCCGCGAAGGCGGCGGCCGAGACCGCAGTGCGCGCGATCGATCCCGGTGCGGCGCTGGTGCGTACCTCGCTGATCCTGGGGGAGGGCAGCAAACAGATCCAGCTCTGCCGCGACGCGCTCGCCGGGCGGGCCGTCCTGTTCACCGACGAGGTCCGGTGCCCGGTCGACGTCACCGACCTGGCCGACGCCGTGCTGGAGCTGGCCCGATCGTCGTACGCCGGTCTGCTCAACGTGGCCGGTGTCGACGCGGTCAGCCGGGCCGAGCTGGGCCTGCTGGTCGCCGAGCGGTTCGGGCTGGACGCGACAGGACTGAAGACCACCATGGCCGCCGCCGTCGGTGTCGTGCGCCCCAGCGGCGTACGCCTCGACTCCGCCCGCGCCGCCGGCCTGCTGCGGACCCGCCTGCGCGGGGTACGGGAACTCCTCGCTTGACATCGTGCACACTTTCTATGCACAACTCTTGTGCATAGAAAGTGTGCAGAGATAGTGTGCAGTCATGGCGAATGACGAAGCGACCCCGCAGCCGACCCCCCGGGAGGTGCGGATCGACAAGCGGCAGGTCCGGGTGCTCGCGCACCCGCTGCGGATGCGACTGGTCGGTGCCCTGCGGGTGAACGGGCCCGCCACCGCCACCACCCTCGCCGAACTTCTCGGCACCAACACCGGCGCGACCAGCTACCACCTGCGCCAACTCGCCGAGGTCGGGCTGGTCACCGAGGATCCCGACCGGGGCAGCGGACGGCAGCGCTGGTGGCAGGCCGCGCACGACGTCACGAGCTGGGAGCCGAGCGACTTCGACGACGACCCCGACGCCCGTGCCGCTATCGAGTGGATCCAGGGCGACCAGGTGCGCCTCCTCGTCGAACACGCCGACCGCTGGTTCGCCAATCAGCACGAGTGGTCCCCCGCCTGGCGGGACGCCTTTGGCATGGGCGACATCTTCCTGACCGTCCCGCCTGAGCGGCTGGAGGCGCTCAAGGCGGAGGTGTGGCAGGTGCTGGAGCGGTACCACCGCGAGGCCGAGTCGGTCGACGCGGCCGAGCCCGCCGACCCGCAGGCCCGCCCGGTGCAGGTCTTCCTGGCCGCCTATCCGCTGCTGGACGGTCCCAAATGAGCGTGAGGAGTGAGTCGGGTTTGCGAGCCCCGCAGTCGCGAATGGAGGTGACGTCGTGAGCGCGCTCACCGTACGCCAGGTCCGGCGTCGCTACCTCACGCTGTACGGCCTGCGCTGGCTGCCCACGGGCCTGCTGATCCCGGTGCTGATCCTGCTGATGCAGGAGCGCGGCCTGTCGCTGCCGCAGATCGGCCTGGTCAGCACCGCGCAGGGGCTGCTGGTGCTCGCGCTGGAGCTGCCCACCGGTGGATTCGCCGACGCCCTCGGGCGCAAGCCGGTCCTGCTCGCCGCCGGGGTTCTCAACCTCGCCTCCCTCGCGGTGTTCGCGGTGGCCGACTCGTTCGCGCTGTTCTTCCTGGTCTGGGCCCTGCAGGGTGTCTACCGGGCGCTCGACAGCGGCCCCCTGGAGTCCTGGTACGTCGACGCCACGCTGGCCGCCGACCCGCAGGCCGAGTACGAGAAGGGCCTCGGCTATGCCGGCACCGTCGTCGGGATCGCCATCGGCGGCGGGGCCCTGCTCAGCGGCGGACTGGTCGCGCTCGGGCCGCTCGGCCCGGTCAGCGCCCTCACCGTGCCGGTGCTGGCCGCGCTCCTCGCGCAGGCGGTGGCGCTCGGCGCGTTGCTGTTCCTGCTGGTCGAGGAGCGCCCGGCCGCCGGTCTGGCGGCGGTGCGCGCGTCGGTGACGCAGGCCCCCCGCATGATCGGCCAGGCGGTCGGCCTGCTGCGCCGATCCCGGGTACTGCTCGCATTGGTGGCGGTGGAGCTGTTCTGGGGCTTCGGCATGATCACCTTCGAATCGCTGCTGCCGGTCCGGCTCGCCGAGGTGGTCGGCGACCCGGAACGCGCCGCCGCGCTGCTCGGCCCGGCCAGCTCCGCCGCCTGGATCGCCAACGCGGCCGGCGCGGCGCTCACCCCGCTACTGCTGCGCTGGCCCGGGGCGGCGCCGGGCGCGGCCCTGCTGCGCATCCTGCAGGGGGCGACGGTCGTCGGGATGGGACTGCTCGCCGGCCCGGTCGGGGTGCTCGTCGCCTACCTGGCCTGCTACGCCGTGCACGGCGCGTCGAACCCGCTGCACAGTGGCCTGCTGCACCGCCAGGTCGACGGCCCGTACCGCACCAGCGTGCTCTCGCTGAACTCGATGATGGCGCAGCCGGCCGCCGCGCTCGGCGGAGTCGTGCTGACCGCGCTCGCGGCCAGCACCAGCGTGGGTACGGCGATGGTGGTCGGCGCGGTCGTGCTGGCCGTCGCGGCCCCGCTCTACCTGCCCGCCTGGCGGGCCGACCGGCGGGCAACCCCCGTCGCCGAACCGGTCACGATTCCCGTAGCCGCCGATCGATGAGGGGGAGGGGCCGCCGGTCCTGGACGGGTGGCCCCTTCCGGTGCTTTCAGGTGAGGCGGATCGAGGCGAGCGGGAGGGTGTCGGTGAAGCCGAGCCGACGGTAGAGCCGTATCGCGCCGACATTGCTCGGATAGACGCCGAGCCCCACGGTGTCGTAGCGGGCCAGCAGAGCCCGAGTCATCCCGGCGGTAAGCGCCGCGCCAAGGCCGCGACCCCGCTGGTCCGGGGCTACGGTCAGACCGGCGAGGAAACCGATCTCGCCCTGACTGCGATCCGCCCCGCATGCCACCAGCCGGTCGCCGGCGCGGATGCCGTACCAGGCCACCACGCGTGGATCGGTCGGGCGGGAGGTGGTGCTCGGAAACGCCTCGTCGATCAGCGCCTCCATGGCGGGGCGGTCGCTGTCGGTGAGCCTTACGACCCGCTCCTCGTCCGGCTGGAGCGGCGGCGGCGTCGAGGTCCAGTGGAAGACCCAGTCCCGGTGTTCGGTCACCGACAGTCGGTCGGACATTTGTTCGCGGTCGTGCTGGGGCAGGTGCAGCCGCTGGCCCGGGAGCAACGTCCCTCCGGCGACCAGCGCGACACACATCTCGATCGCCGGCTCGGGCGGGCCGATCGCGCAGCCGGCTGACCCGTGCTCGGGCGGCAGCAGCCACAGCACGGCCCCCTCGCGCCGGTAGCCGCGCGCCGACGGGCGGCCGCCGAGCGCGTGTCGGGCGAACGGGTGGTGGCCGGCGGCGGCCAGGATGGCGGCCCGGTCGTGGAGCACCTGGTCGTCGACGATCATGCAGTTCAGCCTAGGTGTCGGCGTACCGGCAACCAAGCCGGGCTGGCGATGCGCCCCGCTCGACGGCCGGTGTGTCGTACCGCGCCGCCAAGATCGTCACAACGTCGGGGATGTTGCTGCTTCAGCGGCGCCGGAGGCAGCGACTTCACCGAAGTTGCGCGACGGGGCCGGAGCGAGGTGAGCGGCGACCGGCCGGTGGGGTACGCATCAGATCCACGGTGGAGATTGGCGGGTCGACCGATTGGGTACATCACGCGCCGACCTACTGGGAACCCCCACCGGAGGACCGATATGCTCGCCATTCTCGCGGCCATCGTCTTTGGCTTCGCCCTGCTGATCGACCTGTTCGACACCAACTTCGGCGCGCCCGACCTGTTCAACTGGAACACCCTCGTACTCATCGGCCTCTTCCTGCTCGCGCTCTACCTGGGCGGCGTCGGCAGCGGGCCGCGCGGCGGTGGTGGCGGTCGCTGGTACCGGGGTCGTCGCCCCGGCCGTGGCTGACCGAGACCGATCAGCGGTGGCCCGGCCCGTAGCGCGATTCCGGCGTCTCGGGTCGGGCCCGGTACTGTCTTCGTGATGGAGTCCGACGCTCTCTTCTCCCTCGGTGCCCCCACCGGGTCGCGTGGCGCGCCCGAGGGTCCCGCCGGTGTAGACGGCTTCACTCCGGTAGCGGACGATTCGCCCCTGCCTGTCCGCATGCGACCCGCGAGCCTGGACGAGCTGATCGGGCAGGACCACCTGCTGGCCCCCGGCGCGCCGCTGCGGCAACTGGTGTCCGGCGGTGCGCCGATGTCGGTCATCCTCTGGGGTCCGCCCGGTAGTGGCAAGACGACCATCGCGCACCTGGTGGCCGGCGCGACCGACCGCCGTTTCGTCGCCATGTCGGCGCTGTCCGCCGGCGTCAAGGACGTCCGCGCGGTGATCGAGACGGCCCGTCGTCAGCGCCGTTCGGGCGGCCCGCAGACGGTGCTGTTCATCGACGAGGTGCACCGGTTCAGCAAGACCCAGCAGGATTCGCTGCTCGCCGCCGTCGAGGACCGGACGGTCACGCTCCTCGCGGCGACCACCGAGAACCCGTACTTCTCGGTCATCTCGCCATTGCTCTCGCGGTGCGTGCTGCTCACCCTGCAACCGCTCGACGACGACGCCGTACGCGGCCTGCTGCGCCGCGCGGTCGCCGACGGGCGCGGCCTGGGCGGCGCGCTCACCCTGGCCACCGATGCCGAGGACCATCTCGTCCGGCTCGCCGCCGGTGACGTCCGCAAGGCGTTGACCGCGCTGGAGGCGGCGGCGGCCTCCGCCACGGCCCTCGGCGCCGGGCGCATCGACCTGGCCACCGCCGAGCAGGCGGTCGACGTGGCGGCGGTGCGGTACGACCGCGACGGCGACGCCCACTACGACGTGATCAGCGCCTTCATCAAGAGCATGCGCGGCTCGGACGTCGACGCCGCCGTGCACTGGCTGGCCCGGATGCTGGTCGCCGGGGAGGACGCCCGGTTCATCGCCCGACGACTCGTCATCTTCGCGAGCGAGGACGTGGGCATGGCCGACCCCACCGCGCTGAGCGTGGCCACCGCCGCCGCGCACGCGGTGGAGTACGTCGGCCTGCCCGAGGTGCAGCTCAACCTGGCCCAGGCCGTGATCCACCTGGCCACCGCGCCGAAGTCGAACTCGGCCACCACCGCGATCGGCGCTGCCATCGCCGACGTACGGGCCGGGCGGGGCGGTCCGGTGCCCCGGGGTCTGCGTGACGCGCACTACGCCGGCGCCCGCGGGTTGGGCCACGGCACCGGATACCGCTACCCGCACGACGACCAGCGCGGCGTGGTCACCCAGCAGTACGTCCCCGACGACCTGGTGGGCGTCGACTACTACCAGCCCGGCCCACACGGGGCGGAACGGTCCGTGGCGACGCGGCTGCCGCTGCTGCGCCGGATCGTGCGCGGGCTGCCGGTGCCGCCGGCCCGCCCGGAAAGTCCGCCCGCGACGGCCGGACCGGCCGCCACGGCCGCGCCGGCCGCCGGGGATTCGGTAACGCCGCAGCCGGGGACGGCGCTTGCTGGTCGGAACGGCCGGGCGGTCACGGGTGTGGATGGTGCCGCTACGACGCAGGACGGCGGCACGAACGCCGCAGGAGAGGGTCAACAGTGAGATCGCGTGGTGCCGACCGCCCCGACGAGGGCCCGGACGAGCGGCGTGATCCCCGCGCCAAGGGCCGCCGCTGGGGTCGAGGCCGAGCCGAGGCCGAGCCGGAGGAGCCGGTAGCCGGCGAGGAGTTCGGCTGGATCGACGACCTGCGTTCGGCCAAGCAGCAACGGGGCGAGCTGGGCCCGGACGGGGTTCCGGTTGAGCCGGTGCCGCCGCGTGCCGGCGTGCCGACGCCCCCGGACGCGCCCCCCGGCCCGCGCCGGCCGGACACCGAGGCCGCCGGGGCGCGCCGAGGTGTCGACGGACCCTGGCCCGGCGAGACGCCCCCGCCCGGTCGTCGCCCGGACGCCCGCCCGCCCGCCGACCGGGCGCCCGTCGAGCGCCCGCGTGAGTCTGGGCCGGCCGGCGTCTCCGGTCCGCCGTCGCCGCGCGGCAACCAGCCAGTTCCCGGCGTCGACCCGCGCGCCGCCGCGGGCCCGCGTACGCCGCCGGCCGTCCGTCCGGGCGGCGGTGACCCGGCCGACCCCCGACCGAGGGGCGGCGCTCCGGCCGGCCCCGCGCGAGCGCGTCCGACCGTCGGGCCGTCCGGCCCGCCGCTGGGGGCACCGGCCGTGGGCGCTGCGACCGGCCCCCGTCCCGAGGTCCCCGCGCCCGCCGGCCGGGCGGAAGCCGCGCCGCCACTGCGCCGGCCCGACGCCGTACCGCCGGGCCGTCGACCCGCGCCCGAGCCGGGCGCGGGCGGCCGGCCGCTCAGCGGTGACGGCCCGCAGCCCGGACGTCGTACGCCCGAACCGGCGCGGCCCGCCGGTGGCGCTGCCCGCTTCGACGGACCCGTGACCGGTGTCGCCCCGCAGGTCGCCGACGGACTGCGACCCGACCCCGCGATCGCCGACGACCCGCGTACGGCCCGGCGTCGTCCCGGGCCGGTCGACCCGGGCGCGCCGGAGCCACCCCGCCCCGCCGGGGGTGGTCACCGTCGTGCCGCCGAACCGGACGAGCCGGCGGTTCCCCGCACGGGCAACGCCCCGCCGCTGCCCGACGCGTCGCCCAGCGGCGCTGTCCCCACCGGCGGCCCGGCCACCGGCGGCCCGGCCACCGACGGCACCGGTCGCCGTCGGGCGGTCCCCGACGAGCAGGACCGACGCGCGGCGACCGGCGGTGAGCCGCAGCCGGAACGCCGGGACCGTCCGGAGCGGCCGGCGGACTGGCTGCGTCAGGCCGGCCGGCTGCCGCACACCGACCCGGGCCTGCCGGTGGTCAACCGTCGAGGGGCCGGCGGGCAGCCTGCGGAGCGGCCCGCCGGCCGCCGTACCGGCCCACCGCCCGCCGGTGACCTGAACGACCGCTCCGGTGCTCCACTCGCCGTACCCGATCCGGCCGCGGAGCGGGCCACCGGCCGCCGGGCCGCCGGGCCGCCCGCCGACCCGGGCGCGGACGCTCCCACCGGCCGCCGGGCCGCCCGCGCCCCGGAAACCACCGGCGAGCACCCGAGCGGTCCCGTGCCGCAGCCGCCGGCCCCGGGGGAGCGCCCGGTCGGCCGTCGGAGTGCTCCGGGCACCGCCCCGGACCCGATCAACCGTCGTCGCCGCCCGTCGGCCGAGCCGGCTGCCGAGGGGCGGCCCGGCCCGGCGGGCGAGCGCGGTGACGACTCGTACGCCGGTCCGCCCGGCGGCGGACGACCCGGGCCCGGCGCGCCCGTGCGCGGCGTCCGTTCCGGCCCACCCGGTGGCCGGGCCCGGCTCGCGCCCGACGACGCGCCGGTCTCCGGCGCCGGCCGCCGTGGGACCGATGGTCCACCCCGGCCCGGCGTGGCCCGCCCCGACGGACCGGCGCGCGCGGCGGTGCCGCCGGGCGCCGGTCCCGACAGCCCGCCCGGTCCACGCGGGGACGGCCCGCCCCGGTCCCGCCCCGAGGGTCCGGGCCGCGCCGCGGTGCCGCGGAACGCCGATGGTCCCGCTCGCGCGGCGACGCCGCCGGGCGTCGGTCCGGACGCCGCGGCCCGCGCCGCTGTCCCACCCGGCGTCGATCCGCAGGGTGCGGCTCGTGCCGGGGTACGACCTGGCGTCGGTCCGGACGCGCCACCCCGACCTGGTACGGCCCGGCCCCGCCCGGATGGTCCGGCTCGCGCGGCGGTCCCGCCGGGCGTCGGTTCAGACGCCGCGCCCCGACCGGATGGCCCGGCGCGTGCCGCCGTCCGCCCCCCGGGCGTCGCCCAGCCACCCGGTGGCGACGTTCGGACGGGCGTCGAGCAAGCCGGCCCCGGATCACCCGCGACCGCGCGTGCCGCCGCCCCACGTCCGGCGGACCGCGCCGCGGGCCGGGCGCTGCCGCCGCCCCGCGAGGGCGGCCGTCCCGAGCCCAGCGGTGTCGCCCCGGTGCCGCCGTCCGGTCGTACCGGCGAACCGGTCGCCCGTGCCGCGGTCGTGCCGCCGGGTGCGGCTGGCCCGGTGGACCGGCCACCGTCCGAACCGGTCGACGGGCCGGCGCTGCGCGCGGCCGGCGACGTCGCCGACGACGAGGACGCGGCCCCGGGCGCCCGCTCCGAGCAGCACCGGCAGTCGCGCGAACGACGCCGGCTGCGGGTCGCCGTCCTGGCGCTGGTCAGCATCGTGCTGCTCGGCGCGGTGCCCCTCTTCTTCGGCCTCCGCACCCTCAGCAGGGACCCGGTGTTCGACAACCTCGACCAGCTCAATGTGCCCTCATGGGCCGCGACGAAGACGGTCGACGACGTCAGCGGCAGCCGTTGGTGCCTGCTCGACTGTCGGCTGCGCGAGCGCACCGTCACCTCCGAGAAGTCGCCGGAGGAGACGGCGAAGGTCTACGAGGAGGCGCTGCGCGGCGATGGTTGGCGGCCGTGGAAGGTGGGCCGCTGCCCCGAGCAGGAGACCAAGGGCAGTTACACGTGCTGGCGTCAGGACGAGTTGACCCTCGACCTGTGGGTGCGCGCGCCGGCCTGCGTACCGCCGCCGGTCGACGGGGAGCCGGCGATCGTGCCGTCCCCCGAGCCGTCGGCCGCTGCGGGGGAGTGCGCCGGCTCGTTGGTGTCGGTGAAGGTGCGCAACGCGATCGACGACGAGCGGACCAGGCCGCAGCCCAGCACCGATCCGTCACTGACCGGGGAGGATCCGTTCCCGACGGTCAGCGGGGATCCGCTGGGCGATGTGACACCCTCACCGTCCTGAGCCGCTCTCCATCACGGACGGTAGGGTCTGGGGCTGGCGGACGCGCCGGCCGGCGACGGTTCGGTGGGTTCGGTGGGCACCACGGTTGTGCGTTCCGGGGACGTCGGGTCCGGCGGAAATCTGCTTGAGGAGGAGACGCGTGGGCGACATTCTGGCGGTCGCGGCGCTGATCGCGGCGAGCGCGTTCGCGGTGCTGGTGCTCATCCTGACGCTGCCGATCCTTCGGCTGCGGCACACGGTGGACGCCACCACCCGGATGATCAACGACCTCAACGACCGGACGGGACCGCTGCTCGGCGACGTCAACACCACGGTGAAGAACGTCAACGTGGCGCTGGAGCAGGTGCAGACCTCGCTCGACGGTGTGAACCTGCAGTTGGCGAAGGTCGACACGATGACCAGCCACGCCCAGAACGTCACCGCCAACGTCGCCAACCTGGCAACGGTGGTCTCCGCCGCGGCCGCGAACCCGCTGGTCAAGGTGGCCGCCTTCGGCTACAGCGTGCGCCGGGCCGCCGCCAGCCGCCGGCACGCCGAGACCGAGCGCGAGGTGCGCGACACCATCAAGCAGCAGCGGCGGGCCGCCCGGCGCGGCAACCGTTGACCGACCCGGCCACAGGAGGTAGCGCGACATGAAGCGGTTGTTCTGGCTCGGCATCGGCGTGGCCGTCGGCGTGGTGGTGGTCCGCAGGGCGACCCGGACCGCGCAGGCGTACACCCCGGCCGGCATCGCCAGCTCGTTGTCGGAATCCGCTGGCAGCCTGGTGGAGTCGGTGCGTAGCTTCGTGGAGGACGTGCGGGTCGGGATGGCCGAGCGCGAGCAGGAGATTCACCAGGCGTTCGTCCAGGGCGAGGCGTTCGACGACCAGTTCGCCGAGCTGCGGGAGTCCCCGCGGATCGGCGATAGAGAGATTTTTCCGGAGGAACACCAGCGATGAAGACGGCGGAGATCAAGCGGCGGTACCTCGCGCACTTCGAGGCGAACGGCCATGCCGTGGTGCCGTCCGCTCCGCTGCCCGCCATCAGCGATCCGAACCTGCTGTTCGTCAACGCCGGCATGGTGCAGTTCGTGCCCTACTTCCTGGGCCAGCAGACCCCGCCGTACCAGCGGGCGGTCAGCGTGCAGAAGTGCATCCGCACCCCGGACATCGACGAGGTCGGCAAGACCAGCCGGCACGGCACGTTCTTCCAGATGAACGGCAACTTCTCCTTCGGCGACTACTTCAAGGCCGGGGCGATTCCCCTGGCGTGGGAGCTGTCCACGAAGCCGATCGCCGAGGGTGGCTACGGGCTTGATCCGGAGCGGATCTGGCCGACCATCTACCTCGATGACGACGAGGCGTACGAGATCTGGCGGTCGGTGGGTGTGCCGGCGGAGCGGATCGTGCGGCGCGGCAAGGCGGACAACTTCTGGTCCATGGGCATCCCCGGACCGTGCGGTCCGTCGTCGGAGCTGTTCTACGACCGCGGCCCGGAGTACGGCGCCGAGGGTGGTCCGGCGGTCGACGAGGACCGGTACATGGAGTACTGGAACCTCGTGTTCATGCAGTTCGAGCGGGGACCGGGCACCAACAAGGAGGACTACCCGATCCTGGGTGACCTGCCGGCGCAGAACATCGACACCGGCATGGGCCTGGAGCGGATGGCCTCGATCCTGCAGGGCGTCGACAACCTGTACGAGATCGACGAGGTACGACCCATCCTCGCCCGGGCGGCCGAGCTGACCGGCAAGCGGTACGGCGCGCACTCCGGGCACGTGGCGAGTGAGTCGCACCCGGACGACGTCCGGCTGCGGGTGGTCGCGGATCACGTGCGCACCGCGCTGATGCTGATCGGCGACGGCGTGACGCCGAGCAACGAGGGCCGCGGGTACGTGCTGCGGCGGATCATGCGTCGGGCGATCCGGTCGATCCGGCTGCTGGGCTGGCAGGACCGGGCGCTGCCCGAACTGCTGCCCGTCGCGCGGGACTGCATGGCCCCCTCGTACCCGGAGCTGGCGACCGACTTCGACCGCATCGCGCAGTACGCGTACGCGGAGGAGGAGGCGTTCCTGTCGACCCTGCGCGCCGGCACGACGATCCTGGACACGGCGATCGCCGAGACCCGTACGGCGGGTGGCACGGCGCTGTCCGGGGCGAAGGCGTTCCAGCTGCACGACACGTACGGCTTCCCGATCGACCTGACCCTGGAGATCGCGGCCGAGCAGGGCCTGAAGGTCGACGACGAGGGCTTCCGCCGGCTGATGGCCGACCAGCGGACCCGGGCCAAGGCGGACGCGCAGGCGCGCAAGACCGGGCACACCGACGTGTCGGCGTACCGGTCGGTGCTCGACGAGGGCGGCCCGGTGACGTTCACCGGCTACAGCGAGGTGGCCCGCGAGTCGCGGGTGCGGGCGCTGCTGGGCTCGGACGGCCCGCGCGCGGCGGCGACCGAGGGTGAGCTGGTCGAGTTGGTGCTCGACACGACCCCGTTCTACGCCGAGGGCGGCGGCCAGCAGCCCGACCACGGCATCATCACGGTCGGCGACGGCCAGGTCGAGGTGCTCGACGTGCAGCAACCGGTGCCGGGCCTGATCGTGCACCGGGCCCGCGTCCTCCGGGGTGAGGTGCACCCCGGCGACACCGGCTACGCCGAGATCGACACCACCCGGCGGCGGGCGATCTCCCGGTCGCACACGGCCACCCACCTGGTGCACCAGACCATGCGCAACTTCCTTGGCGAGTCGGCCACCCAGGCGGGTTCGTTGAACGCGCCGGGCCGGCTGCGGTTCGACTTCAACACCCCGACGGGTGTGTCGCCGACCGTCCTGCGCGACGTGGAGCAGCAGGTCAACGAGGTGTTGCTGGCCGACCTGGAGGTGCACGCCTTCATCACGTCGCTGGACGAGGCGCGGCGGATCGGCGCGATGGCGCTCTTCGGCGAGAAGTACGGCGAGGAGGTGCGGGTCGTCGAGGTGGGCGACTACGCCCGGGAGCTGTGCGGCGGCACGCACGTGGCCCGCTCGGCGCAGCTCGGGCTCGTGAAGATCCTCTCCGAGTCGTCGATCGGCTCCGGCGTACGCCGGGTCGAGGCGCTGGTCGGCATGGACGCGTTCGGCTTCCTGGCCAAGGAGCACCTGCTGGTGTCCCGGCTGGCCGAGCTGTACCGGGTGCCCAACGACCAGGTCGCCGACCGGGTGGAGCAGACGGTCACCCAGCTCCGGGACGCGGAGAAGGAGCTGGAGAAGCTGCGCGCCCAGTTGGTGCTGGGTGGGGCGGGCGCGCTCGCCGCGCAGGCGAAGGACGTGCGCGGGGTGGCGTACGTGGGAACCGAGGCGCCCGAGGGCGCGGCCGGCAACGACGTACGGACCCTCGCCCAGGAGATTCGCGGCAAGATCGACCCGGCGCGGCCGGCGGTGGTCGCCGTGGCGGCCCGGTCGAACGGCAAGGCGTCGTTGGTGGTGGCGGTCAACGCGGCGGCCCGCAGCCGGGGCCTCACCGCGTCGGACCTGGTGAAGGCGGCGTTCTCCGGGCGCGGCGGGGGGAGCCCCGACCTGGCCCAGGGTGGCGGTCTGCCCGCGACCGAGGCACCGAACCTGCTGCTCACCGTCGAGAAGGCGATCACCGAGGCGTGATGGACGGTCAGTTTCGACCAGGGCGGACCGAATGGTCCGCCCTGGTTCGTCGACAGCACAGGGGTGACCCACGGTGAGCGGCTTCACACGGGGAGTTCGCCTCGGTGTGGACGTCGGTCAGGTGCGCGTGGGGGTGTCCCGCTCGGATCCGCACGGGGTGCTGGCCACGCCGCTGGTGACCCTCGCCCGCGATCTCACCGCCGCGCCGGAGGCGGTGCCGAGCGACATTGCCCAGCTCGCGGCGTTGGTAGCCGAGCACGAGGCGGTCGAGGTGGTCGTCGGGCTTCCGATCAATCTGGCCGGCAAACATGGCCCGGCCGCGCTCAGCGTCACGGCGTACGCTGACCGGCTGGTCAATGTGATAGCGCCGGTCCCGGTAACGCTCACCGACGAGAGGATGTCGACCGTGGTCGCTTCTCGTAGGCTTGCCGAGCGTGGCGTTCGTGGCAAGCGTCAACGTGCGGTTGTCGACCAGGCGGCCGCGGTGGAGATCCTGCAGAGCTGGCTGGACGCGCAGCGGAGGCGGACGTAATGATCGACGATCTGGACCTTGGGTTCGACGAGCCGGAGCGGGGTGAGAAGGGACGGCACCGACGCGGCTTCCGCAACAAGCGCAAGGGAGGCTCCGGCGGCGGCCGGGGCAAGACCTTCCTGGCGCTGTTGATGGCCCTGGTCCTGTTGGGCACCATCGGTGGTGGCGCGTACTACGGGTTCGACCGGATCCAGAACTACTTCGTCACGCCCGACTACGACGGTGCCGGCTCGGGCGAGGTGCTGGTCGACGTCAAGGCCGGTGACAGCGCGACCGATGTCGGCGCCACGTTGTACGAGGCCGGTGTGGTCAAGAGCGTCAAGGCCTTCATCGAGGCGGCGGACGGAAACTCGCGTAGCAAGAACCTCCAGGTGGGTCGCTACAAGGTCAAGAAGGAGATGAAGGCGTCCGAGGCCCTGCTCCTGCTGCTCGATCCGAAGAGCCGGGTGGTGAACGGGGTGACCATCCCGGAGGGGATGATCACCTTGGCGATCTATGACGAGCTGGCCAAGGCGACGAAGATTCCGGTCGCCGAGTTCAAGGCCGCCGCGAAGGACCCGGTCAAGCTGGGGGTGCCGGCCTTCTGGTTCAACCGGGGAGACGGCAAGAAGGGGCCGAAGAGCCTGGAGGGCTTCTTGTTCCCGGCGACGTACGAGCTTCCGCCGAAGGCGACGGCCGCGGAGATCCTGTCGCTGATGGTGGACAAGTTCCTCGAGGTGACCGAGCAGATCAAGTTCGTCGACACCGTCCAGGAGAAGCGGGGCATCTCCCCGTACGAAGCCTTGATCGCCGCCTCCATCGCGCAGGCCGAGTCGGTCAACCACGTCGACTTCCCGAAGGTATCCCGGGTGATCTACAACCGGGTGTACACGGACAAGTACCACTGCAAGTGCCTGGAGATCGACAGTGCGATCAACTACTGGTTGCGGTTGCAGGGCAAGGACCCGAAGGACTCCGACGTCCTGAAGGCCAGCGAACTCAACGATCCGAAGAACCCGTACCGCACCCATGGCGCCAACGGCCTGACCATCACGCCGATCAGCAACCCGGGCGAGGACGCGCTCAAGGGCGCGATGGACCCGCCGGTGGGCGACTGGATCTACTTCATGACCGTCGACAAGAAGGGCACGATGGGCTACGGCTCCAACGACGCCGACTTCCGGAACCTGCAGCGACAGATGTGCCGCAACGGCGTGCTCAGCGGCGAGAACTGTTAGTGAGGGCCGCCGTGGTCGGTGCGCCGATCGCGCACTCCCTCTCTCCGGTGATCCACAACGCCGGGTACGCCGCCGCCGGGCTGACCGGGTGGTCGTACACCCGGATCGAGTGCGGGGCGGCGGAGCTGCCGGATCTGGTCGCCGGCCTGGGCCCGGAGTGGGCCGGACTGTCGGTGACCATGCCGGGTAAGGAGGCGGCGCTCGCCGTGGCCGACGCCGCGTCGCCGGTAGCCGTCGCCGTCGGCGCGGCGAACACGTTGGTACGCCGTGCGGACGGCACGTGGTACGCGGACAACACGGACGTCGGTGGCATGGTGGACGTGCTCACCGAGGCCGGGGTGGTGGCCGGCGCGGCGGTGACCGTGCTCGGCGCGGGGGGTACGGCCCGCGCCGCCCTCGCCGCCGCCGCGCGGTTGGCCTGTTCGTCGGTCATCGTGGTGGCCCGTCGGGCCGAGGCGGTGGACGAGTTGCGACCGGTGGCGGCGGCGTTGGGTGTCGCCCTGACCGCCGGCCGTTGGGCCGATGCGCAACGGCACGTCTCGGCCGCCGACGTGGTCGTGTCCACCGTGCCGAAGGGGGTCGCCGATCCGCTGGCCGGCGGTGCGACCTGGCGGCCCGGCGCGGTGTTCTTCGACGCGCTCTACGACCCGTGGCCGACGCCGATGGCGGCGTCCGCCCGCGCGGCCGGCCTGCGGGTGGTGTCCGGACTGGACCTGCTGCTGGCGCAGGCGGTGGGTCAGTTCGAGCAGTTCACTGGCGTGACCGCGCCATTTACGGCGATGCGGGAAGCTCTGGTGGCGGCCCGCCGCTGACAATTGTGGCGGATCAGTGGCGCAATCGCTGGAATTCCGTCGGCCGTGCCGCGATTCGAATTCAGACAGACTTCGGGCGCTGTTCAGGTAGGCGAATGATTGATGCCGGTGGCCCTCGAAAATCGACCTGAGTCCATCCTAGCGGCCGGTGCTCTGGCGCGCTGCCCCGTTGCGGCATCGTGGCGGATTCTCTTCGTCGGTGGTCGGCATTGATGGCGCGTCATCCCTGGTAGAGGTGCGTGTGCAACTCAATGGAGAACCCGCTGGGGATCACCTGCAATCGCGGTGACGGTGACCGATCTGCCCTAGCTGCGACGTATGGGCGTCACTTTATAGACGATTAATCGGGTAGCCGAACTGCTTATCAGGCAACGCAAAGTAATGATTGACGTGCGGCAAGTATCTCTCCTACGGTTCGATCACTGTCGTTTTCGGACTTGGAGGTCCGTAGGTGAGTCATGCCTTTTTCCGAGGTGGAACACGTGCCACTCGACGATTGGCGGTCGCCGCTTCGCTGGCCCTGGTGGCCGGTACGCTGCCGACCCTGACCGGGCCGGCGGTCGCGGCCCCGGTCGCCGCACCAGCGCCGGCGTCAGGTCCCGACACCAGTTGCGCCGACCAGCAGCCCGACGAGGCCGCCGCGGTGGACGCCGCTCGCCGGTGTGCCAAGCGGGTGGAGAACCTCGCCGCCCGCAGCGAGACGCAGGATGTCTTCGTCAACCCCGACGGCACGTCGACCGCCCAGGTCTATGCCGGCCCGATCCGGATGCGGGACGCGGGGGGTCAGCTCGTCCCGATCGACCTCACCATGCGTGCGGAGGCGGATGGTTCGGTCGCACCGGTCGCCCACCCCAACGGTCTCAAGCTTTCCGGCGCGGTGGGCGCGGGCGAGCACGACCTGCTGAGCGTCGGAGTCGGCGCGCACCGGGCCGCGATCGGTTGGACCGGCGCGCTGCCGAAGCCGGTGCTGGCCGCCAACCGCGCGACGTACCCGGAGGTCCGGCCGGGTGTCGACCTCGTGGTCGAGGCCAGCCGTACCGGCGTGCGGCAGTACCTGCTGGTCAAGAACCGGGCCGCCGCCGCCCAGGTGGCGTCGGTGCGGCTGCCGGTACGGGCGAAGGGCCTGGTGACCACCGGCGACGGCGCCGGCGGTCTGCGCTTCGCCGATGACAAGGGCCGCATCGTGGCCACCTCGGCCACCCCGGAGATGTGGGACTCGTCCGTCGACCCGGCCAGCGGCGGCCCGAAGCGGCTGGTCAAGATCGCCGCCAAGCAGACCGCGCGGGCCGGCGCGATGGACCTGGCGCTCACCCCCGACCAGGCGTTCCTCGCGGACCCCGCGACGGTCTACCCGGTGATCGTGGATCCGTCGATCAATCCGGTATCGCCCACCTTCGCGACCTACGTGAAGTCCGACGACACCGTGACCCGCTCGGGTGCGAACGACATCCAGATCGGCAAGGCCTCCGGGGCCAACCCCGGAGTCGCCCGAGGGTTCGTCCACTGGGGCACGAGCGCGCTGCGCGGCAAGCAGATCACCTCGGCCACCGTCTACTTCTGGAACTGGTACTCCACGACCTGCTCCGCGAAGTCCTGGCAGATCTGGTCCACCGGCGCGGCCAGCTCCGGCACGCTCTGGACGAACCAGCCGGCGTGGAACTACCAGGAGGCCTCCTCCACCGCCACCAAGGGTCTGAACAGCACCTGTGACGACGGCTGGGTGAGCATCACCGGCACCAGCTTCTTCCAGCGGGCCGCCACGGCCAACCAGGCCACCGCCTACATGGGGATCCGGGCCACCAGCGAGACCGATCCGGACAGCTGGAAGCAGTTCCGCTCCGACGACGCGGACATCCAGAGCGAGGTTCCGTACGCGGTCGTGAACTACAACAGCTACCCCAACGCGTTGGACCCGACGAAGCTGCAGCCGGGCGACGCGAGCGAGACCGAGACGCGGACGCCGACCATGAAGGGTGTCTTCAGCGACCCGGACGGCGGCAGCGGCCGGGTCGACTTCGAGATCTACGACCGCAGCGGGTCGACGCTGGAGGTCTCCGGTTCCGGCGGCAGCGTCACGAACGGCAGCGAGTCGAGCTGGACGGTGCCGTCCGGTGAACTCGTCGCCAACACCACGTACAAGTGGCGGGCTCGCGGCCACGACGGCAGCGTCGCCGGGCCGTGGTCGAGCTGGCGGTTCATGACCACCTCGGACGGCTCGCCCACCGGTGAGCAGGGCCGGTTCTCCTTCCAGGACCAGGACCTGACCGACCGGTTGCAGCTCAAGGTGAACGTCGCCAACGGCAACCTGCTGCTCAAGGGTACCGACTTCAACATCCGTGGCACCGGCACCGACCTGGTGCTGGACCGCTACTACAACTCCCGGTCGACGGCCACGTCGACGCTTGGTAAGGGCTGGGTGCTCGGCACCGGGCAGGACGTGAAGGTGACGTTCTCCAAGACCGACCACGCCACCGCCGACATCACGTACCAGGCGCCCACGGGCTTCACCGCACGGTTCGTCAACGACGGCACCAACTCCTGGCGGACCCCGCCGAGCCTGGACGCCAAATTGACCCGTAACACCAGCACCGGGGAACTGCGGCTGAAGTTCGACAAGAGCGAGGGCAGCTTCTACTTCGCCGACGCGACCGGCCGGCTGCTGCGCACCCAGGACAAGAACAACAACAAGATCACCTTTGGGTACGACGGCTCGGGGAACGTCACCACCGTCACCGACACCCAGAGCCGGGTGGTGACCCTGTCGTACACCTCGGGTCGGTTGACCTCGATGACCGACTCGACCGGACGCCGGGTGAGCTACACCTACAACTCGGACCAGAACCTGAACACGGTGACCGACACCGCCAACGGCGTCACGGTCTACGAGTACACCGGCGATCGACTTACAAAGATCATCACGCCCGAGGGTCGGGTCACCAACCTCGGCTACGAGCCCGACACCTCCCGGATGCTCGACTACTTCGAGTTGACCAACCCGGGCGGCACGCCGGCCGAGGCACGGTGGCTGCTCACCTACTCCACCGGCAAGACCGAGGTGACCGACCCCAACGGGTACGCCACCGCCTCGACCACCGATGGCATCACCACCCACACCTACGAGACCCGCGACCGGGTCACCGAGGTGAAGGACGCCCTCGGCCACAAGCGGGCCAAGAAGTACAACGCCAACGACAACGTCGAGACCACCACCGACTCGCTGACCAACACCACCACCTTCGGGTACGACGCCAACACCAACAACATGACGTCGGTCGGCATCGCCACCGGGGCGAAGTCCACGATGTCCTACAACGACACCTCGCACCCGAACTCGGTGAGCGGGTCGACGGATCCCCAGGGCAACACCAACGCCTACTCCTACGACGCCGCGGGCAACAAGACCGGCACCGAGAGCTCGCAGTATCCGGGGCAGAAGATCGACGAGGCGGAGCACAACTCGAACGGTACGGTCAAGTGGCGCGAGGACGGCAAGGACGTCCGCACCAACTACACCTACGACGCCAAGGGCAATCTGACCCTGGTGGACAACCCGGGCCCGCTGGGGGACATCACCATCCTGCCGGACGCGCTGTCGCGCATGCTCGAACACACGGACGGCAAGGGTCAGAAGACCCAGTACGTCTACGACCAGCTGGACCGGGTCGACAAGATCACCTTTAAGGGCGCCGTCGTCGTCGACTACACCTACGACAAGGACGGCAACCTCACCCAGGTGGCCGATCCGACCGGTGCCACGACGTTCGGCTACGACAGGTTCGGCCGACCCAGCAGCAAGTCCGTGCCCGGGGCGACGCCGATCGGGTACGAGTACGACCGTAACGGGAACATGACGAAGTACACCGACGGCGGCGGCTCGGTCACCTATGGCTACAACGCCGTGAACCTGGTGACGTCGCTGCGGGAGCCGGGTGCGTCCACCGCGGTGACCTTCACCTACGACGAGAACAACCGGCGGCGGTTCATGTACCTGCCGACGTCACCGCGGATCACCGTGGAGATGAAGTACGACAAGTCCGGCCGGCAAACCTCGATCACGGCGACCAACGACAGCACGTCGGCGAAGCTGTCCTCCTTCACCTACGACTACAGCAAGACGGTCAACGGGGTCACGACCGACACCGCCCAGCGGCAGAAGGTCACCGACCTGTCGGGAACGACGACGTACACCTACGACAAGCTGAACCGTCTGACGGGTGCGTCGGGTGCGCTGTCGCGCAGCTACGACTACGACGAGAACTTCAACCGCACCTCCAAGACGGAGAGCGGCACCACCACGTCGTACAGCTACAACGACGCCCACCAGTTGACGTCTGCGGCCTCGACGACGTACTCGTACGACGCCAACGGCAACACCACCGGCTCGTCGTCGGGCTGGGCGTTCTCCTACAACACGGTGAACAACCAGACCACCTCGATCACCAAGCCGGGCGGGACGGCGTTGACTCCGCTCACCTACGGCGGCGCGGACCAGACCGAGCGGCGGGGCGCGGGCTCGACCACGTACGTCAGCTCGGCCCTGGGCGTCGCCTCGGCGAAGGCCCCGGCGGGCTCCGGTGGCACGGTGACCGCGAACTCGACGGACCCCGCGCCGGGGACCACCGACTACTACACCCGGGACAACACCGGTTCGCTGATCGGTTTGCGGGCCAACGGGGTGCGGTACTACTACCTCGTCGACGGCCTCGGCTCGGTGGTGGGTCTGGTGAACGGAAGCGCTGCGAAGGTCAACTCCTACAGCTACGACCCGTACGGCATCCAGCTGTCGGCGTCGCAGCAGGTGTCGAACCCCTGGCGGTACGCGTCCGGTCACCTCGACGGCGCGACCGGTCTGACCAAGTTCGGTGCCCGCTACTACGACCCGGGTCTGGGTCGGTTCACCCAGCGGGACCCGTCCGGTAAGGACCTGGCGTACAGCTACGCGTCCTGCAACCCGGCCAACAACACCGACCCCACCGGACTTGCGACCGACGCGGAGGCCAACGACGCCTTCGCATTGATCGGCGGGGCCATCGCGGGTGTAGCGATCGGTGGGTTTGCGTCAACCCTCGGCGCGCCGGTGCTAGCCGCGTGGGCCATCGGAGGGTGTGCTGCTGGCGCAGTCGGTACGCTCATCTCCCAAAAGGGCGAGTCAACATGGAGTGGCGTCGCGCTGAACTGCTTCGCGGGTGCCGTAGGCGGGCTGATCGGCGGGGTTTTCTCCAAAGGCGCGAGAGCTCTCTTCTGATGATCCCTTCCGCCGGAGGTCTTGATGTCGGTCCTGGTGCTCCTCGCCATAGGTGCCCTCAGCGTCCTGGTGCTGATTGCCGCGCTCGGGTACGGCTCGCTCGGTTGGCCCATCGTGGCGGTCATGGCCCTGTTGGCTGTGGTCGTGGTCGTCCAGGTGTGGCGGAGAGTCCGCTCCGGTGTGTTGCGGCCGCAGGGAAGTGGCGGGCAGTATCTGCTGCTGGGCGGCTTGGTTACGGCCGTGTGGCTGGTGGGAGCGGTCTTGTACCTCACCTCCGACCTCTCGGTGCCGCTCTACGCACTGGCGTTGCTCCTCGTCCCGTGCGTGACCTTCCTGATCGCGGGGCTACGGCAACGCCGTAGTTGACGATCGGGACCTCCAGCCGCCGTTGCCCGGCTGACACGATTTGGTGACGCCCAGGAGCGGGGTGGGTGGGGCTCGAGATCGGAGTCCCACCCACCTGCCCGGCGGACCGCCCCGGTGTCTTTCTTAGCTCACGGTTAAGACGCGCTTACGGAAAACTGTCCTACCGACGGTGTGCCCTGGTCATCGATACGCTGCTCACGGTTATCGCACCAGACACAGGGAGTTCTCCTTGACCAGGCACGGACTACACCGCATCACCCGGTTCCGCAACGGCCCCCGGCGCAAGGCGATCGCCATCGGCGTCGTCGGCGGCTCGGTGGTGGCCGGCATCGTGGCGACCATGATGCCCCTGTTGGCCAGCGACGACCTGTCGATCCGCGCGGTGGCGGACACCACCGCGACGATCGTCTCGCAGGACGGTGACAACTCCACCAAGGGGACCCTGGCGACCTGCCCGGCGCGCTGCGACGGAAACCCGCGCGGTGGCCGGGAGGCGGTCGTCGAGTTCGCGGTGACCACGCTTCCCGCCGCCGCCGTCAACGTCCGGGCGACCCTGCGCATGAACACCTGGCAGCAGTTCGCCGCCACGGTGACCGCGCACGCCTCGTCGGTGAGCGCCCGCGAGGCGCGACCGGCCCCGGCGAAGGCGGGAACCGTGTTGGACTCGGTGACCGGTGTGGCCAAGGGCGTCAACGAGTGGGACGTCTCCAAGCTGGTCACCGGAAACGGCACCTGGACGGTGTCGCTGGCCCAGACCGGCCTGGAGACCCGCGTCTACTGGGCGTCGGTCGAGAACCGCAACGCCGACCTGCGGCCCAGCCTGGTGATCAGCTACGACCTGGGTAGCGGGCCGACGTCGGCGCCGACCACCCGACCCGCGCCGACGCCCACGGTCGCGCCGACCACCGCCGCGCCCCGGCCCACGCCGACGGTCGCGCCGACCCGTACGCCGACCCCGACCCAGAGCCCCACCCTCCCGTCCGGCAAGTGCGGCCAGGTGTCCGACACGCTGGTGCCCTCCTGCGGCGCCTGGTGGGGGATGTACTCACCCGCCAACGCCGGCAGCGGCTGGGACCACGGCAAGGCGATCACCGACGTGGAGGCCCAGGTCGGGCGCAAGTTCGACATCGTGCACCGCTACCACGACTTCTCCAACGCCGGCAGCAACGGCGCGTTCCCGGACGACTACGAGCAGGACCAGATGCGCCAGGGCCGGCTGATGTTCTTCGCCTGGGAGTCGCGCGACTTCTCCGCCGGTACGACGCTGAAGTGGTCCGACATCTACAGCGGCCGACAGGACGCCACCATCGACGCGGTCGCCGGTCGCATCCGGGCCGCCAAGGTGCCGGTGTTCATGGGCTTCGACCACGAGCCGGAGGACGAGCCGGGCAAGGGTAGCGACGCCGACTTCGTCCGCGCCTGGAAGTACGTGTACGAGCGGTTCGCCAAGGCGGGCGCGGACAACGCCGTCTGGGTGTGGACGATGATGGGCTGGTCCGGGCACTACTCGCGGTACGCCGGTCTCTACCCCGGCGACCGGTACGTCGACTGGGTCGCCTACGACCCGTACAACTTCCACGTCTGCAACGGCAGCACCGTGTGGAAGAGCCCGAGCACGACGATCGGCGGCTTCTACGACTGGCTCGACGAGAACGGCATCGGCGCGGGCAAGCCCCGGATGCTCGCCGAGTTCGGCACGAACTTCGACGCCAAGGACCCGGGCGCGAAGCAGCGCTGGTTCCAGGAGTTCCCGGCGGCCCTGAAGGCGCACCCGAAGATCAAGGCCGCCATCTACTTCAATTCGCCGGGCATGACGACCCGCACGGCGACCTGTGACATGACGATGAACCACGACGCCTCCGCCGTGGCCGGGTTCAGCCAGGCCGGCAAGGACGCGTACCTGCGGCAGCCCACCGGAGGGAGCCGCTGAAACGTGTGACCACACTGTGAACACAGCCGCCGTTCATCGGAGATTCACCAGCTGATCTTCCGGCGTTCTGTCGGCTAGCAGATTCACGCACCGCCCAATCGGCGGATGCGCCTACCAGGCTGGGCGAGGCACGCTACCTCGGGTTCTCATCCATCTTGGAGGCGTAGCGTGCCCACACTCTCGCACTCATGGCGTTTGTCAGGACGACGTCGTACCCGGGCGGGGGTGGTCGCGCTGGCGGTCCTCGCCGCGGTGCTCAGCGCCCCCACGGCCTCCTCGGCGGCGGTGGTGCCGGTCCCCGGGACCGCGACCCTGGTGTCCGCGAATCCCACCGACCTCACCCCGCACGCCCGCGACGGTGAGACCCGCGCCTTCGCGCAGGTCGGCAACACCGTGTTCGTCGGCGGCAGCTTCACCCAGCTTCGGCAGACCGCCACGTCCGCGTGGATCACCCAGCGTTACCTCTTCGCGTACGACCGCACCACGGGCGCGATGTCCACCAGCTTCCTGCCGGTGCTCGACGGCGCGGTCAACACGCTGCTGGCGGGGCCCGGCGGCACGCTGATCGTCGGCGGCGCCTTCAAGAACGTCAACGGGGTCTCCCGCAAGAACCTGGTCGCGTTGAACCCGAGCACCGGCGAGATCATCGACAGTTGGGTGGGCCGCTCCGACGGCGGCACCGTCCGGGATCTGGCGCTGTCGGGCAACTGGCTCTACGTGGCCGGCGCGTTCAACTGGCTCAACGGCACCGCACACGCCGGTCTCGGCCGGCTGAACGCGACCACCGGGGCGATCGACCCGACCTTCTCCGTCGACGCCACCGTCGGACGGCACGGCACCACCTCGTACGTCTGGACCATCGACGTCACTCCGGACGGCAACACCCTGGCCGTCGGCGGCAACTTCACGCTCCTCAACGATCTGCCGCGTAACCAGATCGCGCTCGTCGACGTGTCCGGCACTCCGGCGGTGCTGGACTGGAGCAGCGAGAAGTACGTCGCGCCGTGCGCCGCCCCGACGACCTTCGTGCACTACGTGCAGGACATCAAGTTCGGCGAGGACGGCACCTGGTTCGTGGTCGGCAGCAACGGCGGCACCGGCTGGCCGAGCGCGTACTGCGACGCGCTGGTCCGGTTCGAGACCGCAGCCCGGGGCACCGGCCAGCTGGGCACCTGGGTCGACTTCACCGGCAACGACACCATCACCTCGGTCGAGGTGGCCGACAACGTCATCTACCTGGGCGGGCACTTCCGCTGGTTGAACAACCCGAACGCCAGCGACAACGCCGGCCCCGGCGCGATCGACCGGCTCGGTATCGGCGCGGTCACCCCGGCCACGGGTCTGCCGGTGAACTGGAACCCGCGGCGCAGCGGCAGCGCCTCGATGCCGTCCGGCACCACCGCCTGGGGTTCGGCGGTGCCGGTGCTCTGGCGCGGCTCGGACGGTCTCTACTTCGGCCACAACTCGGACGGCATGGGCGAGGAGTACCACGGGCGGCTCGGCATGTTCCCGCTCGCCGGCGGTCGCACCTTCACGGCGAAGAACCCGCCGAGTGGCAGCAGTGGCAACCTCTACCTGGGCACCGGCGCGGGTGAAGTGTCGAAGGTGCCGTTCGACGGCGTGACGTTGGGTACCGCCACCACCGTCAGTCAGCCGGCCTACACCGCGTCCGGCGCCACCTGGCGGGTGGACGACCGGATCTACTGGTCGCACACGGTGGCGGGTACGCCCACCGGCAGCCGGATCGATGTCTCGCTGTTCAACGGCGGCGCGATCGGTTCGTCGTGGGAGGCGTCCGGCTACAACGACTGGTTCAACCCGGCGAACCTCACCGGCGCCTTCTACCTCGACGGCCGGCTCTACTACACCCGTACCGGCGCCAACAGCCTCTACTACCGCTACTTCGAGATCGACGGCAGCTACCTCGGCGCGACCGAGTTTGCGCTGCCGACGAGTGGTGTCACCTGGTCGGGCGTGCGTGGCATGGCCTGGGTGGACGGTCGGATCGTCTACGGTGCCACAGACGGCGGGTTGCGCAGCGTCCCGTTCGACCCGACGGCCGCGCCGACCGCGGTGGTCAACGGCACGGCGACGACGCTCATCGCCGCAGCGACGCCGGAGTTGTCGTGGTCTGTCCCCTCAATGTTCTTCTCCGTGCAGTGATGGTCGACCGTTCGTAACGGAGGATCGGTAGATTGTTCACGTCGGGTCGGCGGCGGTACCACCGCCGCCGGCCCCGCGATGTGGGGGAGGGGTCGTTGGTCGGCGGCGCTGGATTCCGCGCGAAACGCGCGGTCCACCTGGTCTTCGCGCTCAAACGTGCCTGGTACGGGTTGCGCTATCGGCGGCTGACCCTCGGCCGGGACGTGCAGATCCGCGGCCGGATCCGGCTGCGTCGGGGCGTACGGGTCACCATCGGCGACCGCACCCGCATCAACAAGCTGGTCCGCTTCGCCGGCCCCGGCGAGGTACGGGTGGGCGCCGACTGTCTGCTCAACGCCACCTGGATCGGCACCTGGACGTCGGTGACGGTCGGCGACAGGTGCCTGTTGTCCGACTGCGAGCTGCTCGACAACGACTTCCACAACCTGCCGCCCGACCAACGGCACGCGCCGCCCGGCCCGGCCACCCGCGCGCCGATCGTGCTGGAGGACAACGTCTGGGTCGGCGCGCACGCCCTGGTGCTCAAGGGGGTCCGGGTCGGCCGGGACAGCGTCGTGGGCGCGGCCTCGGTGGTGCGCACCGACGTGCCACCGGGCGTCGTCGTCGTGGGCAATCCTCAACAGACGGTGAAGAAGTTCCATGACTGATGCCACGCCCGCCCCCTGGCCACCCGACTCGTCGAGCTCCGGCGGCGCCCGCGTGGTGACGCTCTCCGACCTGGTGCGGGTGCCGATGCACCGGCTGCGGCTGGTGGTCGCGGTCGCCCTGGTCGGCCTGCTCGCCGCCCTCGGCTACGTGCTGCTGGTCCCGGCGGCGGTGACCGCCCGGGCGGTCGTGGCGGTCCGACCGGTGGTCACCGACGCCTTCACGCCCAGCGGCGCGGGCGCCGACCGCGCCGTCAACATGAATGTGGAGAGTGGCCTCGCCACCGGCACCGAGGTGGTTCAGCGGCTCGCCGACGCCGTCGGTGGCGAGCCGCGCGACGTCCGCAACGCCCTGGAGGTCGAGGTGCCGACCGGCGGGCAGATCCTGCGCTTCACCTACCAGACGCACGACGCGCAGCGGGCCGTGCAGGGCGCCAACCTCGCCGCGCGGTCCTACCTCGACGTGCGGCGGGCCATGTACGAGCAGCAGCGCGCCGAGATGCTGCGCTCCTACGACGCGAGCATCGCCAAGGTCGTCGCGCAGCAGACGGCGGTGCAGAAGCGCGCGAGCAGCGCCAAAGGCACCGCCGCCGGTGACGCGGCGCTGGCCGAGCTGTCCGGCCTCAACAACCAGCTCACCCAGCTCAACACGGCCCGCACCGAGATCGCCGCGGTCGACGTCAACCCCGGCTGGGTCACCCAGACCGCCGAGCGGGCGCTGGTGACCTCCGCCGGGCACCGGCCGCTCTACCTGGTCGCCGGCCTGCTCGGCGGCGCGCTGATCGGCGTCGTGCTGGCGTACGCGTGGGAGTCGGCGGACCGGCGGGTCCGCTCGGTCACCGACGGCCGGGACGCCACCGGCCTGCCGCTGCTCGGCACGGTACGTCGGCCGCCGTTTCGGGGTAGTCCCCGGGCGGTCGACGCGGACATCCGCTACGTGGCGATGGCGGTCGCCGAGCGGGTACGCCAGCCGGCCCGGGTCGCGCTGGTCACCTCCCGCGAGGACGTCACGGCGCTCACCGCCGGGCTGGCCGTGGCGCTTGCCGCCGACGGTCGGGAGGTCTTCGTCGCCGACGACAGCGGCCGCGTCGAGCGCCTGCGTGCCGCCGTCCTCGCCGACCGGGGGCGGCTGCCCCTCGACCCGTCCCGCCCGCTGGTGCCCAAGCCGCGTCCGGCCGGCACGCCGACGGCCAGCGGTGCTCCCGCCGATACGCCGGCGACTCGGCGGCCCTCCCCGCACCCGCCCGGCAGCCGCCCGTCCACCGACCCGGACGCGACGCTCACCCTGCCCCGGGTGGCGTCCGCCCGGACCGACAACGGCCGTCCGGCGTCGGCGGACGAGGTGACCGTGGGGGTGGGCAGCGTCCGCTTCGGCACCTGGCGGCAGGGCGCCGACCACGGGCTGGTGCTGTTCAACGCGCCACCGGCCGAGTCCGACGAGCGCGGCGTCGCGGTCGCCCGACAGGGCAGCGCGGTGGTGGTCATCGAGCGGGACCGTAGCCGCCAGAGCGACCTGCGGCGGCTCGTGGAGCGGCTGCGCGCCGCCGGGGTCACCCCGCTGGGCTTCGTCCTCACCCGCAACGGCCGGGCCTGATCGGTGTCGGTCACCCGCGCCCCGGCGACCGAGCCGCCACCCGGTGACACGCCGGCCGCCGCCGCAGTGACGCCGCCGACACCGCCACCCGCGCGGCTGCCGCTCTGGCCCCTGGCGTCGATGTTCGGCCTCGTGCCGCTCTGGTGGGCGCTCGGCGCGTTCTACCTGGGCTGGTCGCTGCTGGGCGGGCTGCTGCTGGCGGTGCTGCTCACCCGGGGCCGGGTGCCGCTGCCCCCGGTGGCCGGCATCTGGCTGTTGTTCCTGGCGATCGTGGTCGTCAGCGCCACCCAACTGTCCTCACCGGCGTCGCTGCTGACGTTCGCCCTGCGCCTCGCCTTCTACCTGACCGCGCTGGTGGTCGGCGTCTACGTCTACGCCGCCGCCCGGGAACGTGCCGACCTGGTGGCGGTGCTCACCCCGCTCTGCGCGTTCTGGTTCGCGCTGGTGGTGCTGGGCTGGCTCGGGGTGCTCGTGCCCCGGTTCGCGCTGGCCACCCCGATGGAGGTGCTGCTGCCCGCCGGCGTCGCCCGCACGCCGTTCATCCAGGACATGGTGCACCTGACCACCGCCGAATACAGCCCCCGCTCGCTCAACCCGATCTACCGGCCCGCCGCGCCGTTCGCGTACACCAACAACTACGGCAGCGCGTACGCGATGACGTTGCCCTGCGTGGTGGCGTACACCATGTTGCGCCGTCGCGGGCTGCTGCGGTGGGCGCTGCTGGCGTCGTTGCCGCTGTCGCTGGCCCCGGCGTTCCTCACCCTGAACCGGGCGATGTTCCTGAGCCTCGGCGCGGGGCTCGCCGTGCTCGGAGTGCGGGCCAGCCTGCGGGGCAACATCCGCGTCGCCGCGTCCATCGTCGGCGTGGTCGTGACCGGAGCTGTGGCCACGCTCTTCATCCCCATCACCGAGTTGATCAATAACCGGGTCGACTCCAGCGACACCAACACCGACCGGTTGTCGCTCTACACGGAGGTGATCCGCCGCGTGCAGGACTCGCCGTGGCTGGGCTACGGCGCTCCGGTGAACGTGGACACCGTCTCCGCCGACGCGCCGATCGGCACGCAGGGGCAACTGTGGATGGTGCTGTTCAGTCACGGCGTACCGGCGCTGCTCTGTTTCCTGGGCTGGTTCGTGGCCGCCGCGGTGGTCTGCGCGCGGGCGACGTCGGCGGCCGGTCAGTGGTTGGCCGTCGTGCCGGTGGTCTGCCTCGTGCAGATCCCGTTCTACGGCATGGCCAACCAGAACCTGACTGTCGCGTTCTTCGCGGTCGGCTTCGCCATGGCGCTCACCGAACGCGAACGCGCGCCCCGCCCGCACCGATGGCATCCGCCGCTCGTCTCCACCACGGCGGTGCCGGCATGACCGCCGCCACCCGACCGCCGGCCGACGCCGGCCGGGACGGCCCGCAGCGCGCCGCCGCGGACACCGGCGCGGTCGAGACGCGCCGCAGCGCCCGCAGCGGGGTGGCCGGGTTGCTCGGCGCGGCCGTGAGCGGCCTGTTCGGGTTCGTGCTGGCCGTGGTGATCACCCGGGGGTACGGAACAGCCGGCGCGGGTGCGTTCTTCGCCGCGATCGGCGTGGTCACCGTGGCCACCGCGGTCTGCACGCTCGGCGCGGAGACCGGCCTCATGTGGGCGGTGCCCCGGCGGCGGCTCGGCGTCCGGGGTGACGCGGCCCGGGTGCTGCCGGTGGCGCTGATCCCACCGCTGCTGGCCGGGTTGGTCGTCGCCGTCGCGGGAGCGCTGAGCGCCGACGCGCTCGCCCCCCGCCTGCTGCGCGGCTCGGGCGACGCGGCGCACGGGTTGCTGACGCTGACCTTCGCCGCCGTGCCGGTGGTGGTGGCGATGACCCTGCTGCTGGCCGCGTTGCGCTGCGTCCGGCCCATCCGCGCGTACGTCGGCGTCCAGTTCCTCCTGCTGCCGGTGGCCCGCCCCGCGCTGGTCGGCGCCGCCGCGCTGGCGAGCGGCGGGCTGCTCGCCGGCATGACCGGCTGGCTGGTGCCGGCGGCGCTGGCGTTGCTGGCCTGCCTGGTGCTGGTGGCCGGGCCGCTCGGGTTGGGACGGGGCGCGGCGCTACGGCCGACCAGGTCCGACTGGTCGACGTTCTGGCGCTTCGCCCTGCCCCGGGCCGCCTCGGCGGCCATCGACGCGGGCAGCATGTGGGTGGGGGTGCTGCTGACGTCGGTGCTGGCCGGACCGGCCGACGCGGGCGTGTTCGGCGCGGTGGGCCGCTACGTGCTGGCCGGTCAGCTCGCCATGCAGGGACTGCGGGTCGCGGTGTCGCCGCAGCTGTCCCGGCTGCTCGGGCGCGGCGAGCGGGCCGCCGCGGCGGCCGTGCACCGGCAGTTGACCATCTGGGGGCTGGTGCTGTCCTGGCCGGTGTACCTGCTGCTGGCGGTGTTCGCGCTCGCGTTCCTGCAGTTGTTCGGCCGGGAGTTCACCGCCGGCGTGCCGGCGATGACGGTGTTGGCGCTGGCGATGTTGGTGAACACCGGCGTCGGCAACGTGCAGAGCCTGCTGCTGATGGGCGGACGCAGCGGCCTGCACCTGGTCTCCACGCTGGCCGGGCTCACCGTGACCGTCTCGCTCGGACTCTGGCTGATCCCCGGTCACGGCGCGACGGGCGCGGCGCTGGCGTGGGCCGCCGGCATCGCCACCGAGAACCTCACCGCGGCCGGCTTCGCCCGGTCGGTGGTCGGCGAACCGCTTGTCAGCAGGGCGACGCTGTACGCCGCGGCGGCCACCGTCGGTGGGGTGGGCGTCGCGGCGGCGGTCGGCGTGCTCGCCGCGGGGCGTGGCCTGCCCGGCCTGGCGGTGGCGCTCGCCGTGCTGGTGGCCGGCTGCGTCGGCTTGTTGACGTTGCCCCGGGTGCGCGCCGGCATCCGGGTGACCATGAGGCAGATCCGTGGGTCCGACGAGGCGGCCACGGCCGCCGGGCCGGCCCCGGCATCGACGAGAGGTAGGTGAGGGCCGTCGTGGCGTCCATCCGTGACCGGGTCAAGCAGTTGGTGCCGACCCAGGTGACCACCCGGGTGAAGGATTCCCTGGTCGACTACGGGGTGCGCACCAGTGACCGGCGACCCCTGCCGGACTTCTTGATCATCGGCACCAAACGGGGTGGCACCACCTCGCTGTGGAACTACCTCATCCAGCATCCGCTGGTGCCCCGGCTCTTCCCCGCGTGGAACACCAAGTCGGCGCACTACTTCGAGGAGCACTGGGGTCGCGGCGAGGCGTGGTACCGCTCGCACTTTCCGACCGAACGGCATCGCGAGGCCCTCGCGAAGCGGCACGGCGGGCCGGTCCGCGTCGGCGAGGCCGCGCCGCTGTACATGTTCCACCCGCTCGCCGCGCAGCGGGTCGCCGCGCTCATGCCGACCGTGAAGCTGATCGTGCTGCTGCGTGATCCGGTCGAGCGGGCGTACTCGCACTGGAAGGAGCGTCGTACGCACGGCATCGAGCCGCTGGACTTCGCGGAGGCGCTGGCTGCCGAGCCGGAGCGTACGGCGGGGGAGCGGGAGCGGCTCATCGCCGAGCCGGAGGCGTTCAGCGAGGCGTACGACTGGTACACGTACCGGGCGCGCGGGCGTTACCTGGAGCACCTGGAGCCGTGGCTGGACCGCTTCGACCCGGCCCAGATCCTCTTCCTGCCCAGCGAGGACCTGTACCGCGACTCCCGGGCCACCTACCGACGCACCCTCGACTTCCTCGGGCTGCCCGCGTACGACCTGCCGAACTTCAAGGTCTACAACGACCGGCGCTCGGCCCCGCTGGAGCCGGCGGTCCGCGCCGAGCTGACCGACTACTACCGCCCGTACAACGACGCGCTGCGCGAGCGGCTCGGGTTGGACCTCGACTGGGCGGACCGGGCGGCGTGACGACCGGGGTCACCCCGGCCACGGACCCCCGTTCGCGGACGGACGGGCTGGGCTGGGTGAGCCGTGCGGTGTTCCCGGACGACCGGGTCCACCTGACGGTGGGCGGCGCGGTGCCGGCCGGGCAGCGGGCGGTCGCCCGGTACGCCGTGGTGCCGTCGGTGGCGCGGGCGCGGTTCTTGGTGCCGCTGGGCGCGCCCCGGGCCGGCGCGGCGTCGCTGCTGGCGTACAACGCCTTGCGGCCGCCGAAGGTGCGCGCGTTCCGGGCGGCGCTCGGTGGGCTGGCCCGACTGGGCGGGGCGGGCCTGGCGCTGTTTCCGACGCTGACCGTGTCGGTGCCGGTGGGGGCGCCCGTGGCCGACCTGGTGCTGAGCGAGCGGCTCGCGGCCGCGTTGGGCGGTGCGCCCCTGCTGGCCGCGTGCGGCGTTCGTCCGCCGGACCCGAACGCGAAGCCCACGCTGCAACTGTTCACCGTCGACGGTCGTCCCCGCGGCTACGCGAAGATCGGCTGGAACGACGCCACCCGTGCCCTGGTCACCGCCGAGGCCGCCGCGCTGCGGGCGCTGAGCGGCGTGGCCGGTGTGCCCGACCATCCGGCGCCGCCCGGGCTGCTCGCCGAGACGGCGTGGGCCGGTCAGGCCGTCGCGGTGATCGAGCCGCTGCCGCCGGACGTACGTGGAGTGCCGGCCGACGACCCGCCGCGGATCGCGGCGTTGCTCGCGGTCGCCCGGCGGGGCGGCGAGCCCGGTGTGCCGCGCCCGTTGGTCTCGTCGACGTTCCAGGCTCGACTGGCCGCCCAGGCGGAGCGGGCCGCCGGGGCCGGGTCCGCCGGGGCGCGGGCGGTGGCGGCGGTCGCCGCGCTGACCCGCCGGCACGGCGACACGACCGTCGAATTCGGTCACTGGCACGGCGACTGGGTGCCGTGGAACCTGGGCACGCACGACGGCCGCCTGGTCGCCTGGGACTGGGAGCACAGTGGTCCGGACGTGCCGGTCGGCTTCGACCTGGCGCACGACGCGTTCCAGCGGTCGCTGGTGCTGCGCGGCGAGCCGGCCCAGGTGGCCGCCGCGGCCGTGGACGCGTACCTGGGGCGACACGGCGGGCGGCTCGGCCTCGACGCGGCGCGGTGCGCTCTGGTGGCCGACGCGTACCTGCTGGAGATGTGGCTGCGTACGTGGCGACTCGCCGACGCCGGCGCCGGGTGGAACCCGGCGCTGCATCCCGCACTGTTGGACGTCATTGAGAAACGACATAGCGAGTGAACAGGAGAATTCCCGACGCCGGGGACGCGTCAGAGAGTGACCGCATAACGGCAGGTCGTGACGGTGGTCGATGGGGTGTGAGGTCGACAGTGGGCCTGAGCACGCCGAAGGGAGATCGTCGCCTCGTCCGGTCGCGCTATTCAACGACCAGAAAACCTGTGATCTGCTTCTGCCTTGCGTGAATCGGAATTCCAAGCGAACTTGTGGGGAGTCGCGTGGACACGAACATCGACGACGAGTCGCCGGTGCTGCTGCTGGTCGGATCCAGCGGCGGTCACCTGGCCCAACTTCTCGCTCTGCGGCCCTGGTACGAACGGTGGCGGCGCTGCTGGGTCACCTTCGACACCCCGGAGGCGGTGTCGCTGCTGACCGGTGAGGACCTGGTGCCCGCGTACCACCCGACCACCCGCAACGTACCCAACCTGCTGCGCAACGCGCGGCTGGCCTGGCGGGTGCTGCGGCGTCGGCGGGTCGCCGCGGTGGTCACCACCGGCGCGGGGGTGGCCGTGCCGTTCGTGGTGCTGGCCCGCCTGCGTCGCATCCCGACCGTCTACATCGAGGTGTACGACCGGATCGACACCCCGACGCTGACCGCTCGGCTCTGCCGCCCGTTCCTGTCCGCGATGCTCGTGCAGTGGGACGAGCAGCGGCGGCAGTACCCGGAGGCAACCGTCGTGGGGACGCTGCTGTGAGCGGGGAGGCGGACACCGCGCGCCGCGACGCCGTCACCGAGCCGTCCCGGCTGCCGCGTCAGCGCGACACCACACCCGTCGAGCAGCCCCGGCTGCTCGTCGCGGTCGGCACCGACAAGCACCCCTTCGACCGGCTCGTCGACTGGCTGGCGCAGTGGCACGCGCAGGCCGGTCCGGTCGGGCTGACCGTGCAGCACGGGCACACGGCCGCGCCGACCCTCCCCGGCGCGGTGCCGTTCCTCGGCCACGACGCTCTGCAACAGGCGATGGCCGACGCCGACCTGGTGGTGTGTCACGGCGGCCCGGCGACGATCCTGGAGGCTCGCCGGCACGGTCACCTGCCCATCGTGGTGCCCCGGGACCCGTCGCGCGGCGAGCACGTCGACGACCACCAGCAGCTCTTCGCGCGCCGCCTCGGCGCAGCGGGGCTGGTGGCGCTCTGCGAGACCCGCGAGGAGCTGCACGACGCGCTCACCGCCGGCCAGGCCGACCCGTCCCGGTACGCGGTGCAGGCCGACCCGGCCGCGCACGAGGCCCGTCTCGCGGCGGTGGCACGGGTCGGGCAGATCGTGGACGACCTGGTGGCCCGGTCGAGCCGGCGCCGACCCCGCTGGCGGACCTGGCCGCGCACCGGCCAGCCGACGAAGGAGACCCGATGACCGACCAGCCGAGCGTCAGCGTCGTGGTACCCACCCGGGACCGCCCCGAACTGCTGCGCGCCGCCCTGGCCGCGATCATCGCCCAGGAATATCCGGGCACGATCGAGGCCGTGGTCGTGTTCGACCAGTCCACCCCGGACGAGTCGCTGACCGGCCTGGCCGGTCCGGGCCGGACGGTCCGGGTGATCGCGAACGGGCGCGCGCCCGGACTGGCCGGCGCGCGCAACAGCGGCACCCTCGCCGCCGAGGGCGAGCTGGTCGCGTTCTGCGACGACGACGACGAGTGGCTGCCCGGCAAACTGGCCGCCCAGGTGCAGGCGTTGACCGCCGACCCGAGCGCCGAGTTCGTCTGCTGTGGCATCCGGGTCAGCTACGACGGGCACACCGTCGACCGGGTGCTCGACAAGGACCGGATCACCCTGGACGACCTCCTGCGGGACCGGCTGACGGAGCTGCACCCGTCCACCTTCCTGATCCGGGCGACGGCGCTGCGCGACGGCTTCGGTCTGGTCGACGAGGAGATCCCGGGCAGCTACGCGGAGGATTACGAGTTCCTGCTGCGCGCCGCCCGCAGCGCTCCACTGATCAACCTGCGGACGCCGTCGGTGCTGGTGCGGTGGCACAAGCGGTCGTACTTCGCGCAGCGCTGGGACACCATCTCCGAGGCGTTGCAGTGGCTGCTGCGGCGTTACCCGGAGTTCGCCGGGCAACCGGCCGGCGAGGCCCGGGTCACCGGGCAGATCGCCTTCGCACGGGCCGCCTCCGGCGACCGGCGCGGGGCCCTGCGCTGGGCCCGGCACACGCTGCGCCGCAATCCTCGCGAGCCCCGCGCCTACCTGGCGCTGGCGGTCGCCGGCCGGATGGTCCGGGCCGACTCGGTGCTGCGCACGCTGCACAAGCGCGGTCGGGGCATCTGATCCGTCGTGCGAAGCCGCCCTGCGGACGGTCCCGGCCGTCCGCAGGGCGGGACGCGACGGGCAGCGCGACGTCCCCGTCGCGCGTCGTGACAGACTGACCGCTGTGTTGCGCTGGTTGACTGCAGGTGAATCGCACGGCCCCGCCCTCGTCGCGCTGCTGGAGGGGGTGCCGGCCGGCATCGAGGTGAGCACCGCCGAGATCGCGGGCGAGCTGGCCCGCCGCCGGCTGGGCTATGGCCGTGGCGCCCGGATGTCGTTCGAGCAGGACGAGGTCGAGGTGATCGGCGGACTGCGGCACGGCCTCACGCTGGGCAGCCCGGTGGCGATCCGGGTCGGCAACTCCGAGTGGCCCAAGTGGCAGACGGTGATGGCCGCCGATCCCGTCGATCCCGACGAGCTGGCCCGGCAGGCCCGCAACGCGCCACTGACCCGCCCCCGGCCCGGCCACGCCGACCTGGCCGGCATGCAGAAGTACGGCCACACCGACGCGCGGCCGATCCTGGAGCGCGCCAGCGCCCGGGAGACCGCCGCCCGGGTGGCCGTCGGCACGGTCGCCAAGGCGTTGATCCGGCAGGCGCTCGGCATCGAGATCGTCTCGCACGTGGTCGAGTTGGGTCCGGTGGCCGCGAAGCCCGGGCTGCGTCCGACCCCGCAGGACGCCGACCGCATCGACGCCGACCCGCTGCGCTGCCTCGACCCGGACGCTAGCGCCCTGATGGTCGCCGAGGTCGACGCCGCGAAGAAGGCCGCCGACACGCTCGGCGGCGTGGTGGAGGTGCTGGCGTACGGGGTGCCGCCGGGCCTGGGCAGTCACGTGCAGTGGGACCGCAAGCTCGACGCCCGACTGGCCACCGCGCTGATGTCCATCCAGGCGATCAAGGGCGTCGAGATCGGCGACGGGTGGCAGCAGGCACGCTCCCGTGGCTCCGAGGCGCACGACGAGATCATTCCGTCGGCCACCGGCGTCCGCCGCGTCACCGACCGGGCCGGCGGGCTGGAGGGTGGCATCACCACCGGCGAGCCGCTGCGGGTGCGCGCCGCCATGAAGCCGATCTCGTCGCTCAACCGGGCGCTGGCCACCGTGGATGTCGTCACCGGCGAGCCGGCGACCGCCATCAACCAGCGCTCCGACGTCTGCGCCGTGCCCGCCGCCGCGGTCGTCGCCGAGGCGATGGTGGCCCTGGTGCTGGCCGAGGCGGCCACCGAGAAGTTCGGTGGCGACTCGGTCGCCGAGATCCGCCGCAACGTGACCGGCTACCTCGACGCGCTGGTCATCCGCTGATGGCGCCGGTCGTCGTCCTGGTCGGGGTGCCCGGCTGCGGCAAGACCACCGTCGGGCAGGCGCTCGCCGCCTCCCTCGGCGTGGAGTTCCGGGACACCGACGCCGACATCGAACAGATGGCCGGCAAGAACATCCCGGAGATCTTCATCGACGAGGGCGAGGAGCACTTCCGGGCCCTGGAAAGGGCGGCCGTGGCGGCGGCGCTCGCGTCCGGCACGGGTGTGCTCGCCCTGGGTGGCGGCGCCGTCCTGGCCGAGGAGACCCGGGCCGCCCTGGTGGGGCATCGGGTCGTCCACCTGTCGGTGGAGCTGCCCGACGCGGTGAAGCGGGTGGGGCTCGGCGCGGGCCGGCCGCTGCTGGCGATCAACCCGCGAGCCACCCTCAAGCACCTCATGGACCAGCGCAAGCCGCTCTACGCCGAGGTGGCGACCGACACGGTGGTCACCGACGGCCGTACCCCGGCGGCCGTCGTCGCCGAGGTCGCCGCCCTGCTGCCACGCTGACCCCGCCCCGCCCCGCCCCGCCCCGCCCCGCCCCGCCCCGCCCCGCCGCGCGATCTTGCAGTTGCTGCGCCGACGTACCGGGGCATTTCCGGTATCTCGACAACCGCAACCGCAAGATCGGCGCGTGGTCAGGCTCGGGCGACCAGGTCGAGCACGTCGGCCAGCGCCTTCGGCTCGCTGAGCATCGGCCAGTGCCCGGTGGGCAGCTCGTGCAGCTGGCCGTCGGCCAGACCGGTGAAGAACGGGTGCTCCTCGTCGATCATCTGGCGTACCACGGCCAGCGGGAAGGTGCTCGCGACCAGCGCGGTCGGCACCGGGCGGCCACCCGTGCGGCGTACCGGATCGGTGGCCGTCCGCAGGGGCTGTGCGGTGGCGCGCTCACGCAGGAGGGACAGCATCGACTCGTCCAGGCCGGCCAGGTTTGTCGGGTCTGCCGCCGGGTCCCAGGCCGGCGGTGGCAGCAGGTGGCCGTCGCCGATCGCCGCGCGCAGCCGCTGCTGTTCCTGCGGCGGCACGGTGTCGAACTGTGCGGTGCCGCCCGGCAGCGGTCCACTCTCCACGTAGACCACCCGGGCGATCCGGTCCGGGATCCGGTCCGCCGCCTGGGCGACCGGCATGCCGCCGCCCGAGTGCCCGACCAGCAGCACGTCGTGCAGATCCTCGACCTCGATCAACCGGACGATGTCGGTGGTGTGCGTCTCCAGGCTCACCTGCGGCCCGGCGAGGTGGTGGCGCTCGGCCACCCCGGTCAACGTCATCGGGTGCACGTCGTGCCCCCGCGCACGCAGCAGGCCGGTCACCTCGCGCCACGCCCAGGCACCCAACCAGAACCCCGGCACCAGTACGAACGTCGCCATCCGTCACTCCTTCTCTCGGCTACCGACCGACCGTACGATTGAATTCGGACAGGATCCGCCCGGTTTGGAGGAGTGGCCCGTGTCTCATCCCGCCGGCCGGGTGCTGGCCCTGCTCGAGCTGCTCCAGGCCCGGCACCGGGCGACGGCCGGCGACCTCGCGAGCCGGCTCGGTGTGGACGAACGGACCGTGCGCCGCTATGCGGCCACCCTGGTCGAGCTGGGCATCCCGGTGCTCGCCGACCGGGGCCGCCACGGCGGCTACCGGCTGCATCCCGGGTACAAGCTGCCGCCGCTGATGCTCACCGACGACGAGGCGGTGGCCGTGCTGCTCGGCCTGGTCGTCGCCGAGCGGGTCGGGCTGGCCACCGAACTGCCGGCCACGGCGACCGCGGCGGCGAAGATCGGCCGGGTGCTGCCGGCGGCGCTCGCCGACCGGCTGACCGCACTGCGGGAGCACCTCGGCTTCACACTGCGGCGGCCCGAGCCCCAGGCGCGACCGGCGTCGGGCACCCTGCTGGCGCTGGCCACGGCCGCCCGGCGGCGGCAGCGGGTGAGCCTGGACTACCGCTCGTGGCGCGGTGAGCGGTCGCATCGTGACCTCGACCCGTACGGGCTGGTCTTCCACGCCGGCCGCTGGTACGTCACCGGTCACGACCACCGGCGCGGGGAGGTGCGCACGTTTCGACTGGACCGGATCGGCGCCGTCACGCCCGGCGCGGAGACGTTCACGGTGCCGGACGGCTTCGACGCGGTGGCGTGGCTGACCCGGTCGCTGGCCGGTGTGCCCTATCGGCACGAGGTCGAGGTGCTGCTGGAGACCGATCTGGTCGCCGCCCGGCGGCGGATACCGGGCAGTGTGGCCGAGCTGACCGCCAGCGGCGACGGTGTGCTGCTGCGGGCCCGTGCGGAGAGCCTGCCCGGCATGGCCGCGCTGCTCGCCGGCCTGGGCTGCCCGTTCACCGTGCGCCACCCGGACGCGTTGCGCGCCGCCGTGGCCGAGCACGCCCGTCTGCTGGCCGACTGGGCCGCCCGGCCAGCAGGTGGACAGACGCCCTCGCCACGCCGTCCGCTGGACTAGGCTGCCGGCGATGGACGAGGTGACCCGGATTCCGGTCGGCGGCGAACGACCGTACGACGTGCTGGTCGGACGCGACCTGCTGGGCGCGCTGCCGGGGCTGCTGCCCGGCGCGACCCGGGCGGCGGTGCTGCACACGCCCCCACTCAAGGCCCTGGCCGACGCGCTCGGCGAACGGCTGCGCGCGGCGGGCGTCGACCCGCTGCCGATCGAGGTGCCCGACGCCGAGTCGGGCAAGCAGATCGACGTGGCGGCCGCCTGCTGGGACCGGCTCGGCGCGGCCGGTTTCACCCGTACCGACGCGGTGGTCGGGGTTGGCGGCGGCGCGGTGACCGACCTGGCCGGCTTCGTCGCGGCCTGCTGGCTGCGCGGGGTGCGCTGGGTGCCGGTCGCGACCTCCCTGCTGGGCATGGTGGACGCGGCCGTGGGCGGCAAGACGGGGATCAACACCGCCGCCGGCAAGAACCTGGTGGGCGCGTTCCACCCGCCGGTCGGTGTGCTCGCCGACCTGGCCACCCTCGACAGCCTGCCCGCCGTCGACCTCGCGGCCGGGTTGGCCGAGGTGGTCAAGTGCGGGTTCATCGCCGACCCGGTGATCCTGGATCTCGTCGAGCGTGACCCCGCGGTGGCCACCGATCCGCGCGGGCCGGTCAACCGGGAGCTGATCGAGCGGGCCATCCGGGTCAAGGCCGACGTCGTCGCCGGCGACCTGCGTGAGTCGGGTCTGCGGGAGGTGCTCAACTACGGCCACACCCTGGCGCACGCGATCGAGCAGAACGAGGGCTACCGCTGGCGGCACGGTCACGCGGTCGCGGTCGGCCTGGTCTACGCGGCCACGCTGGCCCGGCTCGCCGGCCGACTGGACGCCCCGACCGCCGACCGGCACCGGAGCAGCCTGACGGCGCTCGGCCTGCCGGTGAGCTATCCGGCCGAGGCCTGGCCGCGGCTGCTGGCCACGATGCGGGTGGACAAGAAGGCCCGGGGCGCCCGGCTGCGGTTCGTGGTGCTGGACGGGCTGGCCCGCCCGGCGATGCTGGAGGGCCCGGACGACGCCCTGCTCGAAGCCGCCTACCGCGAGCTGGCCACCCCGTGAGCGTGCGGAGTGAGCCGGTTTTGCGAGCCCCGCAGTCGCGAACGGAAGAAAGCGCCGCATGAGGGTGTACGTGCTGAACGGGCCGAACCTGGGTCGGCTGGGCACCCGGGAGCCCGCCGTGTACGGCTCGACCAGCTACGCCGACCTGGTGGCGCTCTGCGAGGCCACCGGTCGGGAGCTGGGACTCGACGTCACGGTCCGGCAGACCGACGCGGAGCACGAGCTGCTCGGCTGGCTGCACGACGCCGCCGACCAGGGCGCCGCCGTGGTGCTCAACCCGGCCGCCTGGTCGCACTACTCGTACGCGGTGCGCGACGCCTGCGCCACGCTGCGCGGGCCGCTGGTGGAGGTGCACATCTCGAACATCCACACCCGCGAGGAGTTCCGGCACCATTCGGTGATCTCCGCGGTGGCGACCGGGGTGATCTGCGGTCTCGGCATTGACGGTTATCGTCTCGCGCTGCACCATCTGGCCACCCGCTGAACGGTCGCCCCGAGCGGGGGCGGCCCGATTCGACGCAGCTAGTAGACTTCTGGGGTCTGTCCGCCAATTGATGATCAAGGCAGGAAATGGCCTCCACCAACGACCTCAAAAACGGCCTGGTACTCAACCTCGACGGCGAGCTCTGGTCCGTCGTCGAGTTCCAGCACGTCAAGCCCGGTAAGGGTGGTGCGTTCGTGCGCACCACGCTGAAGAACGTGCTGTCCGGGAAGGTGGTCGACAAGACCTTCAACGCGGGCACCAAGGTCGAGACCGCGACCGTGGACAAGCGCACGATGCAGTACCTGTACGCCGACGGCGAGGACTTCGTCTTCATGGATCTGGAGACCTTCGACCAGATCACCGTGCCCGGCGGCACCGTCGGGGAGGCAGCCAACTACCTGCTGCCCGAGGCGGAGGCGACCGTCGCCACCCACGAGGATGTGCCGCTCTACATCGAGCTGCCGACCAGCGTCGTGCTCGAGGTCACCTACACCGAGCCGGGTCTGCAGGGGGACCGCTCGACCGGTGGCACCAAGCCGGCGACCGTCGAGACCGGCGCCACCGTGCCGGTTCCGCTGTTCATCACCACCGGTGAGAAGATCAAGGTCGACACCCGCGACGGCCGTTACCTCGGCCGCGCCTGATGGCTGAGGGTCCCAAGCAGCAGATGCCGGCGCGCCGCAAGGCGCGCAAGCGGGCGCTGGACGTCCTGTACGAGGCCGATCTGCGGGATCGTCCGCCCGTTGAGGTCCTGGCCGGTTACCTTCAGCGCATCGAACAGCCCCGGCCGGAGCACCTTGGCTACGCCGTGGGGTTGGTCGAGGGGGTCGCCGAGCACCTCGACCGGATCGACGAGCTGATCGCCAGCTACGCCGAGGGCTGGACCCTCGACCGGATGCCGGTGGTCGACCGCAACCTGGCCCGGATCGCCGTCTACGAGCTGCTCTACGTCGACGAGATCGACGACGCGGTGGCGATCAGCGAGGCGGTCGAGCTGGCCCGGCAGATGTCGACCGATGATTCGCCGCGCTTCCTCAACGGTGTGCTCGGCCGCATCGCCGAGTACGCCACCCGCTGAGCCGACGCGAGCACCGCGAACGAGAAGGGCCCGTGCCACCGGCACGGGCCCTTCTCGTCGAACGGCAGATCAGGTGAAGCGACAGCTCAGGAGGCGAAGAACGCCCGGGGGTCGGCCACCAGCACGCCGTGCTCGGTGAGCCGCTCGATCAGACCCGACGGTGAGGCGTCGTAGACGATGGCGAGCGCCCGGAGGTCGTCGGCGCGGATGGAGAGCACCCGGCCGTTGTAGTCACCGCGCTGCTGCTGGATCGCGCGGGCGTAGCGGGCGACGTAGGCCAGGTCCTCGGAGGCCTCGTCGTAGAGCCGCTCCAGGTCCAGGACGATCTTGCTGGTGGGCTCGTGCCGGACACCGCTGCCGTCGGGCAGCAGCTCCGAAACGGGGACCCGGTAGAACTCGGCCAGCTCGGCCAGACGGGACACCGTCACGGCCCGGTCGCCACGCTCGTACGAGCCGACCACCACGGCCTTCCACCGCCCGTTCGACTTCTCCTCCACACCCTGCAGGGAGAGGCCCTGCTGCTGGCGGATGGAGCGCAGGCGGGCGCCCAGAGATTTGGCGTATTCAGAGGGCATTCGGACACTCCCAGTGCTGCTCGGGGTTCTCCCGTCGATCGCTACGGAGCGTGACGGTACGGGGAATGGGACACCTGGTCAAGTGGTCGTGACCTTACCGTTGGGGAGTGCCGAGGGGGTCATCGGTGTTTCATGGATCTGATCCGGTGGTCAGCGGCCGCTGTCGGTCGGCGCGGTGACCACTGGTAACGTGGCGTGAAGCCCCGGCCAGGGCGGCTCGCGCTTCCCGGTCGGAGGTGCCCGACATCCTTTAACGACCCGTCCCGTGAGGCGGGGAAGGAGGTCCGCCGTGGCGTCCCCACCGGCTGCCCGCCCGTCACCACCGCGACAACCCTCGGTGAAGGTGATCCTCGCCAGCGCCGACGTGCAGCGGGTGGTCGACCGCATCGCCCACCAGATCCTCGAGAAGACCCAGGGCGCGGCCGACACCGTGCTGCTCGGGATTCCCACCCGCGGCGTCCCCCTCGCGCGGCGGCTCGCCGCCCGGATCAGCACCTTCGAGGACGTCGTCGTCCCGGTCGGTGTGCTCGACATCACGCTCTACCGCGACGACCTGCGCCGGCACGCCACCCGCGCGATCGGCCCGACCCAGGTGCCCAGCGGCGGCATCGACGGTAAGCGGGTGATCCTCGTCGACGACGTGCTCTTCTCCGGCCGCACCGTGCGGGCCGCGCTCGACGCGCTCAACGACGTCGGTCGCCCGGCGTCCGTGCAACTGGCCGTGCTTGTCGACCGCGGCCACCGCGAGCTGCCGATCCGGGCCGACTACGTCGGCAAGAACATCCCCACCGCGCTCGCCGAGAGCGTCAAGGTGACGCTGGCCGAGACCGACGGAACGGACGAGGTCAAGCTCTACGGGGGAGCCCACTCATGATCAAGCACCTGCTCTCCGGCGCGGACCTGGACGCCGCCACCGCCACCGAGATCCTGGACACCGCCGCCGAGATGGCCACCGTCGCCGGCCGGGAGATCAAGAAGCTGCCCGCGCTGCGCGGCCGGACGGTGGTGAACCTTTTCTACGAGGACTCCACCCGGACCCGGATCTCGTTCGAGGCGGCGGCGAAGCGACTGAGCGCCGATGTGATCAACTTTTCCGCCAAGGGGTCCAGCGTCGCCAAGGGCGAGAGCCTGAAGGACACGGCGCTGACCCTGCAGGCGATGGGCGCGGACGCGGTCGTCGTACGACACCCCGCCTCGGGCGCCCCGCACCGGCTGGCCAACTGGGTGGACGGGTCGGTCGTGAACGCCGGCGACGGCACCCACGAGCACCCGACCCAGGCGCTGCTCGACGCGTACACGATGCGGGCCCGGCTGGGCCGGCTCGCCGGCCTGTCGGTCGCGGTGGTCGGGGACGTGCTGCACTCCCGGGTGGCCCGCTCCAACGTGCTGCTTTTGTCGACCCTCGGCGCGAAGGTCACCCTGGTCGGCCCGCCCACCCTCATCCCCGTCGACATCGCCGGAGCGCTCGCCCCGGGCATCGACGTGTCGTACGACCTCGACGCGGTGCTGCCGAACGTGGACGCGGTGATGATGCTGCGGGTGCAGCGGGAGCGGATGCGGGACTCCTACTTCCCCTCCGCCCGCGAGTACGCCCGCCGCTACGGGCTGGACGGTCCCCGGATGCGTCGCCTGCCCGAGCACGCGATCGTCATGCACCCCGGTCCGATGAACCGCGGGATGGAGATCACCCCCGAGGTCGCCGACTCACCCCGCTCCACCATCGTCGAACAGGTCACCAACGGGGTCTCCGTCCGGATGGCTGTTCTGTACCTGCTGCTCGGAGGGAACAACCGGTGACCGCGTACCTCATCACCAGCGTGAGCATCGTCGGCGCCGCGCCGACCGACCTGCTGATCTGCGACGGCGTCGTCGCCGAGGTCGGTCCGGGGCTGTCCGCGCCGGACGCCACCGTCATCGACGGAACCGGCCTGGTGGCCCTGCCCGGCCTGGTCGACCTGCACACCCACCTGCGCGAGCCCGGCCGGGAGGACGCCGAGACCGTCGAGTCCGGGTCCCGCGCGGCGGCGCTGGGCGGTTACACGGCGGTCTGCGCGATGGCCAACACGTCGCCGGTCGCGGACACCGCCGGCGTGGTCGAGCAGGTCTGGCGGCTCGGCCGGGAGGCCGGGATGGTCGACGTGCAGCCGATCGGGGCGGTCACCGTCGGGTTGGCCGGCGAGCGCCTCGCCGAGTTGGGGGCGATGGCCGACTCCGCCGCCCGGGTACGGATCTTCTCCGACGACGGGCACTGCGTCGCCGATCCGTTGCTGATGCGCCGGGCCCTGGAGTACGTCAAGGCGTTCGACGGGATCATCGCCCAGCACGCCGAGGAGCCCCGCCTCACCGAGGGCGCCCAGATGCACGAGGGTGAGGTCTCCACCCGGCTCGGGCTGATCGGCTGGCCGGCGGTCGCCGAGGAGGCGATCATCGCCCGGGACGTGCTGCTCGCCGAGCACGTGGGCAGCCGACTGCACGTCTGCCACGTCTCCACCGCCGGCAGCGTCGAGGTGCTGCGCCAGGCCAAGGCCCGCGGGGTGCGCGTCACCGCCGAGGTCACCCCGCACCACCTGCTGCTCACCGACGAGCGTGCGGAGAGCTACGACCCGGTCTTCAAGGTCAACCCGCCGTTGCGTACGGCCGCCGACGTCGCCGCGCTGCGCGCCGCGCTCGCTGACGGCGTGATCGACATCATCGCCACCGACCACGCCCCGCACGCCGTGGAGGACAAGGAGTGCGAGTGGGCGTACGCCCGGCCGGGGATGCTCGGCCTGGAGACGGCGCTGTCCATCGCGCTGGACGTGCTCGGTCCCGAGTGGGACCTGATCGCCGAGCGGATGTCCCGCGTTCCCGCCCGGATCGCGGGACTGACCGGGCACGGCGTCGACCCGGCGCCCGGCGCCCCGGCCACCCTGACCCTGGTCGACCCGGCCGCCCGCCGCACCATCGAGCCGGCGGAGCTGGCCAGCCGCAGTCGCAACACCCCGTACGCCCGCATGACGCTGCCGGGTCGCATCGTGGCGACCTTCCTGCGCGGCGAGCCGACGGTCCTGGACGGAAAGGCAATCAAGTGACGCGTAGACGTTCCGCGATTCTCGTGCTCGAGGACGGGCGCACGTTCCCCGGTGAGGCGTACGGCAGTGTCGGGGAGACCTTCGGCGAGGCGGTCTTCACCACCGGCATGACCGGCTACCAGGAGACGCTGACCGACCCGTCCTACCACCGTCAGGTGGTCGTGCAGACCGCCCCGCACATCGGCAACACCGGCGTCAACGGCGAGGACGACGAGTCCGGCCGGATCTGGGTGGCCGGGTACGTGGTCCGCGACCCGGCCCGGATCGGCTCGAACTGGCGGGCCACCGGCGGTCTCGAGGACCGCCTCGCCACCGAGGGCGTGGTGGGCATCAGCGGGGTGGACACCCGGGCGCTGACCCGGCACCTGCGCGATCGGGGCGCCATGCGGGTGGGCATCTCCAGCGTCGAGAAGGACCCGCAGAGCCTGCTGGCCCGGGTCCGGCAGTCACCGCAGATGGTCGGCGCGGACCTGTCCACCGAGGTGACCACTCCCGAGCCGTACGTCGTCGACGCGATCGGCGAGCACCGGTTCACGGTGGCCGCGCTCGACCTGGGCATCAAGCGCAACGTGCCGCGCCGGCTCGCCGCGCGCGGGGTGAGGACCCACGTGCTGCCGGCCTCGTCGAGCATCGAGGACCTGCTCGCCACCGGCGCCGACGCGATCTTCCTGTCGCCCGGACCCGGTGACCCGGCCACGGCCTACGGTCCGGTGGCGGTGGCCCGGGAGGCGCTGCGGCGGCAGGTGCCACTGTTCGGCATCTGCTTCGGCAGCCAGATCCTCGGTCGGGCGCTCGGTTTCGGCACCTACAAGCTGGGCTACGGCCACCGGGGAATCAACCAGCCGGTGCTCGACCGGGCCACCGGCAAGGTCGAGGTGACCAGCCACAACCACGGCTTCGCGGTCGAGGTGCCGGGCGCGGGGGTGGGTGCCGGCGCGGTCGTCCCCGACCAGGTGATCGACACCGACTTCGGTGGCGTGCGGGTGTCGCACGTCTGCCTCAACGACAACGTGGTCGAAGGGCTGCGGGCCGTGGACGTGCCCGCCTTCACCGTCCAGTACCACCCGGAGGCGGCGGCTGGTCCACACGACGCGGACTACCTCTTCGACCGTTTCGCCGAGCTGATCGAAGGCGGGAAGAATGCCTAAGCGGACCGACCTCAAGCACATCCTCGTCATCGGCTCCGGGCCGATCGTCATCGGGCAGGCCTGCGAGTTCGACTACTCCGGAACCCAGGCGTGCCGGGTGCTGCGCAGCGAGGGGATCCGGGTCAGCCTGGTCAACTCCAACCCGGCCACGATCATGACCGACCCGGAGTTCGCCGACGCGACCTACGTCGAGCCGATCACCCCGGAGTTCGTCGAGCTGGTCATCGCCAAGGAGCGCCCGGACGCGATCCTGGCGACCCTCGGCGGGCAGACCGCGCTGAACACGGCAGTCGCCCTGCACGAGGCCGGCATCCTGGAGAAGTACGGCGTCGAGTTGATCGGCGCGAACATCGACGCCATCAACCGGGGTGAGGACCGCCAGCTCTTCAAGGAGATCGTCGCGAAGGCCGGCGTACGCCTCGGCGTCGAGGACCCGGCCGCGCTGGTGCCGCGCTCGCGGGTGTGCCACTCGATGGACGAGGTCGAGGCGACCGTCGCCGAGCTGGGCCTGCCGGTGGTGATCCGGCCGTCGTTCACCATGGGCGGCCTGGGCTCCGGCATGGCGCACACCCCCCAGGACCTGGCCCGCATCGCCGGCGACGGCCTGGCGGCCAGCCCGGTGCACGAGGTCCTGATCGAGGAGAGCGTGCTCGGCTGGAAGGAGTACGAGCTTGAGCTGATGCGCGACCGGCACGACAACGTGGTGGTGGTCTGCTCCATCGAGAACATCGACCCGATGGGCGTGCACACCGGCGACAGCGTGACCGTGGCCCCGGCCATGACGCTCACCGACCGGGAGTACCAGCACCTTCGTGACCTGGGCATCGCCGTGCTGCGCGAGGTCGGGGTGGACACCGGCGGCTGCAACATCCAGTTCGCGGTCAACCCGGTCGACGGCCGGATCGTCGTGATCGAGATGAACCCCCGGGTGTCGCGCTCCTCGGCGCTGGCCTCCAAGGCGACCGGCTTCCCGATCGCGAAGATCGCCGCGAAGCTGGCCATCGGCTACACGCTCGACGAGATCCCCAACGACATCACGTTGAAGACCCCGGCGGCGTTCGAGCCGACCCTGGACTACGTGGTGGTGAAGATCCCCCGCTTCGCGTTCGAGAAGTTCCCCGGCGCGGACCCGGAGCTGACCACCACCATGAAGTCGGTGGGCGAGGCCATGAGTCTCGGGCGCAACTTCAGCGAGGCGCTGAACAAGGCCATGCGGTCGATGGAAACCAAGGCGGTCGGCTTCTGGACCACTCCGGACCCGGCGGGCGTCACCCTGGCGGACACCCTCGCCGCGCTGCGCGTGCCGCACGACGGCCGGCTCTACACCGTCGAGCGGGCGCTGCGTCTCGGCGCGTCGATCAGCGAGGTGAGCGAGGCGTCCGGCGGGATCGACCCCTGGTTCCTGGACCAGATCGCGGCGCTGATCGAGCTGCGGACCGAGATCGTCGACGCGCCGGTGCTCGACGCCGAGCTGCTGCGCCGTGCCAAGCGGGCCGGGCTCTCCGACCGGCAGCTCGCCGCGCTGCGTCCGGAGCTGGCGGCCGAGGACGGCGTACGCGCCCTGCGGCACCGCCTCGACGTCCGCCCGGTCTACAAGACCGTCGACACCTGCGCGGCCGAGTTCGAGGCCAGCACGCCCTACCACTACTCGTCGTACGACTCCGAGACCGAGGTCGTGCCGTCGGACCGGCCGAAGGTGCTGATCCTGGGCTCCGGCCCGAACCGGATCGGGCAGGGCATCGAGTTCGACTACTCGTGCGTGCACGCCGTGCAGGCGCTGCGGGCGGCCGGCTACGAGACCGTGATGGTCAACTGCAACCCGGAGACGGTGTCGACCGACTACGACACCGCCGACCGGCTCTACTTCGAGCCGCTGACCTTCGAGGACGTCCTGGAGGCCTGGCACGCGGAGGACTCCTCCGGCCGCGCGGCCGGCGGCCCGGGCGTGGTCGGTGTGGTCGTGCAGCTCGGCGGGCAGACCCCGCTGGGGTTGGCGCAGCGGCTCAAGGACGCGGGCGTGCCGGTGGTCGGCACCTCGCCGGAGTCGATCCACCTGGCCGAGGAGCGGGGCGCGTTCGGCGCCGTCCTGGCCCGCGCCGGGCTGCGCGCGCCGGCACACGGCATGGCCACCTCGTACGACGAGGCCAAGACGATCGCCGACGAGATCGGCTACCCGGTGCTGGTCCGTCCGTCCTACGTGCTCGGTGGGCGTGGCATGGAGATCGTGTACGACGACCCGACGCTGCGTGACTACATCGGCCGGGCCACCGACATCTCCGGCGACCACCCGGTGCTGGTGGACCGGTTCCTCGACGACGCCATCGAGATCGACGTGGACGCCCTGTGCGACGCCGACGGCGAGGTCTACGTCGGCGGCGTGATGGAGCACATCGAAGAGGCCGGGATCCACTCCGGAGACTCGTCCTGCGCGTTGCCGCCGATCACCCTGGCGGGCTCGCACCTGGCCGAGGTCCGCCGGTACACCGAGGCCATCGCCCGGGGTGTCGGCGTGCGTGGTCTGCTCAACGTGCAGTACGCGCTCAAGGACGACGTGCTCTACGTGCTGGAGGCGAACCCGCGCGCGTCGCGGACGGTTCCGTTCGTCTCGAAGGCGACGGCGGTGCCGCTGGCCAAGGCGGCGGCCCGGATCGCGCTGGGCGCGACCATCGCCGAGCTGCGTGCCGAGGGTCTGCTCCCGGCGACGGGGGATGGTGGGACGATGCCCGCCGACGCGCCGATCGCGGTCAAGGAGGCGGTCCTGCCGTTCAAGCGCTTCCGTACCCGCGCCGGCAAGGGGATCGACTCGCTGCTCGGCCCGGAGATGAAGTCGACGGGTGAGGTGATGGGCATCGACACCAACTTCGGGCACGCCTTCGCCAAGAGCCAGTCGGCTGCGTACGGGTCGTTGCCGACCGCCGGGAAGATCTTCGTGTCGGTGGCCAACCGGGACAAGCGCGGCATGATCTTCCCGATCAAGCGGTTGGCCGACCTGGGCTTCGAGATCGTGGCGACGGCCGGTACCGCCGAGGTGCTGCGCCGGCACGGCATCGCCTGCGAGCAGATCCGCAAGCACTACCAGGCCGGCGAGGGCGACGACGCCGTGTCGCTGATCCTGGGCGGCCACGTGGCGCTGGTGATCAACACGCCGCAGGGCTCGGGCGCGAGTGCCCGCTCCGACGGTTACGAGATCCGCAGCGCCGCCGTCACCACCGACATCCCCTGCATCACCACGGTCCCCGGCGCCGCCGCGGCGGTGATGGGGATCGAGGCACGTATCCGGGGCGACATGCGGGTGCGACCGTTGCAGGATCTGCACGCCACCCTGCGGGCGGCGCAGTGACGCTGTTCGAGCGGGTCGTCCGGCCCGGGTTGTTCCGGCTCGGCGGCGGGGACGCCGAGACGGCGCACGAGTGGACGCTGCGGCGGTTGGCCGCACTGTCGCGGCGTCCCGCCGTCCTGGCCGCGCTGCGGGCCCGGTACGCCGTCGAGGCGCCGCGCACGGTCTTCGGCGTGCGGTTCCCCAACCCGGTCGGGCTGGCTGCCGGCATGGACAAGGACGGCGTCGCGCTGCCGGCCTGGCCGGCGCTGGGGTTCGGCTTCGTGGAGGTCGGCACGGTCACCGCGCACGCCCAGCCGGGCAATCCGCGGCCCCGGCTGTTCCGGCTGCCGGCCAGCGAGGCGGTGGTCAACCGGATGGGCTTCAACAACGCCGGCGCCGCGGCGTTGGCCGCCCGGCTGGCGGCGTTGCCCCGTCCACTCGGGGTGCCGTTGGGCATCTCGTTGGGCAAGTCCAAGGTGACTCCGCTCGACGAGGCGGTCGAGGACTACCTCGCCTCGTACCGGGCGCTGCGTGGGCACGGCGACTACTTCGCGGTGAACGTGTCGTCGCCGAACACGCCGGGTCTGCGGTCGTTGCAGGACCGTGCCCACCTGGACGCGCTGCTCGGCGCGCTGGTGGGGGAGAAGCCGGTGCTGGTGAAGATCGCGCCGGACCTGACCGAGGCGGCGATCGCCGAGTTGTTGGAGGTCTGCCTGGCCCGGGGCGCCGCCGGGGTGATCGCCACGAACACCACCCTGGCCCGCGACGGGCTCGCCGCCGTGGACACCGACCGTGGCGCACAGGCCGGCGGCCTGTCCGGTCGGCCGCTGACCGGCCGTGCCCGGGACGTGGTGGCCTTCGTGCACCGCGAGACCGGCGGCCGGCTGCCCATCGTCGGGGTCGGCGGCGTGCTCGACCCGGACGACGCCACCCGGATGTTCGATGCCGGCGCCGCCCTGGTGCAGCTCTACACGGGCTTCATCTACCGGGGCCCGGCCCTGGTCCGGGCGGCGGCCCGCGCGAGCGCCACGGCGGCGACGCCGGATCCGGTCGCCGGCCGGTGAGTGTCCCCGGCCCGGTGCCCGCCCTGCGGTACGGGGACGGGGCGGGGCCGGCGCAGCGGTTCCACCCGGCCGCGCGACGTCCGTCGTCCGGCCGGCTTCAGGCACCCGAGGAGTACGCGTGACACCCGAGGAGATTCAGGCCGTCGACCGGGCGCACGTCTGGCATCCGTACGCCACGCTGCCGCCGGCGAACGCGCCGTTCGTGGTCCGCAGCGCCGAGGGGGTACGGCTGAGGTTGGCCGACGGCCGGGAGTTGGTGGACGGGATGTCGTCCTGGTGGGCGGCGGTCCACGGCTACCGGCACCCGGTGCTGGACGCGGCCGTTACCGACCAGCTCGGGCGGATGAGCCACGTGATGTTCGGCGGACTCACCCACGAGCCCGCCGTGCGGCTCGCGCGGACGCTGGTCGAGCTGGCCCCGGACGGGTTGGAGCACGTGTTCCTGGCCGACTCCGGATCGGTCAGCGTCGAGGTGGCCGTGAAGATGTGCCTGCAGTACCAGCGGGCGGTCGGTCGGCCGGAGCGGCGTCGGCTGGCCACCTGGCGGGGCGGGTACCACGGCGACACGTTCCATCCGATGAGCGTCTGCGACCCCGAGGGCGGGATGCACCACCTCTGGGGTGACGTGCTGCCCCGCCAGGTCTTCGCCCCGGTGCCGCCGGGCGGGTTCGCCGATCCGCCGGACGAGGCGTACGTGGCGGCGTTGGTGGACGCCGTCGAGCGGCACGCCCACGAACTGGCCGCGGTCATCGTGGAACCGGTGGTGCAGGGCGCGGGTGGGATGCGCTTTCACCATCCGGGTTACCTGCGGGTGCTGCGCGAGGTGACCCGCGCGCACGGGGTGCTGCTGGTCTTCGACGAGATCGCGACCGGGTTCGGCCGTACCGGCACGATGTTCGCCGCCGAGCACGCCGGGGTGTCCCCGGACGTGATGTGCGTGGGCAAGGCGCTCACCGGCGGCTACCTGACCCTGGCCGCGGCGCTGTGCACCCCGGAGATCGCCCGTGGGATCTCCGCTGACGGCGTCTTGGCGCACGGTCCGACGTTCATGGGCAACCCGCTGGCCTGCGCGGTCGCCAACGCCTCCATCGGGCTGCTCCGGGCGGGCGACTGGGCGGCACAGGTGTCCCGGATCGGCGCGGGCCTGCGCGCCGGCCTGGAGCCGCTGCGCGCCGTGGCGGGCGTGGCCGACGTGCGGGTGCTCGGGGCGATCGGCGTGGTCCAGCTCGACCACGACGTCGACCTCGGCGCGGCCACCACGGCCGCTGCCGACCGTGGCGTCTGGCTGCGGCCCTTCCGCGACCTGATCTACACGATGCCGCCGTACGTGACGGACGACGCCGACCTGGCCCGGATCGCGGCCGGGGTGGCGGCGGCCGTGGCGGCCGGCTGAGCGGGAACCGACAAGCATTCCGGGAGGCGGCCAGCCGCCCGGGCGACAAGAGGGGAAGTACGCCGATGGAGAGCTTCGGCACCCGGCTGCACCGGGCCGTCACCGAGCGCGGACCGCTCTGCGTGGGCATCGACCCGCATCCCGGCCTGCTGGCCCGCTGGGGCCTCGCCGACGACGTCGACGGTCTGGACCGGTTCACCCGAACCGTGGTGGATGCGCTCGGTGACCGGGTTGCGGTTGTCAAGCCTCAGTCGGCCTTTTTCGAGCGATTCGGATCCCGCGGTGTGGCGATTCTTGAGTCAACTATCCGACAGTTACGGGAAGCCGGATCGCTCGTTCTGCTCGACGTCAAGCGTGGCGACATCGGCTCAACGGTCAGCGCGTACGCCTCCGCGTACCTGGATCCATCCAGCCCGCTGTATGTCGACGCGGTCACGGCCAGTCCCTACCTGGGAGTAGGTTCGTTGGCGCCGATGTTCGAGTTGGCCGCCAAACACGGCGGCGGGGTCTTCGTGCTGGCCCTCACCTCGAACCCCGAGGGCGCGGCCGTGCAGCGGGCCCGCACGGCCGACGGGCGCACCGTGGCGCAGACCGTGATTGACGAGATTTCCCAGCTCAACAGCGGTGCGGACCCCCTCGGCAGCTTCGGTCTGGTGGTCGGGGCCACCATCGGTGACACCGGTCATGACCTGTCCACCGTCGGGGGGCCGCTGCTCGCTCCGGGGCTCGGCGCGCAGGGTGCGGGCGCCGCCGATCTGCGTACCGTCTTCGGCTCCAGCCTCGCCGCGGTGCTCCCGTCGTACTCCCGTGAAGTCTTGTCGGCGGGACCGGACAGCGACGCCCTGCGGGCCGCCGCGGACCGCGTGCTGGTCGAGTGTCGGGCCGTTCTGGCTGCCCGGTGACTGACTGACGGCTCGGTCACTTTGCGATGATCATCGCGCGCCCACGTTGCCGAAAGCTCCGTCGACCGCTAGTTTTCCCCGCGCTGGGAACCATGGACCCCTTGGTTCACAGCGACACCACGTTTCACAGATGCGGCGGTGCGCCCCGCCCGCCGCGATAGGGACCTGAGGAGAACTGGTGCCGCTCCCGTCACTGACCCCCGAACAGCGCGCTGCCGCGCTCGAGAAGGCCGCGGAGATCCGCAAGGCCCGTGCCGAGCTGAAGGAGCAGCTCAAGCAGGGCAAGACCACCCTTGGCGCCGTCCTCGAGCGCGCCGAGAGCGACGATGTCGTCGGCAAGCTCAAGGTTTCGGCTGTCCTGCAGGCGATGCCGGGCATCGGCAAGATCCGGGCTACCCAGATCATGGAGAAGCTCAAGATCGCCGACAGCCGTCGTCTGCGCGGCCTCGGCGAGCAGCAGCGCAAGGCACTGCTTGGAGAGTTCGCCGCCAACTGAACCTGGCAGCGTGTAGAAACAAGCAGTGAGCACGGATGACGAGGCGCGCCCGGCGGCTCGGCTCACTGTCCTGGCTGGACCTTCGGGTTCCGGCAGGGAGAGTGTCGTCGAGCTCGTCCGGGCGCGTTTCCCGTCCGTGTGGATCCCGGTGCCGGCAACGACCAGGCCGCGCCGGGAGCCGGAGGTGGACGGGGAACAACGGGTCTTTCTCGCCCCGGCCGAGTTCGAGCGCCGGGTGGCCGGCGGCGAGCTGCTGGAGTGGTCCCGGATCGGCGCGTACCGCCGGGGGACCCTGCACCCGCCGCTGCGCGCCCGGCTCGACGCCGGGCAGCCGGTCCTGCTTCCGCTCGACGTGACCGGGGCCCGGCTGGTGCGGCAACGACTGCCCGACGCGCGTCTGGTGCTGCTGATCCCGCCCGGACGCCGGCCGGACGCCGCCGCCGCGGCCGCCTTCGCGGACACCCTCACGCACGACCTCACCGATCGGGTGGCGGACGAGCTGGTAGGCTTACTCGGTTCAACTCATCCGGATCCGGCCTGGTCGCGCCTGCGTGGCTGACGGCCGGCCGCCGTCGGGACTCAGCACCGCGTCCGCGCGGCTCGAAAGACGCAGAGGTTAATTCGTGGGATCCATCGCCAACCCCGAAGGCATCACCAACCCGCCGATCGACGAGCTCCTCGAGAAGACGACGTCGAAGTACGCGCTGGTCATCTTCGCCGCCAAGCGCGCGCGCCAGGTCAACGCCTACTACAGCCAGCTCGGTGAGGGCCTCCTGGAGTACGTCGGCCCGCTCGTCGAGACCACCCCGCAGGAAAAGCCGCTCTCCATCGCCATGCGCGAGATCAACGGCGGTCTGCTCACCGCCGAGCCGACCGACCAGCCGTAGGCGCGTCCCCGTCGATGTCCGCCTCGATCGTCCTCGGGGTCGGCGGCGGCATCGCCGCCTACAAGGCGTGTGAGCTGCTGCGACTCTTCACCGAGTCGGGCCACCGGGTCCGTGTCGTGCCGACCGCGTCGGCGCTGAGATTCGTCGGCGCGCCGACCTGGGCGGCGCTCTCCGGCCAGCCGGTCGCCGACGACGTCTGGTCCGACGTGCACGAGGTGCCGCACGTCCGCCTCGGCAAGCAGGCCGACCTGGTGGTGGTCGCGCCGACCACCACCGACCTGCTCGCCAAGGCCGCCCACGGGCTCGCCGACGACCTGCTGACCAACACGTTGCTGACCGCCCGCTGCCCGGTGGTGCTGGCCCCGGCCATGCACACCGAGATGTGGGAGCACCCGGCCACCGTCGCCAACGTCGCCACGCTGCGCTCCCGGGGCGTCCGGGTGATCGAGCCGGCCGTCGGGCGGCTCACCGGCGCCGACACCGGCAAGGGCCGCCTGCCCGACCCGGCGGAGATCTTCGCGATCGCCCGCCAGGTCCTCGCTCGGGGCGCCTCCGCCCCGGCGGACCTGACGGGTCGCCGGCTGGTCGTCACCGCCGGGGGTACCCGCGAGCCGTTGGATCCGGTCCGCTTTCTCGGCAACCGCTCCTCGGGCAAACAGGGCTACGCCTTCGCGCGTTCGGCGGTCGCCCGCGGTGCCCGGGTCACGCTGATCGCGGCCAACGTCTCGCTCGCCGACCCCGCCGGGGTCGACCTGGTCCGGGTCGGCACGACCGCCGAGCTGCGCGAGGCGACCCTGAAGGCCGCCACCGAGGCCGACGCGGTCGTGATGGCGGCGGCTCCGGCCGATTTCCGACCGGCGACGTACGCGCCTGGCAAAATCAAGAAGTCGGACGACGGTGTCGCTCCCACCATCGAGCTCGTCACCAATCCGGACATCGCGGCGGAGCTCGGCCAGCGCAAGGGACCGGGGCAGGTGCTGGTGGTGTTCGCCGCCGAGACCGGCGACGCGGAGGCCAACGGCCGGGCGAAGCTGGCCCGGAAGCGGGCTGACCTCATCGTGGTCAACGAGGTCGGTCCGGACCGGGTCTTCGGCGCCGACACCAACACGGTGACGGTCATCGGCGCGGACGGCTCGGTGAGTCGTCTGCCGGAGCAGGCCAAGGAGGCGGTGGCCGACACCGTGTGGGACCTCGTCGTGGCGCGGCTGGCCAACCGCTCCTGACGGGTGGAACAGGGCGCGACCGACCCCGACACCGGCCGCAGCCGTGACTAGACTGCCGCGGAACGACCTCACACGCTTAGGAGTGCCGTGACACGCCGCCTCTTCACGTCCGAATCGGTCACGGAAGGCCACCCGGACAAGATCGCCGACCAGATCAGCGACGGCATCCTCGACGCGCTGCTCGCCGAGGACCCGCACAGCCGGGTTGCCGTCGAGACCATGATCACCACCGGCCAGGTGCACATCGCCGGCGAGGTCACCACCAAGGCGTACGCCGACATCCCCACCATCGTCCGCCGGACCATCCTCGACATCGGGTACGACTCGTCGAAGAAGGGTTTCGACGGCGCGTCCTGCGGGGTCAGCGTCTCGATCGGCGCGCAGTCCGAGGACATCGCGCAGGGCGTCGACAACGCCTTCGAGCTGCGGACCGGGGCGTCGGAGAGCGCGTTGGACGCGCAGGGCGCCGGCGACCAGGGCATGATGTTCGGTTTCGCCTGCTCGGAGACGCCGGAGTTGATGCCGCTGCCGATCGCGCTGGCGCACCGGCTGGCGCGTCGGCTCGCCGCGGTGCGCAAGGACGGCACGATCCCGTACCTGCGGCCGGACGGCAAGACCCAGGTCACCATCGAGTACGAGGGGCTGCGCCCGGTCCGGCTGAACACCGTGGTGGTGTCCAGCCAGCACGCCGCGGACATCTCGCTGGAGTCGCTGCTCACCCCCGACGTGCGTGACTCCGTCATCGCTCCCGAGTTGGAGAGCCTCGGTCTGGACACCGACGGCTACCGGCTGCTGGTCAACCCGACCGGCCGGTTCGAGATCGGTGGCCCGATGGGTGACGCCGGCCTGACCGGCCGCAAGATCATCGTTGACACCTACGGCGGGTACGCCCGGCACGGCGGCGGCGCGTTCTCCGGCAAGGACCCGTCCAAGGTGGACCGGTCGGCCGCGTACGCGATGCGCTGGGTGGCCAAGAACGTGGTCGCCGCCGGCCTCGCCGAGCGGTGCGAGGCGCAGGTCGCCTACGCCATCGGCAAGGCGCACCCGGTGAGCCTGTTCATCGAGACGTTCGGCACCGAGACCGTGCCGGTCGCCTCGATCGAGAGCGCCGTCTCCGAGGTGTTCGACCTGCGCCCGGCCGCGATCATCCGGGACCTCAACCTGCTCCGCCCGATCTACCAGCAGACCGCCGCGTACGGCCACTTCGGCCGGGAGCTGCCGGACCTGACCTGGGAGAGCACCGACCGGGCCGCCGACCTCAAGTCGGCCGCAGGAGCCTGACCGCCACCAGGCGTAGCGACCGGCGACCCGCACCAGGGTCGCCGGTCGCGCGCGTCTGCGTGGACGTGCCGCTGGCGCACCTGGACCGCCCGTTCGACTACCTCGTGCCGGCCGAGCTGGACGACGTGGCGGTGCCCGGCACCCGGGTCAAGGTGCGTTTCGCGGGGCAGTTGGTCGACGGTTGGCTGCTGTCCCGGGCGGACGACTCCGGGCACACCGGCCGCCTCGCCTACCTGGAGAAGGTCGTCTCGCCCGAGCCGGTGCTGACCCCCGAGGTCGCCCGTCTGGCCCGCGCGGTCGCCGACCGGTACGCGGGCAACCTCGCCGACGTCCTCCGGCTCGCCGTGCCACCCCGACACGCCCGTGTCGAGAAGGAGCCCCCCGCGGACCTGCCAGCCCCGGCCCCCGAACCCGCCGAGCCCGCCGCGCCCGGCGGTGCGGCTGCGCCCGGCGGTGCGGCTGCGCCCGGCGGTGCGGCTGCGCCGGGCGGTGCGGCTGCGCCCGGCGGTGCGGCCGAGTCCGGCGGTGCGGCCGTGACGGCAGTGCCAGACGGTACCGCCGAGTCCGGTGATGCCGCCGCGACAGCCGTGGCCGACGGTCCGGCCGAGTCCGATGATGCCGCCGGGCCGGCGGTGCGTGGCGGGCCGGCGGTGCCTGGCGGACCGACGGTGCCTGGTGGACCGGCGGTGCCCGGGGAGTCCGGGGTGCCGGAAGGTTCCGCCGCACCGGGGGAGTCGGTCGACCCGAGGGGATGGCGGGACTATCCGGCCGGGCCGGCGCTGTTGCGGGCGCTCACCGACGGCCGGCCCGCCCGTGCGGTCTGGTCGGCCCTGCCCGGCGAGGACTGGGCCGCCCGCTACGCCGACGCCGTGGCCGCCACCGTCGCCGGTGGGCGCGGCGCGGTGGTCGTCGTGCCGGACGCGCGCGACCTCGACCGTCTCGACGCGGCGCTGACCGACGTGCTGGGCCCCGGGCGGCACGTCGCACTCTCCGCCGCCCTCGGGCCGGCCCGGCGCTACCGGGCGTTCCTCGCCGCCCGTCGCGGGCAGGTGCCGGTGGTCATCGGCACCCGGGCGGCGATGTTCGCCCCGGTGCGCCGGCTCGGGCTCGTCGCCGTCTGGGACGACGGGGACGACCTGCACTCCGAACCCCGCGCGCCCTATCCGCACGCCCGCGACGTACTGCTCACCCGAGCGCGGCTCGGCGAGGCCGCAGCGCTGGTCGGCGGGTACGCGCGTACGGCCGAGGCGCAGTTGCTGCTGGAGACCGGCTGGGCCCGGGAGGTGGTCGCCGACCGGGCGACGGTGCGGGCGCGGATACCGGCCATCGCGCCGACCGGGGACGATCCGCAGCTCGCCCGTGATCCCGGTGCGGCCACCGCGCGGCTGCCCAGCCTGGCCTGGACGGCCGCCCGCGACGCGCTCCGGGCGGGCCTGCCGGTGCTCGTGCAGGTACCCCGCCGCGGCTACCTGCCCTCGGTCTCCTGCGCCGACTGCCGCACCCCGGCCCGCTGCGCGCACTGCGCCGGCCCGCTGGCCCTGCCGTCGGCCGGCGGCACTCCCGCCTGCCGGTGGTGCGCCCGGGTCGCCGCCGCGTACGCCTGTCCCCAGTGCGGCGGGCGGCGGCTGCGGGCGGCGGTCACCGGCGCCCGGCGTACCGCCGAGGAGTTGGGCCGGGCGTTCCCCGACGTGCCGGTGCGGACCTCGGGGCGCGAGGAGGTGTTGACCGACGTGCCCGGCACGGCCGCCCTGGTCGTCGCCACGCCCGGTGCCGAACCGGTCGCGGCCGGCGGCTACGGCGCGGTGCTGCTGCTCGACTCGTGGGCCCTGCTGACCCGGGCCGACCTGCGTGCCGGCGAGGAGGCGCTGCGCCGCTGGCTGGCCGCGGCGGCGCTGGCCCGCCCGGCGCCGGCCGGCCGCGTGGTGGTCGTCGCCGACGGCGCGCTCGCCCCGGTGCAGGCGTTGCTGCGCTGGGACGCCGCCTGGTTCGCCGGTCGGGAGCTGGCCGAGCGCCGCGAGCTGGGCTTCCCACCGGCGGTACGGATGGCGAGCGTCACCGGCCCGGCCGAGGCGGTGGCCGACCTGCTCGACGCGGCGCGATTGCCCGCCGACGCCGAGGTGCTCGGGCCCGTGCCGGCCGAGGAAGGGCGCGAACGGATGCTGCTGCGGGTGCCCCGGGCACGGGCCGCCGCGCTCGCCGAGGCTCTGCACTCGGCTGCCGGGGTGCGCGCCGCCCGCAAGGCCGCCGAGCCGGTTCGTCTCCAGGTCGATCCGTTGAGCCTGTTCTGACCGTTTCGCGGGCGGTGGCAGGCGGGCGCGGCGACCGGTGCCCGCACACCGCGTCCGGCAGAACGCTGGTGACGAGGTGGTAGCATCGCCCGTCATGCTCGGGCTGTCGATGATGTCAGGAAGCCGGTTATCAGGGGTGGACCAGTCGTGACCGTTCGACAATCGATCGTCTTCAACGGCGACCTCGGCAGCGGCAAGAGCACGGTGTCGGTGGAGATCGCCAAGCGGCTCGGTATGCGCCGGGTCAGCGTGGGTGATCTCTATCGGGAGATGGCGCAGCAGCGGCAGATGACCGCCCTGCAACTCAACCTGCACGCCGAACTGGACCAGGCCGTCGACGGGTACGTCGACCAGCTCCAGCGCGACATCGCCGCCTCCGGCGAACACCTGATCATGGATTCGCGGCTGGCCTGGCACTTCTTCACCGACGCGCTCAAGGTGCACATGATCACCGAGCCGGGTGAGGCGGCCCGCCGGGTGCTGGCCCGCCCGTCCGGCCCGGCGGAGAGCTACGCCTCGCACGAGGAGGCCAAGGCCAAGCTCCGCGAGCGCAGCGCCAGCGAGCGCAGCCGGTTCATCCTCCGCTACGGGGTGGACAAGGCGCGGTTGCGCAACTACGACCTGATCTGTGACACCACCCGGGCCTCCGCCGCCGAGGTGGTCGAGCACATCGTCGCCGCGTACGAGGGCACGCTCGGCGCCGAGGTGCTGCGCGACGGCCCGCCGCTGCTGCTGCTGGATCCGGCGCGGGTCTACCCGACCGAGGACATCGCCACCCTGCGTGGCCTCTGGGACAGCGAGTTCGTCGGCGACGTGGCCGAGGCCGGCGACGAGTCGTTGGAGCCGCTCAAGATCGGCTTCACGGGGGAGTACTTCTTCGTCGTCGACGGTCACCGGCGGCTCAGCGCCGCCCTGCAGAACGGCTTCTCCCTGGTGCCGGCGCAGCTCGTCGCCGAGGTCGACGAGCCGGTGGTCGGCGGGATGAGCGCCGTGGACTACTTCGCCGCTCAGGTGCGGCCGGGCCTGGTCTACGACTGGGAGGCCGCCCACAAGATCCACCTGCCGTTGCCGGAGCCGGCGCTGCTCCGCGGCGACGCCGTGCTCGCCGCGGACACGGGCGTCGGCGCCTAGGCGCAGCCTGAGCGCGACGCCGGACCGGCGCGCGAGACGCGCGCCGGCCCGGGTGTCGGGTTGGACGATGGTCGTGCGGAGGCGTCAGCCCAGGACGACTCCGGAGGCGCCCACGCCGGCCATGCCGGAGAAGATGTCCTCGTAGTAGAACCGCCAGGCGCACACCCGCCCGGCGGTCACGTAGCCGGTGCACGCCGTCGTCGTGTTGGTGTCGTCGATGGCGGTGTTGGTGCCGGTCGCCCAGACCTGGAGGGTGTTCGCCGCGTTCACGATCTCCACGGGGCCGCCGCTGTCACCCTGGCCGACGGCGTTGGTGTGGGCGGTGTTCTCGGCCTGCACCTGACCGCAGACCGTACCGAAGTTGCGCACGTTGATGCACAGGTTGCGGGCCTTCACCTGGATCGAGCACCGGGTGCCGGAGTACGCGCCGGAGCTGCACACCCAGTTGCCGACCTGGCTGGCCTGCGCGCCGATCACCTGGTTGCTGAACTCGCTGACCACCGCGCCGTTCGCGTCCGTGCTGTTGTTGAAGACCCGGCCGCCGCCGCTGCCCGCGATGAGCAGGCTGTCGCTGCTGACGTTGCGGCTGATGACGGTGCCGATGGTCTGCCCGGTCGGGTCGGCCGCCACGACGTTGAGGTTGGCGCAGTGCGCGGCGGAGAGTACCCGCGACACCCCGCCCTGGTAGACGCCGAAGCCGGTCGAGCAGCCGCCACCGGTGGAGGTGTTGCGCCACGCGGCGCCACCCCACCAGGGCGGGCTGTCGTCCCACCGGGTGGCGGGAGCGGCGGCGACGCCGGTCTGGACGGTCACCGGAACGCCGGCGAGAGCCGTCGCCCCGAGCAGCCCACTCTGCGTACCGACGAGCAGGCCGGCGCCGTCGGCGCGCGGCCCCACCGTCGTGATCTTGTCGCCGGCCGTGGCGCGCAGCTTGTCGGCCGCGACCATCAGCTCCCGCTGCGAGTACGTGGCGGGCAGCACCGTCGTCGCGACGGTGGCCCGGGCGTTGGCCACCAGTCGGGCCGGCGGCTCGCCCTTCCAGTAGACCTGGAGATGACGGGTGGCGGGATCGGCGACGATGCCGGCGAAGCCGGAGTTCGCGCTGCGCTGCGCGGCGTTGGTGATCTGGGCGGCGGCGGTGTTCATCCGCTGCTGCAACTGGAGCAGCTCCGACCAGGAGGCGAAGCCGCCTGGCACCGCGGTGCTGTCGACGAACGATCCGGTGGTGGTGGCCTTGCCCTTCGGCGCGGCGGTGGCCGACGTGGCGGTCACGCCCGTGACGAGCAGCGTGAGGCCGCAGGCAGCCACGGCGATGCGACGCAGCATCGACGCGGACCGTCGGGCGTTCGGGTGTGGACGGATCATCTGTACCCCTTCCCCAGGGTTCGTGGCGCGGGCCGGGCCCGCACCAGGGACGGTGGCACGCGACGTCCGATCCGGACGGCGATCCTGGACGGGATTGGACACGGTCGGACACCACCGGACGGCGAAAGGTCCGATGTGAACTGTCAGACATCGGCGATCTCCTATCTCACCGCTGGTAGCCGCGTCTAGCCTGCCCGTGTCGGCATCCGGGGCGCCGGGTGACCGGGAGGGGGTGGGGGCCGCATGTCCGACCAGTGGATTCCGCCCGGCGTTCGTGCCGGGGCCCAGGAGTCGCCCGGGGGGTGCGACGTGGCACGCCGTGCCGCCGCGGCGCAGACCCTGCCGGATCTGGCCGGTCTGCTGCGCCAACTTCGCCGCCGCGAAGCACGGCAGCAGGGCGAGACCCGGCTGACATACCGGCAGTTGGCGGCGAAGACCGGCTGGTCACGCGGCATCATCGGGGAGTACTTCGCCGGTAACGTCCTGCCCCCGCCGGAGCGGTTCGACGCGCTCATCCGATTGCTCGGCGCGAGCCCCACCGAGCAGGGTGTGCTGGCCACCGCGCGGGACCGGATCGAGGAGCGACGCCGACGCCCGACCGGCGACCACGCGACCGACGTACGGGCGGGCGCCGGGGCGGCGCGCCCCCAGGGCGGCGGCGCACGGGTCGCCGCGACGTCGAACCGCCTCCCCGTACCCCGTCAACTGCCCCCGGCGCTGCCCGGATTCGTCGGACGTACCGCCCAGCTCGCGCAGCTCGACACCGCCTGGGCCAGCCCGGACGCCGCCGACGACGGCGGCGTGGCGCCCGCCGGGGTGGTGACCCTGTCCGGTACGGCCGGGGTCGGCAAGACCACCCTGGCGGTGCACTGGGCGCATCGGGTCGCCGACCGCTTCCCGGACGGTCAGCTCTACGTCGACCTGCGAGGATTCGACGCCACCGGCACGGTGGTGACGCCCGTCGAGGCGGTCCGGGGGTTCCTCGAGGCCCTCGCGGTGCCGCCCGAACGGATCCCCACCCACCTGAGCGCGCAGGTGGGCCTGTACCGCAGCCTGCTCGCCGGCCGTCGGATGCTGGTGCTGCTGGACAATGCCCGCGACGCCGAGCAGGTCCGGCCGCTGCTGGCCGGCAGCGCGACCTGCCTGGTCCTGGTCACCAGCCGCAACCGCCTGGCCGGTCTGGTCGCCGCCGAGGGCGCCCGGCCGGTGGGCGTGGAGCTGCTCAGCGCCGCCGAGGCGTGGCAGCTGCTGGCCCGCCGGCTCGGCGCGGACCGGCTGACCCTCGAGCCAGGGGCGGTGGACGAGATCATCGAGCGGTGCGCGCGGTTGCCGCTGGCGCTGGCGGTACTCGCCGCGCGGGGCGCGGCAAATCCCGATTTCCCCCTGGCCAGCCTCGCGGCCGAGCTGCGCGAGGCGCCCCACCCGTTGGAATCGTTCGACGCCGGTGACGCCGGCACCGACGTGCAGGCCGTGTTCTCCTGGTCCTACCGGAGCCTGACGCCCCCGGCCGCGCGGCTGTTCCGGCTGTTCGGCTGCCACCCGGGCCCGGACATCGGCGTGGCGGCGGCGGCCAGCCTGGCCGGGGTGCCCCGCGAGCAGGCGCCCCGACTGCTGGCGGAGCTGGCCCACGCGCACCTCGTCACCGAGCACGCACCCGGTCGGTTCGGCGCGCACGACCTGCTCCGGGCGTACGCCGTCCAGCAGGCCGAGCGGTTCGAACCGGCCGGCGCCCGACGGGCCGCGATCCGGCGTGGACTGGACCACTACCTGCACACCGCCCACGCGGCCGCGCTGCTGCTGCAACCGGGCCGGGATCCGGTCACCCTGGCCCCGGTCGCCCCCGGTGTGCGGCCCGAGGAGATCATCGACCACGGGCGGGCGCTCGCCTGGTTCACCACCGAGTACCCGGTGCTCCTGGCGGCCGTCGCGCACGCCCGGCGCGTCGGGTTCGACAGCCACGCCTGGCAGCTGGCGTGGACGCTGGTGGACTTCCTGCAACGCCGGGGGCGGTGGCCGGACCTCGCCGCCGCCCAGCGGACCGCCCTGGCCGGGGCCCGCCGGGCGGGCGACCGACTCGGGCAGGCGAACGCCCACCGGGACCTCGCCCGGGTGCTGTCCCGGCTGGGTCGGGTGGACGAGGCGGCGAGCAACTACCGGCACGCCCTGGCGATCTTCGGGGCGTTGGGTGACCACACCGGGCAGGCGCGTACCCACCGGGCGTTCGGCGCGATGCTCGACGGCCTCGGCCGGCACGCCGAGGCGCTGGAGCACGGGCAGCGGGCGCTGGCGCTGTACCGCGACGCCGGCCACCTCGCCGGGGAGGCGAGCGCCCGCAACGCGGTCGGCTGGGCGCACGCCCAGCTCGGGCAGTACGCCCCGGCGCTCACGCACTGCGGGCAGGCGCTGACGTTGCTGCGCCGCACCGGCGACCGGCACGGTGAGGCGAACACCTGGGACAGCCTCGGCTTCATCCACGCCCGCCTGGGCGACCACGCCGAGGCGATCCGCTGTTACGGGCGGGCGCTCCGGCTCTACCGGCGGATCAGCGACCGGTACGACGAGGCGGACACCCTGTCCCGGCTCGGCGAGAGCCGCCAGGCGGCGGGGGACACCGTCGGCGCGGTGCGGACCTGGCGGCGTGCCCTGCGCATCCTCGACGACCTCGGCCATCCCGACGCCGAGCGGGTCCGTGCCCTGCTGGCCGCGGCGGCGACCGCCGGGGGCTGACGAGCGCCGGGCAGGGGATGCCTTCCGGCGGCGGCACCGGGATGATGGAGCCTTCCACGCATCGACGGGGAGGCCGACCATGGAGGCTGCCGAGGCGCTCACACTGCTCATGTCGCCGCAGGGACGCGTCGATCCGTACCCGACGTACGAGCGGCTGCGCTCGCACGGTCCGGTGGTCGAGGCGTTGCCCGGCCTGTACGTGGTGACCGGCTACCCGGAGGTCGACGAGCTGCTGCGCGACCCCCGGCTCGTGGTGCTCGACGACGCGCTGCGGGACCAGGTGTGGCCGAACTGGCGGCAGAGCCCGGCGATGAAGTCGATCGCCCGGTCCATGCTGCGGACCAACCCGCCCGACCACAGCCGGATGCGTCGGCTCGCCGCCGGGGTGTTCAGTCCGCGCCGGATCGCCGGGATGCGTGACGTGGTGCGGGCGCAGGCCGAGGAGTTGCTCGACGCGATGATCGAGCGCGCCGAGGACGGCCGGCCGGTCGACGTGCTCGCCGACTTCGCGTACCCGCTCCCGGTCGGGGTGATCTGCGCGCTGCTCGGCGTGCCGGCGCAGGACCGACCGCTGTTCCGCCGCTGGGCCGGCGACATGACCGGGGTGCTGGAGCCGGAGATCACCACCGAGGAGCTGGCAGTCGCCGACGCGGGCGCAGCCGAGCTGCGCGACTACTTCGTCGAGCTGATCGTCGCCCGGCGCCGGGAACCGGCCGATGACCTGACCACCGCGCTGGTCCAGGTCCACGACGCCGACGGCGAGCGGCTCACCGGCGACGAACTGCTGGCCAACCTGGTGGTGCTGCTGGTGGCCGGCTTCGAGACCACCACCAATCTGCTCGGCAACGGCCTCGTCGTGCTGCTGCGCCACCCCGACGACGCCGACGCGCTGCGCGCCGACCCCGGGCTCGTCCCGGCGTACGTCGAGGAGCTGTTGCGCTACGACTCCCCGGTGCAGCTGACCACCCGGACCAGCGCGGCGCCGGTGCGCTGCGGCGGGCTCGACCTGCCGGCCGGCAGCACGGCGCTGCTGCTGCTCGGCGCGGCCAACCGCGACCCCCGCCGCTTCACCGACCCGGAGCGTTTCGACCCCACGCGTGAGCAGGCGCACCCGCTGTCCTTCGGTGCCGGTCCGCACTACTGCCTCGGCGCCGGCCTTGCCCGGCTGGAGGCGCAGCTGGCGTTCCCGCTGCTGCTGCGCCGGTTGCCCGAGCTGGCACTGGCCGAGCCGCCCCGGCACCGGACCCGGCTGACCCTGCGCGGCTACGAGAGCCTGCTGGTGACGCTGGGCACACCGGCCCCGGCCGATCGAGGTACGCCGGCCGGAGCGCTGCCGGGCACTCCGTAGACTGGTACGGCACCGCTCGCCCGTCCGACGAAGGAGCCGTCCCGCGTGACCGTCCAGCCCATCCGTCTTTTTGGGGATCCGGTGCTGCGCACGCCGGCCGATCCGGTGGTCAACTTCGACGCCGAGCTACGTCGGCTCGTCGCCGACCTCACCGACACGATGCGGGAGCAGAACGGCGCCGGTCTGGCCGCGCCGCAGCTCGGCGTGAGCCTGCGGGTGTTCACCTTCGACGTCGACGACGTGCTCGGGCACCTGATCAACCCGGTGCTGGAGTTCCCCGACGAGGAGGAGCAGGACGGCCCGGAGGGCTGCCTGTCGATCCCCGGGCTCTACTTCGACACCAAGCGTCGGCAGAACGTCGTCGCCAAGGGCTTCAGCTCGTTCGGCGACCCGATGCAGATCGTCGGCAGCGGCCTGATGGCGCGCTGCGTGCAGCACGAGACCGACCACCTCGACGGGGTGCTCTTCCTGGACCGACTGGACGCGCAGGGGCGCAAGGAGGCCATGAAGGCGATCCGCCAGGCCGAGTGGTACGACGGTTCGGCCCCGCCCACGGTCAAGCTGAGCCCGCACATCAGCGACCCCTTCGGTCTGGGTCGGTGACCCGGATGCGCGTGATCTTCGCCGGCACTCCGGCGGTGGCCGTACCGGCCCTGGCCGCCGTCGCGGCCTCCCAGCACGAACTGGTCGCCGTCGTCACCCGACCCGACGCGCCCGCCGGACGGGGGAGGGGCCTGTCCCGCTCCCCGGTCGGCGTCTGGGCCGACGAGCACGGCGTGGAGGTGCTCACGCCGGCCCGACCCCGCGACCCGGAGTTCCTCGACCGGCTGCGCGCGCTCTCCCCGGACTGTGTGCCGGTGGTGGCCTACGGCGCGCTGGTGCCGCCGTCCGCGCTGGAGATCCCCCGCCACGGTTGGATCAACCTGCACTTCTCGCTGCTACCGGCCTGGCGGGGTGCCGCACCCGTACAGCACGCCGTGCTGCACGGCGACGAGCTGACCGGGGCCAGCGTCTTCGAGTTGGAGCAGGGCCTGGACACCGGGCCCGTCTACGGCACCCTGACCGACGAGATCCGTCCCGGCGACACCTCCGGCGACCTGCTGGAACGCCTCGCCGACAGTGGCGCGGGGCTGCTCGTGGCGGTGCTCGACGCGATCGCCGACGGCACCGCCCGCGCCGAGCCGCAGCTGGCCGACGGGGTGTCCCTCGCGCCGAAGCTGACCGTGGAGGACGCCCGGGTCCGCTGGGGCGACCCGGCCTTCGCGGTGGACCGGCGCATCCGCGCCTGCACGCCGGCGCCCGGCGCGTGGACGACCTTCCGCGACGAGCGGGTGAAGCTCGGCCCGGTCGTGACGGTGGCCGACGGCCCGGACCTGAAACCGGGGGAGTTGCTGGTGGAGAAGACCCGCGTGCTGGCCGGCACGGCCACCGGGCCGGTGCGCCTCGGCGAGGTCCGCGCCGCGGGCAAGCGGGCCATGGCGGCCACCGACTGGGCGCGCGGCGTCCGCGTCAGCGCCGGCGAGGGACTCGCGTGACGGCCCCGGAGGGGACGCGTCCATACCGGGGCGGTCCGTCGACCGGCCGCGGTGGCGACCGCCGGCCGGCGCGACCGCCGCTGGACCGGCCGCGCCGCGCGGCGTACGAGGCGCTCGCCGCCGTGCACCGCGACGACGCCTTCGCCAACCTGGTGCTGCCCACCATCCTGCGCGAGGAGGGGCTGTACGGCCGCGACGCGGCCTTCGCCACCGAGCTGACCTACGGCACGCTGCGTCACCTGGGCACGCTGGACGCGATCCTCAGCGACGCGGCCGGCCGGGACGTGGCCCGGATCGACCCGCCGGCACGCGACGCGCTGCGGATCGGGGCGTACCAGCTCCTGCACACGCGGGTGCCCCCGCACGCGGCCGTGTCGTCGACCGTGGACCTGGTCCGCTCGGTCGCGCCGGGCGCGGCCGGGTTCGCCAACGCGGTGCTGCGCGAGGTGTCGACCCGTGACATCGACGGGTGGGTGGCCAAACTCGCGCCGCCGATCGAGACCGACCCGGTCGGGCACCTGGCGCTGGCCTACAGCCACCCGCAGTGGATCGTGCGGGCCTTCTCCGAGACGCTCGGCGGCGACCTGGGCGAGACGGCCCGACTCCTGATCGAGGACAACGAGCGTCCCCCGGTGCACCTGTGCGCCCGACCCGGGTTGATCGATCCGGTCGAGCTGGCCGACGCGGTCGGCGGGGCGCCCGGCGCTTTCTCCCCGTACGCCGTCTATCTGCCCGGCGGCGCCCCGGGCGACGTGGCGGCGGTGGTCGACGGCCGCGCCCACGTCCAGGACGAGGGCTCCCAACTGGTGGCCGCCGCGCTCGCCGACGCGCCGCTGGACGGCCCGGACGGGCGCTGGTTGGACCTGTGCGCCGGTCCCGGCGGAAAGGCCGGGTTGCTCGGCGCGCTGGCCGCGCAGCGGGGCGCCCGCCTGACCGCCGTGGAGGTGGCCGAGCACCGGGCCCGGCTGGTGTCCCAGGCGACCCGGGGCCTGCCGGTGACCGTGCTCGCGATGGACGGTCGTGAGGTCGGCGCGGACCCGAAGCTGCCGGAGGGCCACTTCGACCGGGTGCTGGTGGACGCGCCGTGCACCGGGCTGGGCTCGCTGCGCCGGCGTCCCGAGTCGCGCTGGCGGCGGCAGCCGTCGGACCTGCCGCCGCTGACCCGGCTGCAACGCGAGCTGCTGGGCGCGGCGCTGCGGGCGGTCCGGCCGGGCGGGTTGGTCGCCTACGTGACCTGCTCGCCGCACACGGTGGAGACCCACGTGACGGTCACCGAGGCGGCCCGTCGCAGCGGCGTGGCGGTGGACTTCGTCGACGCCCGACCGTTGCTGCCGGCCGGCATGCCCGGCCTGGGTGACGGCCCCACCGTGCAGCTGTGGCCGCACCGGCACGGCACCGACGCGATGTTCCTCGCCGTCCTGCGCCGAGGCTGAGCCGCCCCGCTAAGTGAAAGGAAGGGCCCCTTGTTATACGCCAGGCGTTAACAAGGGGCCCTTCCTTTCAGCTCAGCGAGAGGGGGGTCAGGTGATGGGGAGGCCCTTGTTGCCGGCGTTGCGCATCGAGCGGGTCAGGTTCCGGTCGCTGATCCACAGGAAGCACTGCACCCCACGGTTGCCGTTCTTCCACTCCTGCTCGTACGGCTGGTAGTAGATCGTCCCGGCGCGGAAGTCGAGCTTGGAGTCGTCCGGCACCTTGGCGTACTTGGCGGTGACCGACTGGCACGCGCGGTGGGTGCGCTTGGTGGTGCGGTTGAACTCCGCGTAGCTGATGTCCGGGGCACGCCAGATCCCGACGAACTCGGCGTGGTGCTTCGCCGTGCAGGACACCGGCACCATCGCCTCGATGTCGTCCTTGACCAGCTTCGGGTTGAAGCAGCGGTAGGCCAGCGGGGCCGCGCCGGCCAGCGCGCCCCGCAGACTGCCGGTGCGCAGGTCGACGGCGGTGTCGTCGATGCTGGCGATCTCGGTGACGTCGCAGCGGTACCAGCGGGCGCCGCCGGCCCAGGCGGGCGCCGACGGCAGCACGACGGTCAGTCCCAGGCGTCCGGAGCGCCAGTCGCCGCCGACCGCCTTGGTGACCTCCTTCTCGCAGCCGGCCTGTGCGGCCCGCATGCCCTCGGAGCCCGGGGGTGGGGTGGTGCCGCGCTCCGCGCCGGGACCGGTGAGCGTGCCGACGTGGATCGTCTCCACCCGGTGCGCCTCGCTGCACTCCATCGGGTTGTAGCCGCTGAGGAACCCGACCTGCTGAAAGGAGTGGTGGCAGACACCGGCCGCGGGAACGAACTGCTGCGCCGCCACGGGCGCCGGCCAGTCGTCGGTGAGGTTCCGGTCAACTCCGGTGGGCGTGCCACAGCCGGTGAGGGCCAGGGCCACCGCCGCGCCTCCGGCAATCGCCGTCAACCACCGTCGCATCTTCGACCTCCCGCCGCCGGTGACCTCCGGTCGACCTCCAGCCGGCCGGTAACGCCACGGCGCAGCAGCATACGGCACCGTAGGTCAGATCGCGGGTAGTCCCTCGGGGCCGGCGCCGCGCATCGAACGGGTGAGTTTCCGGTCGTCGCTCCACAGGAAACAGCGCACCCCGCGGTCGCCCTCCTCCCACTCCCGTTGCGACGGTGGGTAGTAGATGGACCCGGCCCGGTACGGCAGTTCGCTGTTGTTGGGCACGGCCACGTACGCGGCGATCAGCGCCATGCAGCGCCGGTGCGCCTGCTCGCCGGAGCGGGTGAAGGCCGCCCAGCTCAGGTCCTTCTCCTCGTAGACGCCGACGAACTCGGCGCGGTGCGGCTCGGTGCAGAGCACCGGGGCCATGTAGTTGAGGTTGTCGCCGATCAGCTTGGGGTCGAAACAGCGGTGGGTCAGCGGGCTGTCGCCGATCAGCGCGCCACGCAGGCTGCCGACGCGGTTCACCGGGCGGGTGTTGTCGATGCTGTCGGTCTCGCTGAGATCGCAGCGGAACCAGCGTGCGCCGCCGGTCCACGCCGGCGCCGTGGGCAGCGAGAGCGTCAGGGTGAGCCGGGCCGTGTGCCAGTCACCGCCGAGCACGTCCCGGGCCCGCTGGTCGCACTCGGCGCGGGCCGCGCGCAGCGCGGTCGAACCCGGGCCCGGCCGGGCACCGGCCCGCGCGGCCGGGCCGGTGAACGTGCCGACGTGGATCGCCTCGGCGAGGTGGCTGCGGGCGCAGTCGACGGTCTCGTACGTGCTGGCCTGCACGACCGCGGTGATCCTGGGCAGGCAGGTGTCGGTGGCCGGGGTGAACGGTCGGGGAACCCGCAACTCCGGCCAGTCGTCGGTGAGATCACCGTCCGCGCCGCGTGCCGGCGCGCAGCCGGACAGCAGCATCGTCGTGACGCCGACCAGCGCCAGCGCTGCAAGCCACCGTCGCATCGTCCGCCCTCCCGGGAGCTGGCGACCGGTCGCCGCGCCCCGTGGCGCGACCCCGGCGGGCGTGCAGCCTACGGCACCGTCCCGCTTGGAGTGTCGTCGCGTTTGGGTCGATCGGCCAGCCACTGATGTCTGTTCGTCCGGATTCGAGGATCCGGACCGGTTTATTCTGCACTACTGGTCACTGGTGGATCACAGCGTGTCGGAGTTGGTGCCGTGCTGCGGGCGGCGGGTGGCCGCGTTCGTACACTGGCCCCGTGACCGTACCGCCGCCAATCGTCGCGCCGAGCATCCTGGCCGCCGATTTCGCTCGCCTCGCCGAAGAGGTCCGTGCCGTCGAGGACGCCGCGGACTGGTTGCACGTGGACGTGATGGACAACCATTTCGTGCCCAACCTGACCATCGGGCTGCCCGTGGTGCAGAGCCTGCGGGCCGCCACCACGATGCCGTTCGACGTGCATCTGATGATCTCCGACCCGCGTCGGTGGGCCCCGGGGTACGCCGACGCCGGGGCGTACAACGTCACGTTCCACGTCGAGGCGGCCGACGACCCGGTGGCCCTGGCCAAGGACCTGCGTTCGGCCGGCGCGAAGGCTGGACTGGCCATCGACCGGGACACCCCGATCGAGCCGTACCTGGACCTGCTGCCCAGCTTCGACACCCTGTTGATCATGACGATCAAGGCGGGCTTCGGCGGCCAGCGGTTCATCCCGCAGTTGCTGGACAAGGTCCGCGCCGCCCGTCGGCACGTGAACGCCGGGCACCTGGAGCTGCGCATCGAGGTGGACGGCGGGATCGCCGCCGACACCATCGAGCAGGCGGCCGCGGCCGGCGCCGACGCGTTCGTGGCCGGCACCGCCGTCTACGGCGCCGCCGACCCGGCGGAGGCGGTACGGCACCTGCGGGCGCTGGCGGAACGCGCGGCGCCCGAGGCCTGAGATGGAGCCCGAGGTCGACCGCAAGGACGTCATCCTCGTCGTCGACGACGACGAGGACATCGCCCGGTTCGTCGAGTTCAACCTGCGGTTGCACGGCTTCGAGGTGATCCACGCCAGCGATGGTCAGGAGGCCCTGGAGGTCATCGAGCGCCAGCGGCCGGATCTCGCCGTGGTCGACCTCATGATGCCCCGCATCGACGGGCTGGAGCTGACCCGGCGGCTGCGCGCCGACCCGATGACCTCCGCCCTGCCGGTGATCATGCTGACGGCCAAGGGGATGACCGTGGACAAGGTCCACGGGCTCAGCGCGGGCGCGGACGACTACCTGGTCAAACCGTTCGACACCGCCGAGCTGGTGGCCCGGGTCTCCTCGACGCTGCGGCGCAACAAGGAGTTCCGGGAGGTGTCCCCGCTCACCGGACTGCCCGGCAACAGTCGCATCCGGCGGGAGATCAGCGACCGGGTCCGGCAGGGGGTGGACTACGCGGTCGGCTACATCGACATCGACCGGTTCAAGAGCGTCAACGACCGGTACGGCTTCGTCCGGGGCGACGACTTCATCTCCGCCCTGGCCCGCAGCCTGCACCGGGCCGTGGTGGCGGTGGGGCTGCCGCCGGCCTTCCTCGGCCACGTCGGCGGCGACGACTTCGTGATCGTCTGCGCGCCCGACCAGGTCCGCCCGCTCACCTCTCGGGCGGTGGTCGACTTCGAGAAGTCCGCCGACACGCTCTACGACGCGACCGACCGTGAGCGCGGCTTCGTCGAGCTGAAGGACCGGCGCGGCAACATCCGCCGGGCGGCCCTGGTCACGCTCTCGATCGGCGTCTCGCTGTCCGACGCCGGCAAGCGGTTCACCGACCCGCTCGAGGCCATCGCGGTGGCCTCGGAGATGAAGACGGTCGCCAAGAGCCAACCGGGGTCGTATGTCGCCGTGGACCGGCGGCGCGGCGTCACCTGACGCGTGATCCCGCTGTGAAGTAGCTCGCCTGAATAACGACACGCCGGGTTCGGCGTGTAAGACTGCGAAGTACCCACCACGCGCTGGCGGGACTCGGTGAAATTCCGAACCGGCGGTGATCCACGGTCCAACCGTGGTCAGCCCGCGACCCGGACGGCTCTGCCGCCCGGTGGACCTGGTGAAAATCCGGGGCCGACGGTTGGGTGCGGCTCGTCCGCGCCCAGACAGTCCGGATGGGAGACAGCGCGCGGGACGGACGGGTCCGAGCCGGCCGCTGGCTTCAGCGTGCCGTGCCGCCCAACCGGGGCGGCTGTGCCGTACCCGGAATCCGCCGCCGCCTGCCCGCGGTCCATACCGCCTCCCTGACCGCCCGCGCGATGAGGCGAGTGAGAGGGCAGGACAGGGCGATGGCCAGCGTCTCCGTCGACGAGGCGATGCGGCGTGCGATCGAGCTGGCGGCGCGCGGGCTGGGCACCACCAGCCCCAACCCGGTGGTCGGGTGCGTGCTGCTCGACGCGGACGGCCAGGTCGTGGGCGAGGGCTTCCACGCGTACGCGGGCGGACCGCACGCCGAGATCGTCGCGCTGGCCCAGGCCGGCCGGCGCGCCAAGGGCGGCACCGCGGTCGTCACTCTGGAACCGTGTGACCACACCGGCCGCACCGGCCCCTGCAGCACCGCGCTTGTCCAGGCCGGCGTGGGCCGGGTGGTCATCGCCGTACCGGACCCTAATCCGGTGGCCACCGGCGGCGCCGCCACGTTGCGCTCCGCCGGCGTCCAGGTGGACCTGGGAGTACGCGGCGAGGAGGCCGAGGCCGGCAACGTGGCCTGGCTGACCTCGATGCGCCGTGGCTGGCCGTACGTCATCTGGAAGTACGCCGCCACCCTCGACGGCCGGTCGGCCGCCGAGGACGGCACCAGCATGTGGATCACCTCGGAGGCGGCCCGGATCGACGTGCACGCGCTGCGCGGCACTGTCGACGCGGTCATCGCCGGGGTGGGCACCGTGCTCGCCGACGATCCGCGCCTGACCGCCCGCAACCTGCGCGACGGCAGCCTGGCCATCCGGCAGCCGCTGCGGGTCGTGGTGGACAGCTCGGGGCGTACCCCGGTGGACGCCCGGGTCCGCGACGGCGCCGCGCGGACGTGGATCGCGACCGCCGCCGAGGTCGGCGCGGGCAAGGACGGCCGGGTCGACCTGCCGGCGCTGCTCGCGGCGCTGCACCAGCGCGGCGTCCGCGCCGTGCTGCTGGAGGGTGGGCCCCGGCTGGCCGGCGCGTTCCTGGCCGCCGGCCTGGTGGACAAGATCGTCGGGTACGTCGCGCCGCGGCTGCTCGGCGCCGGCCCCACCGCCCTGGTCGACGCGGGAGTGACGACCATCGCTGAGGCCATCGATCTGGAGCTCGTCGACGTTACGCAGGTCGGTCCGGATCTCCGGATCACCGCTTTGCCCCGAAAGAGGGAGGGCTGACATGTTCACCGGCATTGTCGAGGAATTGGGCGAGATCGTGCGCGTCACGGCCACGGCGGGTGATTCCGCGCTGATCGCCGTGCGGGGCCCGCTCGTCACCTCCGACGCCCGGCACGGTGATTCCATCGCCGTCAACGGTGTCTGCCTGACCGTCGTGGACGCGGCCGACGGCGTCTTCACCGCCGACGTCATGGGCGAGACCCTGCGCCGCTCCGCGCTGGGCGCGCTGCACGCGGGCGACCCGGTCAACCTGGAACGGGCCGCCGCGCTGGGCAGCCGCCTCGGTGGGCACCTCGTGCAGGGGCACGTCGACGGTGTCGGCGAGCTGATCTCCCGCGAACCGGCCGAGCAGTGGGAGACCGTGCGGTTCCGGCTCCCCGCCGACCTGTCGCGGTACGTGGTGGAGAAGGGCTCGATCACGATCGACGGCGTGTCGCTGACCGTGGCAGCCGTCGGCGTCGACGAGTTCGCCGTCGGGCTCATTCCGACCACCCTCAAGCTGACCACCCTCGGCGCGAAGGGCGTCGGTGACCCGGTCAACCTTGAGGTCGACGTGGTGGCCAAGTACGTCGAGCGGCTGCTGGGCAGTCGGCTCGCCGAGACCGACGAGGTGGCCTGATGGGCGCCCTCGGCTGGCTCCTCGACGCCCAGGTGCAGGTGGCCGGCTCGCCGGTGCTGGTCCGGGAGATCGTCGGCAACGCGTTCGGCCTGATCTCGGCGCTGCTCGGGCTGCGCCGGCTGGTCTGGGCCTGGCCGGTCGGCATGATCGGGAACGCGCTGCTGTTCACCGTCTTCCTCGGCGGCGTGTTCGCCACCCCGCAGGCCCACGACCTGTACGGGCAGGCCGGCCGGCAGGTCTTCTTCTTCGCGGTGAGCGTCTACGGCTGGTGGCGCTGGCAGCGCAACCGTCGGGCCGACGCCCAGCACGCCGCGGTGCTGCCACGGTGGGCCACCGGGCGGGAACGGCTCGCCCTGCTGCTGGCCGCCGTCGTCGGCACCGCCGCGGCGTACCCGCTGCTCAAGGCGTTGGGCTCCTGGGGTCCGCTGCCGGACGCCTGGATCCTCACCGGCAGTCTGCTCGCCACCTACGGCATGGCCCGCGGCTGGGTCGAGTTCTGGCTGGTGTGGATCGCGGTGGACGCCGTCGGCGTGCCGCTGCTGCTGCGCGGCGGGTTCTACCCGTCGGCGGCCATGTACCTGATCTACGGCGCCCTCTGCGCCTGGGGCTTCGCCGCCTGGTGGCACACGTCGCGCGCCACCCGCCCGGCCGCCGCGCTCCCACCCACCTACACGGAGGCCGTCGCATGAGCGAGCAAAGCGAGCGAATCATCAGGTCAAGCGCCATGGTGCCTCATGACGCCACTGCTCACAGTCCGACCCCCGGCCGAGGCCGCGTGGCCGTGCCGGGCCAGACCGACCCGGCCGGGGCTCGGACCGTTCGGCGAAGCGGAGTGGCGGCATGAGCTTCGCCGACATCGAGCAGGCGATCGCCGAGATCGCGGCCGGACGGCCGGTCGTCGTGGTCGACGACGCCGACCGGGAGAACGAGGGCGACCTGATCTTCGCGGCCGAGCTGGCCACGCCGGAGCTGATGGCGTTCATGGTGCGCTACACCTCGGGGTACGTCTGCGTGCCGTTGACCGAGAGCGAGGCCGACCGCCTCGACCTGCCGCCCATGCACCACACCAACCAGGACCGGCGCGGCACCGCGTACACGGTGACCGTCGACGCCCGGGAGGGGGTCAGCACCGGCATCTCGGCGGCCGACCGCGCGCACACCATCCGACTGCTCGCCGACGCGGCCACCGACCCGACGGACCTGGCGCGTCCCGGGCACGTGGTGCCGCTGCGCGCCCGCGAGGGCGGGGTGCTGCGCCGGCCCGGCCACACCGAGGCGGCGATCGACCTGACCCGGCTCGCCGGGCTGCGTCCGGCGGGCGTGCTCTGCGAGCTGGTCAACGACGACGGCACCATGATGCGGTTGCCGGACCTGGAGAAGTTCGCCGCCGAACACGGCCTCGTGCTGATCACCATCGCCGACCTGATCGCCTACCGGCGGCGGACCGAGAAGCAGGTCGAGCAGGTGGCCGAGGCTCGGATGCCCACCCGGCACGGGGTGTTCCGCGCGCTGGGTTACCGCGCCGAGCACGACCCGGCCGAGCACGTGGCCATGGTCATCGGAGACCTCGGCGACGGCCAGGACGTGCTGGTCCGGGTGCACTCCGAGTGCCTGACCGGGGACGTGTTCGGCTCGCTGCGCTGCGACTGCGGGCCGCAGTTGGACGCCGCGCTGGCCCGGGTCGCCCGTGAGGGCCGGGGCGTGGTGCTCTACGTGCGCGGCCACGAAGGACGCGGCATCGGGCTGCTGCACAAGCTCCAGGCGTACCAGTTGCAGGACCAGGGCCGCGACACCGTCGACGCCAACCTCGACCTGGGCCTGCCGGCCGACGCCCGCGACTACGGCACCGGCGCTCAGATCCTCTACGACCTGGGCGTGCGCTCGATGCGACTGCTCACCAACAACCCGGCCAAGCGGGCCGGGCTGGAGGGTTACGGGCTCACCATCACCGGCCGCGAGAGCCTGCCGGCCGGCGCGCACCCGGAGAACCTGCGCTACCTGCGCACCAAGCGGGACCGGATGGGTCACCTGCTGGACGAGTTGGACGAGGTGTCCGAGGCGCCGCTGGGGCGTCCGGTCGCCAACGACGAGATCGGAGCATGACGATGGCGGGTTTCGGTGAGCCGGGAGTCGACGCGGTGGACGCCGCAGGGCTGACCGTCGGCGTGGTGGCCGCGCGCTGGCACGGCGACCTGACCGACCACATGCTGGAGCGCGCGGTCGCCGCCGCCGAGGCGTGCGGCGCGCGATCCGTGGTCGCCCGCGTCGCCGGCTCGGTCGAGCTGCCCGTCGTCGCCCAGGCCCTCGCCCGCCGCTGCGACGTGGTGGTCGCGCTCGGCGTGGTCGTCCGCGGCGCGACCGCCCACTTCGACTACGTGTGCCGATCGGTCACCGACGGGCTGACCCGGGTGGCGCTGGACGAGGGCAAGCCGGTCGCCCACGGTGTGCTCACCGTGGAGACCATCGAGCAGGCCCGGGACCGGGCCGGCCTGCCCGGCTCGGCGGAGGACAAGGGCTGGGCGGCGACCGTCGCGGCGCTCGACGCCGCGCTGGCCGTGCGTACCGTCGCGGCGGGCAACGCGCAGCGGGTCGGCTTCGCCGGCTGACCCGCTCGGCCTGTCTCCGGTGGCGGCCGGCCTGTCTCCGGTGGCGGCCGGGTTCTCGGCGGCGGCCGGCCTGTCTCCGGTGGCGGCCGGGTTCTCGGCGGCGGCCGGCCTGTCTCAGAGCCGGCCGGCCTCGATGATCCGGCGCAGGAACTGCCGGGTACGGGGCTGCGTCGGCTCGCCGAGCACCTGCTCCGGCGGGCCGCTCTCGACGACGCGCCCCGCGTCGAGGAAGCACACCTCGTCGGCGACCTCCCGGGCGAAGCCCATCTCGTGGGTGGCCAGCACCATGGTCATCCCGTCGGCCTTCAGGTCCCGGATCATCGTCAGCACCTCGCCGACGAGTTCCGGGTCCAGCGCCGAGGTGACCTCGTCGAGCAGCATCAGCCGGGGCGAGTTCGCCAACGCCCGGACGATCGCCACCCGCTGCTGCTGCCCGCCGGAGAGGGCGTCCGGAAAGGCGTGCGCCTTCGCGCCCAGACCCACCCGGTCGAGCAGGTCGCGGGCCTGGGCCTCGGCCTCCGCGCGGGCCCGCCGGTGTACGCGCCGGGGTGCGAGGGTGATGTTGTCCAGCACGCTCAGGTGCGGAAACAGGTTGTACGCCTGGAACACCATGCCGATCCGCCGGCGTACCCGGTCGGCGTCGACCCGAGGGTCGGAGATGTCCTCCCCGTCCAGCTCGATCGTCCCGTCGTCCAACTCGTCGAGGAGGTTCACGCACCGCAGGAGCGTGGACTTGCCCGACCCGGACGCCCCGATCAGCGCCACCACCCGGTGCTCGGCGACCGTCAGGTCGAGCCCGTCCAGCACGACGTGGCCGGCGAACTCCTTGCGCAGCCCCCGGCAGCGCAGCAGCGTCATGGTCAGCCTCCCGACTGGCGGCGGGCCGAGCGCAGCGTGACCCAGTCGGTGACCGCGATCAGCGGGATCGCGAGCAGCACGAACAGCACGCCCGCCACGATGTACGGCGTGTAGTTGAACGTCTGGGCGGTGGCGATCTGGGCGGCCCGGACCGCGTCGATCGGGCCGGCGAGCGAGACCAGCCCGACGTCCTTCTGCAGGGCCACCACGTCGTTGAGCAGCGGTGGCGCCACCCGGCGGACCGCCTGCGGCAGCACCACGTGCCGCATCGTCTGCCGGTAGGTCAGGCCCAGCGACCGGGCCGCCGCGAGTTGGCTGGGGTGCACCGACTCGATGCCGGCCCGGAACACCTCGGCGAGGTAGCCGCCGTAGGTGAGCACCAGCGCCAGCCCGCCCAGCACCAGCACCGACGGCATGCCCCGCAGCCGCAGCCCGGGTACGCCGAGGGTGAGCAGGTAGAGCACGATGATCAGTGGTAGGCCCCGGAACGTGTACGTGTAGCCGGCGGCCAGCGCCCGTACCGGAAAGAAGATCGGGCCGCGCAGCGTCCGCAGCACGGCGATCACCAGCCCCAACAGCAGCGCGCCGGCCGCGCAGCAGACCAGCAGCCGTACGTTGAGCCAGAGCCCGTCCAGCACGGTCGGCAGCGCGTCGGCGGCGATCTTCGGGTCCAGGAACGACTCCCGTACCCGGTCCCAGCCCGGCGCGCCGGTCACCGCGACGACCAGCAACGTGCCGAGCGCCGCCGTGGAGGAGGCCGCGACCAGCACGCTGTAGACGGTCTGTCGCCGCCGGTACGCCGTTCGCCGCGCCTGGGCCGGCGAGGGGGTGTGCTCCCGTGGCGCTAGGGCGGGGGTGGTTTCCCGCGGCGTCACGTCAGCTCGGCCGCGCCCGCCACCTGCGCGAGCCACTTCTGCTCCAGCTCCTTGAGCGTGCCGGCCTCGCTGAGCTGACCGACGGCTCCGCTCACACAGCGGGTCAGCGGCGAGTTCTTGTCCAGCAGCAGCCCGAACACCTCCGGCACGCCGACCCGTGGCAGCTGGCCGACGATCACCGCGTCGGTGACCTCCGCGCCGGTGATGTAGAAGGCCGTCGGCAGGTCCACCACGAGACCGTCGATCTGCCCGTTCTGCAGGGCCTTCTTGGCGTCGTCGTTGCTGTTGTAGACCTGCGGCTTCGCGGTGGGCTTGATGACGTCGGTGATCGCCTGGTAGCTGGTCGTGCCTACCTGGGCCCCGAGCTTGGCGCCCTTCAGGTCGGCCACGGTCTTCTTGCCGGCGATCTTCGACGACTTGAGCGCGATGACCGTCTGCCGCACCAGGTAGTACGGCGCGGAGAAGTCCACCGCCTGCTTGCGCTCGTCGGTGACCGAGAACTGGTTGATGTCGAAGTCGAAGGTCTTCTCCCCGGGCGCGATCGCGGTGTCGAACTTCACCCGCGTCCAGGCGACGTCCGCCCGCGCGTAGCCCAGCTTCTCGGCCACGGCGTACGCGACGGCGGCCTCGAAGCCCTCGCCGTTCTCCGGCTTGTCCTGCCGGAACCACGGCTCGTACGCCGGCTGGTCGGTGGCGATGGTGAGCTTGCCCGGCGTACGGGTGGGCAGGCTGTCCTTGACGCAGGACGGCGCGGCGGTGACGGTGGGGGTCGGTTCGTCCTGCGGCGCGCAGGCGGTGACGGCGCCGACGACGGCGCCGACGAGGGTGAGCGCGAGAAGACGTGAGCGGCTGGCCATGGCGGACAGCGTAAAGCTCCACGGCCATCGATCGAAGATCTTCCCACCGGTACGATAGGGAATTGTCCGCCTGCTGGGTTCGGCCGGACCCGGACGTCCGGTGGTGGCCCGGCGGCTGGAAGAATCGTTCCCCGTGAAGACGTTCGAGGAGTTGTTCGCCGAGCTGCAGGCCAAGGCCGCCGCCGGCACCCCGGGCTCGGGCACCGTCGCCGCTCTGGACAAGGGCGTGCACTTCATCGGCAAGAAGGTCGTCGAGGAGGCGGCCGAGTCGTGGATGGCCGCCGAGCACGAGGGGCCGCAGCGCACCGCCGAGGAGATCTCCCAACTGCTCTACCAGGTCCAGGTGCTGATGCTCGCCAGCGGTCTCGAGCTCAAGGACGTCTACCGACATCTGTGAGTGCGCCCCGTCGTTGATCAGACCCGATCGAAGGAGCACTCCGTCATGCTGCGTGTCGCCATCCCCAACAAGGGCACCCTGGCCGAGCCGGCCGCCCAGATGCTGCGCGAGGCGGGCTACCGCCAGCGCACCGATCCCAAGGACCTCGTCTGCCGGGACGAGGCCAACGACGTCGAATTCTTCTACCTGCGTCCCAAGGACATCGCCACCTACGTCGGCTCCGGTGATCTCGACCTCGGCATCACCGGCCGTGACCTGCTGATCGACTCGGCCGCGCCCGCCGAGGAGGTCGTCGACCTCGCCTTCGGGCGGGCCACCTTCCGGTTCGCCGCCCGCCCGGACGACATCGACTCCGTCCAGGAGTTGGGCGGGCACAAGATCGCCACCGCGTACCCGGGGCTGGTGGAGCGGCACCTCGATGAGGCGGGCGTCAAGGCCGAGGTGATCCGCCTCGACGGCGCCGTGGAGAACGCCGTACGCCTCGGGGTGGCCGACGTGATCGCGGACGTGGTGGAGACCGGAGCGACGCTGCGTCAGGCGGGCCTCGTCGTGTTCGGCGAGCCGCTGCTGCGATCGTCGGCGGTGCTGGTGCGACGTGCCGGCGCGCCGGCCCACACGCAGGCCGAGCAGCTCCTGCGTCGCCTGCACGGCGTGCTGGTGGCCCGGCGTTACGTGATGCTCGCCTACGACGTGCCGGCCGGTCTGCTGGACCGGGCCAGCGGGTTGACCCCCGGCATCGAGTCGCCCACGGTCTCGCCGTTGCACCGCGAGGGCTGGGTGGCCGTGCAGGCCATGGTGCTCAGCGACGACGTGCACCGGATCATGGACGAGCTGTACGACCTGGGTGCCCGCGCCATCCTGGTCACCAACATCCACGCCTGCCGCCTCTGACGGGTATTGATCCACCCGAGATCGCGGAAGTGGGGGTGTCCGCTCGCGCGGGTCACCCCCACTTCGCTGACCTCGGGTGGATCACGGGCGGCGCCTCGGCGGGTGGTGCGCGGGTGGGGCGGACGTGAGTGGCAGACTGGGGGAGTGAGTGACACCGAGCTGGTCCGCCTCAAGCCCCGCCGCATCCGGGTGGTGTGCTGGTCCGCGGCGATCGTGCTGGTGGTGGTGTTCGCCCTGGTCGCCACCTCGCTGAGCGGGCCGACCGGCGACGGATACGGCAGCTTCCAGCGCGGCGACCAGATCGCCATGATCGGCCTCGGCATCTTCGGGGCACTGGGCTTCCTGCTGTTCACCCGCCCGCGCATCGAAGCGGACGAGCGGCGCATCCGGGTGCGTAACGTGATCAGCTCGTACGAGCTGCCCTGGGAGGTCGTCCGGGGTGTCCGCTTCGATCGCGGGGCGCCCTGGGCCAGCCTGGAACTGCACGACGACGACCTGCTGCCGTTGATCGCGCTCCAGGCGGCCGACAAGGAGTTGGCCGTCGACGGCGTGCGCGCCCTGCGCCGGCTGCACGAAGCCCACCTGACCCGCCTCGCCGAACGAGCCGTCGGCACCTGAACCACCCACCCCGCACGCAAGCCACGGCACTCCCGCCCTGCCCCCCCCGCCGCCCCCCACGCCTCCCACGCCAGCGCGAAGCTGACTCAGCGCGGTGATCAAGAGGTTTGCGTCACGGGGCACGGCGTGTCGTGACGCAAACCTCTTGATCACCCCGCGCCCCGCGCCCCGCGCCCCGCGCCCCGCGCCCCGCGCCCCGCGCCCCGCGCCCCGCGCCCCGCGCC
>NZ_JBFAMS010000020.1:57150-100607 GCF_040656575.1 Micromonospora sp. NPDC049801 | reverse complement strand
CGCGGAACTGGTCGGCGCCCCGCGCCCCGCGCCCCGCGCCCCGCGCCCCGCGCCCCGCGCCCCGCGCCCCGCGCCCCGCGCCCCGCGCCCAAGATCCTCACAACTTCCCCGATGCTGCTGCCTCCGCCACGCGGGAAACAGCAACATCGGTGAAGTTGCTGCCCCGAACGCCGACCTCCTGCCCCACACACCCGCGCGCCTCCGCGCTTGCCGGCATGATCACGTCGATCTTGCGCTTTCGGTTGTCGAAAGGCGCGCTACATCCCGATATGCCACCGCACCAAGTGCAAGATCGGCGCGCAGGGGTGGGCCGCGAGGCCGAGGCAGAGGTTGGGCCGGGGCAAGGCGAGGCCGAGGCAGTGCCCAGGGTGGGGTCGGAGCAGGGCCGAGGGTGGGGAGGGGCCCCGGGGCGGGAGCGCCTTCAGGGACCAGGGCCGGGAGAGCCGGGGCCGGGAGAGCCGGGGCCGGGGACGGCCCGGGGGCAGGGACGGCCGAGGGGCTGGGAGGATCTGGATACGGGAACGCCCGTCGGCGTGGGCCGACGGGCGTTTGGGTGGAGAAGCTCCCCCGATTGGACTCGAACCAATAACCTGCCGGTTAACAGCCGGCTGCTCTGCCAATTGAGCTACAGGGGATCGTGCACCGCTTGGTAACCGGATCTCGCCGGCACCGTGCGACGGGGACAAGAGTACAGGACATCCCCGGGTGGTGGTCCAGTGGGTTCCACCCGCAGCACACCCACAGCACACCCGCAGCCCGCCCGTAACCCACCATGATCCAGATTCGCAGGTCAGGGCTGGGAGGGCGTTCACAATCAGGGCAAATCGCCATCCGGGCACAAGCAGGCTTGAGCGGAGAGCAGGATGGGTAGTTAGCTGCGGACAGAGGACGCAGGCGCGAATTGGTCGCGTCCGGCGGGGCGACCCGACGGGGCGACGGCGCGTCAGGTACGGAAGGAGCCGCCATGCGCGGAAAGATCATGTTTCTTGGCGGGCTGGCTGCGGGATTCGTCCTGGGCGCCCGTGCCGGCCGGGAGAAGTACGAAGAGCTCGTGGTCCGAGGCCGCAAGGTGCTCGACCACCCGACCGTCCAGGAGGCGGCCGGGGTCGCGCAGGCCCAGGCCAACCGGCTCTACAGCGAGGGCAAGGACAAGCTCGGCCAGACCAAGCTGGGCGAGAAGCTGGGCAACGGCAGCACCGGCAAGCAGGAGCTGACCGCCGCCGACGACGCGTTCGCTGGCACGCCCGCCACCGTGGGCGCCAAGGCGGGCAGCAGCCCGGTCGGCACGACCTCCGGGTCGCCGTCGGCCACCACCCCCCGCACCAAGCCGTCCGGCTCGGGCACCAACGCAAGCACGCTCTGACCCACCCGCACGTCGACGGGCCGGCCGCCGCGAGGCGACCGGCCCGTGGTCTGTCCGGACCCGCGCTCCGGCCGACCTACCGACCGGCCAACCGGCCAACCGTTCGGCCAGCCAACCGTTCGACCAGCCAAGCGGAGAATCCGGCCAACCGTTCGACCAGCCAAGCGGAGAACCCGGCCGACCTGCCCACCGGCCGGTCGGCCGTCCAGCAGACCAGCAGACCAGCAGACCGAACCCGGCCCGGCCCGGCGGTGGTCGTCGGGCCGGGCGGTGGCTCGTCAGTCCTTGCTGCTGAACGCGGCGTCGAAGGCGGCGCTCGGCGCGTCGAAGGCGAGCCGGCGGACGAACTGCAGCGCCTCGGGGGCACCGACCAGGCGGTCCATGCCGGCGTCCTCCCACTCGACCGAGATCGGGCCGTCGTAGCCGATCGCGTTCAACGCCCGGAAGCAGTCCTCCCAGGGCACGTCGCCGTGGCCGGTGGAGACGAAGTCCCAGCCGCGGCGCAGGTCGGCCCAGGGCAGGTGCGAGGCGAGCCGGCCGCGACGGCCGTCGCCCGTACGCACCTTCGCGTCCTTGCAGTCGACGTGGTAGATGCGGTCGGCGAAGTCGAAGATGAAGTTCACCGGGTCCAGCTCCTGCCAGACGAAGTGCGACGGGTCCCAGTTGAGCCCGAACGCGGGCCGGTTGCCGATCGCCTCGAGCGTCCGCTTCGTCGTCCAGTAGTCGTACGCGATCTCGCTGGGGTGCACCTCGTGCGCGAACCGCACGCCCACCTCGTCGAAGACGTCGAGGATCGGGTTCCACCGGTCGGCGAAGTCCTGGTAGCCGCGCTCGATCATCGCCGGCGGCACCGGCGGGAACATCGCGAGGGTGTGCCAGATGGACGAGCCGGTGAAGCCGACGACGGTGTTCACCCCGAGCTTCGCCGCCGCCCGCGCGGTGTCCTTGATCTCCTCGGCGGCCCGCTGGCGTACGCCCTCGGGCTCCCCGTCACCCCAGATGCGGCCGGGCAGGATGTCCTGGTGCCGCTCGTCGATCGGGTGGTCGCAGACCGCCTGACCGACCAGGTGGTTGGAGATCGTGAAGACCTGGAGGTTGTGCTTGGCCAGGGTCTCCTTCTTGCGCTCGATGTACGAGTCGTCGGCGAGCGCCTTGTCGACCTCGAAGTGGTCGCCCCAGCAGGCGATCTCCAGACCGTCGTAGCCCCACTCGGAGGCGAGCCGGCAGACCTCTTCGAACGGCAGGTCGGCCCACTGGCCGGTGAAGAGCGTGATGGGTCGCGCCATTGTCCTTCTCCCCTGATGTGATGGGGATTCCGTTGTGCGGACCGGGGCGAGGGTGACCGGTCAGATCGGTACGTGGCATCGGGGCGGAACGCCGGTGGGTGCCGAGCGCACCTGAACCCGGCGGGTTGCGCCTCCCACCGGGCCACCGGCAACCGTCACGGTCGCCGCCCCCACCCTATTTCCGCCGGGCGCATCGCGAAAGCCCCGGATCGTCACCCGGCCATTTCTTCGGGGGCCGGCAGGACCGCCCGGACGGTGAAGCCACCGCCCGGGTTCGGGCCGGCGCTCAGGGTGCCGCCGACCCGCTCGACCCGGCGGCGTACCGCGACCAGGCCGCCACCGACCCGCGCCGGGCTCCGCACCGCTGGCGCGCCGTCGTCGCGTACCTCGATGGTGATGCCCTCGTCGTCGTAGCGCAGGCGGACCGCGACGGCCGCGCCCGGCGCGTGCCGGCACGCGTTGGTCAGGGCCTCTTCGATGACCCGGTACGCCGCCACGTCCACCGGCTCGGGCAGTGGCCGGGGCGCCCCGGCCAGGCTCCAGCGCACGGGCTGGCCTGCGGCGAAGCCCTCCACCAGGGCATCGAGGCGGTTCAGGCTGGGCGCCGGCCCGGTCAGCGGGTCGGGCTCGTCGGCCGGGCGCAGCGCGTTGTGCAGCCGGCGTCCCTGCGCCTGGACCATCCGGCGCCATCGCGCGTAACGCCCCATGCCGGTCAAGGTACGGCAGCCGACTGGCAGTCGATCCGCGGCATCGGTCCGACGCGCGGGACGCCGTCGGCGCGGCGGCGGTGAGGTACCGCCGCGCCGGCGGCGTCATCGGGTGGTACGCCGGGGCCGCCGGTCATGTCCGACGGCCCCAGCGGGCTCGGTGGGTCAGGGCAGGGTCCACTTCTGGTTGGCCGCGCCGTTGCAGGTCCAGAGGTGGACGACGGTGCTGTCGGCGGAGTTGTTGCCGGACACGTCGAGGCACTTGCTCGAGGACGTGTTGCGCAGGCTGCCGTCGGACTGGGCCGCCCAGTTCTGCGCGCCGCTGCCGTTGCAGGTCCAGAGCTGGATCTTGGTGCCGTCGGCGGTGCCACCGCCGGAGACGTCGAGGCACTTGCCGAGCGCCTTGATGGTCGAGTTCGGCGTCACGGTCCAGGTCTGCGCCGTACTGCCGTTGCAGGTGTAGATCTGGATCTGGGTACCGTCGGCGGTGGCGCCGCTGCGGACGTCCAGGCACTTGCCGGCGAGCCCCTTGACCGGCCCGACGCCGGAACCGCCGCCGGTGCCCTTGACGAGGGTGAAGTCGTCCACGTCGAAGAGGCCGGTGCCGCTGCCGTTGAACGTGAGGTACAGGTTCTGGGCGCCGGACGGGACGTTCGACAGCGTCGTGGTGACGTTGGCGTACGTGCTCCAGCTACCGGTGTTCGGCACCGTGACCGTGCCCAGCAGCGGCCCGGTGGCCGAGCCGGTACGGACTCCGATGGTGCCGCCCGTGCCACCCGAGACGACCCGGGAGGTGAACGAGGTGACGCCGGTCAGGTCCACGCCGTTGTACGCGGCCCAGTCGCCCGGTTCGATGTAGCCGAGCGTCTGCCCGCCGTTGGCGCCGGCCTTGGTGAACGCGCTGACGCCGTTGGCCGAGCTGAACGCCTCGGCCTGGACCGTGGTGTTGCCGGTCGGCGGGTTGCTGCCGCCCAGCTCCTTGATCCGGATGTTGCGGAAGTAGGCGTCGTCGCCCGTACCGTGGTTCTGGATGCCGATGTGGCCGGCCAGCGATCGTACCGGATCGGTGTTGGTGAAGTCGTTGATCTTCACTCCGTTGAGGAAGACCTGCAACCGCTCCCCCTCGACCAGCAGCTCGTAGGTGTTCCACTCCCCCGGCGCGTTCAGCGCCGCGTCCCGGGCGGCGATGTCGGCCGCCTTGTACGTGTAGACCGCGCCGGTGGTGCGGTCGACCGCGTCGGTGGCGTCGATCTGGACCTCGTAGCCGTTGTCGATCGCCGACTGCGGGTTACTCGACGGCGGGAAGCCGATGAAGATGCCCGAGTTGTCGTCGCCGGCCAGCTTCCAGTCCAGCTTCAGCGAGTAGTTGGTGAACTGCTTCGCGCTGTACCAGTACAGGCCCATGCCGCCGACCGAGGTGAGGGTGGCGTCGGAGTTGGTGAAGTTGCCCGGCCCGGCCTGCGACCAGCCGGTGGTGGAGCCGTTGTAGAGCGGCGTGTAGCCGGTCTCGGGCCGGCAGTCGGCCTTGCTCCGGCCGGCCGCGTACCGGATGCCACCGAGCAGGTGGTTGCGGAAGGCCGGCTCGGCGTACGACGCCTGGGTGTGCCCGCTTCCGGTGTAGAAGGAGCGGCCCCCGCTGTAGCTCTTGCACCAGGAGTGCGGGTGGTCGGCGCCCATCCCACCGCCGGAGTACGACGACTCGTCCAGCGTGGCGAGCACGTGCGCGGTGGACCGGGCGTTGGTGCGGTAGTTGTACCACTCGTCGGTGCGGGTCCAGGTCTGCGGCAGGTGCCCGGTCGCGGCGTGCCCCCGGTCCTCCACCTTGACGTTGGCCTGCTGGATGGCCGGGTGCGAGGCGAACCACGCGCCGACCAGGTTGCCGTAGAACGGCCAGTCGTACTCGGTGTCGGCGGCGGCGTGCACACCCACGTACCCGCGGCCCGAGCCGATGTACGACTCGAAGGCGGTCTGCTGGGTGGCGTTGAGCACGTCGCCGGTGGTGTTGAGAAAGACGACCGCCTCGTACTGGGCGAGGTTGCTGGTGGTGAACGCGGCGGCGTCCTCGGTGGCGGTGACCGTGAAGTTGTTGGCCGCGCCCAGATCACGGATGGTCTGGATGCCGACTGGGATCGCGTCGTGCCGGAAGCCGGCGGTCTTGGAGAAGACCAGCACGTCGTACGGGGCGTCGGCGGCGCTGGCCGGGGTGGCCGGGGTGGTGCAGGCGATGACGGCGAGGACGGCGGCGCTCAGGCCGACCGCGGATCGCAGGAGTCTGCGCATGTCGCTCTCCTAAAACCTGTTAGGAGGGGCCCCTTGTACAACACTAGGCGGTAACAAGGGGCCCTTCCTTTCAACTCAGGGCAGGGTCCACTTTTGGTTCGCGGCGGCGGTGCAGGTCCAGAGGTTCACCACGGTGCTGTCCGCGGAGCTGCTTCCGGAGACGTTCAGGCACTTGCCGGACGCCACGTTGCGCAGCGTGCCGTCGGCCTGCGCGGCCCAGTTCTGCGCCCCGGTGCCGTTGCAGGTGTAGAGCTGGATCTTGGTGCCGTCGGCGGTTCCGGCACCGGAGACGTCGAGACACTTGCCCAACGACTTGATGGTGGAGTTCGGCGTGACCGCCCAGGTCTGGGCCGCGCTGGCGTTGCAGGTGTAGATCTGGATCTGCGTGCCGTCGGCGGTGGCGGCGCTGCGGACGTCCAGGCACTTGCCGCCCAGGCCCGTGATCGGGCCGGTCCCACCGGTCGGGGCCGAGCCGGTGACGAAGGTGAACGCGTCCAGGTCGTAGAGCGCGCCGGTGCCCGTACCCGCGAAGGTCAGGTAGAGCGTGGTGGTGCCGGTCGGCGGGTTGGTGATCGCCCCCGTGACCGTGGTGAACGTTTCCCAGCCGCCGGTCACCGGGACCGTGGCGGAGCCGAGGACCGTGCCGGTGGCCGAGCCGGCCCGCACCTGGAGGGTGCCGCCGCTGCCCGCCGAGGAGACCCGGGCGGTGAACGAGGTGACGTTGCCGAGCCGGTACGGCTGGAACGCGATCCAGTCGCCGTTGTTGATGTCACCGACGGTCTTACCGCCCTCGGCCGGGGTCTTGCTGAACACGTTGATCCCGGAGGAGCTGCCGAAGAACTCGGCCTGGCGGTGCCGCGGCGGCAGGGTGTGCTGGGTGTGCGTGGTCAGGCCACCGGCGTCGGTGTACTCGGCGTCGAAGATGGCGAAGATGTTCGCCGCGTCGTCGTGCTCGCCGTCGACCGGGATGGTGATCGAGCCGGAGCAGCCGTTCTTCGAGGTGATCTGGTGCCCGTGCTGGTCGTGACCGAGCACGTAGGTCATCTTGACCTTGGTGCAGTCGATCGTGCCGTCCTCGGGGTCGGTCACCGTGATGCTGTACGGCACGGTGTCACCGAAGCTGAAAAGCTGCCCGTTGCCGGGGTTGTTGATGGTCACCGTGGGCGCGGTGTTGCCGACGTTGATCTGCACGCTGGCGCTGCCGGTGGCGCCCTGCGGGTCCCGTACGGTCAGCGTCGCCGTGTACGTGCCGTTGGTGCTGTAGGTCTTCGTCGGGTTCGCCGCCGTGGAGGTGGTGCCGTCGCCGAAGCTCCACGAGTAGGTGAGCGTCCCGCCCTCGGGGTCGGACGAGCCGGCCGAGGAGAACGTCACGGCCAGCGGGGCAGCGCCGGACGTCTTGTTGGCGCTCGCCGCGGCGCTGGGCGCGCGGTTGCCACCGGCGACGTAGTCGAAGCGGTACAGCGCCGAGTTGGCGTCACCGTTGAAGTAGCCGGTGCCGTAGTCGAGCACGTAGTACGAGCCGTCCGGGCCGAAGGCCGAGTCCATCACCTGCTTGCCGACCCACGGGAACGTGTCGATGGTGCCCCGGGAGCCGTCGGAGTTGACGTGGATGGGCTTGATCCAGCCGCGGCCGAACTCGGTGGCGAAGAACTGCCCGTCGAAGGACTGCGGGAACTTCGTGGTGGAGGTCGACGAGGCGTTGTACCGGTAGACCGGGCCGCCCATCGGCGACTCGGAGCCGCCGCCGAACTCGGTCGGGGTGCCGGCGTCACCGGCGTACCGGATCCAGGCCGGCTGGGCCGGCGGCAGGGTGGTCAGGCCGGTGTTGCGGAACGAGTTGTTGGTCGGCCCGCCGGTGCAGTTGTACTTCGCGCCGCTGGCGTTGGTGGCGAAGTCCCACTCGTTGTACGTCTCGGTGCTGGTGTTGGTGCCGGTGCAGTACGGCCAGCCGTAGTTGCCCGGAGCCGCGACCCGGTTGAACTCCACCTGGCCGGACGGGCCACGGGTGGAGCTGGTGGAGCCCGCGTCCGGCCCGTAGTCGCCGACGTAGACGACCCCGGTTCCCTTGTCGACGCTGATCCGGAACGGGTTGCGGAACCCCATCGCGTAGATCTCCGGCCGCGTCTTGGCGGTGCCGGGCGCGAACAGGTTGCCCGACGGGATGGAGTAGGTCCCGTTGGTGTTCACCTTGATCCGCAGGATCTTGCCCCGCAGGTCGTTGGTGTTGCCGGCGCTGCGCTGCGCGTCGTACGCCGGGTTGCGGTTGGTCCGCTCGTCCAGCGGCGAGTAGCCGGCGGACTCGAACGGGTTGGTGTCGTCGCCGGTGGACAGGTAGAGGTTGCCGGCGGCGTCGAAGTCGATGTCACCACCGACGTGGCAGCACAGGCCGCGATCGGCCGGTACGTCGAGGACGTCGACCTTGCTGGCCTGGTTGACGGTGAAGTCGCTGTTGAGGGTGAACCGGGAGAGGCGGTTCACTCCCTGCCAGGCCGAGAAGTCGGTGCCGGTCGCCGGGGCGTCGCCGGCGGGGGTGGACAGCGGCGGCGCGTAGTAGAGGAAGATCTGCCGGTTGCTGGCGAAGTTCGGGTCGACGCCGACGCCCTGTAGGCCCTCCTCGTCGTGGTTGTAGACCGACAGGGTGCCGATCACCGAGGTGGTGCCGTTCGCGTCGGTGCGGCGCAGGGTGCCGTTGCGGGCGGTGTGCAGGACCGAACGGTCCGGCAGGACGGCCAGCGACATCGGCTCGCCCATGTCGGTTACGCCGCGGGCGAGTTCGACCTGCTGGAAGTCGCTGGCGTTGATGGTGTGCGCCTGGGCCGGTGTCGCGCTGGCCGTGAGGGTGACCGTGCCGGCCGCGGCCACGAGGAGCAGGGCCGATCCGGCGGAGAACCATCGTCGGGACCGTTGGTTGGGTCTGTCCTTCATGGACATCTGTGCTGTCCCTTCCTGACGAGAGGCCAGGGCGGGGCGCGCGCCGTCGCGCCGGATGCCGTAGCGGGTGGTGGGGTCGATGGGTTACCGCGCCGCCGGTTCACCTCGACGAAACATTGTCGTGTTGGCCCCGACACTAAGTCGCAAGTGTCGATGTGTCCATACCTTCCGGTGAACCGGCATGAACTTTCGTCGATTTGATCGAAAGTCGGCCGGTCAGGCGCGGCGGTCGATGGCCTGCGCGGCCAACGCGACAAGCGCGGCCCGGGCCTCCTCGTTCACCGCCGCGCTCCGCAACGCGGTCAGCGCGGCCTCGGTGCGGACGCGGATCATCTGCTCGATCCGGTCCCGCGCGCCGGTGGCCTGGATGATCTCGCGCAGCTCCGCCGCGCCGTCGGCGTCCAGCGTGGGGTTGCCGAACAGCTCCTTCAGCCGCGCGGTCTGCGACCGGTCCGCAGAGCTGCGGGCCAGCGCCATCATCACCGTCGGCTTGCCCTCGCGCAGGTCGTCCAGGATCGACTTGCCGGTGACCGCCGGATCACCGAAGACGCCCAACACGTCGTCGCGGAGCTGGAACGCGTCCCCCAACGGGTCGCCGAACTCGCCGAGAGCGGCGATCAGCTCCGGTCCCCCACCGGCGAGCGCCGCGCCGATCTGCAACGGCCGGGTGACCGTGTACCGGGCCGCCTTCATCCGTATCACGGTGAGCGCGCTGGCGACCGAGCCGTCGCCCACGCCGGACACCAGGTCCAGGTACTCCCCCGCGATCACCTCGGTACGCATCAGCGCGAACACCGCGTACCCCCGGTGCACCTGCTCGGTCCCGAGCCCACACTCATGGAACATCTGATCCGACCAGGCCGCGCAGAGGTCGCCGCAGAGCAGGGCGGTGTTGCGCCCGTACGCCTCCGGGTCGCCGCGCCACGACGACCGGGCGTGCAGGTCGGCGAAGAGCCGGTGCACCGACGGCTCACCCCGGCGGCGGTCGCTGCCGTCCAGGATGTCGTCGTGGATCAGCGCGAACGCGTGGAACAGCTCCAACGCCGCCGCGGCCACCACGATCGGGGTGGCGTCGGCCGCCCCGGCGCCGCGCCAGCCCCAGTAGCAGAACAGTGGCCGCAGCCGCTTCCCCCCGGCCAGCACGAACCGTTGCAGCGCGGTGAACACCCCCCGGGGCGCGCCGTCGGGCCAGTCCGGCCCCTGCCGGTCGAGGAAGGCGGCCAGCTCCGCGTCGAAGCGCGCCCGCAGACCGCTGGTGTCGGTGGGCGCGACGGTGACGGTCACGTCCGATCTCCCGGACCCTGCGCACCAGCGGCGCTTAACCCGGCCAGCTCCAGTAACAAGCCCTTGACCTCGGTGGCGGCGATCCGGTCCCGGGCCGCGGACGCGTCGGAGCAGAGCAGCACCGGGGCGTCCGCCGGGTCGGTGGGAAGCCGCCCGTGCGAGCCGCGGATCGCCCGCGCGCCGGCGTCCAGGCCGACGGCGCTCATCAGGTAGCGCATGCCGAGCTTCTTGCGGGCCAGCGCCACGCCGGCGCGGGCCTTGGCGGCACCGGGATTGGCCGGGTCGAAGAACAGCTCGGCGGGGTCGTACCCGGGCTTGCGGTGGATCTCGACCAGCCGGGCGAAATCGGGCGCGTTGGCGTCGTCGAGCCAGTAGTAGTAGGTGAACCAGGAGTCCGGCTCGGCCACCAGCACCAGTTCCCCGGCGCGCGGATGGTCCAGCCCGTGCGCGGCCTTGCCGTCGGCGTCGAGCACCTCGGCCACCCCGGGCAGGCCGGCGCAGAGCTTCGCCACCGCCGGCACGTCGGCCGGGTCCTTGACGTAGACGTGCGCGATCTGGTGGTCGGCGACGGCGAACGCCTTCGACGTCCAGGGGTCGAGGTACTCCATGCCGGCCTGGGTGTGCACCCGCAGCAAACCCTCGCTGCGCAGCAGCCGGTTGACGTCGACCGGCCGGGACACGTCGGTGATGCCGTACTCCGACAGCACCACCACGGTGGCGTCCCGGGCGCGGGCGGCGTCCAGCAGCGGCCCGAGAACGGCGTCCAGCTCGGCCGCCGCCGTGGCTGCCTGCGGCGACGAGGGGCCGTACCGTTGCAGGTCGTAGTCCAGGTGGGGCACGTAGACCAGGGTCAGATCGGGTGACACGTCGGCCAGGATCTGCTCGGCCGCCTGGCAGATCCACTTCGACGACGGCAGCGCGGCCGTCGGCCCCCAGTAGGTGAACAGCGGGAAGGTGCCGAGCCGCCCGGTCAGCGCGTCGTGCAGCTCCGGCGGGTCGGTGTAGCAGTCCGGCTCCTTGCGGCCGTCGGCGTAGTAGACCGGGCGGGGCGTGACGGTCCAGTTCACGTCGGCGCCCATGGCGTACCACCAGCAGACGTTGGCGACGGTGTAGCCCGGCTCGGCCCGGCGGGCCGCGTGCCAGAGCTTGTCCCCACCGACCAGCGCGTTGTGCTGCCGCCACAGCAGCACCTCGCCCAGCTCCCGGAAGTACCACCCGTTGCCGACGATGCCGTGCCCGCTGGGCTGCTCGCCGGTGAGGAACGTGGACTGCACCGAGCAGGTCACCGCCGGCAGCACCGTGCCCAGCTCGGCCCGGAAGCCACCGTCGGCGACGCCGCGCAGTCGGGGCATGTGCTTCAGCAGTCGCGGGGTCAACCCCACCACGTCGAGGACCACCAGTCGCCGGCTCATCGCGTCACCTCCATGCTCACGGTTCGGTCTGCGGTCAGCCCGAGGCCGACCAGTTCGTCGCGGGCGAAGGCCAACTCGGCGGCGATGCCGGCGGCCAGCTCCGCGTCGGTGCCGGGCCGCCGTGCGGCCGGCAGGACACCCCAGGTGTACGTCTCGACGTCGAGGTGGTCGCAGCCGGCGACCGGCCCCTCGAAGAGCGCTCTCAGGGCCGCGCGGAGGACCGGCAGGGTCGAGCCGAGCGGTTGCTCGGGCGGGGCGTGCAGGGGCACGTGGTAGTGCACCCGCCACGGGCCGGGAAGCTCCCGGTCCAGGGCCTCGTCGAGATCGTCGGCGGCGTACGCCTCGTCGGCCGGGTCGGCCACGCCCGCGCAGCCGGCGCTGCGGGTCTGGTGCAGGAAGCGCGGCTCCACCCAGCGGCGCAGCGCGTCGGCCCCACCGGCCGGGTCGGCCGCCTCGACGGCGGCGGAGACCTGCACCTTCACCACGGGCAGTCCGGCCGCCCGCAGCCGGTCCAGCGCCGCCGCCGGCTCCTCCCACGCGCAGGCCAGGTGCGCGAGGTCGAGGCAGACCCCCATCCGGTCGGTGTCCATGCCGGACAGCAGCGCGGCGGCCTGCCCGGTGCTCTCCACCACGCAACCGGGCTCCGGCTCGAACGCCACCCGCACCTCACGGCCGGTGTCCCGCTGCACGTCGGCCAGGCCGGCCGCGAGCGCATCGAGCCGCCGCCGGGCGGCGTCGGCCAGGTCGGTGCTCCACGGCCGCCGCCAGGCCAACGGCAGGGTGGAGATCGAGCCCCGGGCCGCGTCGTCGGGCAGCAGGTCGGCGAGCACCCGGGCCAGATCCAGGGTGTACGTCAGTCGTTGCTCGGTGGTCCAGTCCGGGTGGTACACGTCCTGCTTCACGACGGGGGCCTGGAAGGCCGCGTACGGGAAGCCGTTGAGGGTGACCACCTCCAGACCGCGCGCGTCCAGTTCGGCGCGGAGCCGGCGGCGCAGCGCCGGGTCGGCGGCCAGTTCGGCGGCGACCGGGGCGGCCAGCCACAGGCCGAGCCCGAGCAGGTCGCTGCCGAGCGCCTGACGCACCGGCACGGCGTAGGTGTCCAGTTGGGCGAGGATGCCGGCCAGGTCCTCGGCGGGGTGCACGTTGGTGCAGTAGCCGAGGTGGACCGTCTCGCCGCCGGAATGTCGCAGCCGCATCAGCTACCACCGCGCAGGATCGAGTTGCCGGTCTGCGGGTCCACGGCGGCGGGCGCCTCCACGTCGCCGAGGTCGAGCCGACCCGACTGCCCGTAGAACTCCACCGGGTTGCGCCACAGCACCTTGTCGACGTCGTCGTCGCTGAAGCCGGCCGCACGCATCGCCTCGCCGGTGGCCCGGGTCAGCAGCGGATCGGAGCGTCCCCAGTCGGCGGCCGAGTTGACCAGCATCCGTTCGGTGCCGTACTCGCGCAGCAGCTCGACCATCCGCGACGGTGTCATCTTGGTGTCCGGGTAGATGGAGAAGCCCAGCCAGCAGCCGCTGTCCTTGACGAGCTTGACGGTCACCTCGTTGAGGTGGTCGACCACCACGCGACCCGCGTCGATGCCGGACTCGGCGACCACGGCGAGGGTGCGTTCGCAGCCCCGGGCCTTGTCCCGGTGCGGGGTGTGCACCAGCGCCGGCAGGTCGTACGCCACGGCGAGGGCGAGTTGCGCGGCGAACGCCTCGTCCTCCTCGGGGGTCATCGAGTCGTACCCGATCTCGCCGACCGCCACGACCGCGTCCTTGTCCAGGTAGCGGGGCAACAGGTCGAGCACCGGGCGGCAGCGCGGGTCGTTGGCCTCCTTCGGGTTGAGCGCGATGGTGGCGAAGTGGCGCACCCCGAACTGCCCGGCCCGGAACGGCTCCCAGCCGATCAGCGAGTCGAAGTAGTCGACGAACGACGCGGCGCTGGTGCGCGGCTGGCCCAGCCAGAACGCCGGCTCGACCACCGCGAGGACGCCGGCGCCGGCCATCCGTTCGTAGTCGTCGGTGGTGCGCGAGGTCATGTGGATGTGCGGGTCGAAGATGCGCATGTCACGCCTCCCGGGGCAGTGCGGCGGTGAGCCGGTGGAGCAGGTCGGTGGCGTCGGCGGGCAGGTCCCGGCCGGCGGCGTGCCGTTCGGCGGCGAGCGCGGCGAGCATTGCGGCCAGCTCGCCGTCGGCCCGGCCGTCCAGGTCGGCCACCGCGACGAGGGGCACTCCGCTGAACACGCACTTGAGCACCGCCTGCCGCCAGGCGGCCGCGTCGAGGTGCCGGGCGTACGGGCCGAGCGCGGCGGCGACCAGCCGGGTGTCGTTGGTCCGGATCGCGTCGTGCAGCAGCGGCACCGCCTCGGCGCCGATCGGCAGCAGCGGCAGAGCCCGCAGCACGGCCCGCCGTTCGGCGGCGTCGCCGTGCCGGTAGAGGCTCTCGGCGTACGCGGCGTGCTCGCCGGGCAGGCTGGTGAGCAGCAGCACCCGGGCCGCGTCGTCGGCGGTCCAGCCGGGTGCGTCCGGCAGCGCGGCCCGACCGCAGCGCCGGCCGGCGGCCGGAAACAGCCGGGCGATCGCGGTGGGCTCGGCCGCGACCCGGCGCAGCGCCGTGTCCAGCCAGTCGGGATCGGGTACGCCCCGCAGCGCGGCCCGCAGTGAATCCGGTGTCATTCCGTCTCCTCCCCTTGCTGCTACGCCGGCACCCCAGGTGTGCCTGTGGGCACCTCGTCTCCCGTACGGCCGGCCGGTGCGGCGGCGCGTAGGAACTCGATCGACCGGGCGGCCACGGCGGGTGCGGCGTGCGAGTCGCGGGGTAGCTCCACCGCGACCAGGCCGCGGTAGCCGGCAGCGGCCAGGGCGGCCAGCACCGGCGGGAAGTCGATCTCGCCGGCGCCGAACTCCAGGTGCTCGTGCACGCCCCGGCGCATGTCGTCGATCTGCACGTTGACCAGGTGCTCGGCGACCTCGGCGACGCACTGCGGCACCGGCTGAGGCTCCAGGCAGCGGCAGTGGCCGATGTCGAGGGTGATGCCGAGGCGGGCCGGGGCGCCGAGCGCCGCGTGCAGACGACGCCAGTCGGCGATGTCCTGCACCAGCATCCCCGGTTCCGGTTCGAAGCCGAGGGTCACGCCCGCGCTGTCGGCGGCGTCGACCACGGTGGCGCAGCCGGACACGAGCCGGTCCCAGGCGCACTGCGGCGACACCGCCTCCGGCCGTACGCCGGCCCAGAACGAGACGGCCTCCGCGCCCAGGTCGGCGCCGATCCGTACCGCCCGGCGCAGAAACTCGATCCGCCGGGTGGGGTCGTCGTGCAGCAGCGTCGGGGCGTGCTTGTGCCACGGGTCCAACAGGTAGCGGGCCCCGGTCTCGATCACCACTGCGAGACCCAGCTCGGACAGCCGGCGGCCCACCGCGGCGATCCGGCGGGTGAGGCCGGGCGCGAACGGGTCCAGATGATCGTGGTCCAGGGTGAGCGCCACCCCCTCGTAGCCGAGATCGGCGATGACGGCGAGCGCGTCGTCGAGCCGGTGGTTGGCGAAGCCGTTCGTGCCGTACCCGAGACGCACCGTCGTCGCGTCGGCCCGGACCGCATCGGCCTGCGCGATGTCCGGCTGGGCGGTGTCGCGCCGGGCCCGGCGCGACTGGGGCACGGTCATGTCGGGGAGACCTTCCGGGCCAGCCGGCGGCCCAGTGGCGCGGCCGCCGCGACGGCCAGCCCGAGCAGGCCCGCGCCGCCACGGGCGGTGAGCGCTCCCTGGAGGGCGGGCAGGCCGGTGATCCCGGCGCCCACCGCCGCGCGGACCTTCCCGGCCGACGGATCCCGGACCACCTGCACCTGGGCCGCGCCGTAGCGGGCGGCGTACCACCCGGCCAGCACGGCGGGCAGCGCGGCGGCGATCCCAGCGCGCCGGGGTACGGCGACGGCGGCGCTCGCGGCGACCACGGCGGTGCCGGCCAGGGTACGCATCGGCAGGGCGGTGTCCGCGCCGCTGACCTCGCGACGGGACAGCGCGGTGACCGTCCAGGTGTGCGCCGCCACGGTGGCCGCCGAGGGCAGCGCCCGCGCCAGCCGGCCGCCGGATGCGCCCAGCAGCACGTCCAGCCCTCGGCAGGCGGCCATCACGGCGGGGCCGGCGGCGGTGTTCTTGGCCAGCAGGTCGTACCCCCAGATGCTGGCGGCCAGCGGCACCGCGAGCGCGGCGGCGCGGCGACCGCCCACGGCGGCGGCCAGGCCCACGCCGGCGGCGGTGAGGCCGGCGGCGAGACCCAGCGCGGCGTTCGGGGTGACCCGGCCGCTGGGGATCGGCCGCTCGGGGCGTTCGACGGCGTCGAGCCGCCGGTCGGACCAGTCGTTGGCGGCCATGCCGGCCCAGTAGAGCAGCACCGACGCGCCCGCCAGGGCGGGAGTACGTGGGCTCAGCGCACCGGCCGCCGCCGCGCCGGCCACGACGTCCCCGGGGACCGAGAGCGCGGCCGGCGCGCGGACCAGCTCGGCCAGGTCAGCCAGCGTGGTCATGGCCACCGTCCGGGCCGGCGTGCAGTCGCTGGGCGAAGCCGGTCAGCCGGGCCCACTGCTCGGCCAGCGAGTGGGTCGGCGTGCCGAGCGGGTCCTTGAAGAAGAAGCCGAGGTCGGCCAGCGGCCCGACGTGCCCGGCGGCGTGCGCGGCGGCGGTGAGGCGGGCCAGGTCGAGCACCAGCGGCGCGGCCAGCGCCGAGTCGCAGCCGTGCCAGGTGAACTCCATCCGCATGCCGGTGCCGAGGAAGCCGGCGAACGTGATCAGATCCCAGGCGGTCTTGAAGTCGCCCAGCTCCTCGACGTACTCGATGCGGGTGTTGCCCTGCGGCACGTAGCCGAGCGTCTCGCCGAGCACGCGTTGCTTGCTCTGCACCTTGGCCGCGTTGGCGGCCGGGTCGGCGAGGGTGGCGCCGTCGCCGCCGCCGAGCAGGTTCATCCCCGACCAGGAGCGGACGGCGAGGTTGCGCATCGCGAACATCGGCGCGAGCACCGACTTGACCAGGGTCTCGCCGGTCTTGCCGTCGTGCCCGGCGTACGGCAGCCGGCGCTCCTGCGCCAGCGCGGCCAGCGCCGGCAGCCGCAGGCCGGTGGACGGCGTGAAGTCGACGTAGGGGCAGCCGGCCAGCAGCGCCGCGTACGCGTACAGCGAGCTGGGCGGGAGCACCTCGTCGGGACCGTCGAGGGCGGCGCGCAACGCGGCCGGGTCGGCGTGCCCGGGGTGCGGTCGGGGCACGGCCTCGGTGGCGGAGACGTTGACCACGACCACCCGGTCCAGCTCGTGGCGCTCCCGGAAGCTGGTCAGGTCGCGGACCACGGCCGCGGCCCGGTCGGCCTGGGTGTCGCCGACCGGCGCGGGGCGCAACTCCTGCTCGACCACGCCCAACTCGTCGCGGAGCGCGGCGACCAGCCGCCCGGGAATGACACCGGCGTCGGCGAGCGCTTCGGCGCGCTTGCACAGCGGGGTGGTGGCCACGTCGTGCCCGCCGAAGACCAGGTCCGCGAAGGACGGCAGGGCGGGACCGCGCAGGTCGGGCAGCTCGGTCACACAGCCGGTGGGCCCGGCCAGGCCGGCTCGCAGCGCGAGCCCCCCGACGATGCTGGTGGTCGCGACGGAACCGCGCGCCCCTACCAGCCAGACACCTGTTCGCATGGTGCTCCTTCCCCATTTCCGAGGAACCGTCGGTACCGCTAAATATAGGAATATCAGAATATGTTTCGGAAAGATACGGCCCGGTTTCGGAAAAGTTTCGGGCCGGATGGATGGGCCCCGCCCGCCCGACCCGTACCGGTACGACGCCGGCCCGGCGTCGGCGTCGGCGGCGACGACGACGGACCGGATCTCGGCACGGGTACGGGCAGACGGGGCTGGCAGGCAGGGTCGGTCGGCGTCTCGACCCTGCCTCCCCCGCATCCGCCGGCCGGGGCGTTGGCATGCCCCGACCGGACGTCTCAGGTTGCCGCGCCCACCGGATCCTCGACCGGGGTGCGGTCCGCCGTGCGGTGGCAGGCGGAAGTGGTACGGGTGGGGGCAGCGGCGGGCGATGTCATCGGGTCCTCCGGATCGCCGGGGGTGGTGGTGGCGGTCCTCCGGTGCGGCCGGGGAATCCCGGTCCGGTCGCACCGGACGACCGTCCTATCCGTGCGCCACCGGGCCGTTAGGGCCCGGCTGCACACTCTCCGGAGCCGACCTCGTCCCGGCCGCGGGGCGCAAACCGCGGCCGGTCCCTCGCCGGTCGGCTCCGGAAAGCCGGTCGGGCGACGGCGGCGCGAGCACCGCCGTCGCGGATGGTCAGGGGTCAGACGGCGACCACGGTCAGCGCCGGTTCCACGTCGGTCCACGAGGAACCGGTCTCCGCCGAACGGGTCACCGCGTCCAGCACGAGCTGGACCTGCAACGCGTCGGCGAACGAGGGCGCCGGGTCGGTGCCGGTGGCGATCGCCTCGATGAGATCGCGCATCTGGTGGGTGAAGGAGTGCTCGTAGCCGATGATGTGACCCGGAGGCCACCACGCCGACATGTACGGGTGGTCGCCCTCGGTCACCAGGATCCGGCTGAAGCCCTGCTCCAGCGTCGGCCGGGTGGCGTCGTAGAACTCCAACTCGTTGAGCCGCTCCAGGTCGAAGACCACGCTGCCCAGCGAGCCGTTGATCTCGACACGCAGGGCGTTCTTGCGGCCCGTGGCGAACCGGCTCGCCTCGTACGTGGCCAGGGCGCCGCCGTCGAGCCGGGCCACGAAGACCGCGGCGTCGTCGACGGTGACCGGACCGGTGGCCGGACCGCTGCCGTCGACCGACTCGCCGTCGACGGTGGCCGCCAGCCCGCTCGACTCGGCCGGCAACGGCCGCTCCTTGACGAACGTCTCGGTGATCGCGCTGACGCCGGTGATCTGCTGGCCGACGACGAACTGCGTCAGGTCGATGATGTGCGCACCGATGTCACCGAGCGCGCCGGAGCCCGCCCTGTCCTTCTGCAACCGCCAGACCAGCGGGAACTGCGGATCCACGATCCAGTCCTGCAGGTACGACGCTCGGACGTGACGGATCACCCCGAGTCGTCCCTCGGCGACCATCTGGCGCATCATCGTGACCGCGGGGACCCGGCGGTAGTTGAACCCGCACATCGACCGCACCCCGGCGGCGCGTGCGGTGTCCGCCGCGGCGGTCATCGCCCGTGCCTCGGCCACCGTGTTGGCCAGCGGCTTCTCGCACAGCACGTGCTTGCCGGCGGCCAACGCGGCGAGGGCGATCTCGGCGTGACTGTCGCCCGGGGTGCAGACATCGACAACGTCGATGTCGTCCCGGTTGACGAGGTCACGCCAGTCGGTCGTGTACGCGTCCCAGCCGAGCCGGTCGGCGGCCTCGGACACCGCTGTGGTGTCCCGGCCGCAGACCAGCGCCATCCGGGCCCGCGCCGGCAGGTCGTACACGCGGTTCACGGTGCGCCACGCCTGTGAGTGCGCGGCGCCCATGAACGCGTAACCGACCATGCCGATCCGCAGTTCTCTGTCTGTCGTGGACAAGGTGGGTCTCCCCCCGGTATGTCAGAACCCGAGCTTGTCGTAGCTGCTCGCGTTCTCCTTGGTGATCGTCTCGGAGGCGAGGGTCACTTCCTTGGGCACCTGCAGCTCCGTCAGGTCGCCCAGGCCCCGGCCCTGCGCGATGAGCCGCGCGAGCGAGATCGCCGAGGACGCCATCGACGGGTTGTAGGTGACCGTCGCCTTGAGCACCGAGTTGTCGGCCTTGATCGCGTCGATCGCGAGCTTGGAGCCCGCGCCGCCGACCATGAAGAACTCCGACCGGTTGGCCTGCTTGACGGCCGCGAGCACACCGATGCCCTGGTCGTCGTCGTGGTTCCAGATCGCGTCGATCTTCGGCAGCGCCTGGAGGAGCTGGGCCGCCTCGCGCTGGCCGCTGTCCGAGGTGAACTCCGCCGAACGCCGGTTGCTCACCTTGAACCCGTAGGTCGCCAGGGCGGCCTTGAAGCCCTCGCTGCGCTCGACCGTCAGCGGGATCTCCAGGCCGGCGATCTCACCGATGACCGGGTTGGCGACGCCCTTGTCCTTGAGCATCTTGCCGATGAAGTGGCCGGCGGAGACGCCCATGCCGTAGTTGTCACCCTTGATCACCAGCCGCGAGGCCAGCGCGTCGGGGAACGCCCGGTCGAGGTTGACGATCGGGATGCCGGCCTGCATGGCCTGGAGGGCAACGGCGTTGACCTCCTTGCCGTCGTGCGGCAGCACGACGATGATGTCCGGCTTCTGGGCGATCAGGGTGCCGAGCGTGGAGCGCTGGGCCTCCGAGTTCGACCCGCCGTCGACCTCCTTGAACTCCACGTCCGAGTACGCTGCGGCCTGCGCCTTGGCGTTGGCGTGGATCGCGCCCATCCAGCCGTGGTCGGCGGCCGGGGCGGAGAAGCCGATGACGACCTTCTTGCCCGGAGCGTTGTTGCCCTCGGCGTTGCCGGCGGCCTTGGTCTGCGTGCTGGCGGCCGGCGTGTCGTTACTGGTGCAGGCGGTCAGCAGGGTGGCGGCGCCAACCGCGGCACCACCGAAGAGCAACCGGCGGCGCGACAGGTCGCGACTGTTCTGGGTCATGAACGACCTCCTGGGAGCGGGTTTTCATCTGGGTGAGGGTGTGCGAGGTCCGGCCACCGTCGAAGATCTCGACGTCGCCAGGACAACGGTGCGGTGCGTCAGGTTGTGGTGGTGACCCTGTTCCGCGCGAGGAGCCGGGTGACTGACTTGAACTTGAACTGCTGGATCAGGACGGCGGCGACGATAATGCCGCCCTTGACCATGTTCTGCGCCTCGATGGAGAGGCCGTTGATGGCGAAGAGGTTCGTGATCGTGGCGAAGATGATGACGCCGAGCAGCGAGCCGACGATCGTGCCCCGACCACCGCTGAGCAGCGTCCCGCCGATGATCGCGGCGGCGATCGCGTCCAACTCGTACAGGTTGGCCATCGCCGCCTGCGCCGAGGTGGCCTGTGAGGTGAGCATGATGGCCGCGATGCCGCAGCACAGACCGGAGAGCGCGTAGAGCAGCATCGTGTGCCGGCGGACGTTGATGCCGGCCAGTCGGGCCGCCTCCGGGTTACCGCCGACGGCGATGGTCCGCCGGCCGAAGGTCGTCCGGTTGAGCAGCACCCATCCGGCCAGTACGACCGCGCCGAGGATGTAGACCAGGATCGGGATGCCGATGACCTTGCGGGCGGCGATGTCGTTGATGAACGTGCTGCTCGACACCTGCGTCTGCTTGTTGGAGATCGAGGCCGCCAGGCCGCGCGCGGCCACCAGCATCGCCAGGGTCGCGATGAAGGGCACCAACCTGCCGTACGAGATGAGGACGCCGTTGACCAGGCCGACGCAGATGCCCACCACGAGGGCGGTGAAGATCATGCCGCCGGCGCCATAGCTCTGGGTGGCCACCGTGGTGCACCAGACCCCGGCCAGCGCGACGATCGCTCCCACCGACAGGTCGATGCCACCGCCGATGATCACGAAGGTCATGCCGACCGTGACCACGCCGACGACCGAGGCGAGTTGGAGGATCGCCAGGACGTTGTTCCAGACCCAGGTCGGGTCGCCGTACAGGTCCGGCTTGGTGATCGCGCCGACCACGACGAGCGCGGCCAGCACGCCGATCAGGCCGAGGTTGCGCTTCGCACCGTCGCCGCCGTCGCCCCGCCACCAGGAGAGCTTGCCGGTGGAGGCCGTCTTTTCGCTGGCCACCGCCGTCTCCGCCGGGTCCACCGGCGGCGACTGGGCCGGAAGCTGCGGGCGCTCCGGTGTCGCGGTGGGTGTGGGAGTCGCGTCGCTCATGCCGGTGCGCCTTCCATCAAGGACCCCGCCATCACGAGGTCAAGCACAGTGTTCTCGTCAAGTTCGCCGGCCGCGGCCTCGCGGACGACCCGGCCTTCGCGCATCACCAGCACCCGGTCGGCCAGGCCCAGCACCTCGGGTACCTCGCTGGAGACCAGCAGCACGCCGACGCCCTGCGCGGCCAGTGAGCGGATGACCTGGTACAGCTCGGCCCGAGCGCCCACGTCCACACCCCGGGTGGGCTCGTCGAGCAGCAGCAGCTTGGTGCCGCCGAGCAACCACCGGCCGACCACGACCTTCTGCTGGTTGCCGCCGGACAGGGTGCGTACCGGCCGGTCGACGTCCCGGGGACGCAGCTCCAGGGTCTCGGCGATCCGGTCCGCCTCGGCGCGTTCCGCCGCCGCGTTGGTGAAGCCGAGCCGCGCGTACCGGCCGAAGGTGGCCAGCGTGACGTTGCGGTAGATCGGCTCGCCCAACAGCAGCGCCTGACTCTTGCGCTCCTCCGGGGCCATGCCCATGCCGGCCCGTACCGCCGCCCCGACGCCGGGGCGCAGCGCCTTGCCGTCCATCCGCACCGTGCCGGCCTCCGCCAGCCGGGCGCCGTAGATCGTCTCCAGCAGCTCGGAGCGGCCGGAGCCGACCAGACCGGCGATGCCGACGATCTCTCCGGCCCGCACGTTCAGCGACACGTCGGCGAACTCGCCGGTGCGGGTCAACCCCTCGACCTGGAGCAGCTCGTTGCCGGCGGTGTCGTCGGTCGGCCGGTCCGGGAAGACGTACTCGATGGTCCGGCCGGTCATCCGGCTGACCAGGTCGCGGGTCGGGGTGTCGCGCGCCGGCAGGTTCGCCGCCGTGGTCCGGCCGTCCTTGAGTACGGTGACCCGGTCGCCGATCTCGCGGATCTCCTCCATGCGGTGGGAGATATAGATGACGGCGATGCCCTGCGCGGTCAGCTCGCGGATGATCCGGAACAGGTTGCCGACCTCGTCGTGGGCCAGCACCGCGCTCGGCTCGTCCATGATGATCAGTCGCGCCTCGTGCGACAGCGCCCGCGCCATGCTGACGATCTGCTTGCCGGCCGCCGGCAGGGAGCGGACCATCCGACCGGGCGGGATCTCGCCGTGCCCGAGCCGGCTGAGGATCTGCCGGGTGTGCCGGGCCATCCGGCCGCGCCGGACGAAGCCGAAACTGCGGTACTCGTGCCCGAGGAACGCGTTCTCCGCGACCGAGAGGTCTTCGACGAGGTCGAGTTCCTGGTAGATGGTGGCGATGCCGGACTTCATGGCGGCCTGCGGGTTGGCGAAGGTGACCGGTTCGCCGCGCCACTCCACCAGCCCGGAATCCGGCTGGTGCACGCCGGCCAGCACCTTGATGAGCGTGGACTTGCCAGCGCCGTTCTGCCCCAGCAGGCAGTGCACCTCTCCGGCGCGTACCTCGAGCTGGACCCCGTCCAGGGCGCGTACGCCGGGGAAGGTCTTGACCACGTCGGTGAGGCGCAGGACCACCTCGCCCGCGACGGTGTCGGGCGGAGCTTCGACCAGCGGCGCGGCGGCGTCGGCGTCGGCCGACCCGGTGGTGGCGGTCTCGTCGGACAGGGCCACGGTCTCCTCCTCGCTCATGATGCTTCCCCGAAGGCGACGTCGCTGGCGAGCACGGCCGCGCCGGCGACACCGGCCCGGCCACCCAACTCGGACAGCACGACGGGCAGGTTGCCGGTAGCCAGGGGCAGTGACCGGCGGTAGACCACACTGCGGATCTCGGCGAGCAGGATGTGCCCGAGCTGGGCCAACCCGCCGCCGATCACGATCATCGACGGGTTGGTGAAGCTGACCAGGCCGGCGAGCACGCCGCCGACCCGGCGTCCGCCGTCGCGGATCAACTGGATGCAGGTCACGTCGCCCTCGACGGCGCCCTCGGCGACGTCCAGCGCGGTCACCGTGCCCCGCGTGCTCAACCGCTCGGCCAGGGCCGGCGACGCTCCGCTGCGGGCCGCGACGAATGCGTCCTTGGCCAGCGCCGCGCCGCTGAACAGGGCCTCCAGGCAGCCCGCGTTGCCGCAGGAGCACATCGGACCGTGCGCGTCGACCTGGATGTGGCCGATGTCCCCGGCGCAGCCGTCGGTGCCCCGGTAGACCTCGCCGGAGAGGTAGATGCCGCAGCCGACACCGGTGCCGATCTTCACGAAGAGGAAGTCGTCCACCGAGTGGGCGACTCCGCCGTGACGTTCCCCGATGGCCATGATGTTGACGTCGTTGTCGACCACCGCCGGGCAGGCGTGCTCCCGGCTGAGCAGCTCGCGGACGGGGAACCGGTCCCAGCCCGGCATGATCGGCGGCGACACCGGCACGCCGTCGCGGAAGCTGACCGGCCCGGGTACGCCGATGCCCACCGCGTCCAGCCGCTCGTACGCCCCGTCGACCCGGGCCTTGTGCAGCAGCTCGTTGACCCGTTGCAGGGTGACCTTCGGGCCGCTGCGGATGTCGGCCGGCTCGGCGTAGTGGGCCACCGGTTCGAGGCGACCGTTGACCACCTCGACGTCCATCGAGCTGGCGCCCAGGTCGACGGCGGCGAAGCGCAGCTTCGGGTTCAGCTCGACGAGCGTCGAGCGACGCCCGCCCCGGGAGGCGGCGAAACCGGCCTCGGCGACGTACCCGAGCGCGACCAGCCGGTCCAGCTCGGCCAGCAGTCGCGGGCGCGGCATCTGGAGCCGGTCGCCCAGCTCGGCCCGGGACACGGCCCCCTCGTCGCGGAGTAACCGCAACAGCCGGACGTGCAGGGGGTCGACGGTCCGCACGCGCGGTTCACCTCTTCATCGGACTCGTTCACATCGACGCAATGTCGATGTGTTGTGTCCGACACAGTAGGAGCGCTCCGCGCCGCGTGTCCAGAGCTTCAGCCGTTCCGTTCCCAACTTTTGTCCGAAGGAACAAAAGCTAAAAGTGGATCAAGAAAAGGATAACGGCGTGCCCGCAGGCGCTCGCGTGCAGTTTCATCGACCGACACGAACCCGCCCCGCCAGCGGGTCTGTGCTGGCGGGGCGGGTTCGTGTCGGTCGGCGCTTGATCCACTCCAGGTCGGCGATGTGTTGCCATCCGGTGCGGGGGATGCCGCCAGGTCGGCGATGTGGTGTCGATCAGGCGGTGCGGTCCTTCTTGCGGAGCTTGCGGTCGTCGCGCAGCTCGACGTACGGCTCTTCGTCGACGGGATGCCCGGCCGAGATCGCCCGACCGCGCTCCAACTCCGCGTCGAACTCGGCCCCGAGCAGGATCGCGATGTTGCTCAGCCACAGCCAGACCAGGAAGATGATCACGCCGGCCAACGCCCCGTACGTCTTGTTGTACGAGCCGAAGTTGCCCACGTAGAAGGCGAACAGACCCGAGATCACCAGCCAGATCACCACGGCCAGCACGCCACCTGGGCTGATCCAGCGGAACCCGCCGTGGCGGGCGTTCGGCGAGGCCCAGTAGAGGATGGCGAACATCAGGCTGACCAGGAGCAGCAGCACCGGCCACTTGGCCACGTTCCACACCGCGACCGCCTCGGAGCCCACGCCGATGGCGTCGCCGACCACCTCCGCGAGGCGGCCCGTGAAGACCACGATCACCGCACTGACCAGCAGGAGTACGCCGATCACCGCCGTCACGCCGACCCGGATCGGCAGGGTCTTCCAGATCGGCCGGCCCTCCGGCACGTCGTAGATGGTGTTCGAGGCGCGCATGAACGCGGCGATGTAGCCCGACGCCGACCAGAAGGCCGCCAGCAGACCGATGATCGCCGCGACGCTGGCCAGCCCGCCGTTGCCCTGCGCCTGCTTGATGGCCTCCTCGATGATCTTCTGGATGCTGTCGTTCGGCACCGCCTGGTTGACCGTGTCCTTGACACCCTCGGTGGCGCTGGTGCCCAGCAGGCCGAGGATCGAGATCAGCACCAGCAGCCCGGGGAAGATCGACAGCACGCCGTAGTAGGTCAGCGCCGCCGCCCAGTCGGTCAGGCTGTCGTCCTGAAATTCGCGGACCGTACGACGCAGCGCCGCCTTCCAGCCGCTGCCGGGCAGGTCGGTGGGGCTGTCCGGGCCCGCGTCCGGCCCGACCGCCCCGACCGGCGCGCTGGCCCGGTCCCGCTCGGTGCGGGCGCGCGTGCGGGGGTCATGCTCGCTCCGGCCGTGCTTGCGATCGCGCGCCGTGCGGCCGCCCGGGGTGCTGTCGTGCACGGGGCTGTCGTGGGCGGTGTCGTCACGGGCGCTGTGCTGGCGCTCACGCTGGGCGGAAGACTCGTCCGAGGCCATCGCCCCTCCTCGTCGTCGGCGGTGTCACCTGCGGACATGCCCCGTCGACGGCCTTGGATAACCCCCTACTTGTAGAGCATCCTGCCCATCCGGCGCGAGGCCACCAGCAGACCGACCGCCATCATTCCCAGCAGGTAGAGCACGTCGAGCAGCCAGAGCCAGCCACCGGTGCCCACCGTGAGCCCGCGGAGCAGGTGCACCGCCCGGTACAGCGGAGTGACCTCGACCAGCCAGCGCAGCAGGGTCGGGTAGGCCTGCGCCGGCACGAACGTGCCCGAGAAGAAGAACAGGGTGAACTGGACCGACCCCACCAGGTCGAAATCCTGCCAACTGCGCATGACGGTGGCGACCGCCATGCCGAGCCCACCGAACGCGAACCCGACCAGCACCGCCGCCGGCAGCGCGGTGACGGCCCGGGTCACGGTGGTCAGGTCGAGCGCGACCATGACCCCGAGGAACGCCGCCGAGTACGCACTGCCGCGCAGCATCGCCCAGCCCAGCTCACCGAGGGCGATCTCGAACGGGCGGATCGGGGTGGCGATCATCCCGTCGTACAGCTTCATGTACTTCATCTTGCCGAAGAGATTGAATGTGGTCTCCGAGATCGCCCCGGTCATCGCGGAGGAGGCCAGCATCGCCGGGGCCACGAACTCGGCGTACGACACCAGCCGTCCGTCGGGCAACGGCAGGTCCCCGACCAGCGTCCCCACCCCCAGGCCGATGGAGAGCAGGTAGAGCAGCGGCTCCACGAAGCCGGAGAGCAACAGCAGCCAGTAGACCGCCTTCAGGGCCGTGACGTTGCGCCCGATCACCGACGCCGACCGGCGGGACGCGCCGGAGACGTCGACCAGCCGGGGCAGGACCAGCGTGACCACGGGTTCCCCCTAGACGACGAGCTTGCGGCGGAAGGCGCGCAGCGCGAGCAGCCACCCGGCGACCGCCCAGGCGGCCAGGTAGAGCAGGTGCCCGACGATCGACCACTGTGGAGCGACACCGAGCGTGGCGGCCCGGCACAGATCGACGGCGTGCCACAGCGGCGTGGCGTACGCCAGCCAGCGCAGCGCCTCGGGCAGCGACTCGACCGGGAAGAACACCCCGGCGAACAGGCTCATCGGGATGACCGCGAACCGAAACAGCATGGCCAACCAGTTGTCGCTGGACACCGCCGCGGCGTACGCGAAGGTGGGCGCGGCCACGGCCAGACCGAGCAACGCCACCACCGGCAGGGTAACCACCGCCCACGGCGACCGCAGCGCCCCGAACAACCCGGTGACCAGCAGGAACACCGCGATCGTGGTGACCACCCGGAACAGCACGAAGGCCAGGTGCCCGGCCAGGATGTCGCCCACGCGCAGCGGCGACGCGCTCTGCGCCTGGTAGCTCTTGACCCACTGGAAGTTGCTGAACACCGGCCACGTCGAGTCACCCACGGTCACCTGGAGCGCGGTCGAGGCGATCAGCCCGGGAACCAGCCACTCCAGGTAGGGCACCCCGCCGACACCCTGGTCGATGTAGCCCCCGACGCCCACGCCGAACCCGAGCACGGTCAGCAGCGGCAGCAGGAACGACGAGAACACCCCGGCCCGCCAGGTGCGCCGCAGCCCGACCAGGTAGTAGCCGAACACCGCGGACGCCGGCGCCCACGGCGGTCCCGGTCTCGCCCGCGTCCGTTCCGCCACGCTCACCGCGCCACCTCCACCCGCGTCGACCACGACCTTGTCTACCCAAGGGGTACGACATACCGCGAGCCGCTTACGCCGTGCCCGTCGCCGCGATTGCGTGATCGACTCGACTTCCTGGAAGTCGCGGTGTCGGCGGCCACGGAAAGCCCCGACATCCGGGAAATCGAGGGGATCACCCCCAGCGGGGGCCGCTCGCGTGATGGATCATGCTCGACGGGCAGCGGCGGACGCGATGAAGGCGCGCCACCTGTCGGGCTCGAAGACGAGCACCGGGCCGTCCGGGTCCTTCGAGTCACGCACCTGGGCCAGAGCCCGATGGTCGTTGGCTGCTCAGCAGCACGACACGCCGGCAGGTTTGTTGCTGAGCAGCCACCGATCGCCCCCGGGCCCACCCCGCACCGCCACCGATCGGCCGGCGGCGGCAACCGGCACCAGGGTCAGTCGACGAGGGTGCGGCCGGTCAGGTGCAGGAAGACGTCCTCCAGGCTGCTGCGGCGCACCAGCACATTCGCCGGCTGCAAACCCGACGCGGTCACCTCGGCGACCGCCGCGTCGCCGTCGGGCACATAGAGCAGAACGCGGTCGGGCAGCACCTCGACCCGCTCCCCCACCCCGGCCAGCTTGTCGGCGAACGGCGCCTGCGACTCGGCCGCGAAGCGCAGCTCGACCACCTCGCGGGTGGAGTATCGCTCGATCAGCGCCCGGGGCGAACCCTCGGCGACGATCCGACCGCCGTCCATCACCACCAGCCGGTCGCAGAGCTGCTCGGCCTCGTCCATGTAGTGAGTGGTGAGCACCAGCGTGACGCCCTGCTGCTTCAGCCGGAACAGGCGCTCCCACACCAGGTGCCGCGCCTGCGGGTCGAGCCCGGTGGTCGGCTCGTCGAGCAGCACGATGTCCGGGTCGTTGACCAGAGCACGGGCGATGGTCAGGCGTCGTTTCATCCCGCCGGAGAGCGGATCGACCTTGCTGTCGGCCCGCTCGGTGAGCTGGACGAAGTCGAGCAACTCGGCGGCCCGCGCCCGTGCCGCCCGGCGCGAGATGCCGAAGTAGCGGGCGTAGACGGTCAGGTTCTCCCGGACGGTCAGCTCCGGATCGAGATTGTCGAGCTGCGGGCACACCCCGAGGCGGGCGCGGATCGCCGGCCCGTCGGCCACCGGATCCAGGCCGAGGATGCGCAGCTCACCGGCGCTCGGCGGCGAGGTGCAACCGACCATGCGCATGGTGGAGGACTTGCCCGCGCCGTTCGGTCCCAGAAAGCCGAACGCCTCACCCGACTGCACCTCGACGTCGATGCCGTCCACGGCGGTGAAGTCACCGAACCGCTTCACCAGCCCACGAGCCTGAATCAGTGGTCGCCCGGTAGTCACCGCCCGACCCTAACCGCCGGGTCCGACATCCCTGCAGGCAAATACCCGCGCGCCCTGACCCGCCGGAAGCGAAACGCCGATCAATGCCCCACGCCGTCGGCCGATCGACAGGTATCGTCCCCCTGTGTCGCCCGCCAGCTCGCCCGATGGTCCGCCGTCACCCGCCCGACCAGCCAACTCGCCCGCCGACGGGCCCGACACGAGCCCCGCCGACCGGCCCGACACGCGCCCCGCCGACCGGCCCGACACGCGCCCTGCCGACGAGCCCGTCACGACTGCGGCCGACAGGCCGCCTCGACCGCGCCCAGCGGCCGAGGCCGCGGAACCAGCCGACACGGCAGAGCCGACCGCCGAGACCCCAGAACCGACCGACACCGCGAAACCGCCCGAGACCGCGAAACCGACCCGGACCGCGAAACTGACCCAGACCGCAGAGCCGACCCGCACCGCAGAGCCAACCGAGACCGCACAACCGACCGGGCCGGGCGGCGCCGCCGAGCGGGCCACAAGGGACGTGGCGGCCCAGTTCGAGGACGAGAGGCCCGGCCGGGTGTTGGCCGGTCCGGCGGCCCTCCTGCTCGGCACGGTGGCGCTGGCGGTCGGCACGCTCGCTCTCTGGCAGGTGTTCCGCCCGCTCGCACAGGGCAGCAAGTACTACCTGATCATCTTCTTGGCCGGTGTGCTCCCGCTGGTCTTCCTCGCCTACCCGGCCGACCTGCCGCGCTGGACCCGCCCGCGCCGGCGGCGACAAGCCACCGCCAGCACCCGGCCCGCAGACAGCACGGCACGCCCCGACCACACCGACAGCACCCGGCCCACCGACGGCACGGCACGCCCCGACCACACCGACAGCACCCGGCCCACCCTCGTCGACTGGCTGCTGGCCGCGCTGACCGTGGCGGCCTGCCTCTATCCCGTCCTGCCGATCACGATCGGTACGGGTGGCGGCGGCTACAACGCGTTCCTCGACCGGCAGGGCCTGCTCGCGCCGACCGACCTGGTGCTCGGCACCGTGCTGCTGCTCCTGCTGCTGGAGGCGTGCCGGCGTACGACCGGTTGGATCCTGCCGGCGGTCGGCCTGCTGTTCCTCGGGTACGGCTACTACGGCGGGTTGCTGCCGCAGTCGTGGCCGGTCGCGCACGCCGGGCTCGACTTCCGTCAACTCATCGACGCGTTCTACAACTCCGACAGCGGTTTCTACGGCACCCCGTTGGACGTGGCCGCCTCGTACATCGTGTTGTTCACCATCTACGGCGCGGTGCTGGAGCTGTCCGGGGCAGGGCGGTTCTTCGTCGACCTGTCGACCGCCGCGTTCCGCCGCTCCCGGACCGCCGCCGGTCGGACGGCGGTGGCCTCGGGCTTCCTGCTCGGCACCGTCTCCGGCTCGGGTGCGGCGACGACGGTGAGCATCGGCGCGGTCACCTGGCCGCTGCTGCGTCGCGCCGGCTATCCACCGGAGCGGGCCGGCGGCATGCTGGCGGCGGCCGGGGTGGGCGCGATCCTGTCCCCGCCCACCCTCGGGGCGGCGGCGTTCATCATCGCTGAGTACCTGGGCGTTTCGTACCTTCAGGTGCTGGGTTGGGCGACGGTGCCGACGGTGCTCTACTACCTGGGCATCCTGCTCTCCGTGGAGATCGACGCCCGCCGCTCCGGCGTACGTCCGGTCGCGCTCCATGTCGGCTCACCGTGGCGGCTGCTGGGCCGCTTCGGCTACCACTTCGCCTCGCTGATCGCGATCATCGTGTTCCTCGCGGTCGGCGTCTCCGCGACGAGGGCCGTGGTGTTCGCCATCGTCCTCACCGCCGTGCTGTCGTGGCTGGACCGCGCCCACCGGCTCACCCCGGCCCGGCTGGTGACCGCCCTGGTCACCGGCGTACGCGGGGTGCTCGCCGTCACCGCCGTGTGTGCCGCCGCCGGCATCATCACGGCGACCACCACGAAGACCGGGCTCGGGCCGCAGACGGCGGCGCTGCTGATCGGCGGGGCGAAGGCGGTCACCGCCGACCCGACGCTGGTCCTGGTGCTCACGGCGCTGCTCGCGGCCGTCGCGCTCAGCCTGCTGGGCCTGGCCGTGCCAGTCACCGCCTCGTTCGTGATCGGGTGGGTGATCGTCGGCCCGGCCCTGCTCGACCTGGGCGTGGCCGCGCCCGCCGCGGCGATGTTCGTCTTCTACTTCGCCGTGCTGTCCGAGGTGTCCCCGCCGACCGCGCTCGCCGCCGTGGCCGCGGCCGCCGTCACCGGGGGCCGGCTGGTGCCGACCATGTGGCAGACCCTGCGGTACGCGCTGCCGGCGTACCTCACCCCGATCGCGTTCGTCATCACCCCGACCGGGCTGGGCCTGCTCGGCATCGGCGGCGTACCGCGGATCGCCGTCGCGGCCGTGGTGACGGCGCTCAGCGTGGCGGTGCTCGCTGTCGCCGCCGGTGGCTGGCTGCCCGGGGTGGGTCCCGCCGGCGCACCGGAACGGGTGCTCGGCGCCGTCGCCGGAGTCACCCTGCTCTGGCTCGAACCCGTGCCGGTCGCGGTGGGCGTGGCGCTGGCCGCCATCGCGGCAGCGGGAGTGCTCGTCCGACGCGGATCCACGAGCCGACCGCGCACACCAACAGCGGGCCGACCGCGAACACCAACAGAGGAGAGACTGTGAGACGAACCGACGTACGGCTCGCGGCGGGCGTGGGCGCGCTCGCCCTCGTCCTGGCGGGCGTCACCGGCTGCGGAGGCCAGCAGGGCGGCGCGGCCACGGACGACACGGCCAGTGCGGTCACCTGCGAGGTGACCCGGGAGACCCGCGTGGGCATCGCCACCGGCAACTCGACGGGCGTCTACTACTCGGTCGGCAACGCCCTGGCCGGGCAGTTGTCCGGGGCGACCGGCGGCAAGCTCACCGGCACCGCCGCCGAGACCGGCGCGTCGGTGCAGAACGTGGAGCAGTTGGTCGGCGGCCAGTACGACGTGGCGTTCTCGCTGTTCGACACGGCGGTCAACGCGGTCGAGGGCAAGGGCAGCTTCACCGCCCCACAGCCGGTGCGGGCCTTGGCCCGTCTCTACGACAACTACACGCAGGTGGTGGTCCGCAAGGACGCCGGAATCACCTCGGTCGCCGGCATGCGCGGTAAGCGGATCTCCACGGGCTCCCCGAAGTCCGGCACGGAGGTGATCGCGAACCGGCTGCTGGAGGCCGCCGGACTCGACCCGGCCAAGGACGTCCGGGCGCAGCGACTCGACCTCGCCAAGACGGTCGACGGCGTCAAGGACGGCAGCATCGACGGCTTCTTCTGGTCCGGTGGCCTGCCCACCAGTGGCCTGACGGACCTGTTCACCACCGCCGGTGACACGGTGACGTTCGTCGACATCTCGACGCTGCTGCCGAAGCTGACCGCGCTTGGCCCCGGCTATCAGGCCGGCACGATCGGTCGGGACGTCTACCGGACGGCGAGCGACACCCCGACCATCGTCGTGCCGAACGTGCTGCTGGTTCGCGAGGACCTGGACGCCAACGTCGCCTGCGTGATCACCCGGACGGTGTTCGACAAGCGCGACGCCCTGGCCCAGGCCAACCCGGCGGCCAAGGGGATCACGCTGGAGAAGGCCCGCCGGACCCTGCCGGTGCCGCTGCACCGGGGCGCCGAGAAGGCGCTGAACGACCTGGGAGCGAGGTGACCGTCGGTCAGAGGTCGGTCGGCGCGGTGGCGGCGCGGGCCACGCCGACCAGGCGGTCGGTCTCGGCGAGCAGCGCCTCGTCGTCCGCCGGTGTGCCGGGGTCGAGTCGGACCGTCCAGGTCAGACCGTCGGCCCCGGCCGCGCGACGGGCCGCGACGCGCGCCGCGCCGCCGGGCACCGGGTGGTGTTCGGTGTACGCGACGGAACGGGTCACCCGGGCGCGCACCTGGTGTGGCAGCTCACCGGGGTCGAGCAGCAGGTACGTCTCCGCCGGCCCGTCGGCGACCACGAGGTAGCCGTCACGCTCGACGACGGTCTCGGCCGGCGTGACGGTCAGCTCCCGACCGGACCAGACCGCCTTGATCAGGTCGTGCCAGCCGATGCGGTGCCCCCGACCGGGCAGCCACAGCCCGAGGTTGCTGGCCACGACGACGCCGTCGCCCTCGCCGTTGCCCACCGCCGCCCACGCGAGTACCCGCTCGTCGGCGGCCAACGGCGGCCGGTCGGCCGGGGGCAGCTTCGGCTTGCGGCTGAACAGTCCCATCTAGAGCCCTCCCGCGGCCTGCTCGCGCAGCGCCCTGGCGTGCTGTTCCAGCGACAGCAGCTCCCCGAAGGCGGCGAAGTACTCGTCCTTGTTGTTGACCGGGTTGATCCGCTGGATCCGCGACTTGAGGTCGCGGATGCGGGCCGTCACCGACCCGAACTGCACCCGGGCCATGGTGATCGACACGTAGCGCGGGTCGGGCTCGCCGTCGATACGGAGCGGCTCCACGGCCAGCTCGCCGACCAGCGCGGCGGCGGCCAGATCCTCGCTGGCGTCGCGGACCTTCTCGATCCAGACCGCGCCGCCGGTCGCCGACGCGGCCCCGCCGGCCGCCGCCACGGCCGCGCGCACGGCCACGTGCAACGGGTGGCGGTACTCGCTGGCCTCGACCGCGTCGAACATGGGCCCGGCCAGCACGGGCTGTTGCAGGGCGAGTTTCAACGCCTCGCGCTCGACCATCGACTGTGGGCTGTCCACCGCCGGCTCGGGGTGGGCCGGGGCGGGCCGTGCAGCGGGCGCGGCGTCCCGGCCGCCGGACGGCGGAGTGTTGGCGGCGGCGAGCACGGCCCGCTGCACCGGCTCGATCTCCATCCCGAGGTCCATGGCGAGCTTGCGGACGTACTCTGGGCGTTTTTCCCGGTCTTTGAGTTGCGCGACCAGCGGCGCGGCCCGGCGCATGGCCTCCACCCGGCCATCGACGGTGTCCAGGTCGAAGCGGCTGATCTCGTGCCGCAGCGCGAAGTCGACGAGCGGTTCACGGCGGGCGACCAGGTCCCGCACGGCCAGGTCACCCTTGGCCAGGCGCAGCTCACACGGGTCCATGTTGTCGGGGCTGACCGCGATGAACGTCCGCCCGACGAAGCGCTGGTCGTCGCCGAACGCCCGCAGCGCCGCCTTCTGACCGGCGGCGTCCCCGTCGAAGGTGAAGATGATCTCGCCGGCCACCGAGTCGGTGTCCAGCAGGAGCCGGCGCAGCACCCCGATGTGGTCCGCGCCGAACGCCGTGCCGCAGGTCGCCACCGCCGTCGGCACGTCGGCCAGGTGACAGGCCATCACGTCGGTGTAGCCCTCGACGACGACCACCCGGCCCTGCTTGGCGATCTCCCGCTTGGCCTGGTCGAGGCCGTAGAGCACGTGCGACTTCTTGTAGATCGGCGTCTCGGGGGTGTTCAGGTACTTCGGGCCGTCGTCGTCGTCGAAGAGCTTGCGCGCCCCGAAGCCGATCACGTCGCCGGCCAGGTCGCGGATCGGCCAGAGCAGCCGACGACGGAACCGGTCGATCAGCGTGCCCGAGCGGGACTCCCGGGACAGCCCGGCGGTGACCAGCTCCTGGTGGGTGAAGCCCTGCTGACGCAGGTGCTTGGTGAGCAGGTCCCAGCCCTCCGGCGCGAACCCGCACCCGTAGCGCTCGGCGGCGGCCCGGTCGAATCCACGTTGGGCCAGGAACTCGCGCGCCGGTCGGGCCCCGGCGGTGCTGAGCTGCGCCCGGTAGAACTCGACGGCGGCGGCGTGCGCGGCGACCAGTCGCTGGCGCTGGCCCTGCTGCGGGCGCGGACGCGGGGCGCCCCGGTCGTCCTCGACGTAGCGGAGCTGGATGCCGGCACGCCCGGCCAGCCGCTCGACGGACTCGACGAAGCTCAGGTGCTCCGCGTCCATCAGGAACTTGATCGCGTCGCCGCCGGCCCCGCAGCCGAAGCAGTACCAGACGTTGCGGGCCGGCGAGACGTTGAACGACGGGCTCTTCTCGTCGTGGAACGGGCACAGGCCCTTGAGGTTGCCGCCCCCGGCGGACTTCAGGGTGACCGTCTCGGAGATCACATCCCCGATCGAGGTGCGTTCCCGGACCAGCGCGATGTCCTCGTCCCGGATCCGCCCAGCCATGCGCCACCCCCTCGCCGTACATCCTGCCCTGCCGGGCCGACGAGACGCCGTCCGGGGGACGCCGGTGTGGCGGGGGCCGCCATCGGACTCGTCCGTTCCGGCCCGGCCGGCGGGTCCGCGCGGGGACCATGACCAGATGCGCAGGGTACGCGCCAACACGCCCCGGCCACCGGATTGGGTGGCCGGCCGGCTGCGGATACGGGGGTCCGGCCCGCGCGCGAGTGAGACCGGCGAACGGCACGCCACCTGGCTGGAGCTGTTCCTCGACCTCATCTTCGTGTACGCGCTGGCGGCGGTGACACGCCGGTTGGGCGACGACCCCACACCGTCGCCGAGCGCCGTGCTGGCCGTGCTGGGGCTCTTCGTCGTGGTCCAGTGGGCCTGGTTGGGCCAGGTGTTCTACGACACCCGCTTCGACCCGGACGACGTACCGCACCGGATCCTGGTGCTGGTCGCGCTGGTCGGCGCGGGAACGATCACGCTCGGGGTGGACGAGGTGCCGGAGAGCGTGCTCCTGCCGGTCGGCTACCTGATCGTGCGGGGTGTGCTGCTCCTGCTGTATCTGCGGGCCCGCCCGACCAGCCCGATGGCCCGTACCGTGACCACGATCTACCTGTGCGGCTTCGGGTCGAGCTGGCTGATCTGGCTGGCCTCGCTGGCCGTACCCACCGACACGCGCCCGACGTTGTGGATCGTCGCGATGCTCATCGAGCTGGCCACCCCGTGGGTCGGCAAGCGCTGGCTGAACCGGTTTCCGGTCGACGACCAGCACCTGCCGGAACGGATCGGGCAGTTCACCATCATCGTGCTGGGCAGCGCGCTGGCCAGCCTCCTCTTCGCGGTGCCCGACCATCCGCGGCCACACATGATCGTCACGGCGGGACTGGCCTTCCTGGTGCCGGCGGCCGTCTGGTGGGTCTACACCACCTTCGTCACCACCCGCGAGTCACAGCGCCGGCTGCGCGGCGGCCAGACGTACGCCTACCTGCATATTCCGCTCGGCGGCGCGCTACTGCTGCTCGGCTGGGCACTCGGGCAGACGGTCCGGCTGGCCGACGACGAGGTGGTCCGGCTGCCGATGGAGCTGCGGCTCCTGCTGGCGGCCACGCTCACCGTCTGGGTGCTCTGCGGGCTGGCGTTGCACTGGGTGTGGAACCGGCCGAGCATCGGTCGGCTGGGCATCGCCGGCTACGGCGTGGGCTCGGCCATCCTGATCACCGCGGCGGTGCACGGACCGAAGCTGATGCTGTCCCTGCTCTCGGTGGCGGTCGTCGGGTACGCGGTGCTGCTCACCCGACGACTCACCACGACGGCCGAGGACTGAGCTGGCCGGCGCTCAGGCGGTGGCCGGCTCCTCGGCGGCGACCTGCCGGTTCCACTCCTGCTTCGACGAGCGCCAGCCCTCGTCGTCCATGCCCCGCCGCCAGTAGCCGGAGATGGAGAGCCGGTCCAGCGGCACACCGCGCTCGCCGCGCAGCAGCCGGCGCAGCTCCCGGACGAAGGCCGCCTCGCCGTGCACGAAGGCGTGCACCTGGCCGGCCGGGAACTCCAGTGAGCGCACCGCGTCGACCAGCGCCTCGCCCACCGGGCGTTCGCCACGGTGCAGCCAGCTGAGCGTGACCGCTCCGGGGCTGAGCAACTTCTGCTCGTCCGCCGGGTCGGCGATCTCCACGAAGACGTGTGCCGGGGCGCCCACCGGCAGCCGTTCCAGCGCGGCGGCGATCGCCGGCAGGGCGCTCTCGTCGCCGACCAGCAGGTGCCAGTCCGCGTCCGGGTCCGGCGCGTACGCCCCGCCGGGGCCGACGAAGTGCACCGGGTCACCGGGGCGCAGCGCGGCGGCCCACGGCCCGGCCAGGCCCTCGTCGCCGTGGTGCACCACGTCGACGGTCAGCTCGCCGGCGCGCGGGTCCCACCGGCGCACGGTGTACGCGCGCAGCCGGGGCCACTGCTCGCGGGGCATGTCCCGGCGGATCGCGACGAGGTCGAGCGGCTCGGGGTACGCGACACCGGGCTGCGGGAAGACCAGCTTGATGTAGTGGTCGGTGAACTCGCCCACCGGCAGGCCGACCAGTTCGTCCCCACCGAGGACGAGCCGGATCAGGTGCGGGGTGGGTCGTTCGGTGCGCAGCACCCGGACCGAGGTGACGTTCCTGGGGCGTTCCGTCATGCAGTTAGGCTAACCTAAGTAGTCGAGCTGTCCACCAGACGGGTGTGCCAGCTCACCGCCGCCGGATCGGTGAGCGAGGCGACCTGGTCAATCACGACGCGCAGCCGGGCGTCGTCGTCGGGCGCGGCCCGCCACAGCGGGGCGAAGATCGGATCAAGCCCGTCCGGCGCCCGCCGCACCAGCGCGGCCACCAGTTCGGCCAACATCGTCCGCTGGCGCTCGTAGCGACCCCGGAACCCGCTGCGCCGCATCACGTACCGCAGGGCGATGCCCTTGAGCAGCGCACACTGCGCCCGGACCCGCCTCGGCACCACCAGGTCGGCGGCGTACCGGCGGTGCGGGCCGGGGCCGTACCGCTGCTCGGTGGCCTCCACCGCCGCCGACACGAACCGGCCGGTCAGCCCGCTCGTGGTCGCCTTCAGCGCGACCTGGGCACGATGGCTGCCGTCGTACGCGGCGAGGGGGGCGAGCAGCGGGTCGGCCAGCAACGCGACCAGCACCTCGGCCAGATCGGCCGAGGACTCCCCCGAGTACGTGGCGGCCACGTCGGCACAGAGCGCGGCCCGTTCGTCGGCGTCGGCGAGCAGCGGACGCAGCGTGACGTACCCGCCGTGGATGCCGTCCTCGACGTCGTGCACCGAGTACGCGACGTCGTCGGCCCAGTCCATCACCTGCGCCTCCAGGCAGCGCCGGTCTCCCGGCGCACCGGCCCGGAGCCACTCGAACACCGCCGTGTCGTCGGCGTACACCCCGAATTTGCGCTGCCCCGGGCGGCGCGGCCACGGGTACTTGCCGATCGCGTCGAGCGACGCCCGGGTCAGGTTCAGCCCGGCGGACGACCCGTCCGGGGCGAGCACCTTGGCCTCCAGCCGGGTCAGCACCCGCAGCGTCTGCGCGTTGCCCTCGAAGCCGCCGCAGGGCGACGCGAGCAGGTCCAGCGCGGCCTCGCCGTTGTGCCCGAACGGCGGGTGCCCCAGGTCGTGGGCGAGCCCGGCGACGTCGACGACGTCCGGGTCACAGCCCAGCCGGGCGCCCATCTCCCGGGCGATCTGGGCCACCTCCAACGAGTGCGTCAGCCGCGTACGTAGGAAGTCGTCGGTGCCGGCGGTGTGCACCTGCGTCTTGGTGGCCAACCGGCGGAACGCGGCGGAGTGCAGCACCCGGGCACGATCACGCTCGTACGGCGACCGGCGGTGGCCGGTGTCCTTGGGCGGCTCCGCCACCAACCGGTCGGCCGGATCAACGCTCACTTTCACTCAGCCGCTGTTGTTCGCGACTGCGGGGCTCGCAAAACCGGCTCACTCCTCGCGCTCAGGCAGCACGCAGAACTCGTTGCCCTCCGGGTCGGCGAGCACCGTCCACTCCACGTCGCCCTGACCGATGTCGACGTGCCGGGCGCCCATGTCGACCAGGCGCTCGACCTCGGCCTCCCGGTCGGCGGGACGCAGGTCCAGGTGGAGCCGGTTCTTTCGTACCTTGCCCTCGGCGACCGGGCCGAAGAAGATCGCGGGGGACCGATCCGGCGACTGGCGGATCTCCACGCCACTCGGCTTGTCGGAAATGATCTGATAGCCGAGCGCCTCGGCCCACCAGCGGGCCAACCGTGCCGGATCACGGGCATCGACGGTGAGGCTCTCCCAGACGCTTGTCATTCAGTCACCCTTCCCGTTCGACGGCGTAGACAATCGGCCGTTGCGAGCGAGCCAAGGTTACGCCCGTCACGGCTCCTTGACGTGCCCCCGACGCGGCGACGGGTGGTGGGGCGCCGTGGCGGCCCGGTCGCCCGGGTCCGCCACGGCGTCACGCGTCAGCGACTGTCCGAGCCGTCGGTCTGCACGGCCGCGCGGCCAGCCTCCAGGCGTGCGACCGGCACCCGGAACGGTGAGCAGGACACGTAGTCCAGGCCGACCTCGTGGAAGAAGTGCACCGAGTCGGGGTCGCCGCCGTGCTCGCCACAGACGCCGAGCTTCAGCCCGGGGCGGGCGGCCCGCCCCTCCTCGGCGGCGATCCGCACCAGCCGGCCGACGCCGTCACGGTCGATCGACTCGAACGGCGAGATGCCGAAGATGCCCAGCTCCAGGTACCGCCAGAAGAACGCGCCCTCGACGTCGTCCCGGGAGAAGCCCCAGCCCATCTGCGTCAGGTCGTTGGTGCCGAACGAGAAGAACTCGGCGGCCTCGGCGATCTGACCGGCGGTCAGCGCCGCCCGGGGCACCTCGATCATGGTGCCGATCAGCACCTCGACGCCGCTGTCCCCGACCACCTCGGCGATGATCTTCTCGGCCTCGGCGCGTACCGTCTCCAACTCCTGCACGGCCCCGACCAGCGGCACCATGATCTCGGGGCAGGCTTTGCCGCCGGCGCGGACGACCGCGACGGCGGCCTCGGCGATGGCCCGGACCTGCATCGCGAACAGGCCGGGGATGACCAGGCCGAGGCGTACGCCCCGCAGCCCGAGCATCGGGTTCTCCTCGTGCATCCGCCGGACGGCCGCGAGCAGCGCCTCCTCCTTGGCCACGTCCTCGCCGCGCTCCTGGGCGACCGCCACGTTGACCGCGAGCTGTTCCAGCGGCGGTAGGAACTCGTGCAGCGGCGGGTCGATCAGCCGGACGGTGACCGGCAGGCCGTCCATCTCGCGGAAGATCTCCTCGAAGTCGGCCCGCTGCATCGGCAGCAGCGCGGCCAGCGCCTCGCCGCGCTCACCCTCGGCGCGGGCCAGGATCAGCCGCTCCACCAGCTCGCGCCGGTCACCGAGGAACATGTGCTCGGTGCGGCACAGCCCGATGCCCTCGGCGCCGAAGCGCCGGGCGCGGGCCGCGTCCGCGCCGGTGTCGGCGTTCGTGCGGACCGCCAGCCGCCGCTTCCCGTCGGCGTGCGTCATGATCCGGTGTACGGCCCGGACGAGCGGGTTGTCGACGTGTTCGTCGTCGAGGCTGCCCTCGAAGTACTGCACCACCTCCGACGGCATGACCGGCACCTCGCCCAGGTACACCTTGCCGGTGGTGCCGTCGATGGAGACGACGTCGCCCTCGTCGACGGTCTGCCCGGCCACGGTGAACCGCTTCGCGGGCACGTTGACGTCGATCTCGTCCGCGCCGGAGACGCAGGTCTTGCCCATGCCCCGGGCCACCACCGCGGCGTGGCTGGTCTTGCCGCCGCGCGAGGTGAGGATGCCCTTCGCGGCGATCATGCCGTTCAGGTCGTCCGGGTTGGTCTCCCGGCGGACCAGGATCACCGACTCACCCTCGGCGGCCAGCTCGACGGCCCGCGCGGAGGTGAAGACCACCTTGCCGGACGCCGCGCCGGGTGACGCGCCGATGCCCGTGGCGACCGCCTCGAACTCGTGGTCGAGCTGGAAGCGGGGGAACATGAGCTGGGCGAGCTGCGCGCCGTTGACCCGGTGCAGGGCCTCGTCCTCGTCGATCAGGCCCTCGTCGACGAGCTGCCCGGCGATGACGAACGCGGCGGCGGCCGTCCGCTTGCCGACCCTCGTCTGCAACATCCACAGCTTGCCGCGCTCGATGGTGAACTCGATGTCGCACAGGTCCCGGTAGTGCTCCTCCAACCGGGCCATGATCGACAACAGCTCGTCGTAGGAGGACTTGTCCAGCCGCTCCAACTCCTGCAACGGCACCGTGTTGCGGATGCCGGCCACCACGTCCTCGCCCTGGGCGTTGGCCAGGTAGTCGCCGTAGATGCCCTGCGCGCCGCTGCCCGGGTCCCGGGTGAACGCGACCCCGGTGCCCGAGTCCGGGCCGAGGTTGCCGAAGACCATGGTCACCACGTTGACGGCGGTGCCGAGGTCGGCCGGGATGCGCTCCTGGCGGCGGTAGAGCACCGCGCGCTCGGCGTTCCACGACTCGAAGACGGCGCGGATGGCCAGGTCGAGCTGCTCACGCGGCTGCTGTGGGAACTCCCGGCCGGTGTGCTTGGCGAAGATCTTCTTGTACGCGTCGACGAGCCCTCGCAGATCGTCCGCGTCCAGGTCCAGGTCGTTGTGCGTACCCTTGGCGCTCTTGATCTCGTCGAGGGCGTGCTCGAACTCCTCGCCCGGCACCTCGCAGACGGTCTTGCCGAACATCTGGATGAGTCGGCGGTACGAGTCCCAGGCGAAGCGGTCGTTCTGGCCCGCCTGCGCGGCGAGCCCCACCACGCTCTGGTCGTTGAGGCCGACGTTGAGGACGGTCTCCATCATGCCGGGCATGGAGAACTTCGCGCCGGAACGGACGGACACCAGCAGCGGGTCGCCCGGGTCGCCGAGACGCTTGCCCATCTCGCGCTCCAGCGCCTGCAGGTGCGCCTCGATCTGACCGGCGAGGCCGTCGGGCTCCCGGCCGGTCGCGAGGTACGCCTGGCACGCCTCGGTGGTGATGGTGAAGCCGGGCGGCACGGGCAGGCCGAGGTTGGTCATCTCGGCGAGGTTGGCGCCCTTGCCTCCGAGCAGGTCCTTCAGGTCCTTGTTGCCCTCGGAGAAGTCGTAGACGTACTTGTGTTCGTCGGTCTCTTGCGCTGCCACCAGAGCCTCCCACGCGCGCCGGATTGACACTTAACGAAGGTTCAGGGCGAAGGTTAAGCGAAGATCGGGTGGCCTGGGACCGTTCGGTGACAATAGGCACAGCTATCACGACTATCCGCGTTCGTACCGGTTTTTGGGAACGCTTCCACGCGCACAATCACGCAATATCCCCGGTCCTCGTATTGTTGACGCCACTGGATCTGCCGAAGCTCGCTTTTGCCATATCCGACGCGAAATAACCCCTTCCGGAGCCGTCGTCGTGTCCTCCCTCCCGATCTCCTCCCCCACCCCGGACCCGAGCACCGCCGCTCACCCCGCCGCCGCCGACGGGATCGCGCTGCCCGCGCACCAGCCGGAGGCCGGTGACCTGGCGGCGCTCGCCGCTCGGGCGGCCGGTGACGACCTGCTCGCCCCGCCGGTCGGCCTCGACAACGTCGTGCCGGCACCGGAACTCCTCGACGCGGACCCGGGGGTGACGTTCGTGCTCGACGGGGACACCGCCATCCGGGTCACCGCCCACCCGGGCGCCCGGGAGGTGGCCGACCACCTGGCCCAGCTGCTGCGCCCGGCGACCGGCTTCCCGCTGCCCGTCGCCGACACCCTCGCGACGGAGTCGACCGGCACGGTGACGCTCACCCTGGCCGGCACGACCCCGACGACGCCCCCCACCCCCGGCGAGAGCGCCGACCTCGGGGCGGAGGGCTACCGGCTCGACGTGACCACCACCGGGGTACGCGTCATCGCCGCGACCGCCACCGGTCTCTTCTACGGCGTCCAGACGCTCCGGCAGCTCCTCCCGGCCGCCGTGGAGAGCCCGACGCCGATGGCTGCCCGCTGGGCGTTGCCCGGCGGCACGATCCTGGACCGTCCCCGCTTCCCGTACCGGGGCGCGATGCTCGACGTGGCCCGACACTTCTTCGCCGTCGAGGACGTCCTGCGGGTGATCGACCACCTGGCCCGCTACAAGCTCAACCACCTGCACCTGCACCTCACCGACGATCAGGGCTGGCGCATCGCCGTCGACTCCTGGCCGAGGCTCGCCACCGTCGGCGGGGCGAGCGAGGTCGGCGGCGGCCCCGGCGGGCACTACACCAAGGCCGACTACCGGCGGATCGTCTCGTACGCGTCCGCCCGGCACGTCACCGTCGTCCCGGAGATCGACCTTCCGGGCCACACCAACGCGGCGCTCGTCGCGTACCCGCGCCTCGCGCCGGACAAGGTCGCGCCCGCGCCGTACACCGGCACCGAGGTCGGTTTCAGCTACGTCGACCCGGCCGACGAGCAGACGTACGACTTCATCGCCGACGTACTCGGTGAGGTCGCCGCCCTCACCCCGGGGCCGTGGCTGCACATCGGCGGCGACGAGGCGTTCAAGGTCAAGGGCGAGGTCTACACCGGTTTCGTGCAGAGGGCGCAGCGACTCGTCGCCGACACCGGCAAGACCGTGGTGGGCTGGCATCAGCTCGCCCCGGCCGCCCACGTCGACGGGCGGGTCCTGCAGTGGTGGGGTACGGACACCGACGACCCCACCACCGCCGACGCCGTCCGCCGGGGCGCCCGACTGATCGTCTCCCCCGGCAACCACGCGTACCTGGACATGAAGTACGCCGACGAGACCCCGATCGGGCACGACTGGGCCGGCCTCATCGACGTACGCCGCGCGTACGACTGGGATCCGGGCACACACGTCGACGGCGTGCCCAGCACGGCCGTCCTCGGCGTGGAGGCCCCGCTGTGGACCGAATCGGTCACCTCGCTGGCCGACATCGAGTTCCTGCTGCTCCCCCGGCTCCCCGCCATCGCCGAGCTGGGCTGGTCGCCCCGGGCGACGCACGACTGGGCCGGCTTCCGGGACCGGCTGGCCGGACACGGCCCGCGCTGGTCCACCGCAGGGATCACCTTCCACCGCAGCCCCGAGATCCCCTGGCCGGCCATTCCGACCATCCCGGGCCAGCGCCCCGCCGCCAAGGCAGACACCGCCGAACGCTGACGACACGGCACCTAGTCCGGGGGATGATCGACTCGGGTTCGCCGATATCGGGGTGTCCCGCCCACCCGGATACCCCAACATCCCCGACGTCGAGTCGATCACCACGGTTGGCGGCGGAACATCCGGTCCGGGCGGGCGGTTTGGGCGGCCGTGGTGCGATCGTCCCGTGGCGGACGACACCCCGGCGGCGGAATCGCGGGCGGGGCGGGATCGTTATACCTCCCATGCCACCGCGACCCCGGGTCGCGGCCCCCGGGAACACCCGCCAGG
>NZ_JBFAMS010000020.1:0-57052 GCF_040656575.1 Micromonospora sp. NPDC049801 | reverse complement strand
GGTCGGCGTCGTTACACCCCCCGCACCACCGAGCACCGCCACGCCGGCTCGCGGGCAGCCCCCGCCGGGAACACCCGCCAGGTCGGCGTCGTTACACCCCCCGCACCACCGAGCACCGCCACGCCGGCTCGCGGGCAGCCCCCGCCGGGAACACCCGCCAGGTCGGCGTCGTTACATCCCCGCACGGCCGAGCACCACCGGCCGTACCCGGTTCCCCGGCGGGAATGATCCGCTGGCCCGGACCGTTGCACCACCCTCCGGGACACCCCCGAGCAGGCCCCGCCGGGTCGCCGGGCCGATCCCCAAGAACTTCCGTCCGGCACACCCCCGTGTGCCGAGTGCGTATCCCCCGATGAAGCAGAGGAGCACGCCATCATGCGTACCGATCTGATTCGTAAGACCGCCCTGACCGCCGCTGGCCTCGCCTTCACCGGTGGAGCGATCGCTGGTCCGGTGACCGCCGCGTACGCCATGTCCGACGCCAAGCCCAGCACCCAGACGGTTTCCGACCGCAAGGGTCACGGTGAGCGGGAGCTCGGCGTGCGGTACGAGGCGCAGCCGAACTTCTACTACTGCGGCCCCGCCGCTACCCGTAACGCGCTGAGCGTGCAGGGTAAGAACATCGACGTGGACGCCATGGCCAAGGAGATGGGCACCACCGAGGCCGGCACCAACAGCATCAACGACATCACCCCGGTGCTGAACAAGGAGACCGGCAAGGCCGACGCCTACCGGTCGGTGGAGATCAGCAGCCCCGACGCTGACGCCAAGCAGACCGACACGCTGCGCGCCGACGTGGTCAAGACCGTGGACGACGGTCGGGCCGTGGTCGCCAACATCGCCGGCACCAGCACCGACACCGACGGCAACACCCACTCCTACGAGGGCGGGCACTACATCAGCGTGACCGGCTACCGCGACAACGGCAACGTCGTCACGATCGCCGACTCCGCCAACCCGGACACCGCCTCGTACCAGATCACCATCGAGCACCTCGCCGACTGGATCGCCACCCGCGGCTACGCCACCAGCTGACCCGCGACCCGCACCACCGACAAGGGCCGGACCCCGCACCCGGGGTCCGGCCCTTGTTCGCATGTCGTCAGGTCTGTCGCGGAGCGCGCCTCCGCCGCCGGCCGTCAGCCGCCGGAGTCGTCCATCTCGGCGCCCTCGGGGACGGTGTCGTCGTCCCGGCTGGCCAGCCAGCCGTCCGGCAGGGCGACCTTGCCCGGCGAGTTGGTACGCCCGCGCGGCTGACCCAGCGCGGTCAGCGGGAAGGGCTCTGCCGGGTCGAGCTTGCCGAGCAGGTCGTCGAGCTGGGCCAGGCTCTCGATCATCGCCAGCGAGCGGCGCAGGTCGCCGCCGACCGGGAAACCCTTCAGGTACCAGGCGACGTGCTTGCGGAAGTCGGTGCAGCCGTCCCGCTCACCCCGGGCCGGGTTGCGAGCGCCCGCCACGAACTGGTCGACCAGCAGCTCGGCGTGCCGGCGCATGGTCACCGCCACCTCGCCGAGGGTGGGCAGCCGCCGCTCCGGCCGACCGGTGAAGGCGGCCTCCAGGTCGGCGAAGAGCCACGGCCGTCCCAGGCAGCCGCGACCCACGACCACGCCGTCGACGCCGGTGTGGGCGACCATCCGCAGCGCGTCGTCGGCCTCCCAGATGTCGCCGTTGCCGAGCACCGGCACGTCCAGGGCCTGCTTCAGGGTGGCAATCGCGTCCCAGTCGGCGGTGCCCGAGTAGCGCTGCGAGGCCGTACGCCCGTGCAGGGCCACCGCGGCGACGCCGGCCTCCTGCGCGGCGAGCCCGGCCTCGACGTACGTCAGGTGGTCGTCGTCGATGCCCTTGCGCATCTTGACCGTGACCGGCACGCCGGAGGGTGCGGCGGCGTCCACCGCGGCCTTCACCAGGCGGGCGAAGAGCCGGCGCCGCCACGGCAGCGCCGCGCCACCGCCCCGCCGGGTGACCTTGGGTACGGGGCAGCCGAAGTTGAGGTCGATGTGGTCGGCCAGGTTCCGCTCGACGACGATCCGCACGGCGGCGGCGGTGATCTCCGGGTCGGTGCCGTAGAGCTGGAGGCTGCGTGGCTGCTCGTCGTCGCCGAAGGCGATCATGCGCAGCGTCTTCGGGTTCCGCTCGACCAGCGCCCGGGTCGTGATCATCTCGCAGACGTAGATGCCGCCGCCCTGCTCACGGCAGAGCCGGCGGAAGCCAATGTTGGTGATCCCGGCCATCGGCGCGAGCACCACCGGCGGTGACACCTGGTACGGCCCGAGGGTCAGCGGGCGCAGCGCGGGCACGGTCACCGCACAAGTGTAAGGAACGGCCCCTCCTTACCGCCTAGCGCATAGGAAGGGCCCCTTCCTCACACGACGCATATCACACCGCCGCATGATCAACGGAGTTATCCACACCCCGCCGGAGTTTCCACAGGCCGTACGGCAGGGCATGACGCGGGCTGCTTCCCGCAGTCAGGCTGCCCCTCATGCGTGAACATCCACCCGAGCTGGCGGCAGTGGTCGAGCGGCAGCAGCAGATCGCCACCCGGGCTCAGTTGCTCGCCGCCGGCTACAACGACATGTACCTCTACCGCCAGGCCCGGCGCGGCCAGTGGCAACGCGTCCTGCCAGCGACGTACGCCCTGTTCACGGGCATGCTGACCGATGAACAACGGCGGATCTCCGCCGCGCTCTACGCCGGGCCGCAGGCGCAGCTGACCAGCTTGGCCGCGCTCACCTGGTATGGGTTCCGGCAGATTCCGCGTAACACCGACGTACACCTGGTCGTGCCGCACTACGCGCGGCGTCGGTCGGCGGGCTACGCCGTTGTTCGGCGAGCCTTGGCACTGGACAGCCGGCCGCGTTCGAGCGCGCCCTACCCCGTTTGTTCGCCAGCGCGGGCGGTGGTGGACGCGGCCCGTGACCTTGGGCAGCTTCGCCCTGTGCGGGCCGTCGTCGCCGAGTCCATCCAGCGCGGGTTCACCGACCTACGCAGGTTGGACGAGGAGATCCGCCGGGCGCGGCGCAGTCGCACCGCGCTGGTCAGGATGGCGTACGCGGAGGTCGTGGCCGGCACCCGGTCAGCTCCGGAGGCGGAGCTGCGTGAGTGCCTGGCAGACAGCCCGATCCTGCCGCGGATTCGCTGGAATCCTCGCCTTCGCACACTCGACGGGGCGGTATTGCCGACGCCGGACGGGTACCTGCCCGATTCGGCGGTGGCGCTGGAGGTCGATTCACAGGAGTACCACTTCAGCCCGAGTGACTGGGCTCGGACGCTGGAGCGGCACAACGAGCTGAGCCGGCACGGTGTCCTAGTTCTGCACGTGACGCCAGCGCAGCTCCGACGTCATCCGGACCGCATTCGACGAACTGTCGAGGACGCGTACGAGTCCCGGCAGGGCGTCGGAGCCACGCTCCGGGTCCGGGTCGATCCGGCCGACCCGGAAAATGCCAGGACCTGATCGAGTACGACGGCCGACACGACTCCGCTCGGTTCAGCTCGCAGCAGCAGAGTTAGGAAGGGGCCCCTCCTATACCTGAGGCGTTAAGAAGGGGCCCTTCCTTACACGTCAGCAGCCGGGGAGGCGCTCGATGAGGTACCGCTCGACCTGGTCCAGGGAGACGCGCTCCTGACCCATGGTGTCCCGGTTCCGGACCGTCACGGCGTTGTCGTCCAGGGTGTCGAAGTCGACGGTCACGCAGAACGGGGTGCCGATCTCGTCCTGCCGGCGGTAGCGGCGGCCGATGGCCTGCGAGTCGTCGAACTCCACCACCCAACGCTTGCGCAGCAGCGCGGCGAGGTCCTTCGCCTTGGGCGACAGCGCCTCGTTACGCGACAGCGGCAGCACCGCCACCTTGACCGGGGCCAGGCGCGGGTCGAACCGCATCACCGTGCGCTTGTCCACGCCACCCTTGGTGTTCGGGGCCTCGTCCTCGTCGTACGCCTCGAGCAGGAAGGCGAGCACCGCCCGGGTCAGACCGGCGGCCGGCTCGATGACGTACGGCATCCAGCGCTCGCTCTTGGTCTGGTCGAAGTACGACAGGTCGACGCCGGAGTGCTTGCTGTGCGTGGAGAGGTCGAAGTCGGTGCGGTTGGCGACACCCTCCAGCTCGGCGAACTCGGTCCCGCCGAACTGGAACCGGTACTCGATGTCGACGGTGCGCTTCGAGTAGTGCGACAGCTTCTCGGCGGGGTGCTCGTACAGGCGCAGATTGTCCGCCGACAGGCCGAGGTCGAGGTACCAGTTCCAGCGCTCCTGGAGCCAGTACTCGTGCCACTGCTCGTCGGTGCCCGGCTCGACGAAGAACTCCATCTCCATCTGCTCGAACTCGCGGGTCCGGAAGATGAAGTTGCCCGGGGTGATCTCGTTGCGGAACGACTTGCCGGTCTGCGCGATGCCGAACGGGGGCTTCTTGCGGGCGACCGTCTCGACGTTCTTGTAGTTGACGAAGATGCCCTGCGCGGTCTCCGGGCGCAGGTAGTGCATCCCCTCGTCGCTCTCCACCGGGCCCAGGTACGTCTTCATGAGGCCGTTGAACATCTTCGGCTCGGTGAAGGTGCCCTTGTTGCCGCAGTTGGGGCAGTTGACCTCGGCGAGCGAGGTGGGCGCGTGGCCGTGCTTGGCCTCGTACGCCTCCTCGATGTGGTCCGCCCGGAACCGCTTGTGGCAGAACTGGCACTCGGTGAGCGGGTCGACGAACTCGGCGATGTGGCCGGACGCCTCCCATACCTTGCGGGCCAGGATCACCGCGGAGTCGAGGCCGACGACGTCGTCGCGCTGCTGGACCATGGTCTTCCACCACTGCCGGCGGACGTTCTCCTTCAGCTCCACGCCGAGCGGACCGTAGTCCCACGCCGACCGGGTGCCTCCGTAGATCTCGCTGGAGGGGAAGACGAAGCCTCGGCGCTTGGCGAGGCTGACGACGGCGTCGATACGGTCGGCTGGCATGTTTCCTCCTACGCCGGCTGGCGGTCGGCGGGGGCGAGATGTGGATGGAACGGTCGGTTCGGAACAACGGTACGACCACCGTCGCCCCGAGCCCAGCAGAATACCGGGGGCGGGTCAGCTCACCCCGCAGACCTCCATGCCACCGGTCTGACCGTCCTGACCCAGGCTGACCTGCTGACGCTCCCGGTCGCCGCCGTCCAGGGTCACGTCCACCGGCACGGTGAGGTTGGTGGTGTCCACCTCACCCACCCGGAACGCGGTGACCTGCGGCTCGGCGGCCGCCCGCCGCTCGAACTCGGGGCGGGACTCGCGCCGCTGCGCGTCGTCGCAGAGCTGGTCGTACGCCCGGCCGTAGTTGCGCTCGACGAGCGCCTGGTAGTAGTCGCCGGTCACCGTGCGGCCCTGCTCGCGTACCGCCTGCACGCCGCTCACGGCCAGGCCCACGATGGCCGTGCCACCCCCGCCGCAGCAGAGCAGCACGGCGAGGGCGCCGACGCCGAGTCCGATCCAGAGCCGGGTACGACGCCCCTCGGTGGGAGGCGCGGCGAAGGGCGGAGCCACACCGGGACCGGGCGGCGGGGCGGGTGCGGTCATAGGAGCAGGGTAGTGCCCGAGTCTCAGCGGTAAGGACCTGCGGCCCGATCACTCTCGGCGACCACCACGGCTCCGCCCGGCGCGGCGCTGGCCAGCGCCTCGTACGCGGACGGCTCGTCGACCGACTCGGCGAGCAACGGCACCGCGCTCACCTTGACCTCGAAGCCGCCCAGCGCCCGCCGGTAGGTGCCGACCGTCTCCCACTCGGTAACCAGGGACCAGTACCGGGGGTCGTCCAGGGCCCGGACGAGTTGGCCGCGCAGGTAGCCGGGGCAGGCGGCCAGCGCGGTGAGGGCGGCGTGCGCCCGTTCGGTGAAGCCGTCGGCGACATCGACGTCGACCACGAACCGGTTGGTCACCAGCACCGGGGGTTCCTCCTCGTAGAGTCTGTGGGATGCAGCGTACGCAGCGCCCTCTGCTGGCCCGGTTGGCCGGGGCGAACCCGACGTCGGTGTTCCTGCTCACCCTGGTGGTGGTGCTGGTGGCGTTCTTCACGCCGGGGGTGGTCGGCGGCCTGCTGACGCTGGCCCTCGCCGCCGCCCTGATCGTCCTGTTGGCGACCACGTGGTCGGTTCAGGCGCCGCAGACGAGGGTGGTCCGACTGCTGATGCTGACTCTGCTGGTGACGGTGGGCCTGGCGAAGCTGCTCTGACATGCAAGCATGCGTTTTTGACAATCATTGTCGTTACCACGGACAGTTGGCGGCATGAGCAACCGCACCACGTCCCGTGTCCTGGCCGCCGCCGCGACCGCCCTGATCGCCCTGGGCGCCGCCGCCGGCTGCTCCACCGCCGGCCCGGCCGGCGCCGATCCCCAACGGGTCGATGTGGTGGCCGCGTTCTACCCACTCCAGTTCGTCGCCGAGCGCGTCGGCGGCGACGCCGTCCGCGTCACCAACCTGGCCAAGCCCGGCGCCGAGCCGCACGACCTGGAGCTGAGCCCGCGCCAGGTCGGTGACATCACCGAAGCCGAGCTGATCGTCTACCTCAAGGGCTTCCAGCCCGCGGTGGACGAGGCGATCGCGCAGGACGACGACGCACCCGTGTTCGACGTGGCCAGCGTGCAGCCGCTGATGGACGCGAGCGCCGGCGGCCACAACCACGAGGGCGACGAGGAGGGCGAGGAGGGGCACGGGCACGCCAAGGACCCGCACGTCTGGCTCGACCCGATCCGGCTCGCCACCATCGGCGACAAGCTCGCCCAACAGCTCGGCACGGTCGATGAGAAGCACGCCGCCGACTACACCGCCCGCGCCGCGGCCCTGCGCGCCGACCTGACCACCCTCGACGGCGAGTTCACCAAGGGCCTGGCGACCTGCCAGCGACGCGAGATCGTGACCAGCCACACCGCGTTCGGCTACCTCGCCGACCGCTACCGCCTCGACCAGGTCGGCATCACCGGGCTCAGCCCCGACGTCGAGCCCTCGCCACAGCGGCTCGCCCAGGTCATCGAGGAGGCGAAGGAGCACCACGCCACCACGATCTTCTTCGAGGCGCTGGTCAGCCCGAAGGTCGCCGAGACCATCGCCGGTCAGGTCGGCGCGAAGACCGCGGTGCTCGATCCGATCGAAGGACTCGCAGCGGGCAGCGACGCCGACTACTTTTCGGTGATGCGTACCAACCTGCGGACCCTGCGGACGGCGTTGAGCTGCTCATGAGCACCCCTGTCATCACCGTCGAACACGGCGCGGTCGGCTACGACGGCCGCACCGTGCTCCGGGACGTCTCGTTCACCGTGACCGCCGGGGAGGTGGTCGCGGTGCTCGGCGCCAACGGCTCCGGCAAGTCCACGCTGATCCGCACGATCCTCGGCCTGGTGCCGCTCAGCTCCGGCTCGATCACCCTCTTCGACCGGCCGTTGCGCCAGTTCCGCCAGTGGCAGCGCATCGGGTACGTCCCGCAGCGCCTCGGCGCCGGGTCGGGCGTGCCCGCCACCGTCCGTGAGGTGGTGGCCTCCGGCCGGCTGGCCCGCCGGGGCATCCTGCGCCCGCCCGGCGCCGCCGACCGGGCCGCCGTCGACGCGGCGCTGCGGGCGGTCGGGCTCGCCGACCGGGCCACCGATCCGGTGTCCACCCTCTCCGGCGGTCAACAGCAGCGCACCCTGATCGCCCGCGCGCTGGCCGGTAAGCCGGAGTTGCTGATCCTCGACGAGCCCACCGCCGGGGTGGACGCGGCCAGCCAGGAGGCGTTCGCGGGCGCGTTGCGCGACTTCGTCTCCGACGGCGGGACGGTGCTGCTGGTGGCCCACGAGCTGGGCCCGTTGCGACCGGTGATCAGCCGGGCGGTCGTCGTCCACCAGGGCGGCATCTGTCACGACGGCCCGGTCCCGGACCCGGCCGGCCACCACGCCGAGCCCGACCACGACCACGTGCACCCGCACGGTCCCGACGAGCCCGCCGGGCTGTGGAGCAACTAACGATGGAACTCTTCCAGTACCCCTACATGCAGCGTGCCCTGATCGGCGCGCTGGTGATCGGCCTGGCCGCTCCGGCGCTCGGCATCTACCTGGTGCAGCGCCGACTGACGCTGATCGGCGACGGCATCGGCCACGTGGCGTTGACGGGTGTCGGCGCAGGCCTGCTCCTGAACCGCTCACCGGTGCTGGTGGCGGTGATCGTCGCCACCGTCGGCGCGATCACCATCGAGCTGGTCCGCGCCCGCGGGCGTACCTCCGGCGATCTGGCCCTGGCCCTGCTCTTCTACGGCGGCATCGCCGGTGGCGTCCTGCTGGTCGGCCTCTCGGACGCGACGAGCGCCAACCTCAACGCCTACCTGTTCGGATCGTTGCTCTCCACCTCGACCAACGACCTGATCACCGTCGGAGTGCTCGGTGCGGCGATCCTGATCACCATGATCGCCCTGCGACCGGCGCTCTTCGCGATCAGCCACGACGAGGAGTACGCCCGCGTCTCCGGCCTCCCGGTGCGCACGCTCAACCTGCTGATCGCGGTCACCACCGCGGTCACGGTCACCATCGCGATGCGGGCCGTCGGCGTGTTGCTGATCAGCGCGCTGATGGTGGTTCCGGTGGCCGCCGCCCAGCAGGTCACCCGGGGCTTCCGCAGCACGATGACCGCCGCCATGGCGCTCGGGTTCCTCGCCGCCGGCTCGGGTGTCTGGGTGGCCGCCAGCGCCGACACCCCGCCCGGGGCCTCGGTGGTACTGCTGGCGATCGCCTCCTTCCTGGTGATGGCCGTCGCCGGGACGATCTGGCGTAGGCGGCACCGCCGCACCGCGCCGGCGCTCGTACCAGCCCTGGAGCCGCACGAGGTCGTGCTGGACTAGCCGTGCCGGATCGGCGGATGTCGGTGGTATTGGTTACCGTTGCAAGATGACCAGCGCAACGGGCTACGAGGGTTTCGACGGAGCCAGCGAACTGCTCCGAGCCTTGTCCGCGCCCATCCGGCTGGCCATCGTCAGCGAACTCGCCGACGGCGAGCGGTGCGTGCACGAGCTGGTGGAGAAGCTGGGCGCCGCGCAGCCGCTGGTCTCCCAGCACCTGCGGGTGCTGCGCGGGGCGGGCGTGGTGCGGGGCTCGCGGCGCGGTCGGGAGATCGCCTACAGCCTGGTCGACGAGCACGTCGCGCACATCGTGGCGGACGCGGTCAGTCACGCGGGGGAGGGATCATGAGCGAGAGCAACGCCGCCGTACGCAACACCCGGCAGCGCTCGGCGGTGAGCGCGCTGCTGGGCGAGATGGAGGGCTTCCACAGCGCCCAGGATCTGCACGCGATGCTCCGGCAGCGCGGCGAGCGGGTCGGCCTGACCACCGTCTACCGCACCCTCCAGGGGCTGGCCGACGCGGGCGAGATCGACGTGATGCGCCCGCCCGGTGGCGAGCACCTCTACCGCCGGTGCAGCGAGGGCCACCACCACCACCTGGTCTGCCGGGCCTGCGGGCGGACGGTCGAGGTCGCCGGCCCGGCGGTGGAGAGCTGGGCGGACCGAGTCGCCGCCGAGCACGGGTACGCCGACGTCAGCCACACCCTGGAGATCTTCGGCACCTGCCCGACCTGTGTCCGATGACGGGCCTTCGGTTCACGCCGGTCCAGTCCGCGGGCGCTGAGACGGCGCTGCGCGACTGGCAGCACATCCACAACTCGATCATCCCGACGGCGCCCCTGTCGGCCGACGAGATCGCCGCTCGCGCCCAGCGCCACATCCTTGAGGTCGCGTACGCCGACGGGGTCGCCGTGGGCTGCTCGACCGTACGTCCCCCGGCACCCGACGCCGCGACCGTGATCGCCCGGGTGCTACCCGAGAGCCGCCGGCACGGCTACGGGGAGCAGATCTACCAGCGCGGGCTGGCCCGGGCCCGTGAGCTGGGCGCGCAGACCATCGAAACCGTCGTCCTGGCGTCCAACGACGAGGGCCTGCGGTTCGCCCGCCACCACGGCTTCGTCGAGACCGAACGGTACGTCCTACCGGGCGACACCATCGCGTTCGTGGACCTGCGGCTCGCCTGATCGACGGCTGGTTCCCGCCCTCCGGTCCGGCCACCGAATCGACGGGTGCCGGGCCGTCGTCGTTCGTGGCACGCTGTCCGACGTGAAGATCTACGCCGATCGGTTTCCGACCGCCGTCCGTCAGTTGCTCACCGACCTGCTCGTCGTCATCTGGGTGTACGCCGCGATCCGCGCCGCCCTCTGGCTGCACGACCTGGTGCAGAAGCTCGCCGTACCCGGGCAGAAGCTGGAGGGCGCGGGCAGTGGCCTCGCCGACAACCTCGCCGACGCCGGCGGCAAGGTACGCCGGGTACCGCTGGTCGGTGACGAGCTGACCGCGCCCTTCCAGCGCGCCGCCGACGCCGCCCGAGGGCTCGCCGACGCCGGCCGGGAGCAGCAGCACCTCGTCGACCAACTCGCCCTCGCCCTCGCCGTCGCGGTGCTGATCTTCCCGCTCGGTCTGGTGCTCTTCGGTTGGCTGCCGCTGCGGCTGCGCTGGATGCGCCGCGCCGGCTCGGCCGCCAAGCTCGCCGCCGTACCCGCCGGACGGGACCTGCTCGCGCTGCGCGCGCTGGCCACCCAACCGCTGGGCCGCCTCACCCGGATCGCGCCCGACGTCGCCGAGGCGTGGCGACGCGGCGACGACGACACCGTCGACGCCCTGGCCGCCCTGGAACTACGCCACCTAGGCCTCCGCCACAAATCCCGCTAACCCCAGCCCTCACCTCACGCCCGCACGCCCACCTTCGCGCTCGCCACGCGCCCTCGACGCACCCTCGACGCGCCCACCCGGGCCCACCCGGGCCCACCCGGGCCCACGCCCTCGCCCTCGCCACGCGCCCACGCCCCCGCCACGCGCCCACCCGCGCCCACGCTCTCGCCCTCCCCACGCGCCCTCCCCACGCGCCCACGCCCTCGCCCCCGCCACGTGCCCTCACGCCGAGACCGTCACCCTCACCCCCGCCACACGCCCTCACGCCGACCGTCACCCTCACCCAGCCGCGCCCAAGCCCCCGCCCACGGGCGCGCCCTCACCCCCACCCCCACGTCCGCCCCACCCCGCCCGCACCCTCGCCCGTCGATCATGGAGTTCTGGTGGGCGACAAAGCACCCGTCAACCCCCATAACAGGCACCACAACTCCATGATCGACGAGGTCGGGCGGTGACCACCTCGCGATCTTGCACTTTCTGTGGTGACTAAAGGGGCATACCGTGCCGAGTTGACGACCGAAAGTGCAAGATCGGCGCGGACACCGGACCCGGGCCGCGGGGGCGGGGGGCGCGGGGGCGGGGGTGTGGCGGCGGCTCGGAGGGGCGGGTGCAGGCCGTTAAGGTCGTCGGGTGTTCTACTTCCTGATCGTCATCGCCGTCCTGCTGCTCGGCTACGCCGCCGTGCTGGTCTCCTTCGTCCGCCGGGGCAAGAAGATCCCGCCCGCCGCGTACCTCGCGCTGGCCGTGCTCAACGGTCTGATCCTGGCCGGGGTGTTGGCCTGGGCGGTCGCCCGCTGACGTGCCCCGCCCCGACCCGACCCGCGCCCCGCGCCGCCCCGACCCGCGCCGCCCCGACCCGCGCCGCGCCGCGCCGACCCGCGCCGCGCCGCCCCGACCCGCGCCCCGAGCCGAGCCGCGCCGCGCCGCGCCGCGCCGCGCCGAGCCGAGCCGCGCCGAGCCGAGCCGCGCCGAGCCGAGCCGCGATCGTGCTCGAACCAGGAAGTAGTGGCCTCGGGGTCGGAGGGATGCCACTGGATCCAGGATCGAGCACGATCTCCCTGCCAACGCCGCGATCGTCCCCGCCGATGGGGCGGGGGACCTGTCGCGAACGTTACGGTTTCGGGGGGATACGGCGGCGGACGTCCTCGGCGGTGGACGGGCCGGGCTCCCAGCGGGCCACCCAGGGCAGTTCGGCGGACGGGGTGACGACGCCCTCCTCCACGCTCGCGTAGCGGCCTGCGAGGATCCGCTTGGCGGCGGCGGTGTCGACCGAGTCGGTGTTGTCCCAGAGGGCGGCGAACAGCGCGTCCACCCGAACGCGGGCCTGCCGGCAGAACAGGTCGGCCAGCTCGACGTTCTCCGGGTGGGAGTCACGTTCGGCGGACGCGCGGACGCAGACGGCGGACATCGCGAACAGCTCCGCGCCGATGTCCACGATGCGCCCGAGGAACGCCTGCTTGCGCTCCATCTTTCCCTGCCAACGGGACATCGCGTAGAACGTCGAACGGGCCAGCTTGCGCGAGGAGCGTTCCACTTGGCGCAGGTGGCCGGCGAGGGGGCCGAACTCGGCGTACGCCGATGGGCTCTGGCCCTTGCCGACCGTGAGGGTCGGCAGCCACCGCGCGTAGAACGCTCCCGCTCGGGCGCCGGCGCGGGCCTTGCGGCCGAGCCCCGCCTCCGGGTCGATGATGTCGCCGGCCACCGACAGGTGGGCGTCGACGGCCTCCCGGGCGATCAGCAGGTGCATGATCTCGGTGGAGCCCTCGAAGATCCGGTTGATGCGCAGGTCGCGGAGCACCTGCTCGACGTTGGCCGGGCGTTCGCCGCGGGCGGCCAGCGAGTCGGCGGTCTCGTAGCCGCGCCCGCCCCGGATCTGGACCAGCTCGTCGGCGATCTTCCAGGCCATCTCACTGGCGTAGAGCTTGACCAGCGCCGCCTCGATCCGGATGTCGTTGCGGTCGTCGTCGGCGAGCAGGCAGCACAGGTCGAGCATGGTCTCCATGCCGTACGTGGTCGCGGCGATGAAGGAGAGCTTCTGGGCGACGGCCTCGTGCTCGCCCACCGGTCGTCCCCACTGGACGCGGTCGGCGGCCCATCCCCGGGCCACGTGCAGCGCCCACTTGCCGGCGCCCACGCACATGGCCGGTAGGGAGAGCCGGCCGGTGTTCAGCGTGGTCAGGGCGATCTTGAGGCCCTTGCCCTCGCCGCCGATGACGTTCTCGGCGGGCACGAAGACGTCGTGGAAACGGGTCAGGCTGTTTTCCAGGCCGCGCAGGCCGACGAACTCGTTGCGCCGTTCCACGGTGATGCCGGCGCTGTCGCCGTCCACCACGAACGCGGTGATGCCGCCGCGTCGACCTTCGGTGGCGGGCACCCGGGCCATCACCACCAGCAGGGTGGCCACGGTGCCGTTGGTGGCCCAGAGTTTCACGCCGTTGAGCCGGTAACCGGTGCCGTCGTCGGTCGGTTCGGCGGTGGTGGCGAGGCGCGCCGGGTCGGAGCCGACGTCCGGCTCGGTGAGCAGGAACGCGGAGACCTCCCCTGCGGCGAGTCGGGGCAGGAAACGCTGCTTCTGCTCGGCGGTGCCGAACATCTTCAGCGGTTGCGGCACGCCGATCGACTGGTGGGCCGAGAGCAGCGCGCCGATCGCCGGGCTGGCCGAGCCGGCCAGCATCAGGGCCCGGCAGTAGTGCAGGTTGCTCAGCCCGAGGCCGCCGTACTTCCGGTCGATCTTCATGCCGAACGCGCCGAGGTCGGCGAGACCGTGGAAGACGGAGTCGGGGATGGAGGCGTCCCGCTCGATGGCCGCGCCGTCCACCTCGGAGGTGACGAAGGAGCGCAGCTGGCCGAGGAACTCCTCAGCGCGGGCCACGTCGTCCGGGTCGGAGCGCGGCCACGGGTCGATGAGGTCGAGCCGGAACCGGCCGAGGAACAGTTCCTTGCCGAAGCTGGGACGGTCCCAGGTGGACTCGCGGGCGGCCTCGGCGACTCGGCGGGCCTCCTTCTCCGAGACCTGGCCCGCCTCGGCGGGCAGCGGCGCGGCGGTGCCGGCCGAGGCACCGGGTTCGGGGGCAGGACCGGATTCGGGGCCGTCCGGTGCCGGTCGGCCGTCCTGTGTCGTGGTCACGGCTGCCCCCTCGAAGCTCGGTGCGGCTGCTCGACGTGTGCGACTAACGCCACGCTACCCCCGGTTGTTACCCAGGGGTAGCGTGGCGGGAACATCGACGAAGATCAGCCCACGCTGAGCGTGTCCGGGTCGTCGTCCTCGTCGTCGATGTCGTCGTCACCCCAGTTGCGGCGGGCGAACGGCAGGATCACCCAGAAGACGAGGAACCAGAGCCCGGCCAGCGCGCTCAACACGAAGGCGATCGGCCGGTCCAGCACGAAGTCGGTGATCAGCAGCACCGCGCTGACCATGGCGATCAGCATGAAGGCGAGGCCGCCGGTCGCCATGAGGTGCGCGAACCGCACCAGTTCCGGCTTGCGCCCCTGGCGGAACAGCGCCCGGTGGAACGCCACCGGCGAAATGATCATCGCGGTGGCGGCGGCCGCGGCGAGCAGGGCGACGATGTAGACGTCGCGCTGGAACTCGCTGGTCCGGGTGAACCCGTTGCTGAACGGCAGGGTGAGCAGGAAGGCGAAGAGGATCTGCACGCCGGTCTGGGCGACCCGCAACTCCTGGAGCAGGTCGGCGAAGTTGCGCTGCCAGCGTTGCTTCTCGGTCTCCTTGGACACGCGCTACCTCCGGTGAGACGGTACTGCCGGCGGTCCCGGCCGCCGGCAGCAACGCCAATGCCCCACACGACCGAGCGTGAAACAGGCTCACGACACCTGCCGTTCATCGTGCGGCAATGTCAGGACCCGCGACGGATCCGACCCACGTACCGGGCCTCCAGCGCATTGTTGTGCGCGTCCCCGTCCGGGATGTTCGCCGACAGGTAGACCGGAGGCCGCTCACCCGCCGCGAGCAGCCGGGCCACCACCTCCACGGTGACCTGCTGGGCCAGCAGCGCGGCCGTGATCGAGGAGACCGCGCCGACCGCGCCCCCGTCGGGCAGCGGCAGCGTCGCGTCGCCGTACGGGGCGCCGTTGTCGAGCACCACGTCGGCGAGGTCGGCCAGCTTGCGCCCGGACGGGTGGCGGGAGGTCATCCGGCCGGAATGCTGTGCGGAGGTGATCGCCACCAGCTGGTGACCCCGCTCCTTGAGCAGCGTGGCGAACTCGACCATCGCGCCGTTGACCCCGGAGTTCGAGGCGAGCACGAAGATGTCGGCGGGCCGTACGGGAGCCAACGCCCAGAGCCGGTGCGCCACCGCCGGGTCCCGTTCCAGCAGCGGCCCGAGCACGTCGGCCGGCTCGCCGCCGAGCAGCACCAGGTCCCGCAGGGCGATCCGGTTGGTGGGTACCAGCCCGCCGGCCCGGCCGGCGATCTCCATGGCGAGGGCCTCCGAGTGCCCGGTGCCGAAGGCGTGCACCACCCCGTCGGCGCGTACCGCCTCGGCGATCAGGTCGGCGGCCCGGCCCACGGCCTCGGCCTGGCTGGCGGCCACCCGGGACATCGTCTCGGTCACCACCCTCAGGTAGTCCCCGGCGCTCACCGTCATATGTCCTCCGTCCGTCTGTTGCGGGCGAACCACCGCACCGCGAAGTCGACCGTCGCCCGCTGGCGTACCAGCCTCGCCGTCCCGGCGCCCACCGGGCCGACGCGGACCACCGTCGTGGCGTCGAGGTCCCGGCCCAGCGCGCCGAAGTCGCTTCCGTCGAGCCGGACGTCCTGCCACCACACCCATTCCCGGCCGCCGTCGGCAGTCCGCACCGCCGCGCCCAGTCGCTCGCGGACCAGGGCGGGACGGCGGTACTCGGCCAGGTGCAGCGAGGTGTTGACGCTGTGGTCGACTCCGAGCAGCAGCACGTCGGCGTCCAGGTCGTAGAGCCGGGCCAGCGGCGAGCCCTCGCCGAGCATGTCGGCCAGTTCGTGCCCCGCCACCACCTGCTCGGCCGTCGGCCCGAGCGCGGTGAACGACACGTGGGGATGCGTGCTACGCATCGCCGAGGGCCAGCAGCGGACCGTCTCGGCGAACACGCCCATGTGCCGGCTCGGCGTGACCGCCGGGTCGAAGCCGGGCATCTCGGCGCGGATCAGCGGCCACCAGTCCACCGGCACCGGCGGGTTGCGCCACTGCGCGGGGTCGCTGTTGTCGGGGGTGTGGGTGGGTACCACGATCGTGCCGTCCGGGCCGAGCGCGTCACGCAGCGCCAGCGCCAGCGCCTGCGGTCCGCCGCAGACGTAGCCCAGCGGGCGCATCCCGGCGTGCACCAGCACCGTCGATCCGGGGCGTACGCCCAGCAGGCGGAGCTGCGCGGCGATCGACCGACGGGTGCCCGGCCCGCCGACGGGCGCGGTCACAGCTCTCCTCCGCCTGGCACGGCTCACGCCGTCCCGGCGACCCGCGCCAGGACCGCCTCGGCCAGCGCGTCGGGCGCGGCGTCCGGGATCCAGTGGGTCACCCCGGCCAGGGGTACGAAGCGATAGTCGCCGGTGACGTTGGCGGCGCACGCCTCGGCGGCGGTCCGGCCGATCGCGACGTCCCGGTCGCTCCACACGTAGGTGGTCGGTACGGCGACCGGGGCCACGGCGGCCAGGTCCGCGCGGGACATCGCCCGGTACCAGTTCAGGGCGGCGGTGAGCGCGCCCGGCTCGCGCATCGGGTCGGCGTAGCGGTTCACCCGGGTGGCGTCGCCCACCCCGCCCAGCAGCTTGCGCAGCGCCGTCGCGTGCCACGCGAGCAGCACCTTCTCGGCCTTGCCCGGCTTGCGGAACAGCGCGATGTACGACGACCGGGCCTTCTGCTGGCCGTCCGTGGCGAGCGCGTGTGCCATGGCCGCCGGGTGCGGCACCGACACCGCCGTCAACGTACGGACCCGCTGCGGGTGCGCGGCGGCCACCGCCCAGGCCACGACCGCGCCCCAGTCGTGGCCGACGAGGTGCACGGCGTCCAGGCCGAGCGCGTCGAGCACCGCGACCGCGTCGGCGACCAGTTCGGGAATCCGGTACCCCGCCACCTCGGCGGGGCGCGCGCCCGGCGAGTAGCCCCGCTGGTCGAGGGCGTACGTGCGCAGTCCGGCGGCGTGCAACGGCGGCACGACCTCGTCCCACTCGCCGCTGTGCTGCGGAAACCCGTGCAGCAGCAGGACGGGGACGCCGTCGGACGGGCCGCCGGTGCGTACCTCGAATGTCAGACCCCGCGCGTCGACCTGCATGATCGTCAGCCTACCCAGCCGTCGTCGCGCCGACCCGGATGCGCCGGCCGCGGGGACGCCCTGCTGGGCTGTTACCCCTGGTCGGTGCTAGCGTCAGCGAGACAACTTCACATCCGACAGGGGAGCGCACAGCGCTGAGAGTGCGGGCACGCCCGCAGACCCTCGAACCTGATCTGGGTAATGCCAGCGCAGGGAGTTCGGTCGACCTCCAGCCGCGCCGTGGGTCCGGTGCCACCGGACGCGCGGCGTGCGTCTTCTCCTGGTTCGTTTCACTGAACTGGGAGCACAGCATGGACAACACCACCAACCGTTGGCGCACGATCGACATCGTGGTCGCCTCGGTGATCGCGGTCGCCTTCGGCGTCATCTTCTGGGCCTGGGGCCTGGTCTGGAGCGCCACCGAGGGCGCGTTCGCCTTCTTCCCGCCGGCGCAGACGCTGATCTACGGCGTCTGGCTGATGCCGGCCGTGGTCGGCGGGCTGGTCATCCGCAAGCCCGGCGCGGCGCTCTACTGCGAGACGGTGGCCGCCGTCGTGTCCGCGCTGCTGGGCAGCCAGTGGGCCGGCACGGTCATCCCGCAGGGCATCGTGCAGGGCATCGGGGCCGAGCTGGCGTTCGCCGCGTTCCGCTACCGCTCGTACCGGCTGCCGACCGCGGTGCTGGCCGGCGCGCTGACCGGCCTCAGCGCGGCCCTGTTCGACTTCTTCGTCTGGAACGCCGAGTACGCGCTGGGCGACTACCGCATCCCGTACGCGCTGCTCACCATCGTCAGCGCCACGATCATCGCGGGCGTAGGCGGCTGGGCGCTCACCCGCGCCCTGGCCAACACCGGCGCCCTGGACCGCCTCCCATCAGGCCGAACCCGCGCGCTGGTCTGACGCTGTCCCGTCCGACCCTGTCCCGTCCGACCCTGTCCCGTCCGACCCGGCCTCGTCCGACCCTGCCTCGTTGATCAAGAGGTTCGCGTCACCGCGAGGCGGAATTCTGACGCGAACCTCTTGATCAACAGCGTGTGGGGAACCGGGAGGAGGGGTTGTGGGGGTACTGCTGCGGGGTTTTGGGTGGCGGCACGCCGGGCGGCGGGCCTGGGCGCTGCGCGGGGTGGATCTCCGAGTGGAGGACGGCGAGCGGGTGCTGCTGCTCGGGCCCTCGGGAGCCGGCAAGAGCACCCTGCTCAGCGCACTGGCCGGGCTGCTGCCGGACGACTCCGGTGAGCAGGAGGGCACCGTCGAGATCGACGGGCTCGACCCGCGCAAGGGCCGGGAGCGGGTCGGCATCGTCTTTCAGGACCCGCAGTCCCAGTTGGTCATGGCACGCAGCGGCGACGACGTCGCGTTCGGGTTGGAGAACCGGGGCGTACCCGCGGACGAGATCTGGCCGCGCGTCGACGAGGCGCTGCGGCGCGTCGGCTTCCCGTACCCCCGCGACCGCAACACAGCCGCCCTCTCCGGCGGCGAACAGCAGCGCCTCGCCCTGGCCGGCGCGTTGGCGCTGCGGCCCAGCCTGCTGCTGCTCGACGAGCCGACCGCCAACCTCGATCCGGACGGCGCCACCCTGGTCCGGGGCGCCGTGTCGGGCGCGCTGGACGCCGACACCACCCTGATCCTCGTCGAACACCGGGTGGCTGAGGCGTTGCCCCTGGTCGACCGGGTGGTCGTCCTGGAGCCCGGCGGCGGCATCCGCGCGGACGGGCCACCCGACGCGGTCTTCGCCACGCACGGCGACGCCCTCGCCGCCGAGGGCGTCTGGGTGCCCGGCCACCCCATCGCGCCGCGCCGGGCCACCACCGCCGCCGGCGACGCGCTGCTCACCGCCGACCGGCTCGGCCTGCCGTCGCGGCTGGGCCCCACCGATCTGACGGTACGCGCCGGAGAGGCCCTCGCCGTACGAGGACCGAACGGCGCCGGCAAGTCCACCCTGGCGCTGCTGCTCGGCGGGCTGCTCAAACCGGGTACCGGCCGGGTCACCGCCTCGGCCGAGCTGGCCGACGCCGACCATCGCACTCCCCCGCACCGCTGGCGCGCCCCCACGCTGGCGCGGCGCATCGGGTCGGTCTTTCAGGACCCGGAGCACCAGTTCGTCACCGGCACCGTCTTCGACGAGCTGGCGCTCGGCCCACGCCGGACGGGTCAACCCGAGGCAGCGGTCAAGGCGACGGTGGCCGGGCTACTCGAGCGGTTACGACTGACCCGGCTCGCGGCGGCCAACCCGTACACCCTCTCCGGTGGGGAGGCGCGACGCCTCAGCGTGGCGACGGCCCTGGCCACCGCGCCACGCCTGCTGATCTGCGACGAACCCACCTTCGGCCAGGACCGGCGGACCTGGGGCGAGCTGGTCGACCTCTTCGCCGACCTGCGCGACGCCGGGCACGGCGTCGTCAGCGTCACCCACGACCCGGACTTCGTCGCCGCGCTCGCCGACCGCACCGTCACCCTGGAGCGGTCGTGAGCGCGGCGGCGCGCAACCGTCACCTCGGAGCGATCGTGAACGCGGCGACGCGCCGCTACCGACGCCGCAGCGCCGAACAGGAGCCACGCCGATGATCAGCATCGAGCCGGTCGCCCGGCCCGGAGCGCCGTTGGCCCGCCGCAATCCGGTGGCGAAGCTCGCCGCCGCGTTGGTCTTCTCGTTCACCCTGCTGGCCACGCTCGACCCGGTGGCACCCGCGGTCGCCATCGCCGTCGAACTCGCCGTGCTGCCGCTGTTCGGCCTGCGCTACCGGGTCCTGGCCCGGCGGGCCCTGCCGCTGCTGCTCAGCGCCGTCGGCATCCTGGTCACCCTGGTGCTCTTCGCCGCCGACCAGTCCGGTCGCGTCCTGCTGGACGCCGGGCCGGTGCTGGTGAGCACCGGGGTGCTGCTCACCGCGCTCGGCCTGGTGCTGCGGATCTTCGCGGTGGCCCTGCCCGGGGTGATCGTCTTCGCCACCACCGACCCGACCGACCTGGCGGACGCGTTGATCCAGAACGCGAAGGCGCCGGCGCGGTTCGCCATCGGGGCGCTGGCCGCGTTCCGGCTCGTGCCGCTGCTCGGACAGGAGTGGCAGATGATCAGCATGGCCCGCCGGGCCCGCGGCGTCGAGGCGGGGCGCAACCCCGTAGCCAAGCTACGACTCTTCGCGTCCACGGCGTTCGCGCTGCTGGTCGGGGCGATCCGCCGAGGTACCCGGCTGGCCGTCGCGATGGACGCGCGCGGGTTCGACGCCGGCACACCCCGTACCGTGGCCCGCCGGCAGCGCTTCCGGCTCGCCGACACGCTGCTGGTCGTCGGTGCGGCGGCGCTGGCTGGCGCGGCCCTGACGACGAGCATCCTGGCCGGAACCTTCCGCCCCCTACTCGGCTGACACCGGCCCACGCCGGCCGGCCGCGCGCCAGGCCGGTCGCACGCCAGGCCGGTCGCATGCCAAGCCGGTCGCATGCCAAGCCGGTCGCATGCCAAGCCGGTCGCATGCCAAGCCGGTCGCATGCCAAGCCCTCGCGCGCTGCGCCCCCGCGCGCCGGGCCCCCGCGCCGGCGTGCCGGGCCTGCGTGCCGGGCCGGCGGCAAGATCCGCGCAACTTCAGGGATGTAGTGGCCTCCCACACTGACGAGGCCACTACATCCCTGAAGTTGCTGTCACCGAATCGTGGGCCCGCGCGGGCGCAACGGCTCGGTCAGCTACGCCGGAAGGCGTAGCGGCGGGTCTGCCCGGCCGGCTGGCTTCGGCCGCCGGCCGAGCGGTTGCCCCCGCCCGTGGGCGGCCCGGCGGTCGGCGCCGAGGGTCGGCTGGCCGGCGTGCGCAGATCCTCCACCGCTGGCGCGTCGACAGCCGCCGGCACATCGACGGGCAGCGCCGCGTCGGCCGGGACAGCTCCGGGCCGGAGCGGCTCGCCGGTAGCCGCCGGGTCGACCAGCGCCGCCAGCGGCAGCGGCTCGCCGGTAGCCACCGGGCCGTGGTCGGCCGCCGGGATCTTTCCGGGCGGGGTCGTCTTCGGGGTACGGGACTTTTTCGGGTTACGCCTGGCGGGCATCCGGGCCTCCTTCGGTGCCGACCGTCCCGGCCGTTCCCGCGCTGGCGGTCGGTCGGATCGGCTGGTGACCGCCGCGGCGCGACGGTTCAGTGGGAAGGGACTGCTCACCGGGGGTCAGGCAGGCTCGAGGCCGCCGAACGGCGGAATGGAGACGCGCGACGCCCGGGAGCGCACGGACCGCGACGCGGGGCGGCGGACCGGCTCGGAAGTGGGGCGTCAGTTACGCATGCCGGAACCCTAACCACCGGCTGGGCAGACGCGCATCCGAATTTACTGGCACGATCGGCAGATGCTGATCGCGTTCTCGATCACCCCGCTCGGCGGCGGCGACTCCGTGGGCGACCTCGTGGCAGAGGCGGTACGGGTGGTCCGCGAGTCCGGGCTGCCGAACCGGACCGACGCCATGTTCACCACCGTCGAGGGCGAGTGGGACGAGGTGATGGCGGTGGTCAAGCGGGCCGTCGACGTGGTGGCCGCGCAGGCGCCCCGGGTGAGCGTCGTCCTCAAGGCCGACGTCCGGCCCGGAGTCACCGACGCGCTCACCGCGAAGGTGGCGCGTGTGGAGGAACGACTGGCCCAGGGGTGAGCGGGTACTCGGTCGGCCGGTAGACGCGGTGGACGGACGGGCCGCGACCAGGCGGTGACCCGCCGTGGGACGACCTGCCCGTGAGGCCGGATGCCGCGATACCGTCGCAGGGACAGTTCGACGGCGAGAGGTGGCGGCACGAATGGCTCAGCAGGCGACAGCGCAGATCGGCGTGACCGGGCTGGCGGTGATGGGCCGGAACCTGGCCCGCAACCTGGCCCGTAACGGCTTCACCGTGGCGGTGCACAACCGGTCCCCGGAACGCACCCGCAGCCTCGTCGCGGAGCACGGCGACGAGGGCACCTTCGTGCCCGGTGAGTCGATGGCCGACTTCGTGGCGTCGCTGGAACGACCCCGCGCGGTGATCGTGATGGTCAAGGCCGGTGCGCCCACCGACGCGGTCATCGACGAGTTGGTGCCGCTGCTGGATGAGGGCGACATCATCGTCGACTGTGGCAACGCCCACTTCGCCGACACCCGCCGGCGCGAGGAGTCGCTGCGCGCGCAGGGGCTGCACTTCAGCGGCACCGGCGTCTCCGGCGGCGAGGAGGGCGCGCTGCTCGGCCCGAGCATCATGCCGGGTGGCTCGACCGAGTCGTACGCGAAGCTCGGGCCGATGTTCGAGAAGATCGCCGCCCAGGTGGACGGTGTGCCGTGCTGCACGCACGTCGGGCCGGACGGCGCCGGGCACTTCGTCAAGATGGTGCACAACGGCATCGAGTACGCCGACATGCAGCTCATCGCCGAGGCGTACGACCTGCTGCGGGCCGGGCTGGACGTGACCCCGGCGGAGATCGCCGAGATCTTCCGCGAGTGGAACAACGGCGAGCTGGAGTCGTTCCTCATCGAGATCACCGCCGACGTGTTGGCGCACACCGACGCGGCGACCGGCCGGGCGTTCGTCGACATCGTGCAGGACCGGGCCGAGCAGAAGGGCACCGGCCGGTGGACCGTGCAGAGCGCCCTGGACCTGGGCATTCCGATCACCGGGATCGCCGAGGCGACGTTCGCGCGCTCGCTGTCCGGGCACGTCGACCAGCGCGAGGCGGCCCGCCGGGCCTTCCCGGACGCCGGTGAGAAGTGGCAGGTCGCCGACCGGGACGCGTTCGTCGAGGACGTCCGCCGGGCGCTGCTCGCTTCCAAGATCGTCGCGTACGCCCAGGGTTTCGACCACATCCGGGCCGGCAGCAGCGAGTTCAACTGGGACATCGACCTGGGCGGTACGGCGACCATCTGGCGGGGTGGCTGCATCATCCGGGCCCGCTTCCTGAACCGGATCCGCGAGGCGTACGACGAGCAGCCCGACCTGCCGACGCTGCTGGTGGCGCCGTACTTCGCCGAGGCGGTCAGCGCGGGCGTGCCGAGCTGGCGGCGGGTGGTGGCCGACGCGGCGCAGGCGGGTGTGCCGACGCCTGCGTTCTCGTCGTCGCTCGCGTACTTCGACGCGCTGCGGGCCGAGCGGCTGCCCGCCGCGCTGATCCAGGGCCTGCGGGACAACTTCGGCGCGCACACCTACCAGCGTGTGGACCGCGACGGCTCGTTCCACACCACCTGGGCCGGCGACAAGACGGAGTCCCCGGCCTGACGACGCGGGCATGATCGCGCTCCATCCATGATGTAGTGGCCTCCCGCCGCCGGGAGGCCACTACATCCATGTTCAGGCGTGATCATGCGAGGCATCGCGAGCGCTCAGGCGACGGTGGCGTGCATCTCCCACACGAGGATCTCCGCCGGCTCGTCGGCGGTGACCCGTCGACCGCCGGTCATGGTGAGCCTCGCCGCGTCGCCGGTGCCGAGTGGACCGCTGTCCTCCAGGGTGACCGTGCCGTCGGGCACGTACACGTGCACGAAGGGCGCGTCCGGAATGGTGACCTCGTCGCCGGGGCGGAGGCGGGCGGCGTGCAGGGTCGCGTACCGGTTGCGGATCCGGATGGCGGACGCGCCGTCGTAGCGGTCCATTCCGGAGGCGATCGGCACCAGGCCGCCGCGCAGCAACTCGTCCTCGATCTCCAACTGCTCGTAGCCGGGGTCGACACCCTGCTCGTCGGGGAGCACCCACATCTGCACGAAGTGCACGGGGTCGCTGTGCGGCTCCTGGTCGTTGAGCCGCCAGGCGTCGTTCTTCTCCGAGTGCAGGATGCCGGTGCCGGCGCTCATCCGCTGCGCCAGGCCCGGATAGATCACCCCGGAGTGGCCGGTGGAGTCCTGGTGCACGAGTGAGCCCCGCAGCACCCAGGTGACGATCTCCATGTCCTGGTGCGGGTGGGTCTCGAAGCCGGCGCCCGGCCGGACCACGTCGTCGTTGTTGACCAGCAGCAGACCATGGTGGGTGTTGGCCGGGTCGTAGTGCCGGGAGAACGAGAAGGAGTGCTTCGAGTCCAGCCAGGAGATCCGGGTGGCGAAGCGGTCCTCGGCGCGGCGTACGTCGACCGCCGGGGCGGCTGCGGTCACCAGGCACGCTGCCCGGCGTCAGGGATCGACGGCGCCCAGGTCAGGGCCGGCTCTCCGGTGGCCAGTTCGGCGATCTCACCGGTGCGCAGCGCGGGCGTGTGACCGAACTCGGCGCAGTGCTGCTCGGCGATCTCGGCGCAGATCTCGGCGACCTGCTCGCAGATCGGATCGCCCAGGTCGGCCGCGTTCAATGCCATGATCATCTTGTACCGCAGATCCCGCACACCCACCCCCACCCGTAGTTCCGCTCCCCCTCCCGAACCCTACCGACCCCCACCCCGCCAAGCCCCAAAACCCACAACCCACCAAACCCCCGCCCGACCCACCCCCGCCCCGCGCTCACCCCGCCCCGCCCCGATCCACCCCGCCCCGATCCACCCCGACCCGACCCGACCCCGTCGATCATGGAGTCGTGGTGCTGAACGAAAGTCGTGAATACGGTCAAACCGGCCACCACAACTCCATGATCGACGGGGCGAGGCGAGCGACGGGGCGACGCGAGCGGCGGGGTGAGGCGAGCGACAGAGCTAGACGCACGCGCCGCCCCGCACGTTGTGCGGGGCGGCGCGTCAGGACTGTGTTGCGTTACCAGAACCGGCGACGCTTGGCTTTCTGCGGGCGGATCAGGTCCGCGCCCCTCGTCAGCAGCCGGGTCGCCCCGGAGGGGCCACGACGGGCCTCCAGGGTGTGGCTGAGTCGACGCGCGCCGGCCGCGGCCAGTGGCGCCGCGACGGCCATCACCGCCCACTGGGCAATGCGCTTCTGGATCATGTGGGTTCACCTCCGTCAGTGGCTCCTGACGTTCCTGATACCCAGCGTGACGTATGGGTAAGCCTCGCTCAGGCCGTCGGAGCCACCGGATTGGGCAGCGCGCCCCCGAAGCGCCGGTCCCGCTGGGCGTACAGCTCGCACGCGTACCAGAGGTGGCGGCGGTCGAAGTCCGGCCACAGCGTGTCGAGGAAGACCAACTCGGCGTACGCGGTCTGCCAGAGCAGGAAGTTGGAGATCCGTTCCTCGCCGGAGGGCCGCAGGAACAGGTCAACCTCTGGGATCTCCGGGTGGTAGAGGTACTTCGCGACGGTCTTCTCGGTGACCTTCGCCGGGTCCAGTCGACCGGCCGCGACGTCCCGGGCGATCGCGGCGGCGGCGTCACCGATCTCGGCGTGCCCGCCGTAGTTGACGCAGAACTGCAGGGTGAGCGTCGAGTTGTCACGGGACATCTCCTCGGCGGTCTGCAGCTCGGAGATGACGCTCTTCCACAACCGCCCCGGACGCCCCGACCAGACCACCCGGACGCCCAGGTCGACCAACTGGTCGCGGCGTCGACGGATAACGTCCCGGTTGAACCCCATGAGGAAGCGGACCTCGTCGGGCGAGCGCCGCCAGTTCTCGGTGGAGAAGGCGTACGCCGAGAGGTAGGGGATGCCCATCTCGATGGCCCCCTCGATCGTGTCGAAGAGGCTGTGCTCGCCGGCCTCGTGCCCCTTGGTGCGGGGCAGCCCGCGGTCCTTGGCCCACCGGCCGTTGCCGTCCATCACGATGGCCACGTGCTTCGGCACCGCCCCCGCGGGCAGCGCCGGCGGCCGGGCGCCGGACGGGTGGGGCGTCGGTGGCGTCGGCTCGCGCCGACCGGACCTCGTCGATCGGATCACTCGGCTCTCTCCTTGCTCGTGCCGTCCGCTCCGGAACCGACGTCACCGCCCGGCCGGAGCATCCCGGCCCCGGACCCGACGTCACCGCCCGGCCGGAGCATCCCAGCCCCACCGCCACCCGGCGGCGGGACCGTACCGGCGACCGGGGTGGTGCTCCGGTCGACCAGCGGCAGCGAGCGTAACGCGCGTTCCAGGTGCCACTGGAGGTGCGCCGCCACCAGGCCGCTGCACTCCCGTCGTACCCCGGTGTCGGTGGCATCGGCGACCACCCAGTCGCCGGTGGTCAGCGCGGACATCAGGTCGATGGTGGCCGGCGCGGGGTGAGCCGCGCCCGGCGGCCGGCAGTCCGGGCAGACCGCGCCGCCGGCCGGCACGGAGAACGCGCGGTGCCGCCCGGGGGTGCCGCAGACGGCACAGGCGGTCAGCGCCGGCGCCCAGCCGGCGAGGGCCATCCCCCGCAGCAGGTACGCGTCGAGCACGAGGGTGGTGTCGTGCTCGCCCCGGGACAGCGCCTTCAACGCCCCCACGGTGAGCTGGAACAGCCGCAGCGATGGTTCCCGCTCGACGGGTGTCAGCCGCTCGGCGGTCTCGGCGATCGCGCTGGCCGCCGTGTAGCGGGGGTAGTCGCCCAGGAACCGCTTGCCGTACAGGTCGATGCCCTCGACCTGGCTGACCGTGTGCAGCGAGCTGCCGTGGTTGCCCTTGGGGTCACCGGCGAGTTGCAGGTCGACGTGACCGAACGGTTCCAGGCGGGCGCCGAACTTGCTCATGGTGCGCCGGACTCCACGGGCGACCGCCCGCAGTCGGCCGTGCCGGCGGGTCAGCAGGGTGATGATCCGGTCGGACTCGCCGAGCTTCTGCACGCGCAGCACCACCGCGTCGTCGCGGTAGAGCTGTCGGCGGTACCCGGCCATCGGACCATTCTCCCTCGGGGTGTGAAATCAGGGTCGCTTCGGGGTGGACGCGAGGATGAACCCCGATGCGCCGGGCCGACGACCGCCGTTAGCGTGCTGCCATGGCACCGCACCAGAGCACCGCCGTCCGCCGTCGCCGCGCCGCCGCGCCCGTCGCGTTGGGGTTGTCCACCGCCCTCATCCTGCTGGCCGGGTGCGACAACCTGTCGTTTCGTCGGCTCGACTACGACGACACCGAGCCGGTGAAAATCACCACCATCCGGGTGGACGGGGGCTCCGGGGACGTGATCATCCGAGGCACCGGCGCGGCGGGCGAGGCGCGGATCAAGCGGGTGGTGCGCTACCAGGGCGGCGAACCCAAGGCGCGGTACGAGATCAAGGACAGCGAGTTGGTGTTGAACACCGACTGCGGTGACCGGTGCAGCGTCTCGTACGAGGTGACCGTGCCGGCGGGCGTGAGCGTGCAGGGCGACAACGGCTCGGGCGACGTCGAGCTGACCAAGGTGGGCGCGGTGAAGCTGCGGCTGGGCTCGGGTGACGTGCGGATCACCGAGGTCACGGGCTCGCTCGACGTGGAGACCGGCTCGGGCAACATCGACCTGAGCGAGGCCGGTTCGACGGTACGGCTGCGGGCCGGCTCCGGCGACGTCAGCGCCCGCCGGGTGGCCGGCGCGACGGACGCCGAGGCCGGCTCGGGCAACGTGACCATCGAGTTGGAGACGCCGACCTCGGCGCGGGCGCACGCCTCCAGCGGAGACGTCAGCCTGCTCGTACCGGCGGGCAGCTACCGGGTCCGCTCCAGCACCGGCTCCGGCGACGCGCGGATCACCGTGGCGGACGACCCGGTGGCGTCCCTGGTGCTCGACGGCTCGGCGGGCAGCGGCGACGTCACCATCAGCGAGCGTTGATCTCGACCGTCGCCGCCTCGGCGGGCAGCCGCTGCGCCGGCACGGTGGCCCGCCCCACGGTCTCGCCGATCGCAGGCCGATCTGTCCGGCCGTTGCCGGAGACGGCCGGCGAGCCGACGGGGACCAGTTCCGGGCGGCGGCGGGCGGCGACGTCCTCGACCCAGCCGACGGCCAGCGTGACCAGACCGACCAACGCGAAGACCAGCAGCACCCGTACCGCCAGTCCCACCGGGTCCTGGTGGGACCAGCCGACCACGTCGACGAGCGGGGTGAGCGCCACCACGAACGGCAGGTGCCAGAGGTAGATGGTGAGCGCCCGCCGGTTGACCACGGTCACCGCCCGGTCGGCGAGCCGGCTGCGCGACAGCCAGGCCACCCCGGCCGGCGCCCGGCCCAGGACGACCAGGATGAACGCGGCCGACCAGAGGGCGTTGCCCAGGTGGTTGTCGTTGAGGTCGTACCCCCGTGGGCCGGGATGCGTGACGATCCAGGCCCCGCCGACGACGGCGAGGGCCAGCGCGAGCGGGTACAGCACCCGGCCGGTGAGGCGGCGCAGCATCCCGGCGTGGTGGGCGAAGCCCAGCACCCACGCGCCGAAGTACAGCCCGAACTCGCGCACCAGCGGCGGCGCCGGGTAGATGCCCACCTCGATGGTCACCAGCAGCAGGTACGGGGCGAGCAGGGTGGCAAGCGGGGCCCGCCGGAACAGCCAGAACGCGACCGGTGAGGCGAACACGAACCAGAGGTAGTCGCGCAGGTACCAGATGACGCTCAGCGCCAGGGCGCCCCAGTTGTTGGCCGGCGGGTCGGCGATCGGGAACAGCCACAGCAGCACCCGTGGGGACAGCGGCAACCCGGTGAACAACATGGCCGGCACGAAAACCACCGCCACCACCCACAGCGACGGCAGCAGACGGCGCAGCCGACGGCCGACCGCCGCCGGGCCGGACCGGGCGAGCGAGGCGGCCATCAGCGAGCCGGCCAGCGCGAACATCACCGACATGGCGGGGAACACCAGAGTGAGGGTCGCCCACCCGGTGACGTGGTAGACGACGACTCGAACGATGGCCAGGAAACGGAGCAGATCGAGGTATCTGTTGCGCATCAGCCTGCATCTGGATCGGGGGCGCGGGGGTTGCCCTCTCCCCTACCCGGCCCGACCCACGGGCCAAACGACGCCTCAGAAACCCAACTTGCGCAACTGCCGTGGGTCGCGCTGCCAGTCCTTCGCGACCCGGACGTGCAGGTCGAGGTAGACCCGCGAGCCGAGCAGCTCCTCGATCTGCCGACGGGCGGTGGTGCCGACCTCCTTGAGCCGGCTGGCCCGGTGGCCGAGCACGATCGCCTTCTGGCTGGGACGCTCCACGTACACGTCGGCGTAGATCTTCATGAGCTGACCCTCGGGGATCATCTCCTCCACCACCACGGCGATGGAGTGCGGCAGCTCGTCGCGGACCCCCTCCAGGGCCGCCTCCCGGATCAGCTCCGCGACCAGCACCTGCTCCGGGTCGTCGGTCAGCATGTCGTCGGGGTAGAGCTGCGGCGACGGCGGCAGGTACTTCGTCATCACGTCGACGAGGGTGCCCACCTGGTGCCCGGAGACCGCGCTCACCGGCACGATCTCGGCGAACTCCCCCAGCTCGCTGACCGCGAGCAACTGCTCGGCCAACCGACGCTTGGCCACCAGGTCGGTCTTGGTGACAACCGCCAGCACGGTCGCCTTCAGCTCGGCCAGCTCGCCCGTGATGAACCGGTCACCGCGCCCGACCGGCTCGTCCGCCGGGATGCACAGGCCGATGACGTCCACCTCGGTCCAGGTGGAGCGGACCAGGTCGTTGAGGCGCTCGCCGAGCAGCGTACGAGGTCGGTGCAGTCCGGGCGTGTCCACGAGGACCAGCTGCGACTCCGGGCGGTGCAGCACCGCCCGGATGACGTGCCGGGTGGTCTGCGGCTTGTTCGACGTGATCGCGATCTTGGTGCCGACGATCGCGTTGGTCAGGGTGGACTTCCCCGCGTTGGGCCGGCCGACGAAACAGCCGAACCCGGCCCGGTACGGGCGGGCCTCCGGGTCGCGCACCGGGCTCACTCGGTCACCGTGCCGAGGACCGTGCCGTCCGGGGCGGCGACGTGGATCGGCGCGTCCGGGGCGAGGTCACGCACCACCGCGTGCCCCGCGCCGTCCAGCGTCGACGCCTCGGTCACCACCGCCGCCGCCTCCAGCCGACTCGCCCCGGCGGCGACCGCCGAGGCGACCGCCAACTGCAGCGCGGTGAGGGTCAGCGAGGGCAGCGCCACGCTCGCCGCCGCGTACGTCCGACCGTCCTGATCCCGGACCGCGGCGCCCTCCACGGCACCGACCCGCGCACGGGCGCCCCGGGCCAGGACGACGAGCTTGCCGTCCTCGGCGCTCAGCGGCGCCGGTACGCCAGGGGTGGGCCGGGCGGTGGGCGCGGCGGGTGTCTCAGGCATCGGCGGCTTGCCTCTCGTCGTCTCGGTAGTGGTTCGGGTCGCTGCCGGGGCCGGCGTGCTCGCCGCGCCCGGTGGCGTCCTGCGTGTCGCCCGACTCCACCCTGCTCACCAGGACGGTGTCGATCCGGTTGCGCCGACCGGTGGTGCCCTCGGCGACCAGCCGGAGACCGGCCACCTCGACCTCCGCTCCGGGGATCGGCACCCGCCCCAGCGACTGGGCGAGCAGGCCACCGACCGTCTCCACCTCGTCGGTGGGCAGGTCGGTGTCGAACAGCTCGCCCAGGTTCTCCACCGGCAGGCGGGCCGTGACCCGCACCGAGGAGTCCGCGAGGCGCTCGACCGGCGGGCGTTCGACATCGTACTCGTCGGTGATCTCACCGACGATTTCCTCCAGGATGTCCTCGATGGTGACGAGACCACCGGTGCCGCCGTACTCGTCGACCACGATGACCAGGTGGTTGCGTGCCGCCTGCATCTCCGACAGCAGGTCGTCGACCGGCTTGGACTCCGGCACGAAGGTCGCCGGGCGCATCAGCTCGGCCACCGGCACCTGCTCGGCGCCCGGGTCGCCGCCGCGCGACCGGCGGATCAGGTCCTTGAGGTAGAGCACCCCGAGTACGTCGTCGACGCTCTCGCCGATGACCGGGATGCGGGAGAAACCCGAGCGCAGGAAGAGCACCAGCGCCTGGGCCAGGGTCTTGCCCTCCTCGATCCACACCATCTCGGTGCGCGGCACCATCACCTCGCGGGCGATGGTATCGCCGAGCGCGAAGACCGAGTGGATCATCTGGCGCTCGCCGTGCTCCACGACGCCACGCTGCTCGGCCAGGTCGACCAGCTCACGCAGCTCCACCTGGCTGGCGAACGGCCCCTCCCGGAAGCCGCGCCCCGGGGTGACCGCGTTGCCGATCAGGATGAGCAGCGACGCGAGCGGGTTGAGCGCGCGACCCAGCCAGCGAACCAGCGGCGCGACCGCCCGGCCCACGGCGTACGCGTGCTGCCGGCCGATGGTGCGCGGGGCGACACCGACCACCACGAAGCTGACCACTGTCATCGCGCCCGCGGTGACCAGCGCTGCCCGCCAACCCGCGCCGAAGCTGTCCACCGCGACCAGCGCCACCAGCGTGGTGGCGGTCAGCTCGGCGAGCAGCCGCAACAGCAGCAGCAGGTTGAGGTGCCGGACGACGTCCCCGGCCACTACCTGGAGGGTACGGGCACCGCGCACGCCGTCCCGGGCCAGTTCGGCGGCCCGGGCCGGCGAGACCGCGGCGAGCGCCGCCTCGGTCATCGCGATCACGCCGGCCAGCACCACCAGGCCGGCCGCGAAGACGATCAGTTGCAGGTCGGGAAGGCCGGCCGTGGGGCCGACCGCGAGTAACACAGGAGTGGACATCACGGGGTGCGGGTCGACCGCCAGCTCGCCAGCAGTCGGGCCTGGAGGCCGAACATCTCCCGTTCCTCCTCCGGCTCCGCGTGGTCGTACCCGAGCAGGTGCAGCACGCCGTGCACGGTGAGCAGGTGCAGCTCGTCGGCCGGGGCGTGCCCGGCGGCCGCGGCCTGCTTGGCCGCCACCTCGGGGCAGAGCACAATGTCGCCGAGCAGGGCCGGTTCGCCGCCGGCCGGTGCGGTCTCGCCCGGACCGTGGTCGACGCTTCCCTCGTCCATCGGGAAGGCGAGCACGTCGGTGGGGCCGTCCCCGCCCATCCAGCGGTGGTTCAGCTCGGTCATGTAGTCGATGTCGACCAGCAGCACGGACAGCTCGGCGAGGGGGTTTACCCCCATCTCGTCGAGGGCGTGCCGGGCGACGGCGAGCACGGCGTCGGTGTCGACGTCGACACCGGACTCGTTGGCGATCTCGATGGACAACTGCTTTCCTCTGCTTTAGCGGCGGCGGCCGGCCCGGCCGCCCTGGGCGGGTCGCCCGGGTACGGCATGGACGCCCTGCGCCTGCTGGTTCTCCCGCTCGGCGTCCCAGCGGGCGTACGCGTCGACGATCTCCCCGACCAGCCGGTGACGCACCACGTCGGAGCTGGACAACTGGGCGAAGTGCACGTCGTCGACGTTTCCCAGGATCTCCCGGACGACGCGCAGCCCGCTGCTCGTCCCGCCGGGGAGGTCCACCTGGGTGATGTCACCCGTCACGACAATCTTGGAGTTGAAGCCGAGCCGGGTGAGGAACATCTTCATCTGCTCGGGCGTGGTGTTCTGCGCCTCGTCCAGGATGATGAACGCGTCATTGAGGGTCCTACCGCGCATGTACGCCAGCGGGGCGACCTCGATCGTGCCGGCGGCCATCAGCTTCGGGATCGACTCCGGGTCGATCATGTCGTGCAGCGCGTCGTAGAGCGGGCGCAGGTACGGGTCGATCTTCTCGTTGAGCGTGCCAGGCAGGAAGCCCAGCCGCTCGCCGGCCTCGACCGCCGGCCGGGTCAGGATGATCCGGTTGACCTGCTTCGCCTGCAACGCCTGGACGGCCTTCGCCATGGCCAGGTACGTCTTGCCGGTACCGGCCGGGCCGATGCCGAAGACGATGGTGTGCGAGTCGATCGCGTCGACGTACCGCTTCTGCCCGAGCGTCTTCGGGCGGATGGTGCGCCCGCGGCGGGAGAGAATGTCGAGGGTCAGGACCTCGGCGGGCCGCTCGGCGCTGCCCTGCTCGAGCATGCCGACGGTACGCCGGACGGCGTCAGTGGTCAGGGTCTCGCCTTTCTCGATGAGTTCGAGCAGCTCACTGAAGACCCGCTCGGCGAGGGCGTTGTCGGCGGGAGCGCCGGTGATGGTGATCTCGTTGCCGCGGACGTGCACGTCACTGGCGACCGAGCGTTCGACGAGGCGCAGGATCTCGTCACCCGCGCCCAGCAGATTGACCATGATCTTGGGGTCGGGCACGGTGATCCTGGTCTGCACCCGGGGCGGGCCGGGAGGTGGGGTGCCAGTCATAGGTCGGGCCGAGGGGCCCTGCGCACCTGCTCTCAATCTCGGCGCCGGCCCAGCTGGCACGGCGTGCGGACGTTACACCCATCGTATCGGTTCAACGCGGGCCGCATCGCGCCCATTTCCGCTGGCCGCGATCAACTCGCGACCTGCGGTGGAGAAGCGTCAGGGGCGGTGATTCAGGGGTTCATCTTCCGCGTCCTCGCCCCGGGCCGAGGCCCACGCGTGGGACCAGCGCACGAGCGGGCGCAATGCCTGGTAGGCGCCGCGCCCCAGCTCCGTGAGCGTGTAGGCGGTGTCCGGCTGCTGGGCGACGAGGTGGGCGTCAAGTAGTTCGGTGAGCCGTTGCCGCAGGACGCTGGAGGACATGTTGTCGCAGCGCTGCTGCAGCGCGCGGAAACCGAGCGGCCCGTGCTGCAACTCCCAGACGATGCGCAGGTTCCAGCGGCGGCCAAACAGGTCGAGGGCGGCCATGAGGGGTCGTCCGGTACTCGATCCGCGTACCGGCTGGCCTGGCCTGGGTACCGTCATCGCCGTTGCGCCCCTCTTGATGCTCGATGTCCGATACAGCAGTGTCCAGTGCGTTGATTCGTCGCCTCAGTCTCCGTCGCGGACGACCGCCAACCCGCCGACCCGGGTCGTGATGCCCGCCGGCCCACGTCGGGCCGAAGCGAGCACGCTGGCGGGTCGACCGAGGATGTCACCCTGCTCCACCTCGATCGCGACGGTCTGCGCCCCGGTCGAGTCGAGCAGGTGGGCGGCGAGGCAGCCGGTGCTGTTGGCGTTGGCGACGTCCTCGTCGACGCCGATGGCCGGCGCGAACATCCGCGCCGCACCCGGTCGGTCGCCCAGCGGCGGCACGTACACGAAACAGCCGAGGAGCCCGTACCGCCGACACGCCGCAGCCAGCCTGCCGGGGTGTGGGCAGACTCGGACCAGCGCCGACCGGTCGCGGACCGGTACCAGCATGCGCGGTGCGCCGGGCGCAGCGATCCGTGGCCCGTCCTGAGGATGCGGATCGTCCGCCCTGAGCCCGAGCGCGTCGACGATCGCGGCCCACTCGTTCGGCGCCGGGTGACGCAGTGCGACGAGTCCCTGGTCGAACCACACCTCGATGCCGCCAGGGCGGCGGATCGCGACGGTGTCGAAGGTGCGCCCGCCGGTGTGTTGGCGATCCTTGAGCTCAGCGCGGCCGGTACGCATCAACCGGACGGCCTGCGCGGCAACGGTGCCGTGACCGCAGCCGGACAGCTCGCCGGTGGCGGTGAAGAAGCGGACCGGCCAGCCGCCGTCCCGCGTCCGACCCGGGCCGACGAACGCCGCGTGCGAGGTGCCGGCAGCGGCAGCCACCGCACACCGGTCGGGGTCCGTCGCCGCCGGATCGTCGTCGGTTACGGCAGTGGGGCTGCCACCCCGACCGTCGCGCCGCACGCACGCATCGACAACCGTAATCTCCGGCCAGACTACGTCGTTCACTGGTGCGCCCTGTCCAGCCAGTCGGTGATGAGGGGGATGGTGTCGACGCGGTGGTGTGCGCCGACGAGTTCGTCGTCGGGATGGGTGGTGCGTACGGCGATCACTGTCATGCCTGCGGCTCGGGCTGCTTCGATGCCTGCGGGGGCGTCCTCGATCACCAAGCAGTCGGACGCCGGGAGGTCGAGTAACTGCGCGGCTTGCAGGTAGCCCTCGGGATCGGGTTTGCCCAGCCGGACGTGGCCGCTGTCGACCAGCACGGGAGGATCGGGTAAACCGCCTGCGAGCAGACGGTGCAGCACCGTCGGAGCTCGGCCGGAGGTGACGACGCCCCACCGCCGGCCGGTCAGCAGACGCAACACCTCGGCGGCATCGGGATACACGGGAAAAGCGTCACCCTCATCGGCCATGAGCTCGCGGACCAGCAGGTATTCGGCTTCCGCATCGAGCTGTGGCGCTACGACCGCGATGGTGTCGACGGGCCGGCGACCATGGGTGTGTGACCAGACCAGGTCAGGGTCGAGGTTGCGTTGCGTCGCCCATTGGCTCCAGATCCGGCGGTAGGCAGGGTACGAATCGATGAGCACACCGTCGACGTCGAACAACACTGCCTTGTCAGCAGCGCCCGCGCCGATGTCGTGCAGGCGATGTGACCCTTGATCCATCACGCAGCCAGGTCGTGCAGGGCGCCGACCGTGGTGGCCGCCTGTACGGCCATGTCGTGGATCAGCCGGGCGGCGGGGAGGACCTCGTGCACAAGGTGCACCGACTGACCCGCGTACAGCGCCATGTCTTCCAGGTCCCCGGTCATGTCGGGCAGCGGTATCAGATCCCCGTACCGATAGTGGTTCTCGTCGGCCGCGTCCACCGCCACGACATCGCCCTCGCCGGGCCGATGCGGTGCCCGCGGCGAGCCGGCGGCCTCCCACCGTCGGAGGGTCCCGTTGCGCAACGCCCGGTGCGGCGCGTGCGGCCAGCCGCCGTCGAAGCACCGGGTGTACACGGCGTCCACGCCGGCGGCGGTGATCAGATGCCGCCGATACACCTCATGCGTGGCAGCCTCGGCGGCAGCCAGGAAACGGGTGCCCAGCATGACGCCCTGGGCGCCGAGCGCCAGCGCCGCCGCGACCCCCCGGCCGTCCGCGATCCCACCCGCGGCAACCACGGGTACGGGGCCGACCGCGTCGACGACGGCGGGCACCAGGGCCATCGTGGACGTGCTGCCGCGGACATGACCGCCGGCCTCCCAGCCCTGTGCCACGACGACGTCCACGCCGTCGGCGACCGCGTGGACCGCTTCGGCGACCTCGCCGACCGTGTGCAGATGCAGCGCGGCCGCCTTGCGGATGCGGGCATTCGCCGGCGACGGGTCTCCCCAGAAGGTGGAGATGGTCGGCACTCCCTCTTCCAGGCACACCGTCAGTAGGTCGTCCACCGGAAAATCGAGAACCAGGTTCGCGCCGAACGGCCTCGTGGTGAGTTGGCGAGTTCGCCGGATGGTGCGCCGTGCCTCTTCGGGACTCTGCCAGGTCAAGGCCAACATGCCGAGGCCACCGGCCTCGGATACGGCTGCGGCCAGGTCCGGTCCCGCAGCCGAACCCACCGGCGCCTGGATGATCGGCAGCCCCCGATGCCCAGCCGTTCGCACAGGGCGGTGCGCAATCCCCTCACGAGCCCCCCCCGAGTGCTTCGAAAATCGAATCGGTCGGCTCGGACGTTACTGCTTCGGATACCGAAGCGTCAACAGGGTGTAACGGGCCGTCAGCGGTAGTACTGGACCAGGCAGAATTCGTGGTCCTCCGGGTCGGCCATAACGACAACCACGCCCTCGTCGTAGTCGTGCCGCTCGCCGGTGTACCGACCACCGAGATCGATGACCAGGGCCATGGCCTCGTCGATCCGGTCAACGGAGATGTCGAGGTGAATCCGTACCTTGCCGGTCCTGGCTTCCGACACCGGCTGGAACACCAACCGTGGCTGAGGTTCACCACGTTCACCGAGGTAGACCCAACCCTGCTGCGACGGACCGGGCTCGCGACCGAGCAGACCGCTCCAGAATCGGGCTACCCGCTCGGGGTCGAGGCAATCAATCGTCACACCGGACCAGACGTTGGCCATGCGCCGATCCTGGCAGAGCGTCGGGCCGGCCGTCAGGTCAGGTCTCGGGCGAGCATCGGGCCCAGTGGCGCGCCGCCGAGCAGGTGGGCATGCACGTGGAACACCTCCTGCCCGCCGTACGCCCCGGTGTTGAACATCAGCCGGAACCCGTCGCCGAGCAGCCCCTCGTCCTCGGCGACCGCGGCAGCCGTGGCCAGCACCGCCCCGGCCAGCGCCGGGTCACCCTCGGCGAGGGTGGCGACGTCGGCGTAGTGCTCCTTCGGAATGACCAGGACGTGCACGGGGGCCTTCGGGCCAATGTCGCGGAAGGCGAGCGTGGTGTCGGTCTCGCGGACGACGGTGGCCGGGATCTCCCCGGCGACGATGCGGCAGAACAGGCAGTCGGATCCCATCGGGGCAGTGTAAGGAAGGGCACCTTGCTAACGCCTGAGGTATAGGAAGGGGCCCTTCCTTACAACTGGGGGTGCTCAGGCAGGATGGCCGGCATGACGGATCGGGCGGTTCTGGTGACGGGGTCCTCGCGCGGCATCGGCCGGGCGGTGGTGGAGGCGTTCGCCGCCAGTGGGGACCGGGTGGCTATCCACCACCGCGACTCCGCCGAGGCGGCCGAGGAACTTCGCGCCGGGCTGCCCGGGTCGGGGCACGTGGTGGTCCGCGCCGACCTCACCGACCCGGCCGCGGTCCGCACCATGGTCGACCGGGCCGCCGATCAGCTCGGTGGCCTGGAAGTGCTGGTCAACAACGCCGGCACGTACGGCGACCGGGACGTCCCGCACCCGGTCTTCGGCACCTCGTACGAGGAGTGGCAGGCGCGCTGGCGGCAGGTGCTGGAGACCAACCTGACCGGTGCGGGGAACGTGATCTGGTGCGCCGCCCAGCACCTGCGCCAGCGGGGTGGCCGGATCGTCAACGTGTCCTCCCGGGGCGCGTTCCGGGGCGAGCCGGAGCAGCCGGCGTACGGCGCCAGCAAGGCGGGGCTGAACGCGCTCGGTCAGTCCCTCGCCGTGGCGCTCGCGCCGTACGGCATCACGGTCGCCACGGTGGCGCCGGGTTTCGTGGCGACCGACATGACGACCGAGCACCTGCGCGGCGAGCGGGGCGCGGCGATCCGGGCGCAGAGCCCGTTCGACCGGGTGGCCCGGCCGGAGGAGATCGCGGCAGCGGTGCACTGGCTGGCCTCGCCCGAGGCCGAGTGGGCCTCCGGCACGATCGTCGACCTCAACGGCGCTTCGTACCTACGCAGCTGACCTCGCGATTCACGCTCGGCGCGGCGTTCGCCGACCGACCGGCGGTGCGCTGCGCCTCCTGCGGGCGGACGGCCGACACCACTGTGAGCGTGATGCCTGTCAGTCATCTTGATGACTGACAGGCATCACGCTCACAGGAGTGAGCGGCTCCGATCCGCCCGCATCACCGGCCCGCGAGCCGCAGGCACCAGCGGCCGAAGCGAACGCGGGCCCAGGCTGGCGGCCGAAGCCAGCGGCGGCAGGGTGGCGGCCGAAGCCAGCGGCGGCAGGGTGGCGGCGAGTCGGGGGTGGGCGACTACCAGCGGCCGAGGCGGGTGGCGAGCACGCTGAGCGCGGCCACGCCGGCCGTGGAGGTACGCAGCACCTCCGGCCCGAGGCGTACCGGCCGGCCACCGGCCTCACGGAAGGCCGTCAGTTCGGCCCGGTCGATGCCGCCCTCGGGGCCGACCACCAGGACGATCTCCCCGGCCGACGGCAGGTCGACGCCGGTCAGCGGCTCGTCGGCTTCCTCGTGCAGGACGAACCCGGCGGCGGCGCCGGCGATCCGGCGGGCGACCGTGGCGGTGGACTCGTCCGGCGCGCCGGCCACGACGGGCAGCCAGGGCCGGCGGGCCTGTTTCGCCGCCTCGCGGGCGGTGGCCACCCATTTCTCGCGTGCGCGTACGCCCCGGTCGCCGCGCCACTGGGCCACCGAGCGCGACGCCGCCCAGGGCACGATCTCGTCCACCCCGACCTCGGTCATCGCCTGCACGGCCAGCTCGCCCCGGTCACCCTTGGCGATGCCCTGCACGGTGACGATCCGGGGTACGGGCGCGTCCGCGTACCCCCGGGAGGTGACCGCGACCTCCAGGCTGCCCCGGCCGACGGTGGTGACCACGGCGGCGGCCGTGCCGCCCCGACCGTCGGCGAGCAGCAGCTCCTCGCCGACGCGCAGCCGCTGCACGGTTGCGGCGTGGTGCCCCTCCGGGCCGTCCAGGGTCAGCGCGTCACCGGTGGGCAGCGCCTCCACCAGGAACAGCGGCGCCGACACCTCAGGCGTGCCCGTTGAACGCGTCGCGCATCCGGGAGAAGAAGCCGCCCTGCTTGGTCAGCTCGGCGACCTCCTCGCCCCGGGTCTTGGCGAAGTCGCGCAGCATCTTCTCCTGGTCGGGGTCGAGCTTGGTGGGCGTCCGGACGTCCAGGTGCACGTAGAGGTCGCCCCGGCCGGTGCCGCGCAGGTGCGGTACGCCCCGGGCGCGCAGTCGCAGCGTGCTGGCCGGCTGGGTGCCGGCCTTGACGTCGACGGTCTCCTCGCTGTCCAGCGTCTTGATGGTGAGCCGGGTGCCCAGCGCGGCGGCGGTCATCGGCACGGTGACGCGGCAGTGCAGGTCGTCACCCTTGCGGGAGTAGACGTCGTGCGGACGCTCGTGGATCTCCACGTAGAGGTCGCCGGCGGTGCCACCGCCCGGGCCCACCTCACCCTGCTGGGCCAGCCGGATCCGCATGCCGTCCTCGACGCCGGCCGGGATCTTGACGGTGAGCGATCGGCGGGTGCGTACCCGGCCGTCGCCGGCGCAGGTCGGGCAGGGGTGCGGGATGGTGGTGCCGTAGCCCTGGCAGACGGTGCACGGCCGGGCCGAGACCACCTGGCCGAGGAAGGTGCGCTGCACGGACTGCACCTCGCCCCGGCCGGCGCACGCCTCGCAGGTGGCCAGGTGGGTACCGGCCGCGGTGCCGGCGCCCGAGCAGGTGGTGCAGAGCACGGCGGTGTCCACGGTGATCGGGGCCTCCACGCCGAACGCCGTCTCGTGCAGGTCCAGTTCGAGGCGCAGGATCGCGTCCGCGCCCGGACGGGTCCGTGGACGCGGCCCGCGGCCGGCGCCGCCCGCGGCGCCACCGAAGAACGCGTCCATGATGTCCTGGAAACCGACGAACGGGCCGGCTCCCCCCGGACCACCCGGGCCGCCCGCGCCCCCGCCGCCGGGGGCGAGCGGGTCGCCACCCAGGTCGACGATCTGCCGCTTCCGGTCGTCCGAGAGGACCTCGTACGCGGCGTTGATGTCCTTGAACTTCTCCTGGGCCTCCGGGTCCGGATTGACGTCCGGGTGGAACTGGCGTGCCAGCTTGCGGTAGGCGCGCTTGATCTCGTCATCGGAGGCTTCCCGGCTGACACCGAGGATGCCGTAGTAGTCCCTGGCCACTGCGTTCCGTGTCCTCATGTTCGTCTCGCGTTGCGCCGACCGGCGGCCGCAGCCGGCCGTCGGCCCTGACTGGTCAGTTCTGGGCCAGCAGCTCGCCCACGTAGCGTGCCACGGCGCGCACCATGGCGATATTGCCGGGGTAGTCCATCCGGGTCGGCCCCAGCACTCCCAGGCCGCCCACGATGGTGGCCCCCGGGCCGTACCCGGTGCTGACCACCGAGGCGGCACGCAGGTTGTCGAACTCGTTCTCGTCGCCGATCAGCACCCGGGTCGTGCTGGGCTCGGTCTCGCCGATGAGCTTGAGGAGCACGACCTCCTCCTCCAACGCCTCCAGGATGGGCCGCAGCGAACCCTGGAAGTCGAGCAGACCACCCCGGGTCAGGTTGGCGGTGCCGGCCAGGGCGATGCGTTCCTCGTGCCGCTCGACGAGCGTCTCCAGCAGGACGGTGGAGAGCGTGGTCATGGCCGGGCGCAGCTGCACCGGCGCCTCTTCCACCAGCGCCTGCACCAGCGGTGGGGTGTCCGACATGCGCTCACCGGCGAGTTTCTCGTTGACCAGGCGACGCAGGTCGGTGACGTCATCGGCGGGCACCGGTCCGGGCAGCTCCACCAGCCGCTGCTCCACCCGGCCGGTGTCCGCGATCATCACGAGCATCAGCCGGGTGGTGGAGATCGGCACCAGCTCCAGGTGGCGGACCGAGGAGCGGGCGAGGCTCGGGTACTGCACCACGGCCACCTGCCGGGTCAACTGGGCGAGCAGCCGTACGGTGCGGTGGACCACGTCGTCGAGGTCGACGGCCCCGACGAGGAAGCGCTCGATGGCCCGGCGTTCGGCCGGACTGAGCGGCTTGACCCGGGACAGCCGGTCGACGAAGAGCCGGTAGCCACGGTCGGTGGGCACCCGGCCGGCGCTGGTGTGCGGCTGCCGGATGTAGCCCTCCTCCTCCAGCACGGCCATGTCGTTGCGGACCGTCGCCGGGGAGACCCCGAGCTGGTGCCGCTCGACCAGCGCCTTGCTGCCGACCGGCTCCTGGGTCGAGACGTAGTCCTCGACGATGGCGCGGAGCACGGCGAGCTTCCGGTCGTCCAGACCCATCCTCCGCACCTCCTGTCGCACGTCGGCCGCCGGCCCACCCGGGCCGACGGACCGTCCTGGCACTCGACTGTAACGAGTGCCAGTCTACGTCGGCGTGCCCGCCGACGCGATGATCAACGACGGCCCGTGACATCCCGCGGGCCGATCGGCCCGGACGACAGGGCGATGTCGCTCTGGTGCGGCGTTGCTCACGGCACCTACCGTGACAACCATGACTGAACCACCTCGCCCTCCCGGCGCGGGAGACCCCGGCAACTACCCGCCGGAGCCGAATCTCCCCGGCTCGTCCTCGTCGGCCGAGCCGCCCACCGCACCACTGTCCGGGGCGCCCGGCCCGGGCGGCTATCCCCCAGCCGGTGGCTATCCGCCGCCCACCGGTGACCAACCGCCGTCGGGCGGCTACCCTCCGCCGGGCGGCTACCCCCCACCAGGGGGTTACCCCCCGCCGGGTGGCACGACTGGCGGGTATCCGACCGGCGGCGCGTACGGCGGCCCCGGCGGCGGTTACGCCAACAACGAGGACAAGACCTGGGCGCTCGTCGCCCACTTCGGCGGCGCGGCCGGGATGATCATCAGCGCGGGCGTGCTCGGCTGGATCGCCCCGCTGGTGGCGTTGCTGGCCCGGGGCAGCCAGTCCCCGACCGTCCGGGCGCACGCCGTGTCGGCGCTCAACTTCCAGCTCGTCTGGTCGATCGTCGGCCTGGTCGGCTGGGTGCTGTCCTGCATCTTCATCGGCTTCATCGGCGTCGTGGCGGCCGTCGTGCTCGGAGCCGTGTGCGGCATCCTCGCCGGCATCAAGGCCAACGAGGGGCAGCTCTACCGCTACCCGCTCTCCGCCAACCTCATCAAGTGATCCGGGCCGGCCGCTCCCCCGGCCGGTCCGGCACACCGCCGCCGGCCGGGCGGGCGTCCGGCTCAGGGCAGCAGGTCCCGCACGACCGCGTCGGCGAGCAGCCGGCCGCGCAGGGTGAGGACCGCCCGTCCGGCGGCGTACCTCTCGGCGTCCAGCAGACCGTCGGCGAGGGCCCGCGCGGCACCGGCCCGGCCGGCGTCGTCGAGCACCCCCAGCGGCAGTCCGCTGGCGAGCCGCAGCCGGAGCATCACGTCCTCCATGTGCGCCTCGTCCGTGGTCAGCACCTCGCGGGCCAGGCCGGGTGACGCGCCGGCCGCCAGCCGCTGGGCGTACGTGGTGGGGTGCTTCACGTTCCACCAGCGCACCCCGCCGACGTGGCTGTGCGCGCCCGGGCCCAGGCCCCACCAGTCGGCGCCGGTCCAGTAGAGCAGGTTGTGCCGGCACCGGGCCTCGTCGGCGCGCGCCCAGTTGGACACCTCGTACCAGGAGAGGCCGGCCGCGTCGAGGGCGGCCTCCGCGGCCAGGTAGCGGTCCGCCGCCACGTCGTCACTGGGGTACGGCACCTCGCCGCGCTTCATCCGCGCGGCGAGCCGGGTGCCGTCCTCCACGATGAGGGCGTACGCGCTGACGTGGTCGACCCCGGCGTCGACGACCTGCTCCAGCGTGCCGGCGAAGTCCTCGGCCCGTTCCCCCGGCGTGCCGTAGATCAGGTCCAGGTTGACGTGGTCGAACCCGGCCTCGCGCGCCTCGCGGGCGGCGGCGGTGGCCCGGCCGGCGCTGTGTTTACGGTCCAGGATCGCCAGCACACCGGGCGACGCGGACTGCATGCCCAGCGAGATCCGGGTGTAGCCGGCCGTGCGCAGCAGCTTCAGCGACTCCGGTGTGACCGACTCCGGATTCGCCTCGGTGGTCACCTCGGCGTCGGCGGCGAGCCCCCAGGTGCGGTCGATGCCCTCGAGGATGCGGGCCAGGTCGTCGGCGGGGAGCAGGGTGGGCGTGCCGCCACCGACGAAGACGGTGTCGACGCGGGGTGGCGGGTTGTCGCCGAGCACCCGGGCGGCGAGCGCCAGCTCGGCCAGCACGGTGTCGGCGTACGCCTCGCGGCTCGCGCCCCCACCCAGCTCGGCGGCCGTGTACGTGTTGAAGTCGCAGTAGCCGCAGCGACTGGCGCAGAACGGGACGTGGACGTACACGCCGAAGCCGCGCGCGCCGACCGCCGTGGTGGCGGTGGCGGGCAACGATCCGTCGCCGGGGACGGTCTCACCATCTGGAAGGACGCCGGGCATGGCCACTAGTGTGCCCGGCATGACCTCTCCCGACGTGCTCGTGCGGGTCGCCACGGCCCGTGGGGTGACCACCCTCACCCTGGACAGCCCGCACAACCGCAACGCGCTCTCCACCGCCCTGATGACCCAGTTGCTGGCGGGGCTGACGGACGCGGTGGCCGACGACGCAGTCCGGGTGATCGTGCTCGACCACACCGGGCCGGTCTTCTGCTCCGGCGCGGACCTGAAGGAGACCGCCGCGGCGTACGCCAGCGGAACCGTGCCCGCCGGCATGCTGGGCGACGTGCTGGCGGCGCTCTGGGAGTGCCCGAAGCCGATCCTGGCCCGGGTCGCCGGGCCCGCGCGGGCCGGCGGACTCGGCCTCATCGCCGCCGCCGATCTCGCGGTCTGCGCCGACGAGGCGACGTTCGCGTTCACCGAGGTCCGCATCGGGGTGATCCCGGCGGTGATCTCGGCGACCGTGCTGCCCCGGCTGCACCCGCGCGCCGCCGCCGAGCTGTACCTGACCGGGAACACCTTCGACGGGCGGCGTGCCGTCGAGGTCGGCCTGGTGACGGCCTCGGTGCCGGCCCAGGAGCTGGACGACGTGGTGCGGGGCTACTGCGACTCCCTGGTCCGCGGCGCGCCCGGCGCGCTGGCCGGCGCGAAGGATCTGCTGCGCCGGCCGGGCACCGCCGAGCTGCGCGGTGACCTGGCCCGTCTCGCCGCGCTCTCGACCGGCTACTTCCTCTCCGACGAGGGCCGCGAGGGGGTCACGGCGTTCCGGGAGAAGAGGTCGCCGCGATGGGTGGCCGCTCTGGACGCCGAACGCGGTGACCAGGCCGGGTAGGACCGCGGACGTCGGCCGGCTGCGGCGGCGCCCCGAAGGGTCACCACGCCGTCGCGCCACCGTCGACCGCGTAGTTGGCGCCGGTGATGTACGACGCCCGGTCCGAGGCGAGGAAGACCACCAGCTCGGCGACCTCCTCGGGGCGGGCGAAGCGCTTGAGCAGCGTCTTCGCCGTGATCGCGTCCCGGGCCTCCTGGTCGTCCCCCAGGTCGCGTTCACTGGCCGGGGTGAGGATGGGTCCGGGGCTGACCGCCACCGCCCGGATGCCGTGCGGCGCCCCTTCGAGCGCGAGCTGGCGGGTCATGCCGATGATGCCGGCGTTCGCCGCCGTGTGGCCGACCATCGGCGGGACGTGACCTGCGATCATCCCGGCCATCGAGGCCGCGTTGATGATGACGCCGCCACCGCGCCGGACGAGGTACGGCCAGGCGAACTTCGACACCAGGTACGGAATGTCGAGTTCACCGGCGATCGTGTACCGCCAGTCGTCGACCGAGAAGTCCGGCAGGGGGCCGAAGCGCAGCGCGGCCGCGTTGTTGTAGACGACGTCGAGCCCCCCGTACGCGGCCACGGCGTCCTCGACGAGCTGACGGACCTGTTCCGGGTCGGTCAGGTCGACGGGCGCGACGCTCGTCATCTCCCCACCGGCGGCCCGGACGAGGTCGACCGTCTCGTTGTTGCCGTCCACCTGGATGTCGGCCCCGACGACCTTCGCGCCCTCGCGGGCGAAGGTCAGCGCCGCGACGCGCCCCAGACCACCGCCCGTGCCGGTCACGAGTACCACCTTGCCGTCCAGCGTTCCCATCGAATTCCTCCTCGGCGCTGGCACGTCCGATTGACGTGTCAACCGGGAAAGGTCCTGGCCAGGCATTCTCTTCCGGCTGTTGACGACGGGTGACGCGGCAGACACGATCTCCCTCCGCAGGTGAGTTCCGCGCGCCAGGGGGAACGTCCCGATCGGCGCGCGACGGCTGAGCGAAGCCCGAACCGGTCGAACGGCCCGGATGACGCCGGCGGGGACGTACGCTTGTCGAACTGTCGATCAGGAGGTGTGGGTGCGAACTCGGGCTGCCGTGGCGGGCGGAGTGGTGCTCATCCTCGTCGCCGTGATCGCGATCTGGCTCGTCCTGAAGCGGGTTGGGGACGAACTGCGGCTGCCACTGGCGGGACGCACCTGCACGGTCCAGGCCGACGGCAGGGTGGTCCTGGACGTGGAGCAGATGGCGAACGCGGCCACCATCGCGGCGATCGGCGTCCAGCGCGGCATGCCCGAGCGCGCCGTGGTGGTCGCGCTGGCCACCGCGTACCAGGAGTCGGGGCTGCGCAACCTCGACCACGGTGACCGCGACTCGCTCGGGCTGTTCCAGCAGCGCCCGAGCAAGGGGTGGGGCACGCCGGAGCAGATCCGTGACCCCCGGTACGCGGCGAACAGGTTCTACAAGGCGCTCAAGAAGGTGCGCGGCTGGGAGAAGATGCGGGTCACCGATGCCGCCCAGCGGGTGCAGCGCTCGGCGTTCCCCGAGGCGTACCAGAAGTGGGCCGACGATTCCGAGGTGCTCACCAAGGCCCTGCTCGGCGACGCGACCGAGGCGGTGGCCTGCACGGTGGGGCGTACCCCGGTGATGCACGGCGCGGCGGCGGCCGCGCAGCTGACCCGCAACCTGGCGCTGGACTGGGGTGTGTCGAGCGCCGAAAAGGCCAGCCAGACAGGGCTGGCGGTGACCGCGCAGGGCCAGCGCGACGGCTGGCGGTACGCGCACTGGCTGGTCTCGCACGCCCAGGACCACGGGGTGAAGCGGGTCCGTTTCGGCGACCTGGAGTGGACCGCCCGCAACGGCACCTGGGGCCAGGTGACCGGCGAACAGGGCCCCGCCGGCCAGGTGGTGGCCGAGGTCTTCGCCGAGGGCTGACCGAGCCCGGATCTCTTAACCGGCAGTGACCGCACAATCGGACAAACAGCCGCAGAATCACCCGATGATCACGTAAATGTGACTCGCCGCACCGGTCCCGCTGCACGCGGTCCGACCCCGGGCCGTACCGTCGCCGCTCGCCCTCCCACCGCCCCGGCACTCGCGTTACGATCGGCGGCCTGTGCCAGAAATGGTTTCACCTCATGGGGAGGGGTACGACGCGGTGTTCGATTACGGCGACCGGACCGGCTACGAACCGATCAGCGACACTGACCGCAAGGAGTTCCACGAGCAGGGCTTCCTCCTGCTGCGCAACGTCCTGACGGAGGACCACCGGGCGGCGCTGGAGGCGGCTGTCGACCGCGTCTACGCGGAGGAGCAGGCCAAGGGCACCACCAAGAAGGACGGCACCCTGCACCTGCTGGGCTTCCTGGAGCGCGACGAGCTCTTCGGTGAGCTGCTGACCCACCCGATCGCCTTCCCGTACATGTGGGGGCTGGCCGGCTGGAACATCTACACCCACCACAACCACCTGGACGTCACCCCGCCGGCCGCCGAGCCGGAGAAGCCGTACTGGGGTTGGCACCAGGACGGGTACCGGCAGAACTCCGACCCGGAGACGATGGACCCGAACCTGCCCCGCCCGATGTTCTCGCTGAAGGTCGCGTACGTGCTGTCCGACCTGTCGGAGACCGGCCGCGGCGCCACCAAGGTCATCCCGGGCAGCCACCTGAAGAACTCGCTGTCCCGGCCGGCGGACCTCACGGTGCAGAACCCCGACCCGGAGGGCACGGTGGAGATCACCGCCAACCCGGGCGACGCGTTCATCTTCGACCGCCGGCAGTGGCACTCGCGCTCGACGAACCTGTCGACCATCACCCGCAAGATGCTCTTCGTCGGCTACACCTACCGGTGGATCCGTCCGCTGGACGAGCTGCACCCCGACGTGAACGGCGAGTGGTACCGCAACCGCACGCCCGTGCAGCGCCAGCTGATCGGTGAGGGCACCCACACCGCCAACTACTGGGGCATCAACTGGGACGGGTACGTCGACGACGAGATCCCGCTGCGCAAGGAGCTCAAGGAGCGCGGTCTGCTCGACCGCAACATCCCCTGGCTGCGCTGATCGCCCGCTGCTGAGAACGGCCCCCCGCCACTGTCGGCGGGGGGCCGTCGCCGTATCCGCTTCCGGGCCACCAGGTGCCGCGCTGTCGGTAGCGTGAGGGGTAGGCAGAGCCGGGGCGCGGCGCTCGGGCGGGCGCGGGGTGGCACAGGAGGCAGCCGCGATGACGTCCGCTCCCCTCCCCCGGATCCTTCGCCGTCGGGGCGAGCCGGAATATCCGACCTTCCTGGAACTCTTCTTCGACCTGGTCTACATCTTCCTGCTCTCCCGACTCTCCGCCAGCCTGGGTGATGACCTCAGCATCCGGAACGCGGCGCAGACCGCCGTCCTGCTGCTGGCCGCCTGGTGGGTCTGGGTGCTCACGGCCTGGCTCACCGACCTGTTCAACCCCCGGCTGCCGATCATCCAGGCGACCGTCCTGCTGGTCATGCTCGGCGCCCTGCTGATGGCCATCGCGACACCACACGCCTTCGGCCGGTACGGGTGGCTCTTCGTCGCCGCGTACTTCGGCATCCACCTGGTCCGTGACGCCGTCCTGATCCCCGGCACCCGGATCAACCGCCCGATCCAGGCCCGGAGCATCCGGGTCTTCTTCTGGTTCGGCGTCACCGTGACCCCGTGGGTGGCCGGGGTGTTCGTGGACGGGACGGCCCGGCTGGCGCTGTGGTCGCTCGCGGTGGCGGTCGACCTCGGCTCGGCCCGGTTCGGCTGGCCGACGCCGGGGCTGGGGCGTACCGAACTCGCCAGCCAGATCTTCACCGGGGTGCACCTCTCCGAGCGGCACCGGGCGATCTTCATCGTCGCGCTCGGCGAGTTGATCCTGAGCATCGGCACGGGGCTGGCCGGCAGCGGGTTCACCGCCGGTCAGGTGACCGCCAGCGCGGTCGCGTTCGTCAGCGCGGTGCTGGTGTTCCAGCTCTACTTCCAGCGCGTCCGGCGAATCCTGGCCCCACCGAGCGTCACGACGGTGGAGCGGGTCCGCTCCGGCACCTCCACCTCGTACACCCACCTGGTGATGGTGGCCGGCGTGGTGCTGGTCTCGACCGGCACCTCGATGGTCATCGCCCGGCCGTCCGGTCACGCCCCGGCGGACGTGATGGCCGCCATTCTCGGCGGACCGGCGTTGTTCCTGCTCGGCAGCGTGCTGTTCGACGCCGTGGTGACGGCGCGGATCCTCTGGTCCCGGGTGCTGGCGATCGTGCTGCTGGCGGTCGTGCTGCTGTGCGCGCTTGTCGCGCCCGGCACGTTCCGGCTGCCGCCGTTGGCCGTCCTGGTGGTGGCGAACCTGGTCCTGCTGCTCACCCTGGCCGGGGAGGGGCTGGCCGCCCGTCGCAGACGGGCCGAGGTCACCGCGCCGGCCCGGTGAGGGATCGCCCCACCCACCGCGCGGAGTCTCACCCCAGCATCGGCGGCGCCGGCGCACGCGTGTGTCGTCGGGTGCTGGCCAGGTTCGCCACGGCGATCAGGGCCAGCACGATCATGGCGAGCAGCGCGACCAGGATCGGCGGAAGCACGGGCGTGGCCGGCGCCAGGCACCCCAGCAGCAGCACGCCGGCCAGCCGGGACCGCGAGATGCGTCCGAACACGGTGAAGTCGAGCAGGCCCCGGCCGATCAGGTACAACGCGGGGCTGCCGAGGATGACCGCGGCCCACGACGGCGGGGTCTCGCCCAACGGTCGATTCACCACGAGGTCGCTGGTTACCGCCGCCCCGGCGATGCCGGCCACCATGATCAGATGGGTGATCGCGGCGGACTGGGTGAGCAACGCCGGGTCGGTCGACCTGACGATCGCCTCGGTCAGCAGCTCACCGGCGCGGTAGATGTAGATCCGCCACATCAGCACCACAGTGCTGAACACCACGAGCAGCGCCCAGGCCCTCGCCAGCGTGTAATCGCTCCGGCTGAAGGTCGTCCCGGTCACGAAGATCGACACCCCGAGCGCGATGATGACGAACTGCCGGTAGCGCTCGGCCACCCGCGCGTGGACCAGCCGCCAGTCCCCCGGTCGTGAGCGACCGATCCGGGGCAGCGGCCAGCCGCACACCGCCCCGACGTATTCGACGACGATCGCGAGCGCCCAGATCGACAGCTGGCCCGAGCCGCCGACGAGCGCTCCGGCGATCCAGCCGACGCCGGTGACGCACTTCCAGGTCTGGATCCGGATGCTCGACCGCCGCAGGGGCCGGCCCCTCGAGACGACAACTGCGTAGTAGGCGGTCGTGCTGAGGGGGATGAACACGAAGGTGATCGCGAACAGCAGCGCGCGATCGCCGTACGCCTCGGCTGCGGCCGCCGCCAACAGCAGGCTGGCCGCCGCCACCGAGGTGAGATGCCCCTGCCCGGATGGACTGGTCAGGTCGATGGTGTCCGCGGTCCACACGCTCAGCGCCCAGACCATCGCGAACGCGAGCAGCAGCACCAACACCTTGGCGACGCCGGTCCAGGTCAGGTCGTTGGCCAGGATCGTCGCCAAGGTGACCAGCGCGAAGACGTAGACGAGGTCGAAGAAGAGCTCCAGGAACGCCGGACGCTCCAGCGCCGGATCGGGCGCCGCTGCCATGGCGCCGCCGTCCGTAGCCATCGACATCGCGCTTCACCCGGCCTCCACCGCATGCCCTCAAGGGGGAGGATACGGGCAACGGCAGGCCCTCAGCCCCGTCATCCGGTTCTTGGCGACCGCGGGCCACCCCAACGCTGGCCCGTCGCCCCGGCAACACGGTCAGCCCCGTCGCCTTCAGCCGGTCACGTGACGTCTCGACGCAGGGGCAGCAACAGGGCGATCGCCGAGGCGGCCACCGCGTACGCGGTGAGCAGGAGAGCGCCGGCCGCCGGTGGGAGCAGGTTGACGGTGCCGCTGCCGACTTCCGTGGAGATGGCGTCGGCGACGTAGGTGAAATCGGTCAGCGCGGCGGTGGCTCCGCCGGGCAGGATCGGGTAGAGCGTGTTGACGCCCGGGATCATCATCAGCACCGGCTCCCCCACGTACAGATAGCCGATCACGACGCACAGCGCCGCGATCTGGTGGTGGATGAGGGCGCCCATCCCGGCCCCGAGGAGCAGGTAGACCACCATCGCGACGGCGATACGGCCGAGCAGCGCCAGCACCGTGGAGGCTGGCAGACCGAGTGGGACGTCGCGGGCGGCGGCGACAGCGAACAGCGCCACCGCGGCGGTGCCCGCGAGAACGAGCCCGTACGCGAGGCCGACGACCGCGTACGTGGCGAGTTTGGCGGCGAGCACCCGCCCACGGCGCGGAGCGAAGAGAAAGGTGACCGCGGCGGTGCGGTGTCGGTACTCGGAGGTGACCGCCAGGGCCCCGGCGGCGGCCGGCACGAACGCGGTGTAGCCGAGAATGCCGAGGATCGCGCGGAGGCCGGCCTCGGTGTCCAGACCGGGCTGCCCGTGGAGAATCCTCGGGTGCGACGGTGCGCGGCCTCGGCGAGGCCGAGAAGGTCGAGCAGGGTGGTGACCCGGCTGTCCGGATATCCGCCCATCGCGGCGTAGACGCGCAGGTGGTCGCGGGCGGTGTGTCCAGGGTGGAACGCGTTGGCGTCGAACACGGCGCCGACAGTGCGCGAGGGCCGGGCCAGTTGGCCGTACGGCAGCCCGCCGATCGTGGCGGTGCCACTGGTCGGCGACACCAGCCCGGTCATCATGCGCATCGTGGTGGTCTTGCCGGCGCCGTTCGGGCCGAGGAATCCGGTGACCACACCGGGCTGCACGGTGAAGCTCAGATCCTGCACGGCGGTCACGTCACCGTAGCGCTTTGTCAGGCACGACACCTCGATCGCGAGGTGGTCGCCGGTCACGCGCGGGCCGCCATGGCACGCGTGATCGTCTCCACGAGGCCTGGCGCGGCCGGGCTGGAGAGCACCACCTGGTCGAACTCGCCGCCTGCCGACGCCCGGTCCAGAACGAGGTGCAGTCCCGGTTCCGCCCGGCGGGCTGCCACGAGCTGCCGAGGACCGCCGTACAGGCCCCATACTCCGATCTTGGCGAAGCCGGACACCACGTATCCGCGGCGGGCACCACGGGCCAGACGGAGCGGGTTGTCCACCAGGGCGACGTGCCGCACCGCGGTGAGGGGCAGTGCGAACTGCTCCCGCCCGACCCAGACCCGCTCCCATCCGGTGAACCGAATGTCGATCACATCGTTGGTCACCATGACCGATGCCATCAGTCATCCCCTTTCGTCGTGTCGGAGTCGTCCGTCGGCGCAGGCGTACGCCTGTCGGTCGTCGGCAGATCGGTGGGCAGCAGAACGGTCGCCAACAGTCGCGGGATCCGTTCACCGCCGGGCTGGTTGCCGAGCAACGGGCCAACCAGTGCGTTGAGACCGGCGGCGAACTCGCCCAGTTCGGCGTCGGTCAGGTGCAGCACGAGTTGCTGGTAGCCCACACCGTCGGCGGCGAAGTCGATCCGCTCCCGGGCGAGATAGCGGGAGAACTCCGACAGCAGGCTCGACATGAACGCCGTGAAGTAACGCGCGTGGTCCTCCCGCGTAGCCGTGGCGAGGGCCGCCGGGTCGAGCGTCGCGCCGTGCGCGGGCAACGCGTACACCCGCTCGACGGTGCCGCGAACCCTGCGTTCGTCAACCACCTCGACCAGCCCTGCCCTGACCAGGATCGCCAGGTGCCGGTACATCGTGGCCTGCGGGACATCGGGCAGCAGCTCAAGCAGCCCTTGGGTGGTCAGGCGCGTGCCCGCGACCGCACGCAGGATCCGGATCCGCACCGGATGCAGCGCCAGGTCCGCCCAGCGCTCTCTCGACATCTCCACGACCGAACGGTATCACTATCGATAATGAGAATGGAAGACCGCGTTCAGAACGACGGATGGGCGCTCGCGCCCTCGACGTCGGCTAACGGGCGGCGAGGCGGCGGCGGACGTTGTCCCGGATCGGCTCCGGCAGGTCGTCCGCGTCGAGCAGGCGGGGCAGCAGCTCCGGCTCCAGGCTGGTCGCCCGGAACACCTCGCCGATGGTCACCCCGTGCGCGGGCCGTTCCACCACCTCGACCGGATCGCCGGCGCCCACCTCGCCCTCGCGCAGCACCCGCAGGTACGCCCCCGGGGTGGCCCGGACCGTGAACCGCTTGATCAGATCCGGTACGCCCCAGAAGCCGGCGAACGTGGTGCACGGGGTGCGCGGCATGGTCACCTGGAGCACCGCCGTGCCCACCGCCCACTGTTCACCGATGACCGCGCCGGTCACGTCGACGGCGTAGGTGGTCAGGTTCTCCCCGAAGCCGCCCGGACGGATCGACCGGCCCATCTCGGCCGACCACCACGCGGCGTCCTCCTCGGCGTACGCGTAGACGGCCTTGTCCGGCCCGCCGTGGTGGGCCCGCTCGCCGATGAAGTCACCGGCCAGGCCGCCGGTCAGCAGCGACACCGGCCCGTCGACAGGCCGCTTGTCGATGCCGCTGCGACCGCTCGCGTCGCCGGCCCACTCCGCCTCGGTCACGATGCCGAGGTTCACCGCTGCCACCCTGCCTGCCATGACGGCCAGCCTAGGGTCTGCCTCGCAGGGGGGTCGAGCCGATTCACCGGGCGGTCGAGCCGATTCACCGGGCGGTCGAGCCGAGGCGGGGTCCGGACGACGACCGGCGGCGGCGCGGCCCTCGACCGGCCCTGCGCTCAGCCCTTGACCGCTCCGGCCACCAGGCCGGAGACCATCTTCCGCTGCACCAGCAGGAAGAAGATGATGACCGGCAGGGTGAACAGCGTGGAGGCGGCCATCACCGGCCCCCAGTTGGTGTCGTCACGGCCGAAGAAGAAGGTCATCGCCACCGGCAGGGTGTAGCGCCCCTGGTCGTTGATGAACGTCAACGCGAAGATCAGCTCATTCCACGCCGTGATGAACGAGAAGATGCTGGTCGCGACCAGGCCGGGCGCGACGAGCGGGAACAGCACCCGCCGGAACGTCTGGGCCCGGCTCGCGCCGTCGATGGCCGCCGCCTCCTCCAGTTCCTTGGGCACGGCCGCGACGAAACCGCGCAGCATCCACACCGCGAACGGCAGCGAGAAGCCGAGGTACGTGAGGATCAGGCTGGGCAGGGTGTTGTAGAGCCCGAGCCGCTGGATCATCAGGAACAGCGGGATGACCAGCGCCTCCAACGGGATCATCTGCACGATCAGCAGCATGATCAGGAAGCTGGTCCGGAGCTTGAAGCGGAACCGGGCCACCGCCGTCGCCGCGAGCAGGGCGACGAGCCCACTGAGCACCACCGTGGACACCGCGACGATCGCGCTGTTCACGAAGAAGTCGAGGAAGGTCACCCCGGGGATCAGGTTGCCGGTGAGGATCTCCCGGTAGTGCGCCAGCGTCGGATGGGTCGGCACCGGCTGCGGGGTGGCCGAGAAGATCTCGTTGCTGGGCTTCAGCGACGTCGAGATCATCCAGTAGACCGGGAAGGCCGCGAAGAGCGCGACCAGCAGCCCGGCGGCGTTGAGGGCGACCTTCTTCACGACTCGTCCTCCTGCTTGAGCACCATCCGTACGTAGAAGCCGGTGACCACGAGCAGGATCAGCGTGAGGATCACCGCGATGGCCGCGCCGAGCCCGTACTTCGGCGGCGGCGAGAAGGCCTCGGCGTACGAGTAGATCGAGAGCATGAACGTCGGCCGGTCCTGGGTGCCACCGGCCAGCACGAACTGCTGGGTGAAGACCTTGAAGTCCCAGATGGTGGAGAGCACGATCAGGATCCCGAAGACCGGGCGCAGCAGCGGGAAGGTGATCTTCCAGAAGACCCGCCACGGGCTCGCGCCGTCCACCCGGGCCGCCTCGTGCAACTCACTCGGCACACTCTTGAGGCCGGCGAGCACGCTCACCGCGATGAACGGGAACGAGTGCCACACGACCACCAGCGTGAGGATCGCGAAGAACAGCAGCGGCGAGTTGAACCAGCCGTAACCGGTCCAGTCGCTACGACCGAACAGGGCGTTCGAGAGTCCGTCCGGCAGAGCGTTGAACAGCCAGGTGACCAGGCCACTCGTGTCGTCGAAGATCCACTTCCAGACGATCGTGCCGGTCAGCGCGGGGGTGGCCCAGGCGAGCATCACGCAACTGGCCACGAAGGTCGCCATCTTGCGACCGAGCCGGTTGAGCAGCAGTCCGACCAGGGTGCCCAGCACCATTGTGAGCAACACGTTCGCCGCGGCGAACAGCACGGTGTTGCGCAGGACGGTCAGGAAGAACGGATCCGTGAGAATGTCGGTGTAGTTACCGAGCCCCACCCACGGCCACTCCCGGTCGCCCCGCAACTGCCGGACGCTGTTGAGCCGGTAGAAGGACATCGCCACCACCTGGCCGAGCGGCCAGAGCAGCAGCACCCCGATGATGACGAGGGCGGGCAGGAGCAGCAGGTAGGGCAGGCGGTCGACCCGGCGACGCCGCCGCGCAGGGTTCTCCCGCGCGGCGGACGTCTCCGGCACCTCGGTCAGCGTGGTCACTTGGAGTTGAGGATGCTTTCCATCTCACCGGCCGCGTCGGCGGTAGCCTTCTCGACCGTCTTCTGACCCTTCATGACCGAGCTGTTCATCGCCTGGGTCACCGTCTTCGTCCGGCTGACCTCCACCCACTTCGGGGTGAGCGGCGTGAGCTTGGTGTTCTGCATGGTGGTGGCGAACGCCGCCATCACCTTGTCGTTGGCGTACGTGTCGCTGGCGACCAGGTCCTTGTAGACGGGGAAGAACCCGAGGCTGCTCGCGAAGCTCTGCGCGTTCTTCTTGTTCAGCAGCACGGTCAGGTAGTCCCAGGCGAGGTCCTGCCGCTCGCTGTCCTTCCAGATCGCCACGTCGGAGCCACCGGCGAAACCGGGCGCGGCCTTGCCGTCCGGGCCGGGGATCGGGAACGTACCCCAGACCTTCTCGATCTCGGGGTTGTCCTTCTTGATGGCGGCCTGCTGCCAGCTACCGGCGAACGCCATCGCGGCCTTGCCGGTGGCGAACTGCGTCCGCGCGTCGATCTCGTTCCAGCCGGCGGCGGCCGGTGGGGCGACCTTGTGGACCGTGACCAGGTCGGTCCAGTACTTGACGGCCCGCTGCGCCTCCGGCGTCGAGTAGCCGGACTTCCACGCACCGCCCTGGTTGGTGGCGATCTCCGCGCCCGCGCCCCAGAGGAACGAGTAGAAGGGCAGCTCGGAGTTGCCCGGCAGCGCGATGCCGTAGGTGCCCTTCTTCTTGGCCTGCACCGCCTTGGCGACGGTCACCAACTCGTCCCACGTCTTCGGCGGCTGCACGCCCGCCTCGGCGAACCAGTCGGTGCGGTAGTAGATGGCCCGCACGCCCGCGTACCAGGGGACGCCGTACTGCTTGCCGTCGAGCTGCGCGTTGCGTACCAGGTCGGGCAGCAGGTCCTTGCCGTCCGCCCAGCCACCCATCCGACCGCTGACGTCGGCGAGCGCCTCCTGCGCGGCCCAGCCCTGGGTCTCGGTGTTGCCCAGTTCGGTGATGTCCGGGCCCTCACCGCCGGCCAGCGCGGCCTGGAACTTCTTCGGCGCCTCCAGCCAGGGGATGTACTGCACCACCACATCGGTGTCGGGGTGCTTCTGCCGGAACTCGGTCTCCACGCCGTCGAGGAAGGCGTTCTGGGCGTCGCCACCCTCGCCCATCATCCAGACCGTGAGCTTGCTGTCGTCGGTCGCTTCCTCGCCGGAGCCCCCACAGCCGCCCAACACCATGGCGACCGAGGCCACCACGGCAGTGACCGGGGCCAACCGCTTCCACCTGTTCACGCCACTTCTCCCCTCGCGTCGCCTGGCACTAACCTTCTCCGCCGCACCTTAGTACGAAGAAATCCTTTACGACAGTGGGCGGGCAGGCCGAAGCGTGGCGACCGTACCGCAGGTGGACGGTGCCGCTGCTCGTGGAACCGGGCCGAACCCGGGCATTGACGTCACGAAAGAGCGCCCAGCCGTTTGGCCGGGCGCTCTTTCGAGTGGTGCGGTGATGCCAGGTTGTTACCGGGTGACGCGGCGGCGGCCACCCACACCAGCCACCAGCGCGACCGCGATAGCGGCCACCACGACCTGCACCAGCAGCTCGGTCCAGTCGATACCAGCGGTCTCGGTCGCGATACCCATCGCCCGCGCCAGCACCGTGCCCAGCAGAGCCGCGCCGACACCGATCAGCAGGTGCAGCCAGATCGGCATGTTCTGGCGGCCCGGAACAACCAGGCGGCCGAGCGCCCCGACGATGAGACCAACAACGATGGCAGTGATGATGCCCCACACGGTGAGCTCCACGGTCGCCCTCCTTCTAAGAATGTCTGACACACAATGTGTGCTTCCTGTCGTGACCGTTAAGTTCCCGACCCACCAAAAATCCAAACCGACTTGATCGCCCAGACGGTCACGACTTGGTGAACACAGGCACGGACCACCAGGACCTCCCGCGCCCCGCCCCGCGATCTTGCACTTTCGGTCGTCGATAGGGGGTGGGATGCCCGGGATGTCGCAGCAGAAAGTGCAAGATCGGCGCGGGCGCCGTGGCCGGCGTGACTCCGCGGTACTGCTCGAACGGCGTCTTGCCCCCCACGCTCCAGTGGGCCCGTCCTGTAGCGCACCCAAGATCGTGCTCCATCCATGAAGTAGTGGCATCCGGGCTGACGAAGACCACTACATCCAGGATCGAGCACGATGTTGGCGCGGGACGCGGTCGGCACTCGCCCTCGGGCGCGGGCGACACTGCGGCCGCCTCGGACATGGCGCTTCCGGAGCGGGCGACCTGTCCGGGCACGACAGCGAGGGGCGCTCGGCCTGATGGCCGAGCGCCCCTCGAAAGTGTTGCGGTACTACGGGTGTGCGGTGTTACCGGGTGACGCGGCGGCGGCCACCCACACCGGCCACCAGCGCGACCGCGATCGCCGCCACCACGACCTGCACCAGCAGCTCGGTCCAGTCGATACCAGCGGTCTCGGTCGCGATACCCATCGCCCGCGCCAGCACCGTGCCCAGCAGAGCCGCACCGACACCGATCAGCAGGTGCAGCCAGATCGGCATGTTCTGGCGGCCCGGAACAACCAGGCGGCCGAGCGCCCCGACGATGAGACCAACAACGAT
>NZ_JBFAMS010000019.1:0-139956 GCF_040656575.1 Micromonospora sp. NPDC049801 | reverse complement strand
GGTCCTGCGCGGCGGCGGTAATGCTGATGAGCGTGATGCCGGTGAGTCATCTAGATGACTCACCGGCATCACGCTCATCAGGTGGTGTCGCCGTCGGTCGCCTGGCGTGGCGGTCGCGAAGACGCGCGGCGTGGCACTGCGTGAGCCGGTTAAGGCCGGCCCGCCTGGTCGAGGACCAGGCGGGCCGGATCACTGCGTCAGCGCTTCGGGGTCAGCACCGAATCGGCGCCAACCCGAAGTTCTCCACCGTGGGAGTGGTGGTGCTGATCTTCGTCTGACGGGTCTGGGGCTTCCAGCCGTCCTTGGCGACGATCAACGTGAGCGGGTTGTTCCGGCGGTCCATCCAGTAGGCGTAGTTGCCGGCGGCGTCGGTCGCGAAGGTGAACGACATCGCCCACGAGTCGACCTGCACCACCGCACCGGCGATCGGCGCGGTCGCGCCCGCGCAGCTCGTCCCGGTCACCGTACCCATCAGCTTGCCCCAGGTCTTCGGGGGCGTCACGATCATGGTCACCGCCACCGGCGGCACCGAGTACGGCGTGTTCTCCCGGATCGTGACTCCGGCCGAGTAGGTGCCCGGCTGGTCCACGTTCGCGGTCAACCCGACGGTGACCGTGACCTTCTCCCCCGGCGCGAGGGTGGCCGTGGTCTTGTCGATCGTCATCCAGCTGACGTCGGCCGCCGCCTCGGCGCACCCCTCGAAGCCCGGCAGCGCCTCGCTGTCCGGCGCCGCGTCGAAGCTGCCGGACGAGCCACCGATCTTGTAGAAGCCACACGCCGCGCCACCCCGGTACCGGGCGGTGTTGGCGTTCGGCAGGTTCGACCACGAGCTGGTGGCCGGGTCGAAGGCGAAACCGGCGTTGGTGATGGCGCCGCCCTGCGAACCGCCCACGACCAGCAGCTTGCCGCTGGCCACCGCGTACGAGCTGGCCCAGTTGTCGGTCGGCGCGTCCGCGATCGCGGTCCAGGTGTTGGCGCCCGGGTCGTAGGCGTAACTGGCCTTCTGCGCCGCGGTGCCGTCGTTGCCACCCGTGCAGTAGAGGACGCCGTCGATCCCGCCGCAGGAGGCGAAGGCCACCGACTTCGGGTAGTTGGCCACCGTCTCCCAGGTGTCGGTGCCGGGGGTGTAGCGGACCACGGTGTTCGACATCGGCACGCAGGCCGCGGTCGTGCACCCGCCCACGGCGTAGAGCTTGCCGTCGACGACCGCCTGCCCGGCCGCGGCCCGTGGCGCGGGGTTGTCGGCCAGCTCGGTCCAGGTGTTGGCCGCCGGGTCGTACGACCAGGTAGCGGCGTCCGGACCGGAGTCGCCCCAACCGCCCGTTGCGATGATCTTCCCACCGACCACGCCGACGGTCAGCGCGTTGCGGGCGCCGGGAAGGTCGGCGGCAGCCGTCCAGGCCTGCGCGACCGGGTCGTAGGCGTAGGTCTTCGCGGTGGAGGCGGTTCCGTCACCACCACCGATCGAGTACACCTTGCCGTCCAGGGTGACCACCCGGTTGTCCATGATGTTGCCCGGGTAGTCGGCGATGTCGGTCCACGGCGCGGCCTGCGGACCGGCCGCCGCGGGCGTCGCCGTCGCCGCCTTGCCGGACGACCTGGCCGCGACCGACGTCGGGACCGTCAGCCGTTGCTCGGCCGCACCAGCCGCGCCGAGCGCCTGCTGCCGGGTCACCCGCGAGCCGTCGGCCCGCAGCAACTCGAAGCCGTCGTCCCGCTCACCGAAGGCGACCTCCACGGGCGCGCCGCCCGTGTTGGTCACGGTGAACGTCCTGGTCGCCTTGCCGCTGGGCATCTGGAGCGTCGCGCTCAGCGCGGCGGGTGCCACCGACAGGCGGCCGGCCGCGAGGACGAAGTTCGCGGTCGTCGCCCAGTCAGGCTCGACGTCGACCTGCTTGCTCTGGCTGACGTAGCTGCCGGCCGTCGCGGTGAACTTGTGGGTACCGGTGAGCGTCGAGTAGATCCAGTAGAACCCGTCCGGCAGCCCCGGGTCGTCCGGGGTCGCCACGGTCACCGCCTTCTCGGCGGGCCGGTCGTTGCTGGTGACGGTGGCGCCGTTGAGGTAGCTGTCGTCGTTCTTGTCGCGGACGTTGCCCACGACCAGGCCGCCGTCGACCGGCACGCAGGTGACCTGGCTGCCGATCAGGACGTTGTCGACCTCCCACCACCAGTCGTACTTGGCGTCGTAGTAGTGGAACCGCACCTGGACCTGCGACTTGCCGGCCGCCTGCGGGATCGGGATCTCGGTGAGCTTCGGTCCCCGGACGTCGGTCTCCTGCCGCAGGACGTTCGTCCAGGTGGCGCCCCCGTCGATGCTCAGGTCGACATCGGCGGTGTCGTCGTTGAGCTGGTTGAAGTCCTGGTTGAACCGGATGACCGGGGCGCTGACGGCGGTCAGGTCGACAACCGGGCTGACCAGGGAGCTGTCCTGGGTCTTGCCCGCGCCGTAGTCGTCACTGTCGATCATCGCGAAGTTGCCGGCGCCACCGGTCAGGTTGCCCCGGCCACCGTCGTCGGTGAACTTCCACACCTGGCCGCCGCCGACGTTGTCCACCACCGACCAACCGGCCGGGGTGGTCGTCGCGTCGAAGGTCTCGTACTCGCCGTCGGAGCCGAACGTGTAGCCGGGGGCTGTCGTGCACCTGGTGGTGTCCACCGGCACCGCGACGTTGGCCGTCACGTTGCGGGTGCCGACCACGACCTCCTTGGTGACCTTCTGGTAGCCCGGGTACTGCACCTCGTACGTCAGGGTGTACGTCTGCCCGGCCGGCACCGTGATGCTGTAGCGGCCGTTCGACGGGGTCGTGTAGTCGTACACGCCCGCCGGGCCGCTCACGGTCACCTTCGCGTATAGCGGCCAGCCGTGGCCGGAGCCGTCGGTGACCGAGCCGGTGACGTTGACGCGCGGCACCGCCGTCAGGGCGACGTCGAGCGTCGTGGTCGTGCGGTTGGTGACCGTCGCCGTCTTCGTGGCGCTGCCGTATCCGAACGCGGACACGACGACCTGGTAGTCACCGGTCGGGAGGAGGGTCGAGTACGTGCCGTCGGCGCCCGTGGTGATCTCGCGCGAGGTCGGGCCGGTGAGCGTCAGGGTCGCGCCGGCGATCGGGGCGCCGGTGGCCGCGTCGGTGACCGTGCCGGCCAGGGTGCCGACGTCGCCGGTGGGGGCGGCGTTGAGCAGCGCGAGGGCGTCCAGCCGGCCCTCACCCCAGACGTTGTTGTCCGCGGCGGTGCCACCGCACTGGTCGTCGGCCTTGTCGATCGCGGTGCCGTTGAGCAGCGCGCGCGTCGCGTCGACGTCACCGACCAGCGAGGGTGCCGCCGAGTACAGCAGGGCGATCGCGCCCACCAGGTGCGGTGCGGCCATTGACGTGCCGCTGGCGGTGCCGTACCCGTTGCCGGGGACGCTCGACCGGACGTTCACGCCGGGCGCGGAGATGTTGGGCTTGATCTCGCCGTTCTGCCCGACGCCCCGGGCCGAGAAGCTGGCGATGTTGTTGTTGACGTCGTACGCGCCCGCCGAGTAGTTGCTGGCCAGGCTTCCCGGCGAACCGCTGGTCTGGCACGCCGGTCCGCTGTTGCCGTTGGAGAACACCCCGAAGATGCCCGAGGCGGCCCAGGCCAGGGTCACGTCCTCCATGAACGGCTCGTTGGACGGCAGTCGGGTGCCCCACGAGTTGTTGATGATGTTGGGGCGCTTGCTGGCGTCCGGGTTCTGGCCGTTCGAGTCGGTCGGCTCGAGCATCCACTGACCGGATTCGATCAGCGCCTCGTCGGTGGGGCAGCAGCCGTTCGCCGCGATCCACTTGACGCCGGGCGCGACACCGATCTGGTTCGCGCCGGCGGAGCCGGCCATGGTGCCCATGGTGTGCGTACCGTGGCCGTCGTCGTCGCAGGGCGCGCCGTCGCACGTCCCGGCGGCGTCGAACCAGTTGTAGTCGTGGTCGAACGTGCCGTCGCCGTTGTTGCCACGGTAGGAGTTCACCAGGGCCGGGTGGTCGTACTGCACACCGCTGTCGATGCTCGCGATGGTGACGCCCTCGCCGGTGACGCCGTACTGGGACCAGACGTCGTCGGCGTTGATGTTGGCGACGCCCCACTCGACCGCGTTGACGGTCTTCTCGTCGGTCCCCTTGGTCAGTTTCGGCAGCTCGTAGGCGACCGGGGCGTAGAGGCCCTCGACCTCGCTGCGGGCGGCGAACTGCTGGGCCATCGCCAGGGAGCCGCTGTTCACCTTGATGGCGTTGGTGGCCCAGAAGCTCTGGTACTTCGTACCGGAGCTGTCGAGTTCGGCGCGGACCTTGCTCTGGCTCCCGGCGGCGCTGTCCCGCAGCGCCTGCGCCACGGCCGCGCCCCGCTTGGTCCAGTCCTTGATGGCGCTGGCCTTGCTCAGGTCCGCGCGGTCCTTGAACCGAATCCAGAAGTCCCCTGCGCTCTTGGCCTCGAACTGCTTGGCGAGTTCCGGCCGGATCTTGTCCCCGACGGCGGTACCCGTCGAGCCGGGCGCGGCCTGCGCCCCGGAGCCGAAGCTGGCCAGGCACGTGGCGGCGAGGACCAGCGCCGCGCCGGCGCTTACCGCCGATCTGGCCGTGCGTCTCCATTGTGGACGTCTGAACATCGGTGCCGCCTTCCTCAGAACGACCCAGGGGTGTACGTGGGCCATGGTGGGAAGTGCACGAGATCCACTCGACGGAACCGAGCGAACGGACCCCTTCATGCCTCCCCCATGCACCGCGCGGGTCACGCCGGTTGCCCGAGTGGACACTATGATCGAGAGGAAAGGACGATCAAGAACTTGCTGTGAGCATCTTGTCGCTACCGGTTGCCCTGCTGGTGACGCGCTTGCCAAACATTGTCAGGACCATGACGATAGGTGGGCAGGGATGCCCATCGATTCCAGGCGGTGCGGTGGCGGAGACCGACGACGCGGCGTTGGACGGGGGCGACCCGGCCGACGAGGAGTTTCCGCTGCTGATCGCGGTAACGCCGTCACCGCGCGAGCGCATTCGACTCGCGGAGCGGCTCGACGGCGTCGCGCCGCTGCTGCTGGTGGCCGACCTCGACGAGCTGCGCCGGCTGATCGGAGCGCCGCAGCAGCGGACCGGGCCGCCGAGCGAGCCGTCGCCGGGTCGTCCGCCGACGGCCGAGTCCCACCCCGCCCTGGTCGTCGACTCGGCCCGCTCCACCGCCCGCTACGCGGCGCGCGAGGTCGGCCTGACCCGGTTGGAACATGACCTGCTGATCTGCCTCACCACCGAGCCGGTCCGGGTGTGGAGCTACGCCGAGCTGCACCGGTCGGTGTGGCACGACGAGGGGCGCGCGCAGCGGGCGGACGTCCAGTCCCTGGTGAAGCGGCTGCGGCGCAAGCTGGTGGTCCTCGGCACCGGCGCCACGATCGAAGTGGTCCGTGGCGTCGGGCTGCGGCTCACCGACCGGCAGGACCCGCGGATCGGGCGTGCCTGACTGCCGCCTGATTCAGGCAGTTCGTCAGCACGGGCCGACCGCCACGGCCCGGGTCAGCGTGTTTTCCCGTATCCGGGAGGAGCGCCGTACGGGCACGTAACGTGAACTACAGCCGATCAACGGCGAACGCCGGACGCGCCCGCCGCCTGCCCGCTCAGCCGCAGGAGGTGAGAGTTCCATGCTGTCGGTATTCGATCCCCGGCACACCGTCGCTCCCCCGGGATACAGCCGCTGGCTCATCCCGACCGCGGCGTTGGCCGTGCACGTGTGCATCGGTCAGGTCTACGCGACGAGCGTCTACAAGAACTCGCTCATCGCGCACTTCGACGCGAGCCAGACGGCGATCGGGGCGATCTTCAGCATCGCCATCGTCATGCTGGGATCGTCGGCGGCGGTGGGCGGCCGGTGGGTGGAGCGCAACGGCCCGCGCCGGGCGATGTTCGTCTCCGCCTGCTTCTGGGCCACCGGCTTCCTGGTCGGCGCGCTCGGCATCGCGACCCAGCAACTCTGGCTGCTCTACCTCGGCTACGGCGTCATCGGCGGCATCGGACTGGGCATCGGCTACATCTCGCCCGTCTCCACGCTGATCAAGTGGTTCCCGGACCGGCCGGGACTCGCCACCGGCCTGGCGATCATGGGGTTCGGCGGTGGCGCTCTGGTCGCCGGTCCACTCGCGCGCCAACTGCTGTCGCTCTACGACCCCGACTACAACCCGGCCAACCCGGCGGCGGTGGCGTCCGGGTCCGCCCTCGTGGGACTGTTCGTCACGTTCGGCATCGGCTACTTCGTGATCATGATGTTCGGTCCGTTCAACGTGCGGGTGCCACCGCCCGACTGGCGGCCCGCCGGGTTCGACCCCGATCGGGTCGCGGCCCGACCGCTGGTGACGAGGGCGAGCGTCTCCGCGTCCAACGCCGTACGCACCCGCTCGTTCTGGCTGCTGTGGATCGTGCTGTTCTGCAACGTCACGGCGGGCATCGGCATCCTGGAGCAGGCCAGCCCGATGATTCAGGACTTCTTCCGGGACAACGGGTCCACCGCCGTGTCGGTGTCGGCGGCGGCCGGCTTCGTGGGTGTGCTGTCGCTGTTCAACATGGCCGGCCGGTTCGTCTGGTCGACGACGTCCGACGTGATCGGCCGCAAGCCGATCTACCTGGTCTACCTCGGTGTCGGCATGGTGCTCTACGCGCTGCTAGCGGTGGCCGGGCACGCGGCGACGGCGCTCTTCGTACTGATCGCCGCTCTGATCATCTCCTTCTACGGCGGCGGCTTCGCCACCATGCCCGCGTACCTGCGGGATCTGTTCGGGACCTTCCAGGTCGGCGCCATCCACGGGCGGTTGCTGACCGCCTGGTCGGCGGCGGGCATCGCCGGCCCGCTGATCGTCAACCGGATCCTCGACACCCAGGGCAAGCCCGGGACGCTCACCGCGTCGGCGTACCGGCCCGCTCTGTTCACCATGGTCGGCGTGCTCGCCATCGGCTTCGTCGCCAACCTGCTGGTCCGTGCCGTCCCCGACCGGTTCCACGAGCCGGACCGGGGGTCGGCCTCGCCCGTGGCCCGGGCGAGCGTCACCGAGCCGGTCGCCCTCGGCCCGCAGAGCACACCACCCGTGCCCGAACACGTCGGCGATCAGACCGGGCGGCTCTGGCTGTCGTGGCTGCTCGTCGCGGTGCTGCTCGGCTACGGCATCGTCGAGACCGTCAGCACGGCCGCGAAGCTCTTCACCGGCTGAGGCGGCCGGAGCGGCCGGCGCTCACCGCGCGGGGCGGTCAGCGCCGGCCGGCGCCGGCGAGGCGTTCCCGCTGGGGTACGACCGTGTATCTCGGATCGCGCGCGGACACCGATCCGGCCTCGAAGATCCCGAACCGGGTGGCCACCGACGAGGCCACCAGGGCCGCGCCGGAGAGCACCGACAGGAACCGGCTACGTCGGGAGAGCAGCGCGGCGACCGCGCCAACGCTGATCAACACGTTGCCCGCCCGGACCAGGCGACCGCTGTGACCGCTGCGGTAGGGCTCGCCCGTGACCGGCAGCCGCTCCATCCGGTGACCACCGACCAGCTTGAGGGCCGCGCCGGCGACGGCGAGCCGGCGCAGCGGGGCGGTCTGGGCGGGGGGCGCCACGATGAGGCCGACCCCGGCGGCCGCGACGAGCGCGCTGCCGCCGAAGACGAACGGCAGATCGGGGTACGCGTCGTGCCAGGCCGGTACGGCGGTGTCGGCGAGCAGGACCCCGGTGTACGTGGCCAGTGCCGGAGCGGTGGCCGCCGCGGCGAGACCGGCGATGTCACCGACGCCGGGCGCCAGCCGACGGGCGAGGCCCAGCACACCGTGCCGTGGCAGCCGTGGCGCGAGTTCGGCGACCGCGGCCACCCCGGCGGCCGGGCCGAACGCGGTGAGGATCCAGGTGCCCATCGACATGGGCGAGGTCGGTTTGGCGACCCGGAGCATGTGGTGGAACCGCGCCGGCCGACCGAGGTCGTGCACCAGCAGGTACGCGCTGGCGAGGGTGCCGCCGAGAGCCGTCCAGCGGCCCACCCGGCGCAACTCGGGACGTCCGGTCAGTTGGGCGCCCGCGCCGATCAGGGCGCCGCCGGCGGCGAGGCCCCCGGTGAACAGGTATCCGGCGATGTCGCGCTTCCACACCGGCGCCTTGAGGATCGGCCGACCGTAGTAGGAGCTGAAGTCGGCCGGTGGCACGGTCAGCTGCTCGCGCGTCATGACCGCCTGCCGAGGAACGCGCCAACCGTGACGGCGGCCATCGTCAGGGCGGCGATGCCGGCGTGTTTCCACATGGCCGGTAGGTCCCGGGTCGTCACCACCGGGTCCGGCGGCAGCCCGTACACCTCCGGCTCGTCCAGCAGCAGGAAGAACGCCCCGTCACCACCCACACCATCGTCCGGGTCGTGCCCGTACAAGCGGGCCTCGGGAACACCCCGGCCGTGCAACGTCGCCACCCGCACCGCCGCCCGCTCCCGCAACTCGTCGAGGGGCCCGTACTGGATCGACTCCGTCGGACACGCCTGCGCACACGCCGGCGTCATCCCCACACCCAGACGGTCGTAACACAACGTGCACTTCCACGCCCGACCATCACCCTTACGCTGATCAATCACCCCGTACGGACACGCCGAAATGCAGTACCCACACCCATTACAGATGTCCTCCTGCACCACCACCGTCCCGAACTCCGTCCGGAACAACGACCCCGTCGGACACACATCCAAACAAGCCGCATGCGTGCAGTGCTTACACACATCCGACATCATCAACCACCGAAAATCCGACCGACCCTCCGCGCCAGAACCACGCCCCGGCGGCTGCGCCCCCGGCATACCCAGGAACTCCGGGCCGCCCGACATGCGGGTCGCCGCAGCGGGCTCGCCAGGTGCCAGACCCGGGTCGGTGCCGGTGTCGGCGGCGGTCCGCGCCCCGACGGCCGCCGTCGCCGGGCTGACCGCCGGCCCGTCCGGGTACCCGGCGAACGCCGGGGTGGTCCCACCGAGTGGGCGCGGCTGCTCCACGAACGCCACATGCCGCCACGAGTTCGCCGTCAACGCACCCGTGTTGTCATACGACATCCCCAACAGATCCAGACCACTTCCCGGGACGTCGTTCCACTCCTTGCACGCCACCTCACACGCCTTACACCCGATACACACACTCGTATCGGTGAAGAACCCCATCCGCTGCGGCGCGTCCACATAACCCGCGTCCGGCGCCGGATCGAGCGGCCCGTACAGGGCGTTGGCATGCGGCATCGCTCAGTCCTCCTGGTCGCTGCTGCTGTCGGCGACGTCGGTCGTGACCAGCGGCGGATAGCGGTGGCTCAGGTTGCCCGACCGTCGCCGGTAGTCCAGGACAAGATCCAGCAGGTCCTGTCCTCTCGGTCGCCGGCCGGGCCGTACGTCGCACGTGCCGACCTTGCTCTCCTGGATGAGGACGTTGGGGTCGAGGGTGATGCCGAACAGGTCGTTGGCCGAGTCGCCGGTCACCAGACCCTCGAACCCGAAGTGGTACGGCAGCCACACCTGGTGCAGGATCCGACCGTCAACCCGCAGGGGTGTCACGCGGTCGGTCACCAGGACCCGTGCCTCGATGGCCGCGCGGGTGGTGACCAGGTGCGCCCAACCCAGGTGAGTCAGTCCCCGGTGCGCGGCCAGCTCGGGCGACACCTCGACGAACATCTCCGGTTGCAGCTCGGCGAGGTGCGGCACGGTCCGGCTCATGCCGCCGGCCGTGTGGTGCTCGGTGAGCCGGCTGACCGTGAAGACGTACGGGAAGACGTCGCTGTGCTGCTCCGGTGGGCTCGGGTTGAGGTTGTTGATCGGATGGATGTAGACCTTGCGGGTCGGGTTGGCCTGCTGGCGGTAGAGCGGGTTACGCACCGGCGACTCGACCGGCTCGTAGTGGGTGGGCAGCGGCCCGTCCAGGACGCCGCTGGGCGCGTACAGCCAACCCTTGCCGTCGCCCTGGAGGATGAACGGGTCGTCGCCCGCGATGCCCGCGACGCCCGAGGTGTTCGGCGGGGGCCGGTACGAGGGCGCCTTGGTCTTCTCGAAGTCCGGCACGTCGTAGCCGGTCCACTCGGATTTCTCCGCGTCCCACCAGACGTACTTCTTGCGTTCGCTCCACGGGCGGCCGTCCGGGTCGGCGGAGGCACGGTTGTAGAGGATGCGCCGGTTCGACGGCCAGGCCCAACCCCATTCGGGCGCCACCAGGGACTGTTCCGCGCCGGGCTTGCGGCGGGCGGCCTGGTTGACGCCGTCGGCGTACACCCCCGTGTAGATCCAGCAGCCCCCCGCCGTGGAGCCGTCGTCCTTCATCTCCGTGTAGCTCGCCAACGGTCGGCCGGTCGTCACGTCGTACCCGTTGATCTCGCGCAGCACCGACTCGGCGCTGGGCTCCGCGTGCGGACCGTGCGTGGGGTAGTCCCAGGTGAGGTCGAGCAGCGCCCGGTCGCGCGGTCGGGTCGAGCGCGCGAGGCGTTCCCGGATGATGCGACCGAGGTGGTAGAAGAACCACAGCTCGGAGCGGGCGTCGCCCGGCGGCTCGACGGCCTTCTCCCGCCACTGCAACAGCCGCTGGGTCTGCGTGAACGTGCCCTCCTTCTCCACGTGCGACGCGACGGGCAGGAAGAACACCTCGGTGCGGCACTCCCGCGGCACGATCTCGCCCGTCTCGATCTCCGGACCGTTCTTCCAGAAGGTCGCGCTCTCGATCATGAACAGGTCCCGCACGACCAGCCAGTCGAGGTTCGCCATGCCCAGGCGCTGCGCCCGGCCGTGCGCGGACCCGACGGCCGGGTTCTGACCGAGCAGGAAGTACCCCTTGATCTTCCCGTCGATCATGTCCAATACCTGCTGGTACGTGCCGTGGTCGCCGGTCATCCGGGGCAGGTGGCCGTAGCAGTAGTCGTTCTCGGCGGTGGCCGCGTCACCCCAGTACGCCTTGAGCAGGTTCACCCCGTAGGCGCGCGCGTTGCCCCAGAAGCCCTTCTGCTCTGGATGGGCGATGCTGCCGATCCACTCGTCGAGGGTCGGGTGGTCGGCGTGGTGAGGCATGGGCAGGTAGCCGGGCAGCAGGTTGAACAGGGTCGGGATGTCGGTCGAGCCCTGGATGCTCGCGTGCCCGCGCAACGCCATGACCCCGCCACCCGGACGGCCCACGTTGCCCAGCAGGAGCTGGATGATCGCCCCGGCACGGATGTACTGCACGCCCACGCTGTGCTGCGTCCAACCCACCGAATAGACAAGCATCCCGGTGCGTTCCCGGCCCGAGTTCTCCGTCCACGCCCGCGCCAGCTCCAGGAACTTCTCCTGGGGAATACCGCAGACCCGCTCCACCATCTCCGGCGTGTAGCGGGCATAGTGCCGCTTGAGGATCTGATAGACGCAGCGCGGATGGTGCAACGTCTCGTCCCGCTGGGTCTGCCCACCCACCGGCGCACCGTGCGACTCGTGCTCCAGCCCCGCCGCCGTCTCCCGCTGCGTCTCGGTGTCCCGGGTGGAGATGTTCTCCGGGGCGCCCTCGTACTGCCAACTGCTCTGGTCGTAGCTGGCGTTGGCCTCGACGAAGCCGGAGAAGAGCCCGTGCAGGTCCTCGGTGTCCTGGAAGTCGTCGGTCACGATGGTGGCGGCGTTGGTGTAGGCGAGGACGTACTCGCGGAAGTCCAACTCGTTGTCGAGGATGTACCGGATCACCCCACCCAACAACGCGATGTCCGTCCCCGCCCGGATCGGCAGGTACGCGTCCGCCACCGCGCTCGTGCGCGTGAACCGCGGGTCGACGTGGAACACCTTCGCGCCCCGACGCTTGGCCTCCATCACCCACTGGAAACCGACCGGATGCGCCTCGGCCATGTTCGAACCCTGGATGATGATCACGTCGGAGTTCGACAGGTCCTGCTGGTACTGGGTGGCGCCGCCGCGACCGAAGCTGGCCCCCAGACCGGGGACGGTGGCGGAGTGTCAAATACGCGCCTGGTTCTCGATCTGCAACGCCCCCATCGCCGTGAACAACTTCTTGATGAGGTAGTTCTCCTCGTTGTCCAGCGTCGCCCCACCCAGGCTGGAAATCCCCAGCGTCCGGTGCAACGGCCGGCCCTGCTCGTCCACGTCCTCCCAGGTCTCGTCCCGGGCGGCCAGGACCCGGTCCGCGATCATGTTGAGCGCCGTGTCGAGGTCCAGGTCCTCCCACTCGGTGCCGTACGGACGGCGGTAGCGGACCGTCGTCTGGCGCAGCGGACTCGTCACCAGGCTCTTGCTCGCGGACCCCTTGGGACACAACCGACCGCGCGAGATCGGACTGTCCGGGTCACCCTCGATCTGCGTGACCTGCCCGTCGGCGACGAAGACCCGCTGACCGCACCCCACCGCGCAGTACGGACACACCGACCGCGCGACACTCTCGGCGGTCTCGGTGCGGGCGGTCAGCGACCGGGATCGGGCCGACTTGGCGGCGGCGCCGCGACCGAGCGGGTCGGTGCCGCTGAGCTGGCGATAGAGCGGCCAGCTCTCGATCCAGCGGCGCACCCCCATCGCTGCACCTTCCCGACGAAAGACCCAAAATATGAATACTCCGACAGTAGCTGAGCGGACGGGCCCGCCGCAGCGAGATCAGCAGAACGATGCCTCCCCCGGCCGGGTCACGGCGGCCGAGGGAGGCATGGTGGACGGGGTCGTCGACTACGGATGCCCGGCGGCCAGATGGTCGCCGAAGGTCCGGTAGCGGCGCAGCTCCCAGAGCAGCCAGCCGATGCTCACGATCGCCACGGCGACGAAGACGAACGAACCGGTGAAGGTGTCCCAGAGCGTGTGCAGGACGACGACGCCCACGAAGGTGCCCAGGAACCCGAACAGGCGGCGGACGCTCGGGGTGGCCAGCAGCGCCCACAGCGCGCCGGCGGTCAACCCGGTCCAGGCGGTGTGCCCGGCGGGCGCGGTCAGCCCCCGGATGAACAGGGTCTGCTCCACCGCGCCGATGTTGCCCTTCGAGCTGAGCAGGGCGGTGAAGGCGTACCCCATCGTCTCCAGCGCGGCGAAGCCCATGCCGGCCGCCACGCCGATGACCAGACCGTCGGACGGCACCCGACGGCGATGCTGGGCCAGGGCCGTGAACAACAGCACCACGGGGACGATCAGCTTGGCCGACTCCTCGATCAGCGCCACGAACAGCATGGGCAGCCCACCGAGGCCGCGCAGGGTGTCGTACTCCAGGGTGCCGGCCACCACCGTGCCGATCACCCCACCGAAGAACGCCGACGTCACCAGCACCGACGCCGGCACCTGCCACCGCCCGGTACGGGCCTGGGCGAACGTCAGGAACGTCAGGGGCGCCAGGGTCGCGCCGAGCAGGATCAGCGCCGGCACGAAGTTCGGATTCTGGGTGCGGACCAGGGTCCGCAGCACCGCCACGTAGAGGATCAGCCCGACAAGGAGGACACCGACCCACGCCCACCGGCGAGAACGATCACGCATACCGGGGAGTCTGGCGGATCCAGGTTACGAAGACCAGCGCGGGTGCTGAGATGACTGCGATGAATCGCCACGCACCGCAGCGGCCACTGCTGCGCGACCGGACGGCTCCGAAGCAGCCGGCGTTCATCGAGCTCTTCTTCGACCTGGTGTACGTCTTCGCCCTGACCCAGCTCACTCACCTGCTGGTCAACGACCTCACTCTCAAGGGTGGGTTCGAGGCGCTCGTGCTGCTGCTGGCGCTGTGGTGGGTCTGGATCCTGACGGCGTGGATGACCGACCAGTTCGATCCGCAGCACGCGTCGGTCCAGTGGTACGTCGTGCTGGTCATGTTCGGCGTCTTCCTGATGGCCATCCAGGTGCCCGAGGGATTCCACGGCAACGGCCCGTTCTTCGCCGCCACCTTCGCCCTCATCAATTTCGGGCGCTTCCTGTTCGTCATACGGGCGGCCCGCAAGACGCCCGTTCTGAACCATGTGCTGCGGGCCCGGTTCTGGTCCCTGATCTCGACGCTGCTGTGGATCCCCGGAGCATTCGTCGACGGTTGGGCCCGCGGCATCCTGTGGCTGGGGGCGCTGACCGTGGACTACGTCGCGGCGGCACTGCGCTGGCCCACCCCGAGCCGGCTCGGACACGAGCGGGGAGCGGCCCTGGAGATCACCGCCACCCACATCGCCGAGCGTTACCGGCAGGTCTTCATCATCGCGCTCGGCGAGATCGTCCTGGCCATGGGCATGACCTTCACCGCCACCAGTTCCTACGGGTTCACGCCCCGTCGTACCGTGGCGCTCGTCCTCGCCTTCGCCAGCGCCGCGCTCATGTGGCGGCTCTACATCTACCAGGCGGGGAGCCAGCTCGGGCCAGCCATCAACGCCGCCCGCGATCCCCACCGGCTCAGCCAGTGGTCGGCGTACGCCCACATGACCATGGTCGCCGGGACCCTCCTCGCGGCGGTCGGCTTCACGCTGGCCATGGACCGACCCGCCGCCCACACGCCAGCGCCCTGGAGCGTCGGCATCATTGGCGGTCCCGCCCTGTTCCTGCTGGGCCGCGTCGGCTTCGAATACGTGATCTTCGGCCGGGTGACCGTACCCCGGTTGATCGCCATCCTCGTGCTGGCCGCCCTGTCTCCCGTTGCGGTCCACCTGCCGCCGGAGGTGCCATTGGCCTTCACGACGCTCGTCCTCGCGGCGCTCGCCGCCGAGGACACGGCGCGCGGCCGGCGCAGCCCTCCGAACCAGGCGATGCCACCCGCCTGACAGCGGCCCACCGTCCACCGCAAGCCCTGCCGGTCACGGTCACGGCGGACGCGGTGGGCAGCAGAGCGGAAGAGCAGCGTGACAGGAGTCGGGCAGGGTGAAATGGTCTCGTGGTGGCCACCTACGACGTCGCCCTCGTTCTGCTCGTCGATCCGTCCGGAGCCGTGCTCATGCAGCATCGCGATGAGCACGCGCCCGTCTCGCCGAACCAGTGGAGCCTTCCTGGCGGCCACGTTGAGCCCGGCGAGTCGCCCGAGCAGGCGGCCCGCCGCGAGCTGCTGGAGGAGACGGGCCTGACAGCCGGTGAGCTGCACCTGCTGTGGAGCGGTCCACGTCCGTACGAGGCCGCTTTTCCCCACACCGTGACGGTGCACGTGTTCCGTGGCGCCACCACCGCGCGGCAGAAGGACGTGGTGCTTGGCGAGGGGCAGGCCATGGTCTTCGTGCCGCGCGACGAGGTGTTCGATCGTGAGCTGGCGGTCTCGACCGTGGCGGCGCTGTCGATGCACCTCGGGGACGCCTGATCCAGGGTTCGGCCAGGCATCCCCGAGGCTCTGGAACGGTGCTCAGCGCTCGCGGCGCAGCACGGTGAACGCGCCTGCCTCGACGGCTTCCACCTCCTTGAAGCGAAAGTCGGCCCGCGCCCCGGGCGCGAACAGTCGCTCGCCCGCACCGACGATCGTCGGGAACGTGATCAGCCGGTACTCGTCGATCACGTCCGCGGCCGCCAGCGTCCGGACCAAACTCAGGCTGCCGATCACCACGACGTCGCGCCGCGTCCGCTCGTCCGCCGCCCAGGCCACCGGGTCGCCGTCGATCGGGGCCGAGTTTGACCAGGCCGCCGCGTCGATGCCGGTGGTGGTCGCCACCCGCTTGGGCACGGCGTTCATCAGCGAGGCGTAGCCTCCATCGCGTTTCGGCCACAGTTGGGCGAAGTGCTCCCAGGTGCGCCGGCCGTAGAGCTGGACGCCCTGCTCCATCCGGGCGCCGAGGCGGAACTTGTCGTCGCTGACCGGCCCTGGCCCGTACCGGAACGCCCACCCACCGTGGTCGGTGCCCCAGCGCCCGTCCGGGTCGGAGACCACGCCGTCCAGCGTGGCGAACTGAATGACGATGATGTCGCCCATGCGGATTCCTCCCGCCGTGGCGGTCCACCGCGGACCGCTCCTACCGCACACCTACCGACGCCGCGCCCCGAACTCATCGGCCTCGGCTGGGAAATCTCGACGGTGGTGCGGCGTACGCTCTGCGGCGTGGTCGAGGCGGCGGCGCAGGACCGGGACGAACGGTACGAGGCGTACCGCGCCGATCTGCTGGCGCACTGCTACCGGATGCTCGGATCCGTCGACGAGGCCGAGGACCTCGTGCAGGAGACGCTGCTGCGCGCCTGGCGGGCGACCGACCGGTACGACCCGCAGCTGTCGTCGCCGCGTACCTGGTTGCACCGGATCGCGACGAACGTCTGCCTCACGGCGCTGGCGGGACGCGCGCGCAGGCCGCTGCCGAGCGGGTTGGACCCGGCCGGCGATCCGGAAGCCCCGCTGCTCCCCCGCCTCGACATCCCCTGGTTGCAGCCGTTCCCCGATTCGCGGCTCGGCGATCCCGCCGACGCCGTTGAGCAGCGGGCGGGTCTGCGGCTCGCCCTGGTCGCGGCGCTGCAACTGCTGCCCGCTCGGCAACGCGCGGTGCTGGTGCTGCGGGAGGTGCTGCAACTGTCGGCCGTGGAGGTGACGCAGATCCTCGGCGGCAGTGTGGCTTCGGTGAACAGCGGTCTGCAGCGGGCCCGAGCGACGCTGCGGGCCGCCGGTCCGACGCTGGAGGAGTTACGCGAGCCGGCCGACCCCGACGAACGTGCCGTGGTCGAGCGCTATCTGGCGGCGTTCGAGGCCGCTGATGTGCCCGGTCTGGCCCGCCTACTCGCCGACGACGTCGTGTTGGAAATGCCTCCGGTGGCGCTCTGGCTCGCCGGCAGATCGCACTATCAGCGTTTCCTGGAACGCGTCTTCGGCATGCGGGGGACGGGGTGGCATCTTCTGCCGGTGGCGGCGAACAGCTCCACGGCCCTGGCGGCCTACGCGCCCGACCCGGACACCGGTCGCGTCCGCGCGCACTCGCTCCAACTCTTCAGCGTGACGGACGGCCTGATCCGGCGATGCGTGACGTTCGTCGACCCGGCGCTGTTCGGCCTCTTCGGACTCCCGCCGAGCCTGCCCTGCCGTGCACCGGTGCGGCAGGGGCATCGGCCGACGACGGACAGCGGCGCCCGCGGTTGATCGTTACGATCTCCGCCCATGCGTCGCCTCGCTCCACCCCTGGCACTGGTCCTCCTGCTCGGCGTCTCCGCCTGCACCTCGAAGCCCTCGAAGCCGGCGGAGTTCACGAAGGTCGCCCTGACCGTCTTCCTGGAACACGACATCACGGCGGACCGGAAGACCACCGTGGAACAGCGGCTGAGGTCGATGCCCAGCGTCGAACAGGTGACGTTCGAGAACCGCGAGCGGGCGTACGCGCGAGAGAAGGAGGCGCTGAAGGACAGCCCCGACCTGTTGGCGGAGATCAAACCGGAGTACCTGCCGGAACTGTTCCACGCCACGGTCACCGACGCGCCGATCGCCGAGGCGGTCGAGCTGGTGATGGCCGACGTCGCGGGCGTCACGGATGTCGTCCTCAAGGTCGCGGACGTCGATCCCCTGCCCTCGCGGATCGGCATCGTCGTCCGGGTGAAGCCGACCGTGACCGACGGGCAGCGGACCGCCGTGGAGCAGGCGGTACGGGCGCTGCCGACCGCTCGGTCGATCGCCTTCGAGGACCGGGCCGCCGCGTACGAACGTCTGCGTGAGCGCTGCCAGGGCAAGGGCGACCTGACCACGCAGCTCGATCCGCAGATGGGACACGAGTCCTGGCGGTTCGAGATGCCCTTGGACAAGAAGGGCGCGGGAGTGTCCGAGCTGAGGAAACTCGACGGCGTCGACACCGTGCAGCTCGTCCCGCTGGCGATGCTGTAGCCACGTGCCTCCCTCGACAAGGCTGCGAAATGGGTTGTTGGTGTGGCGACGCGGGCCTACCGTCGTGGGGCACTTCCCGGTGCGCAGGCAACGGCTACTTCCGCTTCAAACGGGGAGACGTAGGTTCAAATCCTACCGCCACTTCGGGTGGCGTCGACCAGCGGCCTAGGTCACCTTGGCCCGCGAGGGCCGGTCGCCGTCGCCGCTTCGATCTCGGGAGGTGCGCTCGCCGCACGCCCGGTGCGACGGATACGGCTACTTCTGGTAACGGCCCGGCAAGGGCCTGCGGTTCGAACCCGCGAAGCCGTGTCCACCTTTGATCTCGGGCGTGCGGCGCGTACGCAGGGCGCTCGTAACGTGATCACAAACTCCGTTGCCCGCCCGGCGCCACCGCCGCTACGGTCGTGACCGCACTTCCCGGTGCGTAGGCGACGGTTACATCTGGAGGGGTTCCGGCCCCGGTGAAGGACCTCCGTCGCCGACCTCGATCTCGGGAAGCGCGACCACACGCACACCCGGTGCGCAGGCAACGGTTACTTCGGGATCCGCAGATGGGGGTTCGAATCCCCCGACACCTTCGGGTGGGTAGTTCAACGGACAGAACGGCGGACTGTTCCGTGGCCGACTCTGATCTCGGGTGTGCGCGGTGGTGGCGCCTTCTCGGCCGACCGACGTGGGGGACGTCATGGCCAAGTTCAACCTCAAGCCGCGCACGAGCCAGCAGCGGCCGGTGACCACCGAGGGCGCCCCCGGTTTCGTCCGTGAGCCGCGCCTCGAACTGTTCCTTCTCGGTGTCTCGAACATGGTTGGCGAGGCCACCTTCTACGAGGGCTCCACCGATCGGGACGCTCGTTTCCGGGACCTGGTCGCCACCGTCGCCGTCGCTGATCCCGACTGGTTCGGCCGGTTCGTGTCGTGGCTGCGGACGGGCGCGATGATGCGCTCGGCGTCCGTGGTGGCGGCCGTCGAGGGCGCCCGCGCCCAGGTGGCGGCCGGCATACCGGGTTCGCGCGCGGTCGTCGACGCCGCGTTGCAGCGTGCCGACGAGCCGGGCGAGGCGCTCGCGTACTGGCTGGCTCGTCACGGCCGGGCACTGCCCAAGCCGGTGAAGCGGGGCATCGCCGACGCGGCGGTCCGGCTCTACACCGAGCGGAGCCTGCTCAAGTACGACTCCGTCGGCCGCCAGGTGCGCTTCGGTGACGTCATCGACCTGACCCACCCCACCGCCAGGGACGAGCGACAGGGTGACCTGTTCCGGCACGCGCTGGATCGGCGGCACCACCGGGACAACCCGGTCCCGGAGTCCCTGCGGATGCTGAGGGCGCGGGACGCGCTCATGGCGATGCCGGTCGAGCAGCGCGGGGAGGTCTCCGACCGGGCCGTGCTGGACGAGGCGGGTATGACGTGGGAGGCCCTGGCCGGCTGGCGACAGCGGGCGATGGACGCGGCCGCGTGGGAGTCCGTCATCCCGACGATGGGCTACCTGGCGCTGCTGCGTAACCTGCGCAACTTCGACCAGGCCGGGGTCGGCGACGCCGTCGCGGAGACGGTGGCGGCCACGCTCTCCGACCCGGCGCGGGTGGCGACTTCGCGGGTACTGCCGATGCGCTTCCTGTCGGCGTACAACGCGGCACCGAGCCTGCGCTGGGCGTACCCGCTGGAGAAGGCCTTGCAGCACGCCCTCGCGAACGTTCCCGCCCTGGACGGACGGACGCTGATCCTCATCGACACGTCCGGCTCGATGGAGAGCGCGTTCAGCAAGGACGGCACGCTGCGCTGCTGGGACGCCGCCACGGTGTTCGGTCTCGCGCTGGCCGCCCGCGCGCAGGCGGCCACCGTGGTGTCGTTCTCCGATCACAGCCGGGTGTTCCCCTCGGTGGCGGGCGAGTCGGTCCTCGCGGCGGTGCGGCGGTTCAGGGAGGGCGGCTACTTCCTCGGCCGGGGAACCGACACCGAGAAGGCGGTCCGGGAGCACTTCGGCGCACACGACCGGCTGATCATCCTCACCGACGAGCAGGCGCACTGGCACGGGTCGGCGGATGTGGCCGCGTCGGTGCCGGCGGAGGTGCCCGTGTACACCTGGAACCTGGCCGGATACCGGGTCGGGCACACATCGACGGCGACCAGGCGACACACGTTCGGCGGGCTGTCCGACGCGGCGTTCGCGATGATCCCGCTGATCGAGGCCGGGTCCGACGAGCAGTGGCCCTTCTGATTCGCGCCGCGCGGGGGCACGACTGCCCCGCGGCGCGAATCAGGGCAGGAACTCGCCGGTCAGGGCGATGAGGGCGCGGGCTGCGGCGCCGACCGGGCGGTCCACGGGCGTGGCCAGCGACGCGGTCCAGTCCAGGTCGGCGTCGGTGACGGTCAGGGTGCGGACTCCGGGAGCGTCGGCGACGACGAAGCGGGGCAGCAGGGCGATACCGAGACCGTGCCGGACGTGGTCGGCGCCGGTGGCGATGTCGGGGATCTCGATGGTGACGCGCCGGGACAGGCCGGCGGTGGCGAACGCCCGGTCGGTCACGGTGCGGTTGCCGTAGCCGATCGGAGAGTCGATGAAGTCGAGACCGGCGAGGTCGCGCAGCGACACCGCCTCGTTCGCGGCGAGCGGGTGACCGTCCGGCACAACGAGGTCGATCACCGACCGGGCCAGCTCGGTGAGGTGGATCTGCGCCGGTGGCGTGCCGGGCAGCGAGACGAAGGCGAGGTCGAGTCGGCGCTCGGTGAGCGCGTCGATGAGCCCCTGGGAGCCGGACGGCGCGACGCTGGTGTGCAGCAGCACTCCGGGGTGCCGGCGGTGGAACTCGCCGAGCAGGGCCGGCAGGTGCAGGAGCCTGATCGAGGTCATGGTGCCGATGCGCAGGGTGCCCCGGAGGCCGCCGTGCACCTCGGCGACCGCGTCGCGGGCGTCGCGGGCCGCGTCGAGGGCGATGCGGGCGCGCGGCAGCAGCGCGACGCCGGCGTCGGTCAGGAGTACGCGTTTGGAGTTGCGGTCCAGCAGGGGTGCGCCCAGTTCACGTTCGAGCGTCTTCACGGCCGCCGAGACGGCGGACTGGACGACGTGCAGGCGGGCGGCGGCGCGGGTGAAGTTCTGCTCCTCGGCCACCGCGACGAAGTACTCGAGCTGACGCAGTTCCACGCCCCAAGTATCACTCGCAGCGATGGTGACTAGCGTCAACTTTCGTTGGACGTGATGATCGAGTGGGGTGACAGTGGGCTCATGTCGTCAACGACCCTGCCCTCCCGTCGGCCCGTCGCCCCGGCTGGCCCCGGCGAAGGATCATCCCGCCACGGCCGTGGCTTCTGGGCGATCGCCCTGGCGTTCCTCACCGCGATGGCGTTCTGCACCGTTCCGTCCCCGCTGTACCCGCTCTACATGGCGCGGGACGGCTTCTCCACGTTCACGGTCACGATCGTGTTCGCGGCGTACGCGGTGGGTGTGGTGATCAGCCTGCTGCTCGCCGGGCACGTGTCGGACTGGGTCGGCCGCAAGAAGATCCTCATCCCGGCGCTGGCCCTGGAACTGGTCGCCGCCGCGCTGTTCCTGGGCGACGCGTCCCTGCCGGTGCTGCTGGTCGCCCGCCTGGTGAGCGGGCTGGGCATCGGCATGATCACCGCGACCGCGACCGCGTACCTCCAGGAGTTGCACGCGGCGCACCGCCCCGGCGCGTCCCGGCAGCGCTTCGAGGTGGTCTCCACCGCCGCGAACATCGGCGGCCTCGGCGTCGGCGCGCTGGTCGCGGGCGTCCTCGCCCAGTACGTCGACGCGCCGCTGCGCACCCCGTACCTGGTGTTCGCCGTGCTGCTGGCCGTCAGCCTCGTGGCGGTCGCGGCGACACCGGAGACCGTGTTGGAGCGGCCGGTCCGGCCCACCTACCGGCCGCAGCGGATCAGCGCCGACCACGGCGACCCCGCCGGGTACGTGGCGGCGACCGCCGCCGGCTTCGCGTCGTTCGCCGTGTTCGGCCTGTTCACCTCCGTGGCGCCGGGCTTCGTCGCCGGCGCCCTGCACCTGCCGTCGCGGGCGCTGGCCGGCGCGGTCGTGTTCGCCGTGTTCGGCGGCGCGGCCGTGGCGCAGAGCCTCACCACCCGGCTGCCCGCCCCGGCGAAGGTACGGCTCGGGTTGCTGGCGCAGGCCGTCGGCGTGCCCGTCGTGCTGGTGGGGATGCACACCGCGAGCCTGACCGCGTTCCTGCTCGGTGGCGTGCTCGCCGGCGTCGGCGCGGGTGTGCTGTTCAAGGCCTCCGTCGGCACGGTCGCGGCGATGGCCGCGCCGGCCCGGCGCGGTGAGGCCCTGGCCGGGCTGTTCCTCATCGCCTACCTCGGGATGAGCCTGCCGGCCCTCGGCATCGGGATCGCCACCCGCACGGTCAGCACGATCACGGCCATGAACTGGTTCACCGGCCTGCTTCTCGTCCTGCTGGCCGGCGTGACGGCGCTGTTCCGCCGCAGCTCCGCGAGCCGCTGACCGGACCGGGGCCGGGCCGGGCCCGGCCCGGTCCGCCGCGTCACCGTGGATCGGACCAGAACGGTTCCAGCAGGGCCGGGTCCGCGACATAGGCCGCCACCTGGGTACGCTCCGACTCCGTCAACGTGAGCGCGCGCAGCCGGGCCCCCCACTCGGGCACCCGGTCGGTCTTGCCCAGCGCCACCGACAACTCAACGAGCGCGGCCAGCGCCATCGCCTGCTCGACCACCGGGGCGTCCTCGGCACGGCGGCGCATCCCCGAGTCGAGCGCCCGGTAGGCGGCCCGGTCGTCGGTCTTGAACTCGCGCAGGATCCGCGCGTTGTCCAGCACCCGGGCCAGCCCCTGCAGCTCGGACGACCCGCCGTACTCCACGTCCTTCGGCTCGTCGCGGCGGATGAAGACGATGGTGTTGCCCGACGGGTCGACGATGCTGAACCGCGACGCTCCCGCCCGGAAGCGGGTCATCCGGGGCAGGCCCTTGACGAGCACCTTGCCGTACACGCGGCGCATCGCGTCGGCGAACGCCGCGTGGTACGGCGCGACCGCGTCGACCATGACCAGGGCGCCGCCGGACTGCTCCCGGGCCGGGTCGAGGTCCTTCGGCGCGGGGCCGTAGTGCAGGTCGAACCCGCTGAACCGGAACGCCAGATAGACGTACGGTCGCAGTTGCTCGTAGGTCACCTCGAAACCGAGGGCCCGCCAGAACGCCAGGGTCTCCTCGGGCGCTGGGCAGGGCAGCAGCGGCACGGTGGCCTCGTTCGGCTGGACACGGTCCTCGCTGGTCGTCACGGTCACTCCCCCGGTCGGCAGGCCGGCCATTGTGCCAGCATCGGCGGCGGATCGCGCCCGATCTCACCTCCTACCCAGGGAGGAGGCGGGCTCCGACCCGGGGCCGCGACCGGGGCCCGAGGTCGGACGCGTACGGCACGGGCGGCCACGAGCATCTACAGGCATGACTACCGTTCTGCGCCGGGCGGCGCGCTGGAACCGCCCGCTGACCCTCTTCGTGGCCGCGTCAGCGGTGCTCGCCGTCGTCGCCGCCGTCGGCGTCCTCGTCGACCCCCGCGTCCTCACCGGGGCGCCGATCTGGCTCAAGCCGTTCAAGTTCGCGGTCTCCTTCGTCGTCTACGGCGCGACGCTCGCGTGGATGCTGTCGCTGCTGCCGCGTCGCAGCCGGGCCGCGGAGTGGGCGGCGGCGACCATCGTCGCGCTGGCGCTGGTGGAGATGGTGGTGATCGTCGCTCAGGTGATCCGGGGTACGACCAGCCACTTCAACGACACCACCGCGCTGAACGCGATCCTCTTCGCGGTGATGGGCGCAGCGATCATGGTGCTGTTCGTCGCGCACCTCGTCCTCGCGGTCGTCCTGCTGATCCGGCGGATTCCCGACCGGGTCGCCGCGACCGCCGTCGGGTGGGGGCTCGGCCTGTCCCTGCTCGGTATGCTCGCGGCCGTGCCGATGGTGCTTCCGACGCAGGACCCGGGCATCGAGGGCGTCTCCGGGGCGCACAGCGTGGGCGTGGCCGACGGTGGGCCGGGGCTGCCCGTGGTCGGTTGGAGCACCACCGGCGGCGACCTGCGGATCGGGCACTTCGTGGGGCTGCACGCCCTGCAGGCCCTGCCGCTCCTGGCGATCCTGCTGACCCGGTACGCGTCCCGGCTCGACGCGCGTACCCGCGTCCGGCTGCTGGTCGTCGCGGGCACGGCGTACGGCGTACTCACTCTGGTGTTGACCTGGCAGGCCCTGCGCGGGCAGCCGCTGCTGCGCCCGGATGCCCTCACCCTGGCCGTCGTCGCGGCCCTGGCGGTCGCGACGGCGACCGCCACCGCCCTGGTGCTCGCGCGCCGCCGCCCGGAGCTGGCGCTCGCGGCATGACCGGGGCGCTGTTCTCGCTGACGTTCGCGCTGGCCGCGCCGTTCTGGGCGCTGATGATCCTGCTGCCACGCTGGTCGTGGACGGCCCGGATCGTCGGCTCGCCGCTGATCGTGCTGCCGGTCGTGGTGATCTACGCGCTGCTGGTGGTGCCGGCGTTCGGCACGGTGCTGCCCGCCGTCGCGTCGCCGACCCTCGACGGGGTGCGCGACCTGCTCGGCACACCCGACGGCGCGGCGGCGGGCTGGGCGCACATGATCGCGTTCGACCTGTTCGTGGGCCGCTGGGCGTGGTTGGACAGCCGGGAACGGGGGGTACCGGCGCTGGTCATGGCCCCGGTGCTGCTGCTGACCATCCTGCTCGGGCCGCTCGGCCTGACCGCCTACCTGGGCGTACGGGCCAGGTGGCGGCGGCCGGCGGTCGCAGCCGTCGACACCGGGCACCTAGGCTGACGAGCGTGGCGTGGTGGGGGCGGCTGTTCGACGCGCGGGACGCGCGCGGGCGGATGCTGCTGCTCGACCTCAGCGGATTGGGCTACCTGCTCTTCGTGCCCCACTCCGCTTCCGTGCCCTCGCCGACACAGTGGACCCTCGCGGTGGCCGCGTTCGCCGTGGCGGTCGTGGCGTACCGCCGGCCGGTGGTCAACCTGGTGGCGCAGACGGCGTTGCTGGCGGTCGCGATCTGCCTCGTCGACGACGTCACCATCAACCAGGTGGGCGCGAGTTGGGCTCTGCTCGAGGTCACCATGCTCGCGGGTCGCGCCCGCACGATCTGGCTGGCGGCCGGGCTGCTGACCGTGGTCGACCTGACCACCAGCATCGGTGCCCCGCTGCGCCAGGTCGGCTCCGGCGTCGTCGGTCTGGGCCTGGAGGTCGGCGTCCCGGTGCTGCTCGGCCTGGTCATCCGGGCCAACCGGGAGGTGGGCCGGCAGGCGTTGGAGCGGGCGCTCGCCGAGCAGCGACGCCGCGAGTCGGAGGGCCGGGCGGCGCGCGCCGACGAGCGCGCGGCCATCGCCCGCGAGCTGCACGACGTCGTCGCCCACCACGTGGCGTCGATGGTGCTGCGGGTCGGTGTGGCCCGGCACGTCCTGACCGACCTCGATCCGCGGGTGGACGAGGTGTTCGACGACGTGCACGGCACGGGCACCGCGGCGCTGTCGGAGCTGCGCCGGCTGGTCGCGGTGCTGCGCGACCCCGACGGGGTACGCGGCGACGCCGCGCTGACCGCGATCGAGCCCGCGGCGCTCCCCTCGGCGCTCGGCGCCGCCGTCGACCGGGCCCGCCAGAGCGGCATCACCGTGGAGGCCGACGTCGACGCGGCGATCGGCTCACTCGACGCGGTACGGGGTCTGGCGGTGCTGCGGCTGACCCAGGAGGCGTTGACCAATGTGGCCCGCCACGCGGGGACGTCCGCGCGGGCACGCCTGGTGGTGGCGGTCCGCGACGGGGCCGTGCACTGGGAGGTCACCGACGACGGGGGTGGTGTCGACGGCGACCGCACGTCGACGGCGGTGCCGGCCGGCGGCGGTCACGGCGTCACCGGGATGACCGAACGCGTCGAGGTCCTCGGCGGCCGGCTGGAGGCGGGTCCGACCGGTACGGGCTGGCGGGTGCGTACCGTCCTGCCGAACACCCTGCCCACGCCGGCTCCCCGGGCCCGCGCGGCCCCGCCCGGAACACCCACCCGGAGGCCGGCGTGATCCGTGTCCTGCTCGTCGACGACCAGCACCTCATCCGGGCGGGCCTGCGCATGCTGTGCGACGCGCAGACCGACATCGAGGTCGTCGGCGAGGCCGACAACGGCCGCGAGGCGGTCACCCTCGCGGCGCGGCTCGTCCCCGACGTCGTCGTCATGGACCTGCGCATGCCGGGCGTCGACGGGATCACCGCGACCGGGCGCATCCTCGCCGAACGTCCCGCCACCCGGGTGCTGGTGCTGACCACGTTCGGCGACGACGACCACCTTTACCCCGCCCTGAGCGCCGGCGCGTGCGGTTTCCTGCTCAAGGACGCGCCGCCGGCCGAGCTGTTGGACGGCATCCGGCGGGCCGCCGCGGGCGACAGCCCGTTCAGCCCGGAGGTGCTGCACCGCCTCGTCCAACGCGCGGTGCGGGCCCGCGTCACGCCGCCCCGGCAGCATGACGGGCTCACCGCCCGCGAGCAGGACGTGCTGACCCTGGTCGCCGAGGGCCTGTCCAACACCGAGATCGCCGAGCGGCTCCACATCGGCGTGACCACCGTCAAGACCCACATCACGAGCCTCATGACCAAGACCGACAGCCCCAACCGGGTACGCCTCGCGCTGTTCGCGCGCGGCGCCTGACCGGCGTCTCCTACCGGCCGCAGGCGTAGCCCTGCATGCCCCTCGGGTTCGCGCCCGCGGCGAGCACTCCGGTGGCCGGGTCCCGGGACACGGCGCAGAGCCGACCGAGGCTCCACGCGTCGGCGAGCCGCACCTCGTGCCCGTACGCCCGCAGGGCCGTCACCACGGCGGCGTCGAGCCGGTCCTCCACCAGCAGCACGCCGGGCTCGCGGTCGCGGGGGTAGAACGACGACGGCACGCCGAGGCTGTGCCAGGCGGGCGCGTCGATGGCCTGCTGGAGGTGCTGGCCGCCGACGAGGTGGCGCAGCAGGAAGGGCAGCTGCCACTGGTCCTGCTGGTCGCCGCCGGGCGTGCCGCACGCCAGGACGGGTTGCCCGTCGCGCAGCACCAGGGTCGGGCTGAGCGTGGTGCGTGGCCGGCGGCCCGGGGCGAGCGACGCGGGCAGTCCCTCCTGAAGCCAGCACATCTGCAACCGGCTGCCCAGCGGGAACCCGAGCTCGGGGATCGTGGGTGAACTCTGCAACCACCCACCGCTCGGCGTCGCGGAGATCATGTTGCCCCACCTGTCGACGACGTCGACGTGGCAGGTGTCGCCCCGGGTGACCCCGTCGGACCGTACCGTCGGCTCGCCCGTGGTGGGGTCCGGCACGTCGGCCCGGTGGGTGACGCCCGACCGCAGGTGGTCCGGCAGACGCGGTTGGGCACCGCCGGGGCTTCCGGGTCGCAGCTCGCTCGACGCGCGGTCCCCGATCAGGGCCGCCCGGTCCCGCGCGTACGCCGGGTCGAGCAGCGCCGGGGCGGGCACGTCGGCGCTGTCGCCGTACCACGCCTCGCGGTCGGCGAACGCGAGCGTCAACGCCTCGGCCTGGGCGTGGATGCCGGCGGCGGTGGCCGTGTCGTACGCGCCGTCGTCGTCGAGCGCGTCGAGCACGGCGAGGGTCTGCAGCAGCACCGGGCCTTGGCCCCAGAAGCCGGTCTTGGCGACCGTCCAGCCCTGCCAGTCGAGGGTGGTCGGCGTCTCCCAGGTCGCCGAGAACGCGGCCAGGTCGTCGCCGGTGACCAGCCCGGCGTGTGCGCGTCCGCTGGAGTCGCGGAACGGCCGTCGGCTGAACGCGTCGATCGCCTCGGCCACGAAGCCCGTGCCCCAGGCTCGGCGGGCCGCCTCGATCTGCGCCTCCCGGTCCCCGCCGGCCGTCTGCCCCGCCTCGACGAGTCGGCGCAGTGTGCACGCGTACACCGGGTTGGCGAACCGCTCCCCCGCGACCGGCGGCCGGCCGCCGCGCAGCCAGAGCTGGGCGGAGGTGGGCCAGTGCTCCTCGAACAGCGATCGCACGGCCGCCACCGTCGCGCCGACCGCGCCCACCAGGGGGTGGCCGGCGGCGGCGTAGCCGATCGCCGGTTCCAGGACGTCGGCGAGGGAGAGCGTGCCATGGTCGCGCAGCAGCAGGAGCCACGCGTCCACCGCGCCGGGCACGGCCGCCGCGAGCGGGCCGGCGCCCGGGACGAGGTCCAGGCCGAGCGACCGGAAGTGGGCGATCGTCGCGCCGGCCGGCGCGGGGCCCTGCCCGCACAGCACCGTCGGACGCGGATCCCGGGCGGTGGCGACGATCGCCGGCACCTCACCGGCCGGGCCGTTGAGGTGGGGTTCGACGACGTGCAGGACGAACCCGGCGGTCACCGCGGCGTCGAACGCGTTGCCGCCGCGTTCGAGGATTCCCATCGCCGACTGGCTGGCGAGCCAGTGCGTCGACGACACCATGCCGAAGGTGCCCTGCAGGGTCGGTCGGGTGGTGAACGACATGACAACACCTCACTGGGGGCCGGGAGGCGGCCCTCGGCGGCCGCCTCCCAGCGGGCAATGTTAGGCCGCGTTGTACGCCTGGGCGGTCACGGTGGCCTTGCGGGGCAGGCCCGGCCGGGCCGGCCAGGAGATCCGCACCTGACGCGTCTCCCCGGGCAGCAGCCAGAGATAGTTGTCGTCGAAGCGGGCCGGAAGGATCCGCTTCCCGTGCTCGTCGCGCACGGCGAGCCGGACCATGGCGGCGACCGTACGGCCCTGGTTGCGGACCGTCGTGGTGACGGTGTTCCGGCCGTCCACGATGCGTGCGGTACTCGTCGACGTCGACAGTCGCGCGCCCGCCAGGGTGGTGAGCGCCCGCATCTGCTCGGCCTTGTCGTAGCGCCAGTAGGTGTTCTCCGCGAGCAGCCGGTCCCGGCCGTCGCGCAGCTCCAATCGGACCAGGTGCAGCCCACCGCCGTCCGCCGACGCCACGGCGAACGCGGGCGTCGTCGACGAGCGCGGCACGTCCACCCGCTGACGCTGCGCGGCGCCCAGCGACCGGCCGTTGAGGTCGTACCGGCGGGCGGTGACCGTCACGCCGGTGAGCGCGGCCGTGGTGTGGTTGACCACCCGCGTCTGCCAGGTGCCCGGGTCGGCCTGGACGTGCACCGGCTCGCACCCCTTGCGGGCACCGAAGTAGGCGCCGTTGACGTCCAGGTCGTAGTCGTACGTCTGCCAGACCGTGCTGTGCCACGCCGGGTGCGACATCCACAGCAGCAGGCCGGTGGCGTCCTGCCACAGGTTGGCGTTCCACGCCTCGAACATGGCCCGGTGGCTCTCGTAGTTGACGAACTGCGCCCGGGCGGCGAACTCGTCGAGCGAGCCGGACGCGCCGAGCCGCGTGTCGATCGCGTCCTGGTACGTGCCGACGCGCTGGTTACCGATGGTCGACCAGTCGTGGTAGTTCCACACCTCGCCGATCGGCCACTCGGGAGCGTCGCCCACCAGGTTGCGCATGCTCTCGGCCACCGACACGACGGGCATGCCGATCTCGGTGTGGAAGCCGAACGAGTCGGCCTCGTAGATCGTCGCGTCGGTGTAGGTGGTCGGGTCGACCCAGCCGTACGGTCCGCGTCCGCTCACGATGCCGCTGGCGGAGTTGGGGATGTACAGAATCTCCGGGTGCTCGGTGGCAACGGCCTGCTTGAGGCCGGCGTCGACGATCGGCGGCGGGTCGCCCTCGTTCGCGCCGCACCAGACGACGATGCTCGGGTGGTGCCGGAACCGCCGGATCGTGTCGGCGGCGATGTCGACGTAGCCGGGCGGGTTTGGCAGGAAGCCGCCGGCCTGCCAGAAGTCGTTCCAGACCAGGATGCCCTGCTCGTCGCAGGCCCGGTACAGCTCCTCCCGGTTGCTGCTGCCCAGCCAGTTACGGATCATGGTGAAGTTCATGTCGCGGTGCATCTCGACCGTGTCGGCCAGCCGGTCCGGCAGCACCCGGCGCAGCAGCTCGTCCCAGCCCCAGTTGCCGCCCCGGACGAACACCGGCACGCCGTTGACGCTGATCTTCAGCTCGGTGATCTTGTTGCTGACCGCCTTGACGTCGGTCCACGACTGCCCGTCGTCGGACACCTGGATGACGAAGTCGCGGGCGTACGCCTGCTCCCAGACGATCGTCACCTGGTCGAAGGCGACCGGAGCACCGAGGTCGACGGCGATCCACTGGTTGTCCTCGAACGCCGACGACCACCGGGTCCGCGGGTTGCCGTCGACGGCCCGGTCCGGCCCGTTGGAGTCGCCGTCGGACGACGACGCGGTCGCCGTCCGGTGCAGCGCCAGGTCGACGTTCGGCTCGGCCTGCCGTTGCACCGACAGCCCCCACATCGAGACGCCCCACGAGGTCACCCGCGCGCCGGTCCGGACGCGCAGGTGCCGGGCGGTCCGGCTGGCGAACGTCTCGACCTGGGTGGCGCGGCTGCCCAGCGGGGTGTCGTTGCTGACCGACGTGACGTCCGTCCACTCCTGCCCGTCGGCGGAGACCTGGACGCGGTAGTCCAGGGCGTACGCCTGCTCCCAGACGATGGTGACCCGGTCGAAGTCGACGGCGGCGCCGAGGTCGACCTGGATCCACTGGTCGTCCTCGGCCTGCGAGGCCCAGCGGGTCGACATGTCACCGTCGACCGCCTTGGCGGGCACGTTGCTGTCGTTCTCCGCCGACGAGGCGGTCGCGTCGCGGCGCAGCGCGAGGTCCGGGCCCGAGCCGTCGGCCACCGACAGCGCGTACATCGAGATGCCCCAGCCGGTGGCGCGCTGGCCCGCCTGGATACGCACGTGCCGGGCGTGCTGCCGGTCGAACGTGACGGTCTGCGTGGCGGCCCCGTCGACGAAGTCCAGCGGCGGCTGGCCGGGTGGGGAGATCACGACCGGCTGGTGCCAGTCGTAGCCGAACTGGCGGACACCGAAGCGCAGCTCACGCCGGTCGCTGACCGCGCGCCCGACGGTGGCGGTGAGCGTCAGGTCGTAGAGGTGCGGCTCGCCGTAGCCGTTTGGCCACCACAGCCGGGGCTGGGCGAGGCGCAGCGCCCGGAAACGCTCGGGCGCGAAGGTGACCGTCGTGGAGGTGTGGGCGGCGATGGTCACCGTCGACTCGACGCGTACCTTGTCGAACTCCGCGCGCACGGTGACGGTGGTCGCGGTGGCCGTGGCGTTGCGCACGGGCACCCGGATGGTCACCTCGGCCGTGCCGGTGTCGGGCAGTTTCGGCAGCGTGGTCTCGACGTGCGGGTCACCGACGACCACGGCGCCCGTGCTGCGCAGCCGCACGTGGTCCCACAGCCCGGTGACGCGGTCCCGGACGGCGGGCATCCAGTCCCAGCCGGACACCGCCAGGTAGGTCGGCGCGTCGAGGTAGTGGTGGGCGGACTGGAGGAAGGTACGGCCGTCGGGGCCCTTGTCTCCGGGGGTGCCGACGTGCGGCATCGGGGTCACCCGGACGGCCAGGACGTGGTCGCGGTGGCCCGCGAGGGCGTCGGTGATGTCGAAGGCGGCCCGAGCGAACGGGTGCTTGACGCTGCCGACCTGCACGCCGTTCACCCAGACGGTGGCCTCGTGGTTGATGCCGTCGAACTCCAGCCAGATCCGGCGGCCGGCGGAGGTGTCCAGGCCGCGCGGCAACCGCAGCGCCCGCCGGTACCACCAGGTGTGCCGCGACAGCGCCTCGGGGATGCGCAGGTTGTTGAAGCCGGCGACCGGGTCGGGCAGGTGGCCCTGCTCGACGAGGGTGCCCAGGACGGTGCCGGGCACGGTGGCCGGCAGCCACGAGCCGACGTCGACACCGGCCCGGGACAACTCGGCCCCGTCGGTGGTGCCCGCGAAGTCGTCCATCGTCAACGACCAGCCGGATTCCAGCGCGACCGTGCCGTTCGGGGCCACCGTCAGCTCGGGCGGCCGGCCGGTGTTGCCGCCCTCCCAGCTCGTCCAGCCGTCCGCCTTCGGGCGAGGTGCCAGAGCGACGCCGTAGACCTGGAAGCCGTTCAGGCCGACCGGATTGGTGTTCGACCGTTTGGTGACCGTCATCCGGACCCAACGCGCGGTGACCGGCTCTGGGAGCTTGATGGCCTGTACGCCGCCCTGGCCGTCGGTGGTCTCGTACACCGACCGCCAGTCGCGGCCGTCGGTGGAGACCTCGATGCGGTACGCCGTCGCGGCGCTGGAGAGGATCTCGTCGCCGTCGGTGTCGGTGTAGTTGCCGTCGAACGGCCCGTCGGCGAGGGTCGCCTCGAAGACCAGGGTGACGGCCTCGACGCGGCACGGTGCCTGGAGGTCCACCGAGATCCACTGCGGATCGCCGTTCGCGGCCCGCCATCCGCTGCCCCGGACTCCGACCTGGGGCAGGCCGTCCACGGCGAACGCGGCGGGCGTCGGCGCGTAGTCGGTCGAGGAGACCGCCACCGGCCGGTATCTGGCCAGGTCAGTGGTGGTCGACGGGCCGCTGGCCGACGGCGCGGCGGCGGCAGCGACCGCGTCCGGCAGGACGGCGGTCACCCCGACCGACGCCAGCAGCGTCGCTCCGGCGGAGAGGAAGGTACGCCGCGAAACGGGCGATGGCTCGGACATTGCGCCTCCAGGGTGGCAACGTTGTCAGAAGGGACGGGGGTATGTGACAACGTTGTCAGATGGTGGCCCGATGTTTCCCGGGAGTCAAGAGGCGGTGTCCTATCCACTGGGGGAGCGGGCGTCAGGTCGCCGCCCGCTCCCCGAGGAGCGTCACTCCGGGTACGACGGTCCCGGCTCGGTGCGCAGCATCCGCTTGAGCATCCGGTCGGCGGCCCGCATGTCGTCGGTGATCAGACGGGTCCGCACCGTCCCCTTGCCGGTCAGCTTGCCGCCCACCTCGAACACCGTGCTCTCGCCCGGCAGCGGCACCGCCTGGCAGCCCGTGTACGTCTCGGCGGGCAGCCGACCGTCCAGCAGGTAGGCGTAGACCGGGTCGTCCACGCACGGGGTGTAGTACGGGAAGACGCCGTGGCTGCCCTCGTTGTCGACGCTGATCATCGACGCGCCGGGGAGCTTCTTCGAGGCCGCCAGCGCGCCCTCGTACGCGGTCGCCACGTCGAGCTCGTCCTGGAGCATCAGCACCTTCGGGAACGTCCTGCGGTCGAACTTCGGCATCCGGTTGCTGGTCGGCCAGTACGCGCACGCCGGCGGGTTCTGCAGGTACGGGGCGACCAGCGGCGCGTCCCGGGTGAGGCGTCGGCTGAACGCGTTCCAGTGCGCGATGCTGTCGTTCCACTGCCCGTCCTGGCAGCGGATCACCTCGAAGACGTAGTCGATGTCGTACGTGTACTCGTCCGTGCCCTGGGCCAGCAGGGACCGGTCACCCTGGGTCTTCAGCGTCGCCTGGGCGGCGACGCGGGACTGCTCGATGTACGCCCGGCCGTCGGCCGTGATGCCCGGCGCGGCGAGCAGCTTCGCGGTCGCGGCGCTGAGGATCTGCTCGGGCGTCCAGCCGTTCCACTCCTCGTAGTACTGGATGACGGTGTTCACCGCCGCCGCGGCCGTCGGATAGTTCTGGGTGTCGTAGAGCGCGCCGAGGATGAACCAGCCGAACATGAACGGTCCCATGCCGACGCGGGTGCCGCCGGCCCGCTCGAACATCTCCCGGATCTTCATCGGGTCGCTGCCCCGGCCGTACAGGTCGTCGTGGCGGGCCATGTACGGCAGCAACTGCTCCTGGAACGCCCGGTCCCGGGTGAACGGTTGCAGGTCCCAGGTCTCCTGCAGCGTCGGCGAGCCGACCGCCGCCACCGAGTCGAGCACCATCCGGCCCGTCCGGCTGCCGAACGTCGCCGCGTACCAGGTGCCCAGCCAGGTGCCGTACGAGTAGCCGAGGTAGTTGAGCTTGCGCTCGCCCAGCAGCACCCGGATGAAGTCCATGTCGTACGTGGTCTGCTCGGTGGTGATGTACTTCGTCAGCTCGGTGCTGCGGCACCCGCGCACGTTGGCCTGGGTGATCAGGTCGTTGGTGTTGTCGGTGTCGCGGTAGGTCACCGTGCAGAGCAGCGGGGTGCTCTGCCCCACCCCGCGCGGGTCGAAGCCGATCACGTCGTACCGCTCGGCGAGGGCGGGCGCGGACCGCGCCACGTACGGCGCCAGCGACAGGCCGCTGCCGCCGGGGCCACCCGGGTTGACCAGCAGGATGCCCGCCCGGTCGGGGCCGGACGCGGCGGTGCGACTGATCCGGACCTGGATCGTCTCTCCGTCGCGCGGGTGGTGCCAGTCGCGCGGCACGGTGACCGTCGCGCAGGACAGGCGTAGCTGCGCCTCGTCCTCGGGGCTGACCTCGGTCAGCCCGCACGGCTCCCAGGCGAGCCACTGGGTGGCCAGGGACGCGGCCAGGGCGGCGGTGTCCGGCTCGGTGGCCGTGGCCGCGTTGGCGGCGGTGCCGGCCGCGCCGCTGGTCAGGGCCGCCGCGACCAGGGTCACGGCGAGCAGGGCGGCCGGCCGGCGCACGCGGCGTGGGTGGCGCGACCCGGTCGTGGGATGGGGCATCGTCCCGTCCTCTCAGACAGCGATTGATCGAACGGACTTCACCCTGGCCCAGGAGTGTTTCGCCGCCGCCGTCCCGCCGTGACGAAGACCGGTCATGGCAGGATCCGGCCAGTTACAACCAGCCGCGGCGGGTGGCCTGCACGCCGAGTTGGAACCGGCTGCGCGCGCCCAGCAACTCCTGGAGGCGGCTGACCCGACGGTGCACCGTACGGTTGCTGACACCCAGGTCACGGGCGATCGCCTCGTCGGTCAGGCCGGCGGTGAGCAGCGCGAGCAGCCGCTGGGTGGCCACCGTCGGCTCGGCGTCCGGTTCGGCGGTGTCGGCGGTGGCGTGGATCGGCGCTCCGAGCCGCCAGAACACCTCGAACAGCTCGGACAGCCCCTCCAACAACCGGGAGCGGTGCACCAGCACCGCGTCGGCCTCGTCACCGCTGGCCCGGGGCAGGACGACCAGAGCACGCTCGGCGTCGGCGAGCATCATCTTCAGGGGCAGCTCGGGAAAGACGCGCGCCTGCTCACCGGCGGCGACCGTGGCGCGCACGGCCGCCAGCATCGCCTCGTCGTGCAGCAGCTCGCCCTCGTACACGCACCGGTACCGCCGCCCGCGCCGCAGCGCGTCGTACTGCACCTCCTCCGGCACGCGGGTGGTGTCGCGCAGGTACGGCCCGCGTTCCAGACCGCGCACCTCGGCGTGGGCGCCGGCCTGCAACTGGCGGAACAGCTCGCGGACGGCGTCCTTGCCCTCGATGACCTCGACGAACGCGGCGCCCGCTCCGTGCACGGCGGTGTAGAGCCCGGAGAGCGTCTCGGCGGCGGCGCGCGCCCGGGCGGCCTCCATCTCCCGCAGCGCGGCCCAGTTCTCCAGGGCGGTACGCGGTGGCCGGACGTGCAGCACGCCGGCGTCGTCGCGGTGCACGGCGCCGCTGCTCAGCAGGCCGGCGAGCGCGCGCGTGGCCCGTGGCGAGGCGGTGGTCAGGAAGGTCCGCTGCGCCACCGGCGCCACCCGCAGGAGGTTTTGGTAGACGTCCACGGCGTCCGCCGTGAGCGGGAGCGATTCCACGTCCAGGGCGGGCGTCACGGCGGGGGGACCGATCCGCATGCCGGCGATCGTAGAGCGCGTCGATGTCGACGGTTCACGCAGGTCGGAGGGCATTTATTGCGATCATTCCGGGGCCGCGTCCCCGCCCTGGCCGGGCTCGCGACGGTACTCGGGTTGCAGCCGTGCGCTCGTGAACGCCGACTTCACCGCCGCCGTGAGCGCGGCGATGTCGTACGCCCCATGGTGGCGCTGGCCGTTGACGAAGAAGGTCGGCGTGCCGGTGACGCCGCTAAGGTCCGCCGACTCGACGTCCTCGGCGACCCGGTCGACGCCCATCCGCTTGACCATGTGCTCCCGGAACTCATCGAGATCCAGGCCGAGCTGCTCGGCGTACCGCAGCAGGTCGGTGGGGTTGAGCGCGTCCTGGTGGGCGAGCAGCAGGTCGTGCATCTCCCAGAACGCGCCCTGGTCGCCCGCCGCCTCGGCGGCCTCGGCGGCGACCTGCGCGTGCGGGTGGACGTCGGTGAGCGGCAGGTGCCGCCAGACGTACCGAACATTGGCGAAGTCGGCCAGCAGCTCCCGGACCGCCGGCTCGGCCTGCCCGCAGTAGGGGCACTCGAAGTCGCCGTACTCCACCACCGTCACCGGCGCGTCGAGCGATCCGCGCAGGTGGTCGCGCTCCGGATCCACCGGAAGTTTCAGGTCGACGATGCCCATGGCCATGCCGAGCAGCGCACGGGCGCGGCGGGTCGGCGAGAGCCGGGCGACGATCCGGAACAGCAGCCAGGTGAGGACGGACGCGCCCACCGTCGCGACGAGGATGCCGAGCTTCGCCTCGTCCAGCGCCGGGCCGTGCAGGGCATGGTTGGCGATCAGGAGCGCCACGGTGAACCCGATACCGGAGACCGTGCCGACCCCCACCACGGCGATCCAGCCGACCGGCGGCCGGAACCGCTCGCCGCTGAGCCGGGTCACCAACCACGAGGTGATCACGATGCCGACCGGCTTGCCGACGACATACGCCGCCACCACGCCGAGCGTCACCGGAGACGTCACGGCCCGGCCCAGCAGCTCGCCGTCGATGACGATCCCGGCGTTCGCCAGCGCGAACAGCGGCACGATCACGTAGCTGGCCCACGGATGGTAGAGGCTCTGTAGTCGTTCGTTCGGTGACAGCGCCGCGGTGAGCCCGGCCTGGGCCATCCGGGCGAGCTTGGGGGTGGGCTGCTCCCGGAAGAGGCGGAACTGGTCGCTCGCCCACTGCAGGTCCTTGCGGCCCGGGTCGTACGCGTAGGTCAGCAGCCCCATCAGCAGGCCCACCACGACCGGGTCGACGCCGGACTCCGACACCGCGAGCCAGGCCGCCACCCCGAGCAGCGTGTAGAACCACCCGTGCCGGATCTTCCAGACCCGCAGGAGCAGCACCACGGCGAAGATCAGAGCCGCGACGAGCAGCGCCCTCGGCGAGGAGTGCGACGGGTAGGCAACCGCCAGCACCGCGATCGCCACCAGGTCGTCGACGACCGCGACCGTCAGCAGGAAGGCCCGCAGCCGGTCCGAGAAACGCGGCCCGAAGACGGCCAGCGCGCCGAGCGCGAGGGCCGTGTCCGTGGCCATCACCGCACCCCAGCCCACGGCGGTCGACCGTCCGGCGTTGATCGCCAGGTAGATCCCGATCGGCAGCAGCATGCCGCCGAACCCGGCCAGCATCGGCAACCACAGCCGACGCCGCTCACGCAGCTCACCGATGTCGAACTCGCGGCGCAACTCCAGGCCGGCGACCAGGAAGAAGAACGTCATGAGGCCGCTGTTGACCCAGGTACGCAGGTCGTGCGAGACGGGCCAGTCGCCGAGCCGGACCGACAGGCTGGTGCGCCACACCGACTCGTACGACGACGGGTGCAGGTTGGCCCAGGCCAGGGCCACCACGGCGGCGAGCAGCACCACCCGCGCGCCGCCCGTCTCGGTGCGCAGGAACGCGCGCAGCGGGGCGTTGATCCGCCCCTGCCAGGCCGTCCGGGCGGACCACCCCCGGTGCGCGTTGTCGCTCGTCACGGAGGCAATCTTCCTCGGCCTGACCGACTCCCGGCGCGGATTCGCGATCGTCTCGGGCATGCACGGAACGCGACTGGTTGGTAGCGTACCGGTGATCTCGCTGGCGGTGGCCGGCGGTGGTCCCCTGGGGAGGGTCAGCATGTGGGCGGACGACGCCGCGCTCGACGCGGCGGAGCGCCGGCTCGACGAGTGGGAGTCGTCGCTCGCCGAACGGGCGGAACGGGCCAAGACGCTGTCGACGCGGATGCGGGAGCTGACCGGCACCGCCCACACCCCCGATCGGACGGTCCTGGTCACCGTCGACTCGGCGGGCCTGCTGATCGACCTGCGGCTCGACGAGCGCACCCGGCACCAACCCGCGGCACGCACCGCCGAGCAGATCGTGCACACCACGAGAGCCGCCCGCTCCGACCTGCTGCGGCAGGTCGCCGACGTGACCACGGAGTCCCTCGGCGACGACGCGGGCGCGCGGGCCATCATCGACTCCTACCGCAGTCGGCTGCGCCACGATCCGGGGCCGAACGATGCCCCGCGGTGACGGCATCCAGGTCGACCCCGACGACCTGACCGCCCACGCCGCGCGCCTCGATCGCTGCGCCGGCAGCCTCGACACGACCCAACAGGCAGGCCAGCACGTCCGGTTGGGCACCGACGCGTACGGGCAGCTCTGCGCACTGATGCCGACACTGCTCGACGGCCTCCAGCGGACCCTGGTCGACGGCATCGGCGTCGCCGCGGGCTCGGTGCGGGACACCGCCGGAAAGCTGCGGACCAGCGCCGACCGCTACCGACACTCCGACGCCCACGCCAAGCACCTGCTCGACGGGGTGCGGCAACGCCCGTGACGTCCAACCCGCTCGTCGCCACCGCAGCGGACACCCCGCCCAGCGCCTGGGCGGGAGTGTGGATCTGCGAGGACATCGAACTCATCGCGCAGGGCATCCGCAGCGGCAGTTGGATCGACGGCAGCCTCGGCGTCGTGAGCGCCGGCCTCGACGCGCTCGCCTTCGTCTCCGACCCGGTCGGCGCCCTGCTCCAGTACGGAATCGCCTGGCTCATCGAACACGTCAAGCCGCTCAGCGAGGCGCTCGACTGGCTCGCCGGCGACCCGGCGCAGATCACCGCACACGCCCAGACCTGGCGCAACGTCGCCACCTCGCTCCGCGAGGACGCAGCCGAGCTGACCCGCGCCGTCCGCGACGACGTCGCCGGCTGGGGCGGCAGCGCCGGCCCCGCCTACCGCGCCTGGACCGCCGAACAACACCAGGCCATCACCGGCCTCGCCCAGGGCGCCGACACCATGGCCGCCATCACCGAAGGCGCCGCCGGCCTGGTCGCCGCCGTCCGGCTCCTGGTCCGCGACGCGATCGCCACCTGCGTCTCCCGCCTCATCACGTACGCGGGCGAACTCGTCTTCACCGGCGGACTCGCCACACCGCTGGTGGTGGAACAGGTGACGACGCTTGTGGCGTCGTGGGGGGCGCGGATCGCGCGGATGCTTCGTGCACTGCTGGCCAGCCTGCGACGGTTGATCCCGGAGGTACGCCGGCTCGGCGACCTCATCGAGAAGCTCAAGCAGGCGCTCGGACGGCTGCAGAAGCAGTCGCCCGGCTCGCAGAGGCCCGACAGTCCCGAGCCGACAAAGATTCCGAGTGACCCCAGCCGACCGGACTTCAGTGAGGCCGAGATCGACCCACGGAAGATCACCGCCTACGCCATGAACCCGGAGCACCCGGTCGGCAAGAACAAGTATCGCGTCATCAACTCGGCCACCGGCCTCGGTCCGGACGACGCCGACGTGATCATGCAGCAGATCCGCGAAGGCGTACTCGCCGGCAAGCCGCTGCCAGGTAAGGCGGACGATTTCGGCCAGCGGTGGTCGGTGGACCTTCCTCTGACCGGGCCGGATGGCACGATCACCGTCCGCACGGCCTGGATACTGGAGAACGGGGCATCCGCACCTCGGATGGTGACCATCTCGTTCCCGCCAAAGGAAGGATGACATGTTGGAGTTGTACGACGTGGTTGAGCTCCGAGAGCCCATTCCGGAGGAAGAACTGCCTGCCGGGTCAGTGGGAACAGTCGTTCACATTTTCAGCGGTCCCCCGGCAGCGTACGAAGTCGAGTTCGCCGATGCCGATGGCCGCACCGTCGCCATGGTCACGCTCCGGGCCGATCAGGTAGTTCATCGAGGCGAGTAGCCGTTCCGGCGGACCATGGCCGGTGCGGATTGTGGCTAGCCACGGGGCATCCTCCCCGCCCGGATTGCCACCCGATCCAGATTCGGCACGCTCCTGCACCACCCGTTCGGCCCGTACTGCGGAGGCCGCCCCAACGGATAGCCTGACACTCACCAACTTCGATGTCCTGGTCTCGACTCGGCGCGGAGCACGTGCACTGTGGACGGTGACGGAAGGAGACTCCATGCGCGGACGCAGATGGGCGACGCTGGCGGTGGCGGCGACGCTCGCAATCGGTGGACTCGTCGGAACCGGCGCCGCCGCGGCGGCAGCCGACCCGCAGGGCGGCACACTCCGCGGCGTCTACTCCGATGGCCAGTTCTGCAACAGCTACGGCAGCGAGGGTGCCCGCACCGGCCAGTGGAGCTGGTACTACTGCGAGTACCGCCAGTACGGTCCCAACGCACCCGGGTTCTACTTCCTCTGGACCTTCACGTACTGAGCGTTGGTTCCGCCGCCGGCCCCGCTCGGCCGGCGGCGGCTCCCCTCATCTGCGTAGGCGGCGGGAGCATTCGCCGTCGTGGCCGTCGCGCAGGAGGCAGCGCCGGCCGCCGGGCAGCCGCAGGTCGCAGAAGACCCGGTGGCGCAGGAACTGCTGATCCTCCTCCGAGACGGTGATCTCCCCCGGGTCGGCCATCGGCAGCACCAGCATCCATCGACCGATGACCCGAGCCAGGCGTTGCGCGGCGGGCAGGTCGGTGGCGACGACGGGCAGGTGGATGACGTACCGCTGGCTCACTGGGCCTCGTCCCGCTCGTTGCGGGCACGGGCCTGATCAGTCTGCCAGCGACGCAGCCCGGCCTTGATCCGGACGGTCTCGCGGCGACTTTCGGCGAGAGCGGCGTAGACGGCGGCCATGTCGGCGGCGACCCGGTCAAGGAAGGCGTACACGTCGTCGGGGTTCAGACCGCGACGTCCGAGCCCGGCCGGCGTGAAGCGGCGCTCACGCACCTGCCACGGCAAGAGACCGGTGTACGCGCCGGAGCGATCGGTCCCACCACCGCTCGCCGCTCTGGGTCGCTCGTTTCTGGCGTTCATGTCTGCCTGCCTTCCTGACGCGGAGGGGCGAGGGTGTTCGGGGAGCACGGCGGCCGTTCGGGGGGACCGGCCGGCCGCCGTGCTGTGATCAGCCTGCGACAGTCCGCATCGGAAATGCAACGTTCAATACCGCGATTTCCCCGTTGTGCATTGACTTTCTTTGCTGAAACCCGTAGGAGTTGCAGGAACAGGTAACGCAGTGTTGCGTGTTGGAACCAGGGAGTGTGCGGATGCCCGACGACATTGGATCGACCGTGCCGCGCCGGCAACTCGGCCGGCTGCTACGCCAGTTCCGCAACGAGGCCGGGGTGACACTCGATGCCGCCGCCGAAGCGCTCGAATACAGCCGGCAAAAGATCTGGCGTCTCGAATGCGGCCAGGGCTCGGTGCGGGTGCTCGACGTCAAGGCGATGTGCGAGCTGTACGGGGTGTCGTCCGAGATGACCGAGGCGATGCGCGGACTGGCCGCCGAGACGAAGTCGAAGGGCTGGTGGCACGCGTACGGCGATGCGGTACCGAGCTGGTTCGAGCTGTACGTCGGCCTGGAATCCGCCGCCGCCCACCTTCGCCGTTACGACGAATCGCTCATCCCTGGGATCCTTCAGACCAAGGAGTACGCCCGCTCGCTCTACCGCCTCGGCGGGATGCTGAACGAGGAGGAGCGCGAGCGGGCGGTACAGGTCCGACTTCAACGGCAGGCATTGCTCATTCGACGCTTGCCGGCTGCTCCCAGGCTTGAGTCCGTGCTGTCTGAGGCGGTACTCCGTCGCAGCGTTGGTGGCTCGCCGGTCATGATCGAGCAGCTCGCTCACCTCACCAAACTGTCCGAGCTAGCAAACGTCAGCGTCAGGGTGCTGCCGCTGGCCGCAGGCCCGCAGCCGGGCGCGGTTGCGGGGTCCTTCGTAATTCTGGACTTCCCGGCGACCAAAGGCGGTCGTGCCGCCCCGGAACCGTCGGTGGTCTACAGCGAGTCGTTGACCGGGGCGCTGTACCTCGACAAGCCCGACGAGTTGGCCGCCTACCAGCGCGTCTGGCGAGGGCTGGATGCGCTGGCCCTCAGCGAGGCAGAATCGACTGACATGATCAAGCAGATTTCCGGGGAGATGCGGCATGACTGACCTGACCGGCGCCGCTTGGCGCAAGAGCACCCGCAGCGGCGACAACGGCGGCGACTGCGTCGAGGTCGCCACCAACATCCCCGACATCGTCGCCGTCCGCGACTCCAAGGATCCGGCCGGACCAGCTCTCACCTTCCACCCAACCGCTTGGTCCGCCTTCGTCGGCAGCACCCATGAGAACGCGCTGATCCACTGAACTCAGATGCAGACGCGCCGGCGCTAATGACCGTCGCGGCGCAGAGCCACTGATTGTCGCCACCGGGACCGGTCCCATGCCATTTGCCTCTGCGGGAATTGCGGATCGAGGATCGCGATTAGTCACGGCTGTCCAAAAAGTCGGCGAATACTTGTCGAACATGCGACCTCGGGAATTCGGGCCGGATAGACGACAGCGTGCTTCTTCGCCCACCGGGCTAGCCTCCTCTCGTCCGTCCAATAAGGCAGCGAGCCCGGAGGTGCATGTCATGTTCATCGTGGCGACCCAGGACCCGAATACCCGCCGTCAATCGGAAGGAGCCGAATCGGGCGCCGCCGCATGGGGTGCACTTCTGCCCATCGACGCCGGACTCACGCAGGCCGAGGCGGATCGGCAGTTGGCCACCTACCTGGCTGGGGTGCAGGCAGGGGAGCCTCTGTGCATCCGCGCCCACGGCAACGACGAGGAGATCGGTGACGCCGAGGCAGGTGCCAAGGACTGGGGGTGGACCTACAAGAAGCTGGCCCGGATGCTGGCAACCCACCTGACCGCCACCCCGAGCGTGGTCCTGATCCGGTCGTGCGCCGAGAAGGTGACCAACTTTCCCACTCGGATGGCGGTCCGCCTGGAGTCGGACTGGCCGGGCGCGAACCACCTCGACGGAGTGGACATCTACGGCTACAACCTGTCTGTCAACATCAGCACGCCTGTCCCCTCGCCTGAGCAGCTGACCAAGAACGTCCAGGTCCAACCGGTCGTCGTCTCGCTGTAACGGGCGATCACACCGCGATATTCATCCCGAAGGGCGCTAGGCCGTGTGTCAAGGTCCTCGGTCGAGCCGAGGGGCGGACGGCGGACACCAGAATGAGCGTGATGCCGGTGAGTCATCTTGATGACCCACAGGCATCACGCTCAATGGAGCGGGCGGCTCCGATCCGGCCGGACCACGGGCCCGCGAGCGGCGGTTCACCAGCGGCCGAAACGGCCGGTCCTCTCGGCCTCCGCAGGCCGGCCAGGGGCTTTGACACACGGCCTAGGGGGACGAGGGCAACCTGCCATGACGCCGGTTCATCTGGCTGCCGCGCTGACGGCTTGGTCCGCCTTCGTCGGCAGCGCCCGCGACAACAGGCTCACCCGCTGAAATTGACAAGGCGGTAGCGTCCACCGTCGCGAGTGAGGTCCGGATAGCGGACGGCATGGTGAGCTGGAGCGTCCACGCACATACGCGAGACGACGTGAGTGCGAATCGTGCTCGCTGCGAAGACGCTTCCCCTGTTGATCAGCAGGCGTACGACGTCCTCGGCGGTGAAGCTGCCGTCGATGCTTCGAGCAGCCAATTCGTGAGCTGCTTCAAGCACCTCATCACGACAGGTCCGTGCGAGCATGGCGTCGACCGTATCTTCCGGTGCGCCAACGGTCCACAGGCCAGCAACAGGAACTTGGATGAGGGCTACAGACGAAGCTTGGGCGGGACGAGGCTGTTGCTGGTGACCTGTCCCATCTCGGCGTCACAAACCAACACCTGATGCCAGCACTCCTCAGCAAGATCCTGCTGGCCGCCTGACTGGTCCAGATCGTGGGCCAACGCCGCGAAGGCGCCTCGGGCCCGTTGGAAATCACCTGCCAGCATTAGGAGATTCGCAATGTCTTCGCGCACCGATACTGCGTCAACAGCTAGGAGCTCGCCCTCGTCTTCCGGCAGCGAGTGAAGGGCTCGCTCCAACACTTCGGCAGCCTGCACGAAGAGCTCATTCTCGGCGAGTTGTTGTGCCCGCGCCCGTGATTCCGCAAGCCCTTCCTGAAAACTCTTGGGCGGTGCCGAGACCGTCCGCGCTGTGGCATTGAAGTTTCTCTTGCCGACTCGCTCGGCCGCAAAGCCTGGCATGTCGTCGCCATGAACGAACGGAGTGAGGAGCCGGTGAACCTCGCCCGCCGACGCCGGCCTCTCCGCCGGATCCTTGGCGAGCAGGCAGTACAAGACATGCGCTAGGTCGTCGGGCACATCCGAGCGATATTCGCCGATGATGGGAATCGGCGAATACAGGTGACGACGCATCATGTCTGGCGCGTTCGCCGCCTCGTAGGGAGGGCGCCCGCCGAGCATCTCGAACAGAATGCAGCCCAAGGCGTACAGATCGGCGGCGGGCCCAACCGGTCCGCCCTGCGCTTGCTCGGGTGCGATGTAGGCAGGGGTTCCGAGCGTGCGGCCAGTCGCGGTGAGGCGGGACGCCTCGGTCGGGCTCAGCAGCGCGGCCACACCGAAATCGAGCACCTTGACCACTCCCGCCGGCGTGATCATGAGGTTTTGCGGCTTCAGGTCACGGTGTACGAGAGAGGCGGCGTGTGCGGCCTCGAGCACCGAACAGACCTGCGCGGCAATGACAACCGCCTCACGAAGAGACAGACGCTCCTGCTCGGCGATGTGGTCGGCGAGGACGATCCCCGGCACGAGCTGCATGACGAGGAAGAGGTCTTCACCGTGCACACCCAGGTCGTGCACCGCCGGAACGCCGGGGTGGTCGAGCCTCGCGGTCGCTCGGGCCTCCCGCCGGAAGCGCTTGGCTGCCGTCTCACGCTCGTCCTCCGGCACCTCCGTCTGCCGAAGAAACTTGATGGCCACCGGCCGGTCGAGTCGCTGATCGAAGCCGGCCCAGACCTGACCCATTCCCCCGCGACCGACGGGATACGTCAACTCGTACCGGTCACCGATGCGATCCCCCGCCTGCACCTACGGCCTCCCCTGCATCGCATACCAACCCGCCTGAGCAGGATCGGCGTTCAGGCTAGCTGCCGCTGCACGAGCCGCGCGGTCAGGAACGGGCTCGGCGTGCCGTGCCAGAACACCGCGAGCTCGTCCCGGGCCCGGGTGGCGGCAACGAAGAGCAATGACCGGTCGCGCTGGCGTTCGCGCTGGTAGCGCTTGGGGTCAGCGTCTCGGTACCGGCTGATCATCTGCCGGGGCATCAAGCCGTCGCTGACCCCAGCGATGATCATGCGCTGGTATTCGAGGCCCTTGAAGCGGTGCATCGTGCCGATGTGCACGCCGTCGGGCCGCTTCGGGCCATCCGGCCCGATCTCCACCACCGCCAGGCCGTCACGTTCCAGCTGGCTGATGACGTCAGCGGCCAGGTCCTTGGTCGGAACGCAGATGGCAACCGAGCCATCGACCGGGTTGCCCCAACCGCGCAACTGCTCGACGATCAGATCCCGCTCCTGCGCCCAGGTCGTGGCGCCACGGAATACCGGTCGGCCGCCACGCAGCAGCGACCGGTAACCGGCCAAGTTCTCCTCGCCGCCATCGAGGTCGTCGTACACCTCCCCCGTCATGATCTGCAGAGCGTCGGCGAGGATCTGCCGGGTAGTGCGGTAGCTCAGCGTGAGTTTGGACGACCGCCCGCGGATGTTGACGCCGAGGCTGCCCAACGTGACGTGGTTGTCGTAGATGCGCTGGTGGGTGTCGCCGGTGAGGAACATGTCGTCCGGACCGGGCGCGACCATGGCGCGCAGCATCTTCCAGTGCGCGGCGCTGAGGTCCTGCGCCTCGTCGACCACGACGTGCCGGTAGCGCGGTCGGTAGAACCCGCCGGATGACTCACCTGCTGCGCCCGGGTTCTGGGCGGTGCGGTCCATTTCCAAACGGGCGGCCCGTTGCGCCACCTGTCGCCAGGTCCAGACGCCACGATTCTCCAGCCAGGTGGCGAAGCGCTCGGTCAGCTGCCAGATCTGGTCCCGCTCTACCCGAGTGAGATTGCGGCCCCGGTTAGGGCGGCGGGCCTTGAAGTAGTCCGTCCGCGAGTTGAGCACCTGACCCAGAATCACCTGGGTCCACTCGGCGGCCAGGAACTCCGCATCCCAACCGGTCTCGCCGGTCTCCAACAGAAACTCGTCCCACAGCTCAAGGACACGGTTGTCGTCGACCATCCGGCGTCCGCCACCCGCTTTTGCTTCCGCCACGACCCGGCTGGCCAGGCGGTCGATGTTGACGATGTCGACGCGCGACACCAACTCCTGTCCGCCCAGAGCCATCAGGCGGGTGCGGAGGTCAGCGGCCAGGTTCCGATTGAAGGTCGTCAGCAGGATCGGCTTGTCCATGCCAGGCGGCAACTGCCGTGCGAGGTGAGCTACCCGGTGCAGAGCGACGATGGTCTTGCCAGTGCCGGGACCACCCCCGACCCGTGCCGGGCCGCTGTAGGTGCGCTCGACCAGCTTCCGCTGGGTGGGGTGCAGGAAGATCTGCCAGCGCTCGAAGGCCTCGCCCAGCATCGCCTGCAACGCCTCGTCGTCGGAGGTCACCTGCGTGGCAGGGCGCTCCACTGCCGCCTCGAAGTCCTCGGGGTCGACCGGTTCGTCGGCCCGGACCGGGTCGGTGACCTGCTGAAGCACGTCGTCGTAGGGGGTGCCGTCGAAGAGGGCGAAGAGCACGTCGGTGGTGAGCTGCGGTGCCCGGTCGAGTAGTTCCAGGAGCTGCGCCTCGGTGGTCAACTCGCGGATCTGTGGCAGCAGCGGCTCCGAGACACCGAGATCCAGCAGTTGCATGTCGGTGTAGGTGTCAAAGAGCGGCTTCTGTGCGGGCTCGGGCTCCACCTCCGGCGGCACCACCCGGCCGATGATGCTGTCACCGACGGGCGCCATGTCGACGACCTCGATGCCCCCGGTGATCCGGTTGATGCGGTAGGCGTACCGGCTGAGGTCGTCGTACACCTCGCCACGGTGCTTGACCGCGACGAGCAGGTAGTCGCGCGCGGCGATGTGCAGCAGCAGCGCCCGGTAGTCCTTGTTGACGCGGGCGGACATCAGCCGGGATTCGCTGTTGAGCGCCTTGAGGTTCAGGCCGGGGTTCTCCGGGTTGTGCCGGAACTTGTGCATGAACTCGTAGACCGCTCCGATGTCGGCGCGGGTGAGCTTCATGACCTCCTTGTCTGCGCGGTCCAGCATCCGCAGAGTCGTTGCTCCGGTGCTCATCGGCGTTCTCCCCCGGTCGTCGCCTTGATCTCTGCCGCCAACTCGTCAACCGACCACTCCCGCGCGGTACGGGCGTGCCAGCCCGCGTCCGCGTACGCCCGATCGCGGTCTTCGGTCTCCGGGTCGTCGGACGGGCCGGTCAGCACGATGGCGATCCGCCGGTCGGGCCAGGCCAGTTCGGCTGGCCAGCCCTGGTCGCCCAGCTCGTAGCCGACGATCGGGGCGGGCAGGTCCTGTTGGGCGAGTTGCTGGACGAGTTGGTCGAGAGTCTTCTCGTCCGGGTCGAGGTAGCGCAGGACTTCCCGCCACGGTGACTCCGTGTCGAGGCTCCCGGGCTCGGCGGCCACCGGCTGCGCGACGACGCCGAGCCAGGTGGCCGTCTCCTCGTCGAGCGGCAGCACGCGGTGGGCCAGCACGAGCCCGGTGCCCTCGGTGACGGCCATCGAGGCCGGCTCGAACGTGTCGAGGGTGGACACGGCGAGCTGACCGGCATCGCCGCCACCGTTGCCGAGAAACTGGATGACGTTGCCCCAGGCGAGCCACGCGGCCCAACGGTCCTTGTGGCCCGCCCCGGTCACGGCGGCTGGCAGGTCATCGAGGACAGTCAGCGCGGACCAGGTCGGCAGCGGTTTGCTGCGCCCGTCGACGACGAGGGTCACCGGGCAGTCAGCATTGTCCCGGGCACGGGCGATCATGATTTTGCCTGCGACCGGACCGGGTAGCGGCTCGCCGCGCAGTGCCGCCACGAGCCGCTCCGCGACGCCACCAGAGTCGGTGGCGGTGTTGTCCCGGGCCTGTTTGATCATGCCGGCCAGGGTGGCTTCCGCCCGCCGCTGCCACCGAGTGAGGTCGGGGTCGGCGAGGAAGCGCATCAGCTGCTCGATCGGGTTGACCCAGATGGTTTCCTCGAGCTCATCGGGGTCGGCGCCGGGGAGGAACTGCCGGTACCGCTCCCGGGCCGCCTGCTTGCTGACCCCGCCGTACGGCGTCCATCGCCCCTGCCCGTCGGTGCTGCCCCAGGTCTTGACGTCGTCCCACGTAGCGGCGAAGACCAGGTAGCCATGCGCGCGCAGCCGGGCCCGCTTCTCCACGTCGTCTGCGAGCCGGTTGTACTGGGACGAAGCGTGGTACTTGAAGCCGTCGAGGTAGACGGCCACCTCGGGCGAAGGGGCATCGAGGCGTGTGAAGTGGACGTCGGGGCGGGTGCCGCGAACGGTGTTCTGCAGCTTCATCTGCCAGTGGGTGACGCTCTGACCGTTGTCGCGGACGAACCGCAGGTCGGCGATGCGGGCACCGTCGTGGTCGGTCCGTCGATCGATCCGCAGGCCCGAGTTGGGTGTCTCGCCAAGCGCCAGCAGCTTGGTGAGAAAACGCATCTCCAACTCGCTCTCCACCTGGTGGATCAGCGAGATCTCGTCCGTCCGGGTGCCCTCCTCGACGTCCCAGTTGTCGAGGAGCTTGTCCAGCATCCCCAAGGCCTCGTCGCGGCTCATCAGGGCGAAGTGCTCATTGCGCGCGTGGCGTAGGAGGCAACGGTGACAAACCGCCCTGCCTTCGTGTCGACACGCGCAGTCGGCGATCCGCTGCCGCGCGAGTTCCAGGACCGCGCGAAACTCCCCAGGTTTGGCGAGGCGGTGCAGGTAGCCGGTGCCTTGCGGCTGAGTGTCGTAGACGACCACGAAGTTGCGCGTCCCGTCGCTCTGCCCGTCCGGCATGGTGGCCGACACCGCCTGAAGATGCGCCGGGTCCCCGCCGTACTGCGCGGCGATGCCAAGTCGGATCGCGGCGGCGAACGACGCGATGCGTTCCTGGACCACGGCGGAGGCGGCCGGGATCAGGATGCGCAGCGCCTCGGTCTCCAACTCATGGGCGAGGATCAGGTCGACGTGGGCGTCCGGGGCGGCGGGAGAGCGCCGGTAGGGGCACCAGGGCCGGTGATGCTCAGCGCCCTTCACGACGGTCGACCCGGAGGCCTCCGCGGCGAGTTGTTGGCTCACCGCAGGGGCGCCATCAACCGTGGTCCCACCGCAGGAGGTGCAGGTGTGGAAGCGGTTGATCCGCACCTCCTCGCCCGCGAACAACTCGGCCGCCCGGTCGTAGCGCTGCGCGCCCAGGTTGAAGTGCCGGATCATCGCGTGCCGGCTGTAGTCGACGCCGAACGTGTCACGGGCGTGCCGCCAGGACGAATCAACCTTGGCCGGGTCCACGTCGACGGCGACGGTGGTCGCGTAGAAACGCCGGTCCCGGTCGTCGCTGTCGTCGCGGATGCGGGCATCGTCGCGCTTGTCGCGGCTGAGCACCCGGGCCGGTTGGAGCACCTGGAACAGTCGCCCGTGGTCGGCGATGCCCGGGTCCGCGCAGCGCGGGCAGGCGCTGGTGTCCTCCTTGGCGAGGTGGGTGCGGACATAGCCGCACTGGGCGCAGATTCGCCACTGCTCGTACGCCGGCCGGTCCGCCGGACCGACGTCGAGCCCCGAGATCTCATGCTTGTAGCCCCGGACGTAGTAACTGTTGCCGGGAGCGATCTCGACCAATGCCTGCCTGGCGGGGCGGGCGTACTCGCGGAGTTCGCTGTGGAACCGACGGTCGCCGTCGGCCTTGTCCTCCCAGGTCAGGGTGGCTTCGAGGTCGGTTCGACTGTCGATGAGCGCGTAGTTCGGCAGCAGTCCGAACTCGACCATCGTGCCGTGGGCGGCAGCCGAGCTGACCTCGCGCAGCCGGCGACGGACCGCCCCCTCCTCCGCTTTCAACATCTTGATCTCGCGGGCGTGGTCCGGGTCGCTGGGCACGAGCGCGCCTCGGGCGGTGGCGAGTTCCTGCATCCGGCGACGCAGGTCGGCCAACCGGGAGTCCCAGATCTCGTCGGCTTCCTTGACCCGGTGGACGATGCCATCGGCGGCGAACTCGCGCAGTTGGTCGGCGGCAAGTCGCAGAACCTTGTCGCCGAAGAGGGTGAGGAACTCCTCCACCAGTCGAGCGCCGTCGCGACGCGCGGCCTCGGCGAGGCCGGTCAGCCAGCCGGTCGGACCGAACAGCACGTGCGCCCGCCGTGGCATCGGCAGCACCCCGGCGAGACGGCCACGCGCGGCCAGGTCGATCAGGTGGGCGAGGTACTGACGGCGCAGGATCTCCACGGCGGAGAGGAAGCAACCGGGCGGCACGATCTGGCCGGCGATCATGTCGCGCGGATCGGCCAGGTAGTAACGGTCCCGTTCGGTCCTCCCGACCAGGGTCAGCACCAGTGCATTACCGCTCTTGCGGCCGGCGCGGCCCGCCCGCTGAACGTAGTTGGCCGGGCCGTGCGGGAGTGACGCGAGCACCACCGCCGAGAGGGCGCCGATGTCGATACCCATCTCCAGGGTGGGCGTGCAGGAGAGCACGTTCGGGTCGGTGTAGCGCACGCCGTCGCGGAACTGCTTCTCCACCGTCTCCCGCTGAAAGCGCGTGAGCATGCCGGTGTGTTCGCCGGTGACGACCCGGAACACCGGGCTGTCCAGGTAGAGCCGGCGGTAGTAGTCGTCGGCGGCGGTGTCGTCGCGGGCGGCCTGGAGTTGACCCCGGCAGCGGTACTGCCGGCACGGCTGGCCGATCCAGTCGGCCACCCGGTCGGGGTGCTCGGTCTGCTGCCAGTGGCAGGTGTCGCAGCCGACCCCGGCCATCGCGGCGGACGAGTCGTCGAGTCGGGTCACCCGCAGATGGCCGGGCATCAGCCCGTACACCGTGTTGCCGTCCTCGGTGTCGCCGGCGGCGACCACGTCGGCTACGGCGAGGGCCGGCAACAGCCGGCTGAGGAAGCCGGCAGCGTCACCGGATTCGAGACCGAGGCAGCGCGACGTCCAGTCCTGGTACCAGTTGCCCCGCGCGGTGATCACGTCGAACTCCGTGCGGGACTTCGGCGTGGCGAGGAGGAACGCGGGCGCGGACAGCCCCTTCGGGAACGCGGGCATCCCGGCCGGCCGGCCACCCCAGATCTGCCACCGGGTGCCACCGCGCTTCAGGTACGGCACCAGCCACTCGTGGAACACCGCGCCGCGGACACGCAGCCGTTCCAACAGGCCGCGAACGAAGGCGAGGTAGCGGGCGTCGTCCGGCGGCGCCACGGCGAGGTGGCCGGGACCGGTGAGGTGGACATCCCGGCAGATCGCAGCGGCTCGCGTCCGGTCGTCGAGGGCCACCTCGACGGCGACGCTGCGGGTCAACTCCAGGGTGCGGCCCTGGCGGGAACGCAGCCCGGTCTCCATCACGGTGGCGAAGACGAGTCGCTCGCTGATCAGCTCCCAGGTCTCCCGGCTGCCGCCGTGCTCACCGGAGAGCAGGTTGTCGACACCGGGCTGGTCGTGCAGATCCGGCGGCACGACGGTGGAGAGGATCTCCGGCTTGGCCGCCTCTTCAATCATCCTGACGAAGAGGCCGTCGAGCCCGATCGACTCTCCGGCCTTCAACCGACCGGCGAGCAGGGAGCGCAGAGAGAACGAGTAGGACCGGTTGGCGACGAAACCGGCGCGGTGCGCGGCGTCCTGGACCGAGTCGTTGAAGAGCAGCGTCTTCTTCTCAGCCTCGTCGAGCTCCCCACCGGTGAAGAGCTGCGTGATCGCCACCGAGGCGAGGGTGGCCAGGCCGGCGCCGAGGAAGCGGATGCCATGGTCCAGCTCGCAGGACGGGCAGCGGTCCTTCTCGGCACCGTCGATGTCGAGGACGTCACCGAGCACGACGACCGCGTCGTCGGTGGGCTCGCGGTCGCGGTGCTCGTCGAAGGGGCGCACCCGACGCCCGTACTCCAGGACCAGCAGACCGCGGGAGCGCTGGCGTACCTCGTCGTCGGTCGCGGCGATCAGCGCGCGGACCCGGCGCTTGTCCCGGCCGACGCTGGCCCGGTAGATCTTGTCCGGGTCGGTCTCCAGCTCCTGCGGATCCTTCTCCGGCGACAACGCCATCCAGCCCGAACGACCGCAGTGCCGGCAGTAGATGGCCGGTAACCGTGGGTAGCGGTTGTCGGCCACGACCACGTCGGCGTCGGTGGCGTACGGGTCCAGCTCGCGCGGCGCTTCGCCGTACCAGCCGAAGGCGGCCTGGTGGGAGGTGCCGCGCAGCAGGCGGGAGACGGCGCGTACCCAGAGGTGGGTTTCGATGTTGAGCAGCGGACGGCCGGGAACGTCCGGGTTCTGCGCGACGGAGAGTAGCCCGACGACCCGGGCGAGAGCCTTCGCGGTGACCTCGGCCGGGGTCTTCATCACGCTGCCCCAGCCGGTCGCGTTCTTGCGCGGCAACACGTCGATGATCTCGTCGAGGGTGCACGGCCGCGTCTGGAGTGAGTCGAGCACCGCCTTCGTCAACGGGTGCTGGCGGAGCAGCTCACCCAGTCGCGTCGGGGCGTCAAGACAGCGCTCGCCGACCACCAGCTCCGCGACCTCGGCCATCATCGCCTCGGGGTCGCGGTCGTCGACGGCCGCGAGCTGCTCCGGGCTGGGCAGCGGCAGGCTGAAGTCCTGGCGGGCGACGAACTCGCCGGCCTCGTACCGGTCCTCCCCCACCAGCGACCCGGCGTCGAAGGCGACGCCGAAGACCTGCTCGGCGACCTCACGGATCGCGGTACGCCCGTCCCGGCCGCCGCCCTCACCGAGCGTCGCGGAGGTCGCCACCGGGCAGATCGGCCCCAACGGCCGCTCCGGCTCGTCGAGGTCGAGCGCCGCTGCGAGCCGGCGCAACAACATCGCCACGTCGGTGCCCTGCGCGCCGTCGTAGGTGTGGAACTCGTCCAACACCACGTACGCCGGTTCGGCGCCCTCCCACAGCGGCAGGTCGTCGGCGCGCTGGAGCAGCAGGTCCAACATCTTGTAGTTGGTAATCAGGATGTCCGGCGGCGTGCGCCGCATCTCCGACCGCTTAGTCAAGACATGCGCGTACTCGATGGCCGCGACGTCGCCGATGTACAGACCGGCGGTGACCTGACTGAGCGCCGGGTCGGAGAGCAACTCGTTGATGCGCTGGGTCTGGTCTGTGGCGAGCGCGTTCATCGGGTAGAGCAGGATCGCCTTGACGCCGGCTTTGCCCTGCTGCTTCTCTCGCCGGCAATGATCGAGCACCGGGATCAGGAACGATTCCGTCTTGCCCGAGCCGGTGCCGGTGGTGATCAGGGTCGGCTTGGCCGCCTTGCCCTTCGTCGACAACCGGGCGAACGCGTTCGCCTGGTGCAGGTAAGGGGTGAAATCCGCCGGGGCCCAGTCGAGGTGCGCCCGCCAGTTACCCTTCGCCGGGCGAAAGGGAGTGCGGATCCGCAGGTACGGGCCGCGGAAAATGCCCTGAGCCGGGTGGGAGAGAAAACCCTCCAGACCCTGGCGTATGCCATCCTCGGTCAAGCCGAAAGTGGTGGTCAGGTACTGGGTGAGGGTCCGACGCAGTGTGTCGGCGGCGATGGTCGGCCTCATGAGCGGATCACCGCAGCATGCTACTGCACGCCTTACCTGGGCTGACCTGCGCGACAGCCCGCCAGCGGGGTGAGTCGGATTCGCGACAAATACATTCCAGAGCGGGCGCTGAGCCCGACTCTCACCACGGCTTACATCCGACCAGGCGCACCTACCACCTCACCGGCAGCGGTGAAAGGGTGTACGGCTCTTTGTGATCCGCCTTATGATCGCGTGCCGGAACGGCTCCGGAACGAATGAGGTGACGGCTACCCAATGGTCGCAGCGGCAGAGACCACCCTGCAAGGACTGCTCGAAGGCACAAAGCAGTATCAGGTGCCCCTCTACCAGCGCACCTACTCCTGGCAGGGTCACCAACTGGAGCGGTTGTGGGACGACATCGTCCGACTCGCCGAGGACAGGGTCGAGAACCCGAAAACGACACACTTCATTGGGTCGCTGGTGCTGGCACCCAGCCCCAACAACGGTCCTGCCGGCGTCGGCGTTTTCTTGGTGGTCGATGGTCAACAGCGGTTGACCACCCTGTCCATTCTGCTCTGCGCCGTCCGGGACCATCGGGTAGCCACCGAAGACGACAGCCACCGCGACCGACTCACCGGCCAGTATCTGGTCAACCAGTGGGTGCCCGAGCGCCGTCTGAAGCTCGTCCCCACCCAGGCCGACCTCGACGCTTATCTGGCTTGCGTGGACTCCTCGGCGCAGGCCGGTGGGGGTGAGGTCGGCGCTGCGTACAAGTTCTTCCGTGACAGGCTGGCGGCTTCCGCCGACGCGACACAGGTCAAAGGCCTCGAAGATGCGGTGCTCTTCGGGTTAGCGCTGGTCTCGGTGATCGCGCACCCCGACGACAATGTCTATCGAATCTTCGAGTCGTTGAACAACACCGGCCTCAAACTGACCCAAGCCGACTTGCTGCGCAACTACCTGTTCATGCGTCTGCCCGACCGCAGCAAGACCGTGTACGACGCGCACTGGCTGCCGTTGCAGCAGCGGTTCAACTCAACGGAGTTGGAGACCCTGTTCTGGTTGGACCTGGTGCAGCGCGACCCGCGAATCACACAAGGCGACACGTACGCGCGACAGCAGGCGCGGCTCGACCGGCTCGGCACGGAAGATGACATTGAGGCCGAGGTGCGACGGTTCGGTCGTCTCGGTCGGTTGCTGGAAATCATCCTGCATCCCGACAAGGAGCAGGACTCGGACGTACGTTTCCGGCTGGAGCGATTGCACGCCTGGGGCACGACCACCGTCTACCCGCTCCTGCTGCACTTGCTGGACCGTCGCAGCCTGGGCACTGCGACCAGCGCGCAAGTCGCGTCGGCGATGCGGTACGTGGAGAGCTTCCTCGTCCGACGGCTGCTGATAGGCCGAGCCACCGCGAACATCAACCGCAATCTGCTGTCCATCGTCACCGAGATGAACAAGGACCTGCCGGTCGACCATGCGGTACACGCCTACCTGTCGGCCGGCCGCAAGTACTACGCGACGGACGCCGACGTACGCCACGCAGTACGTTCGCTGCCGTTCTACACCAACGGAAGGGCATCTCAGCGTTCACTGGTGCTGCGCTGGTTGGAGGAATCGTACGACAGCAAGGAGCCGGTCTCTCCAGCAAAGTTGACCATCGAGCACGTCCTGCCGCAGAGCATGGGTCCAGAGTGGCAGCGCATGCTCGCTGCGGATCTCGAACCGCACGAGAACGTCGTAGAGGTGCACGACGCTCTGAAGCACACGTTGGGCAACCTCACGCTGACCGGCTACAACGCCGAGTTGGGCAACAGCCCGTTCGCCGTCAAGCGGGTCGACCTCGCAAGGAGCGGCGTACGCCTCACTCGGGACATCGTCGCCTGTGAGCGCTGGGGGCGACCGCAGATCCATGCCCGCGCCGACGCCCTTGCCGAGCGAATCATCAATCTGTGGCCAGGGCCGACCGGACCTACCGTCGATCAGTCCGAGGTCCGCTGGGACCTCATGGAAGCGGCACTCTCGGCAATGCCGTCCGGCTCCTGGACGACCTACGGAGACCTCGCTGCGTTGATCGGCACCGCGCCCCAGCCGGTCGGCAACCGACTACGCGCCGTCCCGGTACCCAACGCCCATCGGGTGTTGCAGGCCGAAGGAACCAAGGCCGGGGGGTTCCGTTGGCCCGACGGACGCATGGAAGACCCGGTCGCAGTGCTCAAAGCCGAAGGGGTCGAGTTCGACCAGCACGGCCGCGCCGATCAGACCCAGCGCATCGACCTCGACGAGTTGGCACAACTGACCGGGCTGGCCCCCGACGAGTTGCCACGCCGGCTGCCCCAGCCTCGACCCGGTGACGGGCAGTCGCTCGCCGAACGCTTCACCGAGCAGCTCGGGGTACTACAAGGCCCGGTCGTTGCCGGAGCCACGCTGACACTGCTCGACCGATGGACCGAGATGGGCGGCACGCTCCTCTACGGCGGCGGAGCGGAAACATCCTGCTTCCTGATGGCCCGCGAACGTGGTCACCGCGACGGCGACATCTGGCCGGTGACCGTTTACCCCAGCGGGAAAGTTGAGGTGGTCTTCCAACACATGTCCAGCCGTCTGCCGTTTGACGCCTTGGCGCTGCGTGAACAGTTCCGGCAACGACTTAATCAGGTGCCCGGCGTGAACATCGCCGCCGCGAAACTCTCACTGCGACCCGGCGTCCCACTGACCGTCCTCGCGGATCACGCAGCCGCTTCGGCGCTTGTGGAGCACTTGCAGTGGTTCTACGACCAGGCCCACCTGTCCGAGCAGGCGGACGAGACGCTCACGGTCTAGCAGGAGGGCAGACGCCTTATCCGATATGTCGACCTGCCTTCGCGGCAATCAAGGTGGTAGTCGTGTCTGCGTTAACCAATGAGGTAAAGACCGCCAAGAGCCCGGTGGCCCGTTGGCTCCGCGCGACGTTTCCGCACCACCACGGCGTACAGGCCGATTACCGAGAGGCCATCGGCCCGGGCCAGGTACTGCCACCCCCGAGCGTTGCGCTCTGGACGCAGGGTGCTGCTATCGATTGGTGGTTGCGGTTCCTGATCGACCCGGCCCCATCAATCGGGCTCGCAGTGACCGGGCTGAGCACGCGGCGAGCGCCGTGCGAACGAGCTGGCCTGGAACTGCTGCACGACCTGGGTGCGGTCGATAGCGACGGCAATCACGTGGGGCCACTCCACCCGGCCCGGTTCAGAGAGCGGTCTGATGAGTGGTGGGCACGGATGTCCTACGCGCTCGCACTCTTGGTCGAGCTGTACCGGGCGGCTCGGGTAGACGAGTCTCGCCTGATGCAACTTGGTCCGGACAGTCGGGCACCCGACCTGCTGGCACTGGCGAACGCCGACGAGGTCGCCGACCTGATTGCAATGCGCGACCTGGCAGTGGGGCACCTGCTACCAGTGCTGCCGGTCGGGCCCGTGGCCACAGGCGCGACCTTCGAGGGCAGCGCCGATCTCAACGCCGACGCCGATCTCATCGTCGGCGGCGTGCTCGTCGACTTCAAGGCCACCCAGGGAAGGGCCCGGCCGGACGGCAGCCGTGCGGTCGGGCTGACGAGGGCCGAAATCGATCAGTTGCTGGGGTACGTGCTGCTGGACTACTCCGATGCGTTCGCACTGCACTCGGTAGCTATCTACACCGTCCGCTACGGACACTATGCCTCGTGGCCGCTGGAGGACTTGTGCGCAGAGCTCGCCGGAAGGCCAGTTGACCTCCCCGCGATGCGGCAGGAGTTCAAGCATCTGGTACGGGTCGAGCTGCCGGTTCATCGCAGGGCGTCGATCGTCGACAGGATCCGGCGGCAGGTCGCCGCCAGTTAGCCAGTCAGCAGTCGAGGACTCATTCATTGGCGGTATGACGTCGGCGGGTCCAGCGGATTTGAGAGCGCAACGCCTAACTCCGATCTCCGTCGAACTCCCGCAGTAGTCAACCATTCGTCACCCCGGCAGGACGAACGGCTACTTCCGGGGCAACGTCACCGCCAATAGCATCGAGTTCCTCGGATGGAGGGACGAGCTTGCGCTCGGCTTTTCTCTGCCAGATCCCGGTCCGACGGCATCGGAGGCGGCGTGGTAATCAGGCGAACTATCAGCGACTGGTACACCAATGCGGAGGGCCGAGGTTCAGCTGATTCCCGGCATGACTGGGAGAATGACGACCAGCCCGACCGTACGCCTGATGTCTGGCTCGACCGCCTCCAACCTGTAAGTCGCGCAGGCTACACCCGCCCCTCAGGCGGATCCGCCTTCAAGGCCGCTCCGGCCAACGCTGGTCTCCTGACCGAACGCAATAGGCGAGACCTGGCAGACGCCGCCCACGATCTCCGGCACCGAATGCCGAACATCAAGGATTCAACGATTGCTCGGCACCTTCGTCAGGACGGGTGGCCCCAGGTCTCTGTTGACCAGATTCGCGCAGCTCTGCGTGCCTATCCTTCTCCGCGTCACAGGCAGCAGTCCCCTGCTCGTCCTCCGGAGGTCCGGAAAACTGCGACGAAGAAGCCTGGCATCGCTACCGTCAGTAGTTCACCCAGCGCGATCAAGCCAACGGGAAGCCCGGCGGCCGCACGAGGCCAACAGAGCCTCGCCGAGGTGGCGCATGCCATGCGTGCGAAGTTTCCGCACCTCGATATGAAGAAGCTGACCAAACACGTACGCGGGCGCGGCTGGCCGATGGCGACCGTCAAGCAGGTGGAGGCCGCTCTTCAGCGACCGCGACCCAAACAGCCGGTCAGCAGCCGGCCGATTGCATCTCGGGCCGTCCGCTCTCCTCAACCAGACACCTGTTTCGCCTGCGGAGTGGTGCCGTCGCTGCTGGGAACCTGCCGCTGCTCCTGACATCACACGAAGCCCGAACTCGTTACGTCGGCAGCTGGCGCGCGTGCCAGCGCTGGATGGTTCGTTTGTAGGGCTCGGGCATGTGCAGTCGCGGCACCTCGTCGTACGCGAAGACGCTGAGCTCTTTGTGTTCGGCCGAGTAGATGAGCTCCTCATCCCCGACGTACGTCGCGCCGAAGCTCACGATGAACACGTGCCGGACCGGCGTGATCATGTAGATCCAGGAGTCGATGATGTCGACCTCGGTGATGGTCAGCCCAAGTTCTTCGGCAACCTCCCGGCAAACACCGTCCTCCGGTGTCTCACCTACTTCGAGCTTGCCGCCGGGCAACTCCCACTCGTCGCGTTCGTTCCGCAACAGCGGCACGCGGCCGCGGTGGTCGACGACCAGCTTGACCGAGATCGGCAACTGGTACTCGAAATACCCCGGGTTCCGCTCGACGAGGTACGGCGGTCGCTCCGTCATGCGGGAAGTCCTTTCGTGGTGCGGCATCAATTAGCGGTCAGCAGCAGAGCAGCGATGTCGTCGGCCCGCTTGAACCGACCACCGCTGCTACCGGGTTCGCTTTCCGCGTCCCGGATCAACTTCTCCAGGTAGTGCAGCCCTCGATCACGCGCATCGGGAATAACCTGAGCCCACGAGCGGTAGATCTCGTAGTCGGTGACCAGCCGGGCGAAGCCGTCAGTGCACAGCAGCATGCAGTCGACGTGCGTCCACTCGCCGACGGCGCTGTGTGGTCGAAGTTGGCGATTCGGGTGCCCGGAGAAGATCGATTCGACATCACCGGCGGTCATCGTGTGCAGCCGACGCTGGTGCATGGCCGCGATGACCCGGTCTGCCTCGCCCTCATCTGTCGCGACCGCCGCGGCTTCGCGTCGGTCGAAGAAGCCGGTCGACAGCAGCACCGGCCGAACGCCGTGGACCACGGCGGTGGCGTCGCCGATTCGAGCGAGGTCGTAGCCGATGCCCTGGTCGACGCAGACCGCGATCGAGCAGGCCGGCTGGCACCCGGCTCACGGGGAACGAGAGTGCTGCCTGCTCGCGGGCTACACCATCGGCAATCGACGTCAGGAGCGCGGCGGCGGTGCCCTGATAGTTGTCTGCGCCAGCCTGAATCAAGCGCTCACCGATGTGGTCAACAAGCCACTGCACATCGCTGTCGGCGGGCAGTGCGGTGTCACCGTACAGATCGGTGGCGCCATCAATGACCCAGGCGAGGGTGCCGCGGTGGCCGACGCGGTCTTCATTCGCCCGCGTTCCACCGGCCGAGGTGATCGCTTCTCCTACCTTCATGGGCTGTCCAAACTCTCATGACATCCACGAGGCTGGCACGAACAAACCGGCCCCGATCATGGCGCATCCGATGACGACCGCCGCGATCACCCGGCGAACGCGGCTGTTGTTGACGAGAGAGAACGTACCGAAAACGACAGCTATCGCGCCGGACGCCACGAGCATGAGACGGAGCCCCTCGACGCCGGTGCTCTGGCTGGCAATGTTGGTGGCTGTGGCGATGAAGGCCACCACGGCCGCCACCAGGCCCAGCAGTTGCAGTTGCTGGCCCTTGAACTCGGTCAACTCGGTGCGGAAGCGGGCATGGGCCTGGGCCCACCGGGCGCGCTCCTGCATCAGATCGATCCGGATCCGGCTCGACTGGTACTGGGTGAGCCGACGCAGGTGGTCCCGGGAATCGCGCGACTCCAGTTCGATGGCCTGCGCGACGGCGGCCCTGGCCGCCTCGAACTCCCCACGCAGTGCCAGCACCCGGCCTCTCGTCTCGTAGTAGTGGGCGACTCGCCCCTGGGTGAGGGTTACCGCCCGGTCGATGTGCCGCTCCACCTCGTCGAGGTCACGCGCCGGGCCTGGATCCTCCAGGCGTTCGAGGTACTCGACCCAGAACGCCGCCAGCTGATGGGTCACCGCCGCGACGTCAGGCATGGCGGCGACGGCCTGGCGGGAGTATTCGACTGAGCTGCGAAGTGAGGCGAGGTCGCCCTTGGCTCGGGCCACGATCGCGCGGAAGGTGTGGAAGTAGGGCTCTGCCCCAAACTCGTCCTCATGGTCTCGGACGACCAAGGCGTACTCGGCGTGGCGCTCCTCGCGTCGTAGCCGCAGCAGGAGTGCGTAGAGCGCCGCGAAGCGGGACCGGCTGCGATTGGCGTGATCGTCGAGAGCGGCGCGCAGCAGCGGCTCTGGATCGGGGTATGCCTCGACGACGGCCCGGATTGCCTGCGGAAAGGCCGCGTCGGACGGTGGCGGCACCTTCGACAGCGCGGCGACGAGGTGGCTGCGGTCGGGCGCGGAGGACGCCGGCTGGCGCGATCTAGGAACCCGCAATCGAAAACCCCCGGTTCAACCAGGTGTACGGATGGTCGCTGTTGACTCTCGCCAGGAAACGCGCCAGGCTCCGGTCCCCGGTGAAGGCCGTGCGCCCGTGCAAAACCGGTAATTGTGTACGAGGTAACCGTCGCCCGTACCCAGGTGCAGAGTTTGGGCCGTCTCAGCGATCAGGCGACGGGGTGTGACCACGAGGTCCGTGCACCCATTGGTGCTGTACGGGCCGGCGATCCGGTCGTCGCGATAGCGGATGCGGGCGTGGCCGACACTGATCTCGACAACCGCCGGGCCTGGCCGACCGGTTGCCGTCCTCAACCGCAGATCGGCGATCTCGCTATCCCCGACGTGTTGGCGGACGACACCCAGCACTCGTGCGCCGTCGACCAGTGTGGCGTCTCCCCCGGCCATCGCCGGAGTCAGCATGAGGGTGGCGAGCACGCTGGGGGGCTGCGCGTGCAGACTGCGATCGGTATGCGGCGACAGGCCCAGATCGGTGAAGCCGGCCTCGTTTTCGTCCTCTCTCCTTTGCAACCGAGGCTCGATGACGGTCAGTCCGCCGGCCACCTGATGCGGATGGTCGACGGGGACGGTCCAGCGGTCGAGCAGAGCGCGGACCTCGGCGATCGACCCCTGCCGGATCAGGACGACACCGTCTCGGGCGAGTACGCCGGGCATCAGGTCCGGACTCACCTCAGCCTGGCGCCCCGCCTCCACCAGCCGCACACGCCCTGCCTACGCGCCGTCAATCCTCAGGGTCATCGAGATCGGCGGCCGCCGGAAGCTCCGACCGCGCGGGGGGCTTCACCGGGGCCGGCGTGGGCAACGCACCCAGACCTGCTCGGTCCAGCGCCGTGTGCAGGTTGCCGACCAGTTCCTTGAGCACATCTTCCCGGGCCTGGTTGTAGGCCAGTTGTGCGGCCGCCCCAGCGGCGGCTCCGGCACGCTCATAACCGCCCCAGGTGTCCAACCACTCGTAAGAGCCGTTGACACGGCGCATGCGGGCGACCCAGTAGACGGCGCCCTGCTTCCGAACCGTCCAGTAGCTGCCATCGGCCGTGTAGTTCCGGTATGCCATGCCGACCAAGGTATTGATGGAACCCAGCAGGTTGCTTCAGCCGTACGTCCACTTCAGACAGCGGCCGAGCGCCCGGGGACGAGGCCCTTGCGGCGCAGCTACCGGCACCGGTCCAGGCCCGCCAGGTCGAATCCGCCACGGGTGCCCGGGCGACAGCGGCGACCGGACAGAGTGCGCCGCCGGCCTACGTGGCCATCCTGGGCCAGGCAGAGGCACTGGCTACTTCGTGCTGAATTCCGGACCGAGCGCGAGACATGGTCCAACCTAGCCGATCATCGGAAGAGGGGCGGCTGGACATCGATGATCGGCCGTTTCGCTTCATCTGCCGGTGGCAGCATGCCTAAATCCTCAAGCTTTGTCGCCTTCAGAAGAGGTCCATCGAGGATGGCTTTCAGCACGTCGTCCTGCTGCGGCTCGAGGAGCACGCATCCATGGAGCACGGCTAGCAGGTTTCGCAAATCGTCGGTGAAGTCCCACTTACTGGCAACAATTTCGTTCAGTGGGGACGATTTGCGCACGCGGGGCCGCTTGGAGCGGTAGTCGAACCACTTCTTGACGACTTGCGTGCCACAAACGTCATAATCCCAGACTGCTGAGGGGACGGGACCGAGGGCTCCCTCGCCCACATACAGGGTCAAACTGTCCCGGTCGTACGTGATGCTTTCGGGCATGCGGTCCGCCACCCCTGGTACGGGCACGAGGACATCAGGGCGCAGTTCCCGCGGTGGTCCTGGTGGACGGCCAGCCGACGAGCAGACATAACGCTCACCGTGGGTCTGAAGCCAGATCACCCGTTCACCAAGGCCGACTGCCGCACGCCAAAGGTTTGGGTTCAATGTCAACGGGATCCGCACTCCCGGGGTGCGAAGCTCCGATCGAAATCGCGTCGAGAAGCCGGGGTGCGACGCCACGGCGGCAACATAGGCGAAAACGTCTCCGCAGGTAACGTCGCCACCGAGCTGGCGAGAAAGCTGCTCCATCAGACCAGGGGCGATGTTGGGATGATGACCGCTGACGTCACGGTACCGCGGTAGTACCTTGCCTCCATGATGACCCATGTAGTGGTCGTTATCCGGCACCTCTGCGGCGAACACGACGGCCGGTCCGGAGGTCACCGATTCCGCGAACAGTGTCGTCAGATACGTCTGATGTTTTCCGTGTGTAGACCACAGATCGGGACGGGCTCGATCGACAACCCTCCGGTCGGCAATAACATACTGCCGATCGAAGCTCCGGAAAGATACGCGCATGATGGAAACCTGAGGGTCAATATCGCCAGTCAGTGACGCAGGCTGACCGGTGCCGTCGAAGTGCGGCGAGAGTACGACGGCGATTGCCCTATCCTTAGTTTCCTTCATAAGATCTGGCCGTTCCACCACGGGAGCCAGGCTTAGACGGCGCCACCGCTCGGCCAACGTTTCTTCGTCCGGAGCGTAAACCCATGTTCGGTTCGCCTTGATACCTGGCGATTGCCACGGCATCAGGTCGGCGAGCGCGATGCAGTCGTTCCATATGGCCTGCGACGCGGGACGGAAGGGAGCCGACCACTTCGTTGGGCAGTCCAACCACCGACCGCTTGCGGCATTCAGAGCCTGGAGGGCGTCGAATTTTTCTTGCCTGGTCCCGGAGAGGGCAACGTAACGGATTCTGGCGGGTGTTTCCGTATCGGCCGTCTTGGCCCGTCCGAATACGCCGATACACAATGGCTGCTGCACGTCTGGAAAAATGCGTGTCGGCACCTCGGGCTGATGCCCTTCAGGAGATAGATCGATGATCCAACCCCAGTCGGCCTGCCGTCGCAGGTACTCACGCATGCCGGCGAAGCCTGGTCCGGTCGTATAGGCCGATGTGCAAACGAAAGCCACGACTCCCTCCGGGTGCTCAGGATGCGCTTCGAATACCTTCCAGGTGGCCCAGCGCCAAAAGTAGATGTTCAAGTTGTGCAGTTTGAACTCGAGTCTGCCGGTACTGGTGCCTCGAAAAGCGTCGAGCATGCTCGACTTTCCCTTGTTGCTGGCAAGTACGAGCCCTCCCTGGTCCTTGGCGCGTTCGAGGTAGGGCGGGTTGCCGAGAACGACCATGACCCGTTCCTCGGTCTTGACCTTGATTGCTTGCGCCCGGGAGTCAGCAATTGGCCGGTACACGTACGGGCTAACAAGTGTCTCTACGTCAGGATCCTCCAGGGTATCGGTGACGTAGAATCTGACCTTCTCGTCGGCAACCTCCAGTCCCCGCGCTGCGAGATCCTGGTGCAGCCGTAGTTCCGCTACGGCGAAGGGCGCGATCTGGCGTTCAAATCCAACTAAACGACCGAGGAGAGCACGAAGTTCAGCGGGCTCGTCCCCGTGGTCGGCCCTAACCGTCTTCGCTACACGTGCAATGACGCTCAACAGGAAGGTGCCTGTACCCATTGCCGGGTCGACGACCACTACGTCGCGGTCAGCCAGACCTAGCCGTCGGTTCAGCTTGTCGTGCAAGATGCTGTCGACAAACTGGACCATGAAGTCCGCAACGGGCTGGGGCGTGAAGTAGGAGCCACTTCCCCGTCGAACCGCTGGATCGTACAACTCCAAGAAGCGCTCATACAGCTGGTCCGATGTGTCTGTCCGCCAATCTGTCCAGTCACTGGCCTCGATGGCGCGCCGCAGCGTTTGCAGAGCCACGCTGCGCTGCTCAATGCTAGGACCACCGTGGTCCTCGGTGAGGATAGCCAGCGCTCGCCCAACGAGCAGGTGGTTCTTGGCCAGCTCTCGCCCGAGCGTCGGCAGTTCCTTGCCTTCGAACTCGATCCCTGACCGACGCGCCAACAGCAGCCCAAACGTGACGGTCTGCGCGTAGGCGTCGGCGAACAACTCCTCGCTCAGGTGGGGAAATAGCCAGGTGCGCCAGTCGGCTAGATGTTCGCTGAAGAGCCGCACCCTCCCACCGAGTCGCTCTTGACCAAGGGTGTCCAACACCTCGTCGCGCAACAATCGGCAAAGTCGTGCCGCGTCTCGGACCAGATGTTCGAGGCGGCGATGTGGACGTGGACGCCACGCAAGGAAGGCGTGGAGCACGAGCGCCAGGTTGCCGTCGGCGGGCCGAAGGCGTGCACCGGCCCGCTGCAGGTCGCCGTCCATCCGTGCCACTGGCCCCTGCAATTCTCCCCACCGATACACCGCGAAGGACTGACCATCGCTATACAGAACGTTCGGAAGCAACTGAAGCTGGACCCATTGCCTACGCTCCCGGGCCGTGGGATGCCAACCGTGGCCGGGAACACCCCTGCCCGGCGCCTTGAGTTCCACATACCCGATCGGGGCTCCGTCGACGTCGATCAAGTAGTCAGGGCGGATAGCAAGCTCCGGGAGGCGGACCTCGCCGTGCGCCCTGACCGGGCAGCCAATCGCTTGTCCAGCCGCAACGAGAAGTTCGACCATTGGCGCCCGCAAGGTGTCCTCCCGAGCAGCCAGTCCCCGCTGAAGGACCGGCGCGACGGAGGCACCGAAGTGAGAAACAGCTGCCTCCAGCACGGCGCCGTACGCTTCAGCGGAACCCCGAGGACCGGGCACGTGGGCCGCACTGCGCGTGCGGGCGCTCCTGTCCATGCGCCCTCATCTCGACCGGTGAGTCGTAAACGTGCCGCCACCACCCAGCTCGCCAGGGCTACTCAGAGTCATTGGCCAACCTCCCGCCGTATCGCCACAGCATGCGACAGGCAGCGAAATAGATCAATGGCGACAGTGCACGTCTGACCAACCGCATGATGCCGGTAGGTACGCACGACAGAGAACGGAGGCGCCGAAGGTGACTGGCCCGACCGGCCCGCCGACGGGGCTCACATCAACACCTGATCTTGCACGTCGTGGCGGAACGGGCCTTCACGCTCCTGCCGAAGGATCTGCACACGCGCTTCGGTAAGCAGCAGGCCACCGTCCCTAATGGTGGACTGCTGGAAATCCCGCTGAACGATGAGGCTGAGCTGGTGGCCGAGCTACGGCGGCGCGGCTGCGAGGTGCACCGCGACGACGGCCTGATCAACGTGCTCGACGGCCGCAGCTTCAGCCCGCTGACCGGCTGACCCGACTCCCCGCCTCGACCGCCGGCTCCGGCCGACACACCTGAGCCGGCGGGGAATTCCGATCACCCCGAAAAACATACAGAACCGCCGTTGGTACGCCGACAATCGCCGCGTGGGAATTGCGCGTACATGACTGTTGTCGGGAGTGTCTTGGATGGTCAGACGGGTATCGCTATTGATGCAGTGGCGCCGCCGAAGAATGGCCGATCGGCAACGGTTCCACGTTTCAGCGATGGCGTTGGGATGTAACACCGTGCAACACGGAGAGGGGGTGGCGGATGGCCGACGACATGGGATCGACAGTGCCGCGACGGCAGCTCGGGCGAGCGTTGCGCGAGCTACGCACCGAGGCGCGGATGACGCTGGACGGCGCATCCGAGGCGATGCAGTTCAGCCGGCAGAAGCTGTGGCTCATCGAGACCGGCCTCGGCCCGGTCCGCGCCGTCGACGCCAAGGCCATGTGCGAGCTGTACGGGGCGACCGCCGAGCTGACCGGCGCGCTCACCGCCCTAGCCAACGAGACCAAGGCCAAGGGCTGGTGGCACTCGTACGGCGACGCCATCCCCGACTGGTTCGAACTGCACGTCGGCCTGGAATCCGCCGCGTCTCGGCTGCGCGGATACGACGAGTCACTGATTCCCGGCCTCTTGCAGACAGAGGCGTACGCCAGGGGGGCCTATCAAAATCGAACCGAGATGAGCGAGGACGAGATCGACCAGCTCATCAGCATCCGACTTCAGCGGCAGGGCCTCCTACGGCGACGGCTACCGAAGGCACCCCAGCTCAGCTCGGTGCTCGCCGAGGCGCTCCTGATCAAGCAGATCGGCAGCCGCAGGGTGATGGCCGATTAGCTCCGACACCTGAATGACCTCACTGGCCTGCCGAACATCTCCATCCGGGTCCTGCCACTATCCGTCGGGGCGCACTACGGCGCGCTCGCCGGCCGCCTTCATGATGCTTGACTTCCCTTTGACCAACCGGGTCGTCCCGGAGCCGTCGGTCGTCTACAGCGAGTCGCTGACCGGTGCCCTGTATCTCGATCGGCCCCGAGGAAATCGCCACCTACGAGAAGGTCTGGGGGAGTCTTACGTCCCTGGCTCTCGATGAGCAACAATCGAGGCAACTCGTCAGCAAGATCGTCGAAAGGTTCATCATGACTGAACTGACCGGTGCCCAGTAGCGCAAGAGCACCCGCAGCGGTGACAACGGTGGTGCGTGTGTCGAGGTCGCCGACAACCTGCCCGGCCTCGTCGCGGTACGCGACAGCAAGGACCCGGCGGGACCAGCCCTCACCTTCTCCCCCGCCGCCTGGACCATCTTCGTTCAGGTCACGAAGTCCGAGCACTGACATGCACGGCGGACGGGAGCGCAGCTGGGCGGACGCGCCGGATGCGCTCCCGTCACGCAATCGGTCAGGAGGTCGCGTCCCCAATCGCTGGCTGAGTCACGTCCTCGAACAACGACCACCGGTTCCGCCACGCCTCCACGTCCTTCGGGTAGATGGCCGTGTGACGGCTTTCCGGGTTACGCGGGCGAACACCGCCGACGCTCGCCATGAACTCGTCGTGCCGCTCGCGCACCCCGGCACGCAGGTCGTCTCCGGGCACGACATAGAAGTCCCGACGTCCCTCGGTCACGTCCACGAGGATGTAGACGTCAATCGACATCGCCGTCATCCGGTCGATGTCCGCGATCATCCAGGTGCCCTGCGCAGCAACCTGCACGGCCGCCTTCCGTCCGTTAATCGTTACGAAGGTCTGCGGACCGTTCAGGCTCGCCGAATAGCCGTACAACAGAGCCGCAGCCACCGCTAGGTGTCGCCCAGCCTGGTGCTTCTGGTGGTTGCTGGGAGCCATCTGCTCTCCTTCGGGGTCGAAGAGGGGTAGCGGGCGGACTACGACGGCTGCCAGCCAGCGTCGATCGAATCCTGAAGCCGCTTAGTGAACACGGCATGCGCCTGCCGGTACTCGGTCTCTCGATCCGCCTTAAAAAACGGCGCCACGTACCCTTCCGGCACCGGGCTCCGCGCCGGATCATCGAGATACGCCAACAACTGCAGAAAATGCTCTTTCTTCTGGCCCACTCCGTATGCGTTGTGGTCTGCCGCGATTTTGCGCCCTCGACTATCGAACCACATCATTGATTCGTAGTCGGCCATGATTGGGTAACGGGACTGATAGATTGACAAAAACTCCGACAACCCCAGTCCCAACCAAGTCGCAACGATGGCATCTATCTCGACTAGCGCGGCCCGTCGCTCCCACTCCGAGCGCAACGGTACCTCCGGCCGCCAAGGCCCGCGATTTGTAAGCAATGGCGTAGTTCCGGGCCAGGCAATTGCCCATTCTTCAGCAGCACCCCATGATGCGTCGAAAAGCTGTTTCCAAAGATCAGAATAGGCGGACGTAAGGCAGTTAAGTTTCAGCGTTCGCAGCAACAGTGCGGGGGCAAGAGGGTGATCACTCGCTGGCGCAGGCATTGCATGTGCCTCTCGAACCTGAAGATCTCCCCGGCCCGCGATGCGGAGCAAGTAGTCGAGAGGAAGCGAAGACCAAAACCCCGCAGCCAGTGCAGTAACTCTGCTGTCGCTGAAGGCCATAGAGTGGACGGTGTGAACGTGGGTCGGACCTGGTGGAATTAGAGCGGCGAACAGGCTTCGCTCATTCCCGCTTGGGATACGCCGCCTCCAGGCCACCCGGTAATGCTCCAGGTAACTCTTTCCCTCGTACGTTTCCTCGGTTGAAACATGACGACCAGTAACTTGATAATTAGTGCGCGGGAGGATGGAATCCGGCAGGACAGGAAGATTGAATGCAGTCCAGTCGCCCTTGCTCCGACAGGCCTCATTCGGCTGCTTAAAGAAGGGGTTGCCTACATGGAGATGAGGTCCCTGTATAACGACTGCGGCCAACGAGGACGGTGTGGTCGTCTGCCATCGTATGACCCCTTCCACCTTCGCCATCTTCTCGTGAAGGCCAGCGCTGATGTGTGGTCGCAGACTCCCAAGCCTCACATCGACTGCGGCAAGCGATTCGATCGCGCGCTGCTCGAACCTGGTAATTGGATACAGAAGTGGGGAAGTATCAGCGGCCGAGTCGTTGCCAAAGATTAACTTTGACCAAACACTAAGAACCGGGAGCGTGACCTCAATTAATCGATCTGAATGAGCCCGAAGGTCCCACTTCCCATCATGCTTGATGCCTGGCAGGGCACCGACACCGTCATGAGCCAGAGAGTCGGCAAGCGTCTTCGGGTCGAATAGCCAACTTGCATGAAGAAACGCAACATTTCTCGGATGCGAGTAGATATGAATTCCGAAACTAACGGGATGACCGATCTCGGGGAATATTGATCGTTCGTTCACGAAGTGCGCATGTAGGCGCAGATGACGATATGCGGCGGCACGAAGATTAGTCTCTTTCGCTCCAACGAAATGCGAATCGGGATGGACTAAGCCAACAGAGCCGCCTTGAGCCAGGCAATCCCAAACTTTTACCATGAATCCACGGTAGAGATCCGGCTGCGTTCCTTCCAACAGTCGGTAGGTAGCAGGGTTGGCGATGAACCTGCTTAGGCCTGAATTGCTCGTCAACTCGTTTAACGCATATCGGAGCGTGCCAACTGAATTCAGAGTGTGGACCTTGCGTTGCCGCCAAACGCCCTCCGTCGCTCTTTCCGCCAGAGCGAACCAAGGATCAACCTCAGCCAAGACGGCATCTTCCCGCCACGTTGGCCGAACCCATGGCGGGTTACCTACCTGAAGGTCAAATCCGCCCTTGCCGAGCGATTGAGCGAAAGTTAGTTCCCAATGGAAGAAGCCCTGCTGTTCGGCGATCTGGTCGACGGCGAGAAGCCAGGGGAAACGATCGGACAGCGTCCACGGTGAGTCGACGCCGATCACGCTGTCGAGCTTGCCCTCGAAATCGCTCATCTCGCTAAGGCTGGTCAGCTTCCGGCCGTAGAACCTCTCGGTGTTCTCGTCAAGATCGCGCCGGCCGATGAGCGCTTCTGCGAACGTCAACCAGTCGTCCAGGTTAGACAGCGGCACCTGCTGGCGGAGCTGTTCCGCCACCGTCATCCGCCGGGTGCCGGTCGCCTTCGTCGGCATCTTCATCTGCTGCGGCTGCACGTTGCCGTAGAGATCCCGAGTCTCGTAGACCACCGGTTCCTCGTACGCCGGTTCGTCCTTGATGTGCGAGACCTGGACGGGCGTGGCCGGGTAGGCCGGGTCGGAGCCGTCGAGTAGCCCGACCTTGTCCAGCGGCCAGAACCACAGCGCGCACCAGACGTCCATCAGTGTCTTAAGCCGCCAATACGGCGTCCCTGGCGCGGTCAGGTCGGCGAGGATCTCGTCCCGGGGCACAGCCTCGGTGACCGGCGGCAGGTCGTCGGCACCCCAGACCGCGATGTCGCGGCGAATCTCCTGTTCGGAGATGGCCAGCCGCTGCTGCACCAGCCCCCACAGGAACTCCACCCGCCGCGCGAGCGCCTGCAACCGCTGGACCTGCGAGTTCTTCCCCTTGGCCGACGGCGTGCGCTTCATCGCTGTACGCCAGGCTTTCAAACGGGCGGTCTCGGCCGGCGCCAGCTCGCGGGCCTCTTTCTCCCCCGCGACCGCGCCCCAGCCGTCGGCGGGGAGCAGGAAGTGGTGGATGGTGCCCTCGTCGATCGGCCCGTCCCGGAAGGGCTGCTCCTTCGGGGCGGTGGTGAGCCACGACTTGTCGGCGAGTTGCTTCGGTGTGTAGGTCTTGCGGCCGGCGCCGATGAGGGAGTTGCCGCGTTGCAGGTGCAGGCCGAACCAGGGGGCTTGGAGGCCGGCGTGCATGACGTTTAGCCAGAGTGACACCTCGGCCAGCTCGACGGCGGTGCGGTTGAGGTCGACGCCGTAGCTGTTGTGCAGAGCGATGTACGCCTTCACCCGCTGGAGTTCGAGGTGGTAGTCCTCCGGGTCGAGGGTGACGTCCAGTTCCTTCTGCCGGCGGCGCAGGTATTCGGCGGCTACCTGGTTGATCGCCTCGTTGAGGAACGCACCGGAGCCGAGCGCCGGCTCGCAGATCGTCCAGTCCAGCAGTTCGCGGGCGGGGGTGATGGTGTCGTCCTGGTCGAGCCGGTACTTCAGGGCGAGTTGGACGGTGACCTCGGTCAGCGACTGTGGGGTGTAGTAGGAGGCGCTGGTCTGCCGGTCGCGGCCGGCGAGCCGGTAGACGAACTGGCCCGCCTCGTGGCAGACCCGGCTACGGACGCCGGTGTACGGGTTCTCCTTGTAGACGAAGACGTTGTCGTCGTACTCGTCGGTCTTGGAGGCCGGGATCATCCACGAGCCGTCCTTCGGGTCGCCGTTCTTGGCGACCTCGTAGAGCTGCTCGGTGGCGACGAAACCGGTGTACGACATCAGGCCCTCGTAGACCGCGCCGAGCTGGTTGATGCCGAGCTGGGCGTACGAGATGAGGCCGCCGCGGCGCTTCTTGCCGCCCTTGGTGAGCATTAGCCGGCGCAGCACCTCGTAGAGGACCTTGTTGCGCAGCCGGGTGTCGATCTTCGGGGCGTCCTCGTCGTCCATGTCGTCGTCAAGGTTCGGCACGGGGATCAACCGGCCGATGAGCTTGGTCTTCTCCGGCAGGAACAGGTCCGACTTCATCGGCTCGAAGCGCAGGCCCTCGCCCTCGCTGGCCTTGTCGGCGATCTCCGCGCCGCCGCGCGCCCGGTGCCCGTCGTTGACCATGCGGAAGAGCAGGTCCAGGGACTCGTACAGGTGGGTGCCGTCCTCGGCGGAGGGGGCGAGGCGGCGGGAGACGAGGTCACCGAGGCGGGCGAGGCTGTAACCCTCGACGTACTGGGGGTCGTTGACCGGCAGCACGCCCAGCTCGGGGCGGGCCTCGGCGTAGAGCAGGAACAGGATGCGGTACAGGTAACGCAGCGACTCCCGGCCCAGCTCCTTCGCCAGCTCGTCGAGGGCCATCACCTGCTGCGGCTGGTAGCCGGCCCGCCGGATCTGGTCGAGGACCTCGTTGGCGATGAGTTCGACGGAGACCTTCAGGCCCTCGCGGAGTTCGCTGGAGACGCCCACAGCGTGCTGGCGGGAGCCGGCGACCAGGTCGGCGAGGGGTTCCGTGCCACCCTCGGCGGGTGGGCGCAGCGAGTCGGCGCCGAAGAGTGCGGCGACGACGTCTAGTTCCTTGTCGTCGTTGCGGGCGTACGCGGTGTCGAGGCTGACGGCCAGGTAGCGGCCCTCACCCCAGACCGTGCGGTCGGCGAGGGTTACCACGCCACCGCTGAGGATCAGCACGTAGCGGGGCTTCGGGCTGTCGGCGGCGAAGAGCAGCGAGGCGAGCTTGGCGCCCGTCTCGATGGTCTCGGTGCTCGACAGGGTGAGCGGGTCGAGCAGGCGGCCGGCGTCGTCCGGGTCCTGGGCGGCCTCGGTGTCGACCGCCCAGCCGCAGTCCAACGCCACGATGCCGTGCGCGGTGCCCAGCTCGGCGTGCGCGACGTGGACCTCGTACTCCTGGGCGTTGCGCTCGACGGTGATGGTCTGCGGCTGCGGGTCGAAGCCGAGCGCCCGCAGCACGTCCTGGTGCTGCTTGCGCAGCCGCTCCGGGTCGAAGAGTTCGGCGTCGGTCAGCTCGGTCTTGGCGTCGAAGAAAGGCCGGCGCATGCGGCGCAACTGGGTGCGCGGGGTCTGCTCGCCACTCTTCTCCGCCGCGGTCCATCGCTTGATTAAATCGCTGCCCTTGAGGGTGGTCGGCAGGATCTCGGCCAGGTAGTGCGCGGAGAGGTACTCGCCACGGTTGGTCAGCGACTCGAAGCTCATGCGGCGTTCTCCTGCGACGGTACGAGGACGGCGAGCACCCGCAGCAGCGGGTCGCCGGTGGTTTCCAAGCGATCGAGCAGGTCGTGCTGCTCCTGGACGGTGGTGTCGACGCGCTGGCGTCGCTTCTCCCGATGCGCGCCGGGCAGCTCATCGAAGAGGCTCGCCTGTTGGAAGGCGCTCAGCTGCTCGCGATATTTGCGCAACGGCTCGGCGTTCGCCTCGGCCCACTCGTCGCGCTTGCCCTCCAGGTACCGCCGGGCCACCTGGACGGCCTCCGGCAGCAGCTCCTTCAGTGGACCGATGGCGATGGCCTCGGCGCGGTTGACCATCGTGGGGCCGACATTGGCCTCCCGCAGCACCTCGTCCATGGCCCGGATGGTTGGCGCGGCGGGGAGATCGGAGACGGCCATCCACTGCACGACGGTGGGTTGGCCGAGGCGGTTGGCGTAGACGCCCTGGATCAGGAACGTGGGTGCGGCCACGTCGGCGGTGAGCACCGGGGCCTGCTGGCGGCCCAGCCGGATCAACACCTTGTCGACCAACCAGTCGACCATCGGGTGCACGTCGCTGAGGAAGGCGATGTCCGGCCACATCGGGGTCTTGCTCTGCCGGGCCTGGTCGAGTTTGCGCTGGGCGAGCGGACGGTCGAAGGTGACCTTGAGCCGCAGGTCCTCGCCCTCCCGATGCGCCCGCAGGTAGGAGCGGGGCAGGTCGGTGAGCCGGTGCACCAGGTCGTGAGGCGCGAGGAACGTCAGCAACTCGTCCTCGCGGCGCAGGTCGATGTGATCCTCGGGGCGGTCCTCGTAGATCTCGTAGAGGGCCGTGTCGACGAAGTCCTGCGTCGAGTCGAAGAGCTTCGGCACCCGGGCCTGCAACACGTCCGACGTCGCCGGTGCGGTGCCGACCTCGCCGAAGAGGTCGGCCATCACGTCGACCTCGGCGTGGGCCGCCTCGTAGGACTCGTCCACCGACTTGCCGGCGAGCAGGTCGCGGACCAGCCGGTCCTCCTCGGCCTTGGCGTCGAACTGACCGGTCAGGGCCTCGACGCTGCCGAGGCTGCGGTGCGCGGTCTCCTCACGGTTGAGCAGCTTCTCGGCGACCGTCCGGTCGTCCTTCGCGTCGTCGCGGTCGGAGGTGAGGATCAACGCGCGGAACTGCGGTTGATGCTTCTGCCCGTACCGGTCGATGCGGCCGTTGCGCTGCTCGATCCGGATCAGGCTCCACGGGATGTCATAGTGGATCAGATGGTGGCACTGCTGGTGCAGGTTGACGCCCTCGGAGGCGACGTCACCTGTGAAGAGCAGCCGGACGTCGCTGCCGGCCAGCTCGAACTCCTGCAGGATCGTCTGTTCGTCCTTGTCGGCCACGCCCCCGTGCAGCACCCGAATCGCGTTCGGCTTGAGGCCGAGCAGCCCGGGGACCACCTCGGCGAGCCACTTGATGGTGGGCACCCGCTCGGAGAAGACCACCGCCCGGGTCTCGCTGCCCTTAGCGACGCCGATCTTCCGCAGCTCGTCGACCAGCCCCTTGAGCTTGCTGGAATCCTGGTCGGTCATCGCCGAGGTCAGCTCCGCGAGCCGGTCCAGCGCCGCCCGCTCGGTGCCGGTGGCCTTCTTACGCCGGTTGGTCACCGTCTCGTGCAACGCACGGTGCGAGGAGAGAAACGACTTCAACAAGGTGTACGGGAAGAGTCGGTGCTGCCCGGTGATCGCCTCGTCGGTCCACTTGCCGGCCAACCAGACATCGGTCAACTCGTCGAAGATCTGCTCCTCGATCGGGGTCGCCGCGCAGTGCAGCGCCTCAGACGGGCCGCGGTCGGCCCAGCGGTCGCCGATCTGGTCGCGTACCTCCGGGCTGATCTTCGTGCGGCGCAGGTAGAGGTGCGCGATGTCGCTGGCCTGATAGTCCTTCTCGTTGGCGATCGCCGCGGGGTCGAGCAGCGAGATCAGCTGGGCAAAGGACTGCTTGTCACCGTTGTGCGGGGTGGCGCTGGCCAACAGCAGCGCGTCGGTCTTCGCGGCCAGCCGGCGGGCCAGCTCATTGCGCTGAGTGCCCTTGTTGATGAGGTTGTGCGACTCGTCGATGACGACCGCGTCCCAGGTCGTGGCATCAAGGTGGTGGCCGAACTGGCCGGCGTCCTTGAGGGTGTCGACCGAGATGATGGCCCGCTTGAAGTAGGTGAACGGGTTACGCCCGGCCGGGATCTCCTGCTGGATGCGCTGGATGCCGGTCGAGTCCAGCCGGACCAGCGGGATCGCGAACCGGGTCCAGAGTTCCCGCTGGAACTGCTCAAGCACCTGCTGCGGCGAGACCACCAGAATGCGCTCACCGCGACCCCGGCGGATCAGCTCGGCGAGGATCAACCCGATCTCCAGGGTCTTGCCCAGGCCGACCACGTCGGCGAGCAGGATCCGCGGCCGCAGGCCGGAGAGCGCCAGCTCCACCGGTCGTTGCTGGTAGGTCAGCGGGTCGAGCAAGAACCGGTCGGCGAGGGCCAACCCGCGCTCGGTACGCGGCAGCGGCGTACGCCGCAGCACGGCTTCCAGGAAGAGGCGGCTCTGCCGGAACCGCGACGAGGTGTCCTGGATGAGGTCCGTCTCCTCGGGCACCAGCGGCGTGATGTCCTCAAGTTTGGTGAAGAAGGTCGCCTCGACGTCCTGCACGAACTCGGAGACGCCGACCGCCTTCACCATCGTGCCGTCTGCGGTGCCGGTCTTGACGCTGCGGATCAACCACTCCTCGTCGCGGACAACGATGCGGGAGCCCGGAGCGAAGGTCGCGGCCTGGGTGGTGGTCATCGGTGGTGCCTTCCTACAGGGTCGAGCGGCGGGCGTACTGGCGGCGCACCTTGTCGACCAGCCACGTCACGTCGGTGGACGCCTTGGCGGGTGGCTGGCGATCGGGCTTGGCCGGTTCCGGAGGGGTCGCATCCTCGATGACCGGCGTGTCCTCCGGGTCCTCTCGCGGATCATCCAGGTCCGGGGGGACCAGCAACTCCGTGCCACCGTCATAGGTGAGGTCGGCGACTTCCTGGCGCAGGGCATGGACGCTCTTGCCGCTGGTAGCGGTGGCGACCGCGAGCAGCCGGGCGCGTACGTCGGTGAGGCCGGGCCGGGCGGTGGGGTCGTAGGCGAGCATCGCGCCGAGCAACTGCACCAGCTCGGCCGGCACCCCGGAGAGGTCGGGAAGATCGCTCGGCTCGCTGATGCGCAGCAGCAGATTCCACGAGTTGGTCGGCGGGTAGAGCCCACGCCCGGTCAGCGCGAAGACCAGCGTCGCCGCAAGCGCATAGACGTCCACCGCCGGGGTGAGGTCCCGCTCTCCCTTGACCTGCTCGGGCGACATGTAGGCGGGAGTGCCGACCAGCGCGCCGGGCTCGGTCAGGTAGTCGTTCCGGTCGATCAGCACCGCCAGCCCGAAGTCGATCAGCTTGGGACCGTCGGGGCCGAGGATGATGTTCTGCGGCTTGAGGTCCCGGTGCAGCAGCTTGACCTCGTGCACCTTGGCGAGGCCTTCGGCGAGCATCGCGCCGGCCATCGCGGCCAACGGCAGGGAGAGCGCCCCTCGGGCGTCGACGTGCTGGCGCAGCGTGGCCCCCGGGACGTACTCCACGGCGAGCCATGCGGGGTCCCCGTACGCATCGGCGCCCTCCAGGCGGGCTACCCGAGAGCCGAAGACCAGCTTCAGGCTCTCGACCTCGGTAGCGAACCGCTCACGCAACGTCGGCGCCTCAATCAGATGCTGCTTGATCACCTTGATGGCGACTCGCTCGGCGGTCGGCGACACCGCGAAGAACACGTCGCCCATCCCACCTGAGCCCAATGGCCGGACCAGCTCATAACCGCCGATTTTGCCCAGCGTCATTCGTCCCCCTCACGAAGACACCCACCGAAGCTGCCCGTCCGCCTGTCAGCTCAACGCCTCGGCGGACGCATGACCGTACAACGTTGAACTTTCATGAGGAAGCGTCCGAACGGCGGTTCTTGTTGGGCGCTGCATTCATGCTTGGTGTGGCACTGAGGTCTAGCGTCGCTGTCCGATTTCCGACTGACGTGCGGCCTGTCAACCGTTCCAGAACATCAGATCGCGCGCCTGCCGCGAACAGGCCGCCAGCTCCGGCACGTCACGCCTAGGGACGACGTAATCCCGCTCACGGATGAGCGCGAGAAAATCCTGTGGCAATGCGATGCGGTGACGTCTTACGTAATAGGCGAGGTCTTTCCTCCAAAGCCAGTCACCGTCAGTCACGACGGTCGAGCCGTTCATTACTTGCCGGGTCGAGTCGAAGGCGTCGTTGGCGACGTCCATCACGTCGATGAGGACATGTCCCGAGGTCAGATAGGCGACCACCCGAGTGCGGTCGGGCAGTTCCTCGTCGGCGATGCTGTCGAAGATGCTCTCCTGCGGCTCGGCAGAGCGGACCGGTCCGAATTCGCGGAACATCCCCGCCGTCTTCACCTGACCGCCGCCCATCAACGCCCGCCGTTCGGATAGAAGGTCTTCCACTCTCCGTTGCCCCGGATCATCGGGGTCTGCCCCACGGGACCATACCGGTCGACACCGACGGCATCGGTCGGAGCCGTCACCTGCACCCCGAGAGCGTCGGCGACCCGTTGCGCCGCTGGTGGCACTCCGGCCTCGGGGTTGACTGCGCCGGTGTGACAGGACACCAGGCGCACCGGGCCACCGTCGTAGTGCGGGTTGGCGCGGATGGCATCGGCGATCTGCTGTGGGTCGGTGAGATTTGCGGGATGATCGGCACCGTCCGCACCCACGAGGCCCGGCCGGAACAGACCTGTGGGTTCACCGTGTACGACCACATCGTGATGGCCAGGGATGGGCGCGACGGCATCGAAATTGCGCATCGTGGCGCTGTCATAGCCGATGGCCGTGCTGTTCGGCCGGTGATAGACCGGGTCCCCCGCTGGGAGATTCGCATCGGGCGGTGGCGGCACCTGAGGATGCGCGGAGGGATCCTCCCAATCCGACCGACGCCCCATCGAGTCGAGATCAGGCTCTCCCCACGGCGCTGTGCGTCCATCGGGTGCGCCGCCGTGCACCGGGTTGACCGGGTCTGTGCGGGCAGCCCGCCGGAGCAGGCCGTTGAGATCGGCGATGAGGTCGCCCATGCGGCTGAGCAGCGGGGTCAGCCGACGCAGACTGCTGATCAGCGCGCTGATCAGCTTGCCGATCCGCGCCGCCCATTTGGCCACCAGGCTGCTCACCTGGGAGATCACCAACGGCGTCGCGATGCCCAGCGTCCCGCCGGCCTCGGCCAGCCAGAGCGGCAATCTGACCGCCAGCAGCGAGACGAAGTCCGCGATGAGGTCCCTCACCAGCTCGCGGACCAACGCAACCAACAGGCCGGCGCCCTCCACAAGGGCAGCGATGCCGCCGGCAGCCCGAGCGATGCCCTCCATCGCCCGCACCTGACCCGACATGTGCGCCCGGTATGCCCGTGCCGAGGCGCCCTCCCATTCGCCGAGCTGCGTGGAGACTGCCGCTTGCAGGTCCGCCAGCGCGTCGGTGCTCTGCTTGGCGACGTTGCGCCATGTGTGCGCGTAGGCGTCGATCTGGTCCGGGTCGCCGGCCAGCCAGTCCAGCACGTCGGACAGCGGCTTGACGTGTTCGAGCAACCAGCCGAGGCCCCAACTGATCAGCGACCCGAGCGGATCGAGCACGGTGGCCAGAGCGTCCATCGACGTGGCGACACCACCGATCGTCGAGTCGATCCAGCTGCCCGACTCAATTCCCGACATCGTCTCGGCGACGTCCTCCACCAATCCGAGCCCGGTGTACCACCGGGTCGAGTCCTGGCGTTCGACCACCAACGGGTTGGCCGCCATGTCGGTCACAGCGGCAGTTCCAGCCGGCCGGCCCTGTCGGCAAATCGTCGTGCGCTCGCATCGTCGGTGGCTTCGGTCGAGGCAGCAGCCAATCGCAGGCCGGCCGCCGCCTCGCGCAGTGCTTCAGCGGACTCTCCCAGCGCGGTCGCTGTCCTGTCCGCCACGGGGTCGATCAGACGAGGCAGGAACCCGCAGATCTGGCCGTAGGCGTTCGCGCCCATCTGCACGTACGCCGCCGCCCCACGAGCGGTTGCCATCCTGTCGGCGGCGTCGTCGACCGCGGCGGCGTGGCGACTGACCGCCGAAACCGACATCTGCATCTCCGCGTCACCGGCCACCACTGAAGCCCCGCTCCCAGCGACCGGGCTGCTCGTCACCGGGCTTGGGGAAACGCCTAGCAGAGGCGTCGGTGACCGCCCGTCCGATTCTCGAATCGATGAGCACGGTGTCGTGACCTCCCCCATCGCGCTCGCGGCGTTCCGCTCAGCCCTCCACTGTGCCGCACGATCGCGATGGACGGTGTCCCAGACATCAGGCGCCTGGCCGCAGGACCCCCCGTGCCAACCCGTCTGCGGTGAGTTGCGCCAGCTCCGCCCCGAGCGACGCGGCCTGACGGATTGCCGACTCGAAGGCGTCCAAGCGCCGAAACGCCTCCCCGTGCGCCCGCTGGTCGTCAAGCGACAGTCGCCGCACCTGCGCCCGTCGGATGTCGAACCGCATCGTCCCCGAGAGGCTCGACGCCTGCTTCTCGTTCGCCGACGTCCGCAGCTGACCGGCCAGGAACCACGGATCCAACGCCGCCGGGTTAGGCCGCAGCAGGTAGAGGTTGCGCCCCAACAGCGCCCCCTCGGTCGTGACCACCCGTGCGGTGAGTTGCCGCGCGATCATCGGCACCACGACGTCCCCTACCGCGAGGGAAATCTCCTGGCCGAACCGGTCGTCGACCCGCCCGGAGGCCTCTACCCCGGCGAGTACGTCCGGCACGGTGAGCACCGGCGGACCGTCCGGTGCGGGTGTGGACGTGCCGGAGCGGACCGGCCCGATCAGTTGCAGGGCCCCGGTCTTGGCCAACTCCCCCACCGTCAGGAACGCGCCGTCCGGCCCCCCGGGCGCGGGCGTGACCTGCGGCAGCAGCGCCGGCAGCTCGCCGACGATGGCGGCCAGGCGTTCTCTGGTGCGTACCAGATGCTCGCCGGAAGCCTCGCCCACGACGGCGGGTTGCCTGCGGGCGGGGGTGAGGTCGACGTCCTCATCGAGCAGCTCGATGACCGGGACGGCGCGGGCGAACCCGGCCTCCTCGACGTCGCCGTCCGGGGCGGCGGCGAACGCCCGCCACGCGGCCAGCACGCGCGGCGCGGTGTCGCCCAGGTCGCCGCCGGCGGCGTCGATCAGCAGCGCCCGCGCCGGTGGCGGCGCGTCGGTCGCGGCGCGTCGCAGCACCCACAGGTGCAGGGGTACGCCGTGTGGGGCGGCTACGCCGGGCGGGAGGGCGATGACGGCCCGCAGGTGGCCTCGGCGGAGCAGTTCGCCGCGGATCCTTTTGCCGGCACGGCGGCTGGCGACGGTGGGTGGCATCAGCAGGACTGCGTGCCCGCCGACCCGCAGGTGGGCCAGGGCGTGTTGCACCCAGGCCAGCTCGGGTTCGGTGCGGGGTGTGGTGCCGACGATCCAGCGAGGGTCGTGGCCGAGTTCGTCGTCGCCCCAGTTGGTGGCGCCGAACGGGGGGTGGCAGACGACGGCGTCGACGGCGCGGCCGGCGAACGCGTCGGCGCGCAGGGTGTCGCCGGGGCTGACCTCTCCGGGTACGTCGTGCAGGGCCAGCCACAGGCCGGCGAGTTCGGCGAGGTCCTCGTCGAGTTCCTGCCCGTACACGGAGGTGCTGCCGGCGCGGACGGCGGCCCGGAGGATCGCGCCGGAGCCGGCGGCTGGGTCGAGTGTGGAGCCGCCGCCGACGTTGGCGAGCCCGATCATCAGGTCGGCGAGGTCGTCGGGGGTGGCGAAGGGGCGGCCGGGCCCGGGGGCGGAGAAGCGCTGCCACAGCTCGTCGAACGCGCCCTGCGGGCCCAATTGGTCGGCCAGGGCGTCGACGTCGGGCAGTAACGGCGCGAGATGCCCGTCGGGGTGGCCGGTTCGGGAGCCGCGTTGTCGGGCCAGCAGCACCGCGCCGACGGCGGCGAGCCCACCGGCCGGGGTGTCGCTGGCGGCGGCGAGGTGTCGCCAGAGCCGGTCGGCGGTGGCCAGCTCGGGAAGTTTGCCCTGGGCGCGTAGCCACTGCTCGACCTGGATCAGGTCGAACTCGGGGCTCGCCGTCGTCCCGCCCACCGGCGCGGGGAAGTCGGGATGCCGCTTACGCCAGTTGCTGACGGCAGCGCGACCGACACCGGCGAGCCGGGCGATCTCCGCTGCCGTGATGGTCGGGTTCTCCTGCACTCCAAGAGTCTCGCACATCCGTCAAGCACGAGATTGTCCGTTGACACCGTTCTAGGACGATGCTCTTATTGACACCGCAACGCTCACATCAGGAGGACAGCGATGCGCAAGACGACGACTCTCGCCCTGATCGCCACCGGCCTCATCGCCCTGGGCTGCGGCTCCGGCACCGCCGACAAGGCGAGCGACTCCAGCAGCGACAGCAAGGCGAGCGGCACCATCAGCGACGAAGGCGGCGCCAAGGCCGAGGAGAAGCCGGCCAAGACCGCGAAGATCGGTCAGCCGGCCCGGGACGGGAAGTTCGAGTTCACCGTCAAGTCGTCCAAGTGCGGCGTGGCCAAGATCGGCAGCGACATGCTCGGCGCGAAGGCGCAGGGCCAGTTCTGCCTGGTCACGGTCAACGTGAAGAACATCGGCAAGGAAGCGCAGATGTTCGACGGCAGCAGCCAGAAGGCGTACGCGGCCGACGGGACCGAGTACTCCGCCGACACCGGAGCGGCCATCTACGCCAACAAGAACGCCGAGACGTTCCTCAACGACGTCAACCCCGGCAACCAGGTGACCGGCGTCGTCGTCTTCGACATCCCGAAGAACGTCAAGCTCACGAAGCTCGAGCTGCACGACTCGCCGTTCTCCGGCGGCGTCGACGTCGCCCTCGGCTGACCTCCCCCACCCCCCCGGGGCGGGTCTGGACGATCCGCCCCGGCTGTTCACACCATCCCTGTTCACAGAGGGAACCCGGTGATGACCAACCTGATCACACCAGATCTACGCGAGAGCCCCGAGTGTCTGGAGTCGACCGCTGGCACCTCGGCCAACCCTGCGAGTGACGCCTCCAGTGCGAGCACAGCGATCATCACCCCTTCGGACTGACTCGTTGCTCTTTATGGCGGTCCAGCACTCGGCCGTCCCGCTGTCCTTCCGCTCTTTGGAGACGACCATGGCCCTCCTACACCCTTACGGCATCCCCCGCTGCTCGGCGAGGACCGTCCACCTGCGTCGAGCCGTCCGCGCCACCGGCGCCCTGCTCACCACTGCCCTGCTGGCGACGACGCTCACTGGCTGCGGCGACGAGAAGAGCTCCACCGCCACGTCAGCGACCACCTCACCGAGCGCGTCCACCTCACCGAGCGCGTCCGCCTCCCCCAGCGCGTCGCCGACGCCGCCGCCCGACCGGGACGGCGACGGTGTCCCCGACTCGAGCGACACCTATCCCGACGACCCGAAGAACACGCCGCAGCAGCCCCCGGTCAGTCTCGAGTGCGACACGGGTAACGACTGGGATGCGCTGCTCACAGTGCGGCCCGGCAAGGACGGCCGGCCGGACTTCAGTGAGGTGTGGGCGGCGAAGCCGACGGCCTGCGACGCCCAGGCGGAGATCTACCCCGTGACCGACACCGAGAAGGCGGCGCTGAAAACGTCCAAGTACGAGGACGGCAACATCACGACCCTGTACGAGATGTGCGCCGCCGTCGACCCTGAGGACACGTACCTGGAGGCGGACTACGCCGCCAGCAGCGAACAGATCCCGGAGATCAACGGGGCCCTCCTACTCTGTCCCACCTACCCGTACGTGAAGAAATGGCGCGAGGCGGTGAAGCGCGGGCAGGCCGACGTGGACCTGGCAGCCCAGGGTCGGATCTTCAGCGAGGGCACGTTTCGCGTCGGTAAGGAGATCAAGCCCGGCACGTACGTCACCACGGACGTCGAAGGCTGCTACTGGGAGAGGCAGAACAGCTCCGGCGACACAATCGACAACTACTTCACCAACAGCGCCCGCCGAGTGCAGGTGACCATCCGCGCCTCTGACTACGCCTTCAGCTCCGAGAACTGCGGCGAGTGGCGCCCCGCGCGCTGAGCTGAGGCACCCACATCCACCGCCTACCCCGGGCGGGCCGACGAGTCGTCGGTCCGCGGACCCCACACACCTGGAGACGATCATGACCGAGCCTCCGCAGCCCACCACGCCCCTGATCGAACTGATCTTCGAGCGGCTGGCCGCCGCTGACGTACCGACCGAGACCGCCGAGCTGGTCCTCGCCGCCCTCACCGGCGACGACGACCTGACCGCCGCGCTCGCCGGCGCCCCCACCCGGCTCGACCCCCACTCCCCCATCGGCGACGACTCGGCGGAGCACATCTGGTTGAAGTCGGTGACCGTCGCCGGTTTTCGCGGCGTCGGCCCGGAGCGGACCCTCCAGGTCGACCCCGGTCCGGGCCTCACGCTGGTCGTCGGCCGTAACGGATCCGGCAAGTCCAGCTTCGCCGAGGCCGTCGAGCTCGCCCTGACCGGTGACAGCGCGCGCTGGGCCGACAAGACGAGCGTCTGGCGTACGGGGTGGCGCAACCTGCACAACCCGGACCCGTGCTGGGTCGACGTGGAGCTGCGGGTCGACGGGGTGGCGACGCCGCCCCGGGTGCACCGCGCCTGGCCGGTCGACGCGGGGCTCACCGATGCCGAGGTGACGGTCACGAGCGCGCACGGGCGGCACGGGGGGCTCGACGAGCTGGGGCTGGCCCGCCCGCTGGAGCTGTACCGACCGTTCCTCACCGCGGCCGAACTGGGCAAGCTCGCCTCCGGCACGCAGAGCCAGCTCTTCGACGCGCTCTTCGCGATCCTCGGGCTCGACGCGCTCACCGACGCTGATCAGCGTCTGCTACGCGCCGCCCGGCCGCACGACACCACCATCAAGGAGGTACGCGCACAGCGCACCGCCCTGGCCAACGCGCTCGCCGACATCACCGACGAGCGGGCCCAGCGGATCGCCGTACTGCTGCGCGGCCGGGGAGCCGTTGACCTCGGCGCGGTCACGGCCGTCCTCGACGAGCCGGAGGAGGCGACCACCGACCGGGAGGTGCTGCTCTGCCGCGAGCTCGCCGACCTCGACCCGCCCCCGATCGACGAGGTGACCCGGCTCGCCGGTCAGCTGCGGGACGCGGCGAACGAAGCGACGCGGTACGACGGTGGCCGGTCCCGGGCCGCGTTGCGCAGCGCCGAACTGCTCCGCCTCGCCCTCGAACAACACGAGGACGACGGCGATGGAGCGTGCCCGGTCTGCGCCACCGGCACCCTCGACGATGGGTGGCGTGCCGCCGCCGAACGGTCGCTGACCGAGCTGAGGCAGCGCAGCGTCGCCGCTCAGACGGCGACGACCCGCCGGACGGCCGTGCTGCGGCAGGCGCGCCACCTGATCGACGACCTGGCGGTACCAGAGCACCTCGGGTCGGAGGCCTCGGTCGGCGTGTTGCGCGACGCCGTGGCCGCGCTTGCCCGCGTACCCGGAGAGCCTGCCGAGCTGGCCGACCACCTAGCCGCGCGGTACCCGGTCGTAGTGGCGGCGGCGGACGCGGCCCGCGCGTACGCCGAGGGGTTTCTGCGGCAGCGCGACACCGGCTGGCGGGCCGCCGCGGCCGACGTGCGCGAGTGGGTGGCCGCCGCCGGCGGGCTTGCGGCGCGGGAGGCGACCCTGGCCCGGTTGAAGGCCGCGCGCGCGTGGCTGAAGGGGGCGGCTATGGAGATCCGCAACGAGCGGATCGCGCCGTTCGCCGGGCATTCGCAGCGGATCTGGGCTCAGCTACGACAGGAGAGCAACGTCGAGTTGGGTGCGATGACGCTGGAGGGGATCAACAACCGGCGGCGGGTGGTCTTCCCGGTCAGCGTGGACGGCGCCGACAACGGCACCGCGCTGGGGGTGATGAGTCAGGGTGAGATGCAGGGGCTCGGGTTGGCCACGTTCCTGCCGCGCAGCTGTGCCGCGGAGAGCCCGTTCCGGTTCATCGTGGTCGACGACCCGGTGCAGAGCATGGATCCGTCGAAGGTGGATGGCCTGGCCCGGGTGCTCGCGGAGTTGGCCGAGCAGCGGCAGGTGGTCGTGTTCACGCACGACAGCCGTCTGCCGGACGCGGTGAGCCGGCTCGACCTGGGCCGGGCACGGATCATCGAGGTGACCCGGGCGGAGAGGTCGGTGGTGACGCTGCGCGCCGGCTCCGATCCAGTGACCCGCTATCTGAACGACGCCCACGCCCTGTCGCGCAACGACGAGATCCCCGCCGAGGTGCGCGGCCCGGTCGTGGCCGAGCTGTGCCGCTCCGCGGTGGAGGCGGCCTGCGACCGGAGGGTGTGGCGGTCCCGGGTCGCGCGCGGGGTCCCGCACGCCGACATCGAGTCGGCCATCGAGAGCGCCTCGCGTCGACTGGCGACCGTCGTCGCCCTCGCCGCGTTCGACGACGCCGACAAGGGCGGTGACGTGCTCGGCTGGCTCCACCGCCGACACGGGCGTCGGGTCGTCGACGCGTACCAGGCGTGTCGGGAAGGGGTACACGGCGGGTACCAGGCGGACCTGCCCGGCCTGGTCGCGGACGTCCGTCTCCTCGCCGGGGCGCTGTCGTGACCGCGCCAACGCCGCAGCGCTGCCTGGCGGCGGCCGACGAACTGCTACGTGGATCCGGTCTGCTCGGAGCTGCGGCCCTGAGCGCCGGTTGGTGGCCACGGGCCTGCGCCTGCCTGATCCGGCTCGCCCTCGAAGGCGGCGTCGACGCGTACTGGGGGCGGGTGAAGCCGACCGTGGCGGCCTGCCGCCAGGGCCGCGCGAAGCAGTTGATGCTGCGCGGCCGGCTCGGTCCAGGCCCGGAGGTCGCCCGCCGGGTGGCGTTCGCGTGGACGACCCTCTCCGCCGCCACGCACCACCACTGCTACGAGCTGGCCCCCACGGCGACGGAGTTGCGTCGGCTACACGGCGAGGTGAGCACTCTCCTCGCCCGACTTGAACCGACCGCGTGAACTGTTCAGCCACTCGCGTATGGACACAACGCGCAACGAGGTGCCGCTCCGGTTGAGCCGGCGTGACCACGTTGACACCTACTGTGATGCTCCGATGTCGATCATGAGGGACGTGGGATGGCAGAACTTGAGGAATTCGAGAGCGACCTAGCCATACCCGTTGACTACGTGCCCGGTGCCCGTGGTCACGCTGTTCTCGCCGTGGGACCCGACGGCGACGGCACCGAGGCCCTGGCCGTGTGGCGACTCAGCCCGACCGGACGTGCCGGCGGCGCTTGGGTGGTACGCCTCGATGAAGTCGAGCAGGACGACCAGTTCGTTCGCATCATGTGGATGTTGCAGGGGCGATGCCTGGTGGGGTGGGACCGGGAGACTCCGGCCACGATCCTGGACAGGATCGCTCACTTACTACCCAAGGAACTGGTCAGCACGTTGCAGGGGAGCGTGCTGACCATCCCTGAGCTTCTCGCGGAGATCGCTGAGCATCGGTCCGCCTACAGCGAAGCGGTCGACCGTCAGCGTGCGGTGTCGAAGTCGAAGCTTGCTCCGCTCGCCTGGCCCACCGAGGTACCCGATCATGAGGATCTAGCGATCCGGCTCGCGGTGCAGCCCCGTGCCGCCTCGCCGGTAGCGGGGGTAGCGCTGGCCCTGACGTCGGCGGTCGCCATGACCGCTCAGCTATGGCAGGACACCGAACAGGCGCGGTATCGCCGAAAGTACCTACGCACTCTGGGCGAGCCCCAGCCATTGCCTCCGCGTTGGCTGGCTTCCTTGCGTGCTGCCGCCGGCAATTCCGCTCAGGTCACGATCTAAGGAGTCGACGTGTACGCAGTTTTCGACCTCGAGACGACCGGCCTGCGTACCAGTTGGCACGACCGGGTGGTCGAGGTCGCCGTCATCCACCTCGACGGCGCCGGGCAGGTGACGCACGAATGGTGCAGCCTGGTCAACCCCGACCGGGATCTCGGTCCACAACTCATCCATGGCATTTCGGCCGCCGAGGCGCGGCGCGCACCAGAGTTCAAGCGAATGGCAGGTCACGTAGCCAACCTTCTGCGCGGGCGGGTGCTGGTCGCTCACAATCTGCACTTCGACGCCGCATTCCTCCTCGCGGAGTACCGCCGGCTGGGGATTGAATTGCCGATCAGCCTGGCGGAGGGGTTGTGCACCATGCGGCTGGCCGGGCACTTCCTTCCGTCAGCCGGCCGTAGCCTGCACGACTGCTGTCGCGCCGCGGGATTGCCGCCCCACCAGGCTCACTCCGCTCTGCACGACGCGAGGGCTGCCGCGAAGCTTCTGACCCGCTATCTGCTGGACGCGGGAACACCACCGCCGTGGACGTCAGTCATTGACGCCGCTGCGGCTGCGCCCTGGCCACCCTTGGCTACCGAAGCAGTGGCGCCGGTGCCACGTCGTGGACTGGGGCACCGCGAGGAGCACTTCCTGGCCCGTCTGGTGGACCGGCTCCCTCGGCTGCGCGAACCGCAGGGTGACGCGTATTTGGACCGGCTCGACAAGGCACTGCTTGACCGGCACATCTCCGCCAGCGAGGCGGACGCGCTCGTCGCCACGGCCGACGAAGTCGGCCTCGCCCGAGTCGACGTCGACCACCTGCACCGCGCCTATCTGGCGAGTCTGGCCGCTGCAGCGTTAGAGGACGGCGTCCTTACGTCGGCCGAACGCAACGATCTGGACCAGGTTGGCTCGTTGCTCGGGCTACAGGTGACGGACGTCGACCATGCCCTCAAGGTCGCTCGTGACGTCGGCGCGGTCCGGCCTCAGACCAAGGGCTGGCGGCTGCAACCCGGTGACGTGGTGGTCTTCACCGGGGCGATGGACCCACCTCGGTGGTCCTGGGAACAGGACGCTCGGGCAGCGGGGCTAAACGTCGGTGACAACGTCACCAAGAAGACTCGACTTCTGGTGGCTGCCGACCCCGATTCGATGTCCGGCAAGGCCAGGAAGGCCCGCGATTACGGCGTTCCGGTAGTTCACCCCATCGCTTTTCAGCGCATGCTCGCCGACCTCGGCCGGTAGGACGCGTCCAAGGAACGAACTCACCAACCAGTACGGCGTCTAGCTAAGGAGTTGAAGGCATGGCAGACGATGTCCCGGATGGACCGGTCCCGGAGGCGGCCGGACGCGGGCAGCGGGTCCTCGACGTGCTGGACAAGGCGATCGCACTGCAGAGCCCATTGGTGCAGAAGAACATCGCCCGGGCCCGTCAGCGGAACCCAGAGGCGACACCGGCCGAGGTGGTCCGCAACCTGGAGCGCATGTACATCAGCGCGTTGACCGGGACGGGCGCTGCCGTCGGCGGAACTGCGGCGGCACCGGGCGTCGGCACGGGCGTCGCACTGGCGTTGTCGGCGGGCGAGGCTCTGTCCTCGCTTCAGCTGAGCGCCCTGTTCGCGCTCTCGATCGCCGAAGTCCACGGAGTCCGCATCGACGAGGTCGAACGCCGCCGAACGATCGTCATGGGGATCATGCTGGGCGGATCAGGGTCGGCCACCATCACCAAGGTAGCCGAGCGCACCGGGCAACACTGGGGACGTCAGGTTGTCGCCAAGGTGCCCGTCGAGACGTTGCGACAAATTAACAAGGTCCTGGGAAAGCACTTCATCACGAAGTTCGGGACCAAGCAGGGGATCATTGTGCTCGGCCGAGTGGCACCGTTCGGCATCGGCGCGGTGATTGGCGGTGGCGCCAACGCTGCTCTCGCCGCTCTGGCCGTGCGGGCAAGTCGTCGCGCGTTCGGCCCACCTCCGCCCTCATGGCCGTGATCGACACCGCTGACGTGGATCGACATGTTGCTTGAGGTAGTGGCATCGATTACCTGTCCCGCTGCCAACTTATGAAGGGACGTCTTGGCGAGCAGGTCGGCCGAACAGGTCCGGTGCCCTATGGTGATAAACCGGACGCCTGGTGGGTGAGCGTCCGGTCGCAGCTCGCGCGCCGTTTCAGCCGAAGGGTGGACCGATGACTGAGCACGCCCGCGACGTCGACGACTGCTGAGATGGACTGGGCCGGATGGGCGTTGTTCGGGTTGGTCGCCACCGCGGCGCTCACCGCGGCGATGATCACCGCTCAACTGGCCGGCCTCACCCGGCTCGATCTTCCTCTGGTGCTCGGGACCTTCGTCACCGCCGATCCCGACCGGGCTCGGGTCGTCGGGTTCTTCCTGCACCTGTGCGCCGGTCAGGGGTTCGCCCTCGGGTACGCGGGCACGTTCGCGCTGTTGTACCGCGCCACCTGGTGGATCGGAGCGCTGCTCGGGATCGTGCACGTCAGCATCGCCCTGACGGTGCTGCTGCCGCTGCTTCCTGGTGTCCACCCCCGCATGGCGTCGCAGCGGGCGGGACCGGCCAGCACGGCGGTGTTGGAGCCACCCGGGCTGTTCGCCCTCAACTACGGCGTCCAGACTCCCCTGGTCACGGCCGTCGTCCACGTCGTCTACGGGGTCGCTCTCGGGGTACTCCTGCAGGCCCGGTGACCCGGCGCTCGTCGCGGGAGCGATCGCCGTGACCGGTGAGCGACCGATCAGCGACTACGGGCTGCTCGGCGACACGCGTACCGCCGCCCTGGTCGCCAGTGACGGCGCGATGGACTGGCTCTGCGTGCCGCGCTTCGACGGTGAGCCCCTGTTCGGCAGGCTGATCGGAGGTCCGGACGCCGGAACGTTCCGGATCGGCCCGGCGCGGTCGGCCACGGTCCTCGAACGGCGGTACCGGCCGCACACCGCCACCCTGGAGACCACCTGGGCGGTGGGCGGCGGCCGGCTCTGCCTCACCGAGGCGATGGTGGCCGAGGTCAGCGGTCGCCTGCTGCCCACGACGCTGGTCGTGCGCCGGCTGTCGGCCGAGCGGGCGGCGGTCGACGCGGTGGTGGAGTTCGATCCCCGCCTGGGCGTCCGGCACCGCCGGCCCCGCGTCCAGCACCGGCGTCAGACCCTGGTGTGTGAGTGGGGTGCGCTGGCGGTCGCGCTGGACAGCACGCCCTCGTTCCGGATCGAACCGGGCCGACCCACTCCCCTCACGGTCCGGCCGGGTCGTCCGGTCACCCTCGTGCTGGCCGTGGCCCACCGTGAGCCGATCGTCCACGTCGAGCCGACGGCCGCGTGGGACCTGCTCGTCGCGGACGAGGCCCGCTGGCGCGCCTGGACCGCGGAGATCGACGAGCGGGTGCCCTTCCGGGAGCACGTCGTACGAAGTCTGCTCACCATGCGGCTGCTCACCTACTCGCCCTCGGGCGCGCCGGTGGCCGCGCCCACCACGTCCCTGCCCGAGGACCCGGGTGGGGTACGCAACTGGGACTACCGCTACGTCTGGCCCCGGGACGCCAGCATCGGTGTCAGCGCCTTCCTCAGCGTCGGCAAGGCCGACGAGGCACAGGGCTTCCTCGCCTGGCTGTTGCACGCCAGCCGGCTGCAACGGCCACGCCTGCCGGCGCTGCTCACCCTGCACGGCCGGCGCGTACCAGCGGAACGGGAACTCCCCTCATGGCCCGGCTACCTCGGCAGCCGGCCGGTACGCGTGGGCAATGCCGCCGCCGGCCAGCACCAGCTCGACGGCTACGGCTGGGTGATCGACGCCGCCTGGGCGTTCGCTCAGGCCGGACACCGCCTCCATGCCGAGACGTGGCGGGCGGTGCGCGGTTTCGCCGACGTGGTCTCCCAATGTTGGCCGGAGCCCGATGCCGGTATCTGGGAGGTACGCGAGCCCGCCCAACACGTCCATTCCAAGCTCATGGGCTGGCTCGCCCTGGACCGTGCCCTGGCCATCGCCGACACGCATCCCCTGCCGGACGGTCAACGTCGACGCTGGCAGCGATCCCGGGACGCCATCGCCGCCGAGGTCCGGACGCGTGGCTTCGACCCGACGACGGGCAGCTACGTTCGCACGTACGGCTCCCGGGACCTCGACGCGGCTCTGCTCGTCCTGCCGCTGCTCGGCATCGACCGGACCGGGTCGCCCCGGATACGCGGCACCATCGACGCCATCGGGGACCGGCTGTCGGCCGGCGGTCCACTGCTCTACCGCTACCCGCCTGGGCGGGACGGCCTCCCCGGCACCGAGGGCGCGTTCCTGCCCTGCTCGTTCTGGCTCGTGCAGGCCCTGGCCCGCACCGGGCGTCGGCGCGAGGCCGTCGAGCTGTTCGAGGCCATGGTCGACCACGCGAGTCCCCTCGGCCTGTACGCCGAAGAGGTGGACCCGGCGACGGGCGCCCACCTCGGCAACTACCCCCAGACGCTGACCCACGCCGCGCTCGTCCAGGCCGCGCTCGCCATCCGCGACGCCCCCGTTGGTGATCCCGGCCCGGTCTGAGGGGAGTTGCACGGCCAGCGCCCCCGCACCCCGTGATACTGGGCCGGTGGAGAGTGCCCGCCCCCGCCTGCTGCTGGTCGAGGACGACCGTGCGCTGACCGCGCTGCTCACCGACCTACTCACCGACGAGGGGTACGAGGTCGACCTGGCCGCTGACGGGCAGAGCGGCCTGCACCAGGCGTTGGCCCGCGACTACCAGCTCATGGTCATCGACCGGGGGTTGCCGGTGCTGGATGGCCTCGGCCTGGTCACGGCGCTGCGCGGACGCGGTGTGACCGCCCCGGTGCTGATGCTCACCGCCCGCGGCGCCCTCGACGACCGGGTGGAAGGGCTCGACGCGGGCGCGGAGGACTACCTGGTCAAGCCGTTTGAGGTACCGGAGCTGCTGGCCCGGCTGCGCGCGCTGCGCCGCCGCCATCAGGACGTGGCGAGCCGACTGCCACTGGGTCCACGGCGCTGGTTGGACGTGGGTAACCGGCGGGTGTTCGACGACGGTCAGGAGATCCCGTTGTCCGCCCGCGAGTTCGCCGTGCTGCGGGCGCTCGCCGGCCGGCCCCTGAAGGTCTTCACCCGGGCGGAGCTGCTCAGCACCGCGTTCACCCATGCCGACGCCCCCGGCAGCGTCGACGCCTGCGTCCATCACCTGCGCCGCAAGCTCGGTCGGGGCGCGATCCGTACGGTCCACGGGCTCGGCTACCGCATGGGTACGGGCTGACAGCGTGAACGAGGCCCGGCTGACTCGTGCGCGTCGACGCAGCGTGGCCCAGACCGCGGGGGCGATCGGCGTCGTGCTGCTGCTGGTCGGCGCGTTGATGTTCGTCCTCACCAGCCGCCAGGAGTCCCGGGCGCTGAATTCCGAGCTGGGTCAGGTACTCGCCATGGCCGAGGACGTGGACGACCCACCGCCCGGCCAGGTCCTCGCCCAACGGACAGCCGGGACCGACGCGGTCGAGGTGACCCCGAGCGCGTCGCCGGAACTGGTGCGCGTTCTCGACGACGCGCTGCGGCGGCAACCGGGGCGGTTCGACACCGACGCGGGCGACGACCACCCGGTCCGTGTGCTGGTCGCTCATCGGCCCGACGGCAGCCGCTGGGCGGTCGCCGCCGACCTCGCGCCCCTGCGCGAGCGGCAGGGGCAGCTCGGCGTCGCGCTGCTCGTCGCCGAACTGGCCGGTCTGGCCGGAGCGTTGGCGGCCGCCGCTCTGCTCGCCCGCCGAGCCGTCGCTCCCCTGGCCACCGCGCTGACCCTGCAACGCCGCTTCGTCGCCGACGCCTCGCACGAGCTGCGCACCCCGCTCACCGTGCTGCACACCCGGGCGCAGATGATCGCCCGTCGCGCCCGGGCCCAACCGGTGGAGCAGCTCACCGACCAACTCGACCAGCTTGTCGCGGACACCCGGGCGCTCGGTGAGGTCGTCGACGATCTGCTGGTGTCGGCTGCGGCCGAGCAGAAGCCGCCCCCGGACACCGTCGTCGACCTGGCCGAGGTGGCTCGTGAGGTGGTGGCGAGCATGTCGGCGTACGCGCGGGAACGGGACGTCGAGCTGCGCGTCGAGGTCGAGGCGACGGCGCCGGTGCGGGGCGCTCAGGTGGCCCTGCGGCGGGCGCTGACCGCTCTGGTGGACAACGCTCTGGGCCACGTGAGCGCGGGCGGGCACGTGCGGGTGCGGGTGCGTCACCGACCGGGGTGCGTCGCCGCCGAGGTCGTCGATGACGGGGTCGGCCTGGACCCGGCGGAGGCGGATCGACTCTTCGAACGCTTCGCGCATGGCACCGCCGGGACGGGTCGTCGGTTCGGGTTGGGCCTCGCGCTGGCGCAGCAGGTGGCGCAGGCGCACCGGGGCTCGCTCGAGGTGACCGGCGCCCACGGCCGGGGCGCCACGTTCACGCTGCTGCTACCCCTGGCCTGACCTGTCGGGTGCGAATTCGGCCCCGCAAGGACTTCGCAAGAATTCGGCTATAACGTCCCGCGCAGTGACATCCCGAGCGCCGAGGAGATCCTGTGCCTGACACCGTCAATGGCCTGCCGCTGCACCCCCTGGTGGTGCACGTCGTGGTGGTCCTGCTGCCGCTGGCCGCGATCGGCGTCGCCGCGCTGGCCGTCAAACCGTCGTGGCGCGGCCGGTACGGCACGCTCGTCGTCGTGATCGCCGCGCTGGCCACACTCGCTGTGCCGCTCGCCTCCTCCAGCGGTGAGGACCTTGAGCACCGGGTCGGTGACCCGGGGGTGCACGCCCAGCTCGGAGACACGTTGATCTGGTTCGCGATACCGCTGCTCGTCGCCGCCGTGGCGCTGGTCTGGCTGCACCGCCGCACGTCGCGGCCGGCGGAGAACCGGACCGGCACCGCGGGGAAGGTCACCGTGGTCGTCGCCGCGCTGGCCGTGGTCGTGGCCGCCGCGAACCTGGTGCAGGTCTACCGGGTGGGCGACTCCGGGGCGAAGGCGGTCTGGGGCAACACCCCGGCCGCGTCCGCCGGGCACGGCGACGACGACTGAGATTAGCCGGTGCCTGGGCTGCCCAGCCGACGGTGACGCGCCAGTCGTGCGAGTAGGGTCCCGATCATGACGATTCCGCACCTGAGCGCTGCCGACGGCACGACCCTGCCGGCGATCGGGCTCGGCACGTACCAGTTGAACGGCTCGGCGGGCGTCGACGCGATCGGGCACGCGATCCGGGCGGGCTACCGGCTACTCGACTCGGCGGTCAACTACGAGAACGAGGGCGCGGTCGGTCGGGCCGCGCGGGACGCGGGCGACGTCCGCGACGAACTGATCGTCACCTCGAAGCTGCCGGGGCGGCACCACGGCCACGACGCGGCGCTGGCCGCGATCGAGGAGAGCGTGTTCCGCACCGGCCTCGACCGGATCGACCTGTACCTGATCCACTGGCCGAACCCGAAGGCCGACAGGTACGTGCAGGCGTGGCGGGCGCTGATCGAGGCGCGTGAGCGGGGTCTGGTGCGGCACATCGGGCTCTCCAACTTCCTGCCGGAGCACATCGACCGACTGGTGGCCGAGACCGGCGTCGCGCCGGTGGTCAACCAGATCGAGGTGCACCCGTACTTCCCGCAGCAGGAAGCGCTGGACTACCACCGGGAGCAGGGCATCCTGGTGCAGGGGTGGAGCCCGCTGGGCCACGGCAACGACCTGCGACAGCACCCGGTCATCGCCGAGATCGCGGCCGCGCACGGCGTCAGCACCGCGCAGACGATCCTGGCCTGGCACGTGGCCCGCCAGGTGATTCCGCTGCCCAAGGCCGCGTCGCCGCAGCGGCAGATCGAGAACCTGGACGTCTTCGACGTCACGCTCACCACCGACCAGGTCGAGGCCATCACCGCGCTGGGCCGCCCCGACGGGCGGCTGTCAGATCAGGACCCCGCGGTGTACGAGGAGTTCTGACCGACCCGCCACGCCGGACTGTCATCGCGCCGGGAGAGCATGTGTCGTGCTCGACGGACTTGACGACATCGACTGGGCGCGGCTGGGCCACGCCTACGGGGCGGCCGACGACGTGCCCGGCCAGCTACGCGCCCTGCTCTCCCCCGATGGGACCACCCGGGACGAGGCCCTGGGTGAGCTCTACGGCAACGTGTTCCACCAGGGCAACCGGTTCGAGGCGAGCGCCTACGCGGTGCCGTTCCTGCTGGAGATGCTCAGCGATCCGGCCACCCCGGACCCGGCGTCGGTACTCGGGCTGTTGAGCGCCCTCGCCGTCGGGTACGACGAGGGTGTCCTACCCGACGGCTTCCCGGTGGCCGAGTACCGCCGGGCCGCCGAGGGCGGGCGCGCGCTGCTCGCGGCCAAGCCGCCGCCGTGGACCGGCAGCGACGAGACCCAGAAGGAGTACGTCGAGTACCTCTACCTCGAGTCACTGTCGACGACGGATCAGGGCCGACTGTGGGCGTACGTCGCGCTGGCGGCCTACGACGCGGTGCGCGTCGGGGTCCCCGTGTTCCGCGACCTGCTGGGTCACTCCGATCCGGATGTGCGCCTGGTCGCGGCGTACCTTCTCGCCTGGTTTCCCGAGGAGGCCGAGGGCAGCGTATCCGCGCTGGCCCGCGCCCTCGACGCCGCCTCGGGCGTCGCGGCGACGCCCGGCGAGGTGGCCACCATGCTGGTGTCCGCGGGGCTGCTCGGTACCGTGCCGGACACCCGGTGGCTGACCGATGCGCGCCCACTGGTCCGCTGGGCCGCCGCGATCGGTCGGACCCGGGTCCTCGGCGCGGCGGCCGACCCGGCGACCGTCGCGGAGCTGGTGGGCTGGGCGTCGGCGGCTTCCGGCGAGGCCCCGGCCGCGCCAGCGGAGGGTGAGTGGGTGCCGTTCCTCGGTGGCGATCTCGGCGGCTACGCGGCGCTCGCCCTGCGCCAGCTCGGTCCGCGGCACGCCGACCACGCGTTCGACGCGCTGCTCGAACGGTTGCCGACCGTCAGCGGCGAACGGTCGTTGACGGCGTTGGGCGCGGCGCTCCCGCTCGCGTTCCCGGACGGCCCGGCGACGGCAGGAACGGCCGCGGACGCCCTCACGCCCCGCCAACGTCGGCTCGCGGAGACGCTGAGCCGGTCGCCCGAGCCATGGCTGATCGACGGTCAGAATTTCGGCAACGTCACCGAGCTGGTCTGCGGCTACGGCCTCCCGGGAACGCGGGAGGAGATGCGCGCCTACCTCGCCCGCACTCCGTAGCGGGGCGTCGAGGTCACCCGATTGATCGCTACCGTGGGTGACCTCGGTGGGGGCAGGCACCCGGCCGAGCGTGATGACTGTGTGGCATCAAGATGCCGCTGAGGCATCACGCTCGCCGGGGCACCCGGGCCCCACCGCGGGCCGGGCCCCACCGCGGGCATCCGGCCCTCACCGCCGGGCACAAGCCGCCCACCGCGCCGACGCTGTCGGCCACCGCGCCCAGGTCGCCCACCGCCGGCTGCGGCGCGCGCCACCCGGGCCGAGAACGGCCCGGTAACGCCGGCACCAGCTAGACGAGCCCGCCCAGGGCCGGGTCGCTGATGCTGTCCTTGCCGTTCTCGATGTGGCCCGCGCAGCGGTACGTGAAGTCGGGGTCACCCGCGACGGCGACCGTCAGGTCGTACCAGCCGTGCGTGCGGGCCAGCTGCCAGGTGGCGCGCTCGGTGTGACCGGGGCGCAGCGACAGCGTGACCGCCCGCGAGTGGTACCCGTCCCGAACGGTCACCTCGACCCGCTTCGGCCCACGGTTGGTGAGCGTGAGCTCGATCTTGTCGCCCCGCTCGTCGAAGGCGGGCGTGATGTCGAGATCCGAGCGACCGGCGGCGAACCGACGGAAGAAGCCGTTCGGTCCGTGCACCGACAGGTCGTACCCGGAGGAGACCTGCCAGGTGTCGGCCAGGCGCTTGCCCGGCTCGACCGTATAGCTGCGCGGCGCGGCCGTGCTGCCGGCCTGACGGACCTGGAAGACCGCTCCCGCGCCGCCGGTGTTGCGGAACTCGATCCGGAACTCGCCGTCGCTCCGCCGTCCGTCGGCGTGCAGGGCGTACGGGATCGCCCGCGCCGGGCGTACGCCGCGCTCCTGCTTGGGCAGCCGCCCCTCGGCCGGCGGCACCGGCACCTCGTCGGGGTGCCGGACCAGGTCGGCGGGCTTGAAGTCATCGGTGTCCGGCAGCTTCACGTCGCGCGAGCGGTTCGGGTGCCGGAAGTCGAAGGCCGTGGTCAGGTCACCGACGACGGCACGCCGCCACGGGGTGATGTTCTTCTCGACCAGGTCCGGCCGGCCGTGCCCGAACCGCGTCTCCAGGAACTTGATCAGCGAGGTGTGGTCGAAGACCTGCGAGTTGACATAGCCGCCCCGGGTCCACGGCGACACGATGATCATGGGTACGCGGATGCCGAGGCCGTAGGGGCCCGCCGGGTGGTCGGCGTCGCCGGGGAAGATCTCGTTGGTGGTCGGCACGGTCGACTGCCCGTGCTCGCGCGTCTGCGGAGGTGTCGGCGGGACCACGTGGTCGAAGAAGCCGCCCTCCTCGTCGTACGTGATGAAGAGCGCCATCTTGCTCCACACCTCGGGGTGCGAGGCGAGGATGTCGATGACCTGCGAGACGTACCAGGAGCCGTAGGCCGGTTCCCAGTTCGGGTGCTCGGTGTACGCCTCGGGCGCGGTGATCCAGGAGACCTGCGGCAGGCGTCCCGCCTCGACGTCGGCCCGGAAGTCGGCCAGCAGCGCCTCGGGGTCGCGGCCCTGGGTACGGATCTCGGTGCCGGTCTTCGCGCGGTCCGCCAGCGGCGTGCCGGGCTGCGCGTTCTGGTACTGGTGGAAGTAGAGCAGCGAGTTGTCGCCGTAGTTGCCGATGTACGGGTCGTTCGTCCACCCCCAGGAGCCGGCGGCGTTGAGCCCGGTGCCGACGTCCTGGTAGATCTTCCAGGAGATGCCGTTGCGCTCCAGTCGCTCCGGGTACGTCGACCAGTCGTAGCCGGCCTCGGCGTTGGTGATGACCGGGCCGCCGCCCTTGCCGTCGTTGCCGACCCAGCCGCTCCACATGTGGTAGCGGTTCGGGTCGGTCGGCCCGATCAGCGAGCAGTGGTAGCTGTCGCAGACGGTGAACGCGTCCGCGAGCGCGTAGTGGTAGGGCAGGTCCTGCCGGGTGTGGTACGTCATCGACGTGACGCCCTTGTTCGGCACCCACCCGTCGAACCGGCCGTCGTTCCAGGCGGCGTGCCCGTCGTTCCAGCCGTGCGGCGGGTCCGGCAGGAAGGTCTGGCCGAGGTCCTTCACCTCGGGGCGGAAGGGCAGCAGCTCGTCGGCGCCGTCGGGCTGGTGCCACACGTCCTTGCCCGACGGCAGGGTCACCGGATGCGGGTCGCCGAAGCCACGCACACCGCGCATGGTGCCGAAGTAGTGGTCGAAGGACCGGTTCTCCTGCATCAGGATGATCACGTGCTCGACGTCCTCGATCGAGCCGGTCCGGTTGTTCGCCGGGATGGCGAGCGCCTTGCTGAGGTCCAGCGGGAGCGCCGCGCCGATCGCGGGAACTCCCATCGCCTTGAGGAACGTACGCCGATCCACCGTGCCCATAACTCCGCCTTTGTGTGCTCTGGTCGAGAAACTGGCGACCGGACGGTATCGGGGGCGGGTTGACGGCAGATGACCATAATTGGACCGGACGGGAGCCCTCCGACGTACCGTGAGATCGTGCCGACGAGAGACGTACTCACCAAGGCTGACCTCGCCGAACTGCGCCGCTCGGCGCTCGGTGCGGCCGACCCGCTCGGTGTCGCGGCCGACCTCGCCGAGGCAGTCGAGCAGGGCCGGTTGGAGGATCCGGACGATGCCGGGGACGCCCTGACGCTCGCCGCCGAGATCGCCCGGATCCGGGCCCGGACCGACGCGGCCCTGCGGTACGCGGATCAGGCGCTGGCGGCGTACCCCTCGGTCGACGACCCCCGGGCGGGCGTGGCCCGCGCGCTGCGGGCCCGGGTGATGTTCCAGGCCGGCGGCCGGGACGACGAGGCGATGGCCGAGCTGACCGCGCTGCGTCCGTTGCTGCTCACGCAGCCCGACGTGCCGGCCTACCTGAGCGCGGCGCTGGACGCGGCCGGTCGGTCGTCGACCGCCGAGACGTGGCTGAGCGAGGCGGTCGGCACACTGCTCGCCGAGCGCGACACCACGGCGGACCCGGAGGTCGGTCCGCCGGACGCCCCCGGTGTGCTGTTCCTGCTGCTGCAACAGCGCCACCGGGTACGCCGCAACCTCAACCTGACGCACGACCGGCAGGACGATCTGGCCGACCGGCTGGAGAACCAGCTCGTCCGCCAGGTCTCGGAACGCCAGGGCGGCGCGTCGGATCTGCTGCTCTGGCCCCGCGACGAGTTCGACGAGCTGCTCGCCGCCCACCCCGAGCTGACCGACGTGTACGGGCCGGACTGGGACGCGCACCGGGCCCGACTGGAGAAGGAGTTGGTACGGCTGACCGGCGCCGGCCGGACCGGGCTGGGCGTGTACCGGGCGACGGTGGCCGGCCTGGACGCGTTCGCCCGTGGACGCGACGGCGACCCGACCGACGCGGCGATCCGGGCCGGCTACGCGGCCGAGGTGTCGGCGCGGCCCGCCGCCCGCGTGCCCTGGCCACCCGAGCGCAACGACGCCTGCTGGTGCGGATCGGGCCTGAAGTACAAGAAGGACTGCCTGCCGCGCTCACGGAGCTGAGTGGTGGCTCCGCGTACGCGACTCTGGGCACGCCCGATCGGTACCGATAGCCTCCATGCCGCGGATCATCGAGATCCGCCATGGCCGGAGGAGTCGCCGAATGTTCGAAGAGTTCCAGGGCATCCCCGCCCACCCGCTCGTGCTGCACGCCGCGGTCGTGTTCGTGCCGCTGCTGGCGCTCCTCGCGATCGGCTACGCGCTCGTCGCGCCGATCCGGCCGCACACGCGCTGGGTGCTGGCGCTGCTCGCGGTGGGCGCGCCCATCTGCGCGCTGCTGGCGAAGCTCACCGGGGACGCCTTCTTCGAGCGGTTGCGCTCGGCGAACCGGGTGACGCCGGAGTTCGTCCCGAAGCTGGAGGCGCACCAGGATTTCGGGGACATGACCCTGTACGCGACGATCGCGCTGGGAATCGTGGCGCTGGCCCTGGTCCGCTTCGTCCCGCCGCGCGCCGTCGAGGGCGTACCCGCCAACCGGGCGGTGACCGTGGCGTTGCAGGTGCTGTCGGTGGTGGCCGCCGCCGTCGCCGTGTACTACGTGGTCCGTACCGGCGACTCCGGCGCGAAGGCGGTCTGGGAGGGTCAGTGACGGCGGTGGTGTCGGCCCGGCCGTAGCCGAGCCGACACCACGTCACCCGTCAGCCGGCGTGGTACGCCCGGATGACGGTCTGCTCGATGCCGCTACCGCCGTTGCCGGCGGCCTTCACCCGCAGCGAGACGGCCTGCCCGGAGGCGACCTTCGGCAGGTCGAACCGGTAGTTGTCACCGCTTCCGGTGACCCGGGCCGACTTCCAGGTGACGCCGTCGTCAGTCGACGTCCACACCTGCATCGACGTCACCTTCTGCGCCTTGACGCCGTACGCCTGCCGGACGGTCAGTTCCGCCGGACCGCCGACGGTGTGGTTGTCGTGGTCCATCGGCAGCGCGTAGTCGACCGCGAGCAGCGGCAACGGCATGCGGCCGGTCCCGACCGGCCCGGCGGACCGGAACGTCCAGGACGTGTTGACCTTGGTGGAGATCGGCAGGATGAGGCTGGTGTCGACGTCGAAGGTCAGCCGGTAGTCGGCCATCGACTGCGGCACCGTGAAGTCGGCGATCGGCCGGTCGCTCTGCTCGACCAGCTTGCCGTTGCGGTACAGCGACAGCGTGCGCTTCACCCCGATCGCCTCACCCTGCAGGCAGTCGGCGCGCTGGTGCTGGTCGGTCAGCGTCACCATGTCCAGGTGCAGGTTGCCCTGGGTCCGCGACGGCGGGCTGGCGCAGCTCCAGCCGTCACCGGCCGGGTCGTCGTACCAGTCGGAGTGCAGCGGCTGCCGCGCCCAGACCTTGGACTGCTGGCTGCCCGGCCGGTACTGGCGCGGCGCCTCCATGGCCCCCAGTCCGCCGTAGACACCCTGGTCGGCCCAGACGATCTCCGGTGACAGGTACGACGTCCGGTTCGGCGGCATGACGCCCTCGAAGGTCTGGGTCACCGGCACCCCGTCGACAGTCTCACCGAAGCGGACGAACGTGGTGTACATCTCCGGTGAGTCGGTCTGGTGGAACCGCTCGTCGATGCGGGCCAGCCGGGCCTGCTCCGCCCTGGTCACCCGGAACGACGGGTCGGCGGGCACGCCGGCGGTGTACTCGTGCACGATGTTGTAGCGGTACGGCTTCGCGGTACCGGCCGGCGAGTCCATGTTGACCGCCGCCCAGGTGCGCCGCGATCCGATGGTGGGCTTCGGGACCGCCACGCTGCGGATCGCCGTCGCCACACCGAACCCGCTGATCTGGTGCCACCACGGCAGGCCGTTCACCGCGGTCTGGAAGGTGGTGAGGTCGGTCCGGGTGGTCCGGGTGGCCGCCCCGTCGACGGTCGCCGTGACCGGCCGGGCCTGCGCCGGGTCGAGGGTCACGCTCCGGTCGGCGCGCATGTCCAGGTCACCTGCGGCGGTGAGGGTGCTCTCCTGCACGTCGCTGTCGACGTAGTAGGCGATCGACGCGCCGAGCACCGAGTACCGTCCGGCCGGCACCCGCAGGGTGAACGTGTCCCCCGGAGTGCCACCGGCTCCGCCGTAGAACAGCAGCGGGTCGGTGAGGTTGGCGACCATGAGGTTGATCCAGGCGTCCGCGCCCTCGCGCAGGCCGGGCATCGGCTTGGTGTGGATCGTCAGGTCGTAGCTGGGCTGCTCGACGTAGAAGCTCACCGGAGTGGAGGCGACCACGTTGAGGCCGGTGCGGGCGGTGACGGTGGCCAGGTAGAGGCCCGGCCGGCTGGCCAGCGCCGCGCGGTTGATCCGCAGCGTCGCCGCCCCCGTCGCGCCCCGCTTGAGGGTCACCCGGCTCGTCGACAGCGACGCCGCGCCGCGCGGCACGCTCTGGCCGTCGTGGTTGACGATCGACACGTCGAGGTCGAGGACCGTCGTGGCCGGGGTGGACCCGCCGGTCCAGCTCAGCTTCGTCTCGCTGGTCCCGGCCTGCGGGTACGCGAACGTGCCGAGGTTGATCACCGGCTGGTCGCTGGTCGGGCCGCCGAGGGCACGGGCCGCGTTGAGGCGGCCGGCTCCGATGGCGTACGGGTCGATGCCGGTCAGCGGGTCGGACGCGCCGACCAGGGCGGCCTTGATCTTCTCGCCGGTCCAGTCGGGGTGCCGCTGGGCGAGCAGCGCGGCGGCGCCGGCGACGTGCGGCGTCGCCATCGAGGTGCCGCTGAGCGACTCGTAGTACCTGTCGATCGGGTCCTGCAGGTTGGTGCCGGCGGCACGGGCCGCGACGATGTCGACGCCCGGCGCGACCAGCTCCGGCTTGGCCGCGTGGTTGTTGATCAGCGGTCCCCGGCTGGAGAAGTCGGCGAGCTTGTCGTCGCGGTCGACGGCCCCGACGGTGAGCGCGGTGGCGGCCGACCCGGGCGAGGAGATCTGCGCGCCGCTGTTGCCGGCCGCGATGACGAACAGCGTGCCGGTCTGCCGGCTCAGGGCGTCGACGGCGAGCGAGAGCGGGTCGCTGCCGTCGTCGGCCTGGCTGCCGCCGAGGCTCATGTTGATGACGTCGGCCCGGGTGGCCGCCCACTCCATGCCGAGGATAATGCCGGAGTCCTCGCCGGAGCCGTGGTCGTCGAGCACCTTGCCGATCACGAGCTGGGCGTCCGGCGCGACGCCACGACGCTGACCGTGCGAGGCTGCGCCGGTGCCGGCGATGGTCGAGGCGACGTGCGTACCGTGGCCGTTGTGGTCGACGGCGTCACCGCCCTCGGCGGTGAAGTCGGCCCGCTCGACGACCCGCCCGGCCAGGTCCGGGTGGCTGAAGTCGGCGCCGGTGTCGAGCACCGCGACCCGGGCGCCCTTGCCGGTGTAGCCGGCCTTCCAGGCGTCGGGCGCGTCGATCTGGGTCAGGTTGCGGTCCAGGCCGGCGGGCTTCGCGGCGGCGGGCAGGGCGGTGGCGCGGACCTTGCGGTCCAACCAGACCTTCTTCGCGCCGGCCAGCAGCGAGTTGGTGGCGAGCTTCGCGGTGGCCGGGCTCTTCTTGGGTACGTGGCCGGCCACGGCGCCGATGCTGGAGAGCGTCTGCACGTCGGCGAGCGCGGCCACCCGGGCGGAGGCGGTGGCGGGCTGCACGATGACCGGCAGCTGGGTGGTGCTCTCGTCGTCGTACCCGTCGGCGATCAGGGCGGTGACGTCGAACAGGTCGGGGTCGAGGACCGAGCCGATCTGGGACGCGACGCGGGCGGGGACGACGTGCAGATGCCCGTCGGGGCCGCAGCTCTGGTCGATCACCGCGTTCTCGTCGACCGGCCGGATCGTGACCTGCGGGCAGCCCGAGCCGGTGCTGAGGACGGTCACCACGTCGCCGGTCAGCAGGGTGACGGTGTGCGTCTTGCCGTCCGGGGAGGTGCGGGGTGTGTCGGTGCCGGCGATACCACCGGGGCCGGCCGTGGCGGTGCCGCCGGGCACGGCGGTCAGCGCCGTAGCCGTCACGGCGACGGCCAGCAGCCAGCGTGTTCTCCTGAGCATGTCGCTCCTGTCTCATGTGGACAAATGGCGCCTCTTGGGCGACATTTGCAAGATCATAGGTCTGCGCGGCGGATCTTCGGGAGGTCGCGAAGACGGTTTTTTTCCCCGCCGAGACAACGTTGCCCGCCATGTGTCGACGGCCCACCTGGTTCGATGTCGATTCGGTTACCGCCGCCGACCCCGATCGGGAGAACGGCCGGAGTCGGCCACCCGAAGGGATCGACGCCGACGTCCACCCGCACCTAGCATGGCGACGAATGGATCTTCGCGACTGGCCCCTGCCGAGACCCGGCAACCAGCCCGACCGAAGGGAGACGCGCGTGCGTCGACCCCGTCATCTGGCACTTCTGAGCGTCGGCGTGTCCGGCGCACTGGTCCTGAGCGCGACACCGACACCCGCAGCCGCCCGCCCCACGGCGTCCGCGCCCACCGGCATCGTCGTGGCCGACGGCATGACCCAACCGGTGTTCTCGCTCGCCGACGCCATCGAGGAGCGGGTGTACGTCCAGACCCCGGTGGACACCGACCACGACGGTCGTCCCGACCGGGTGGCGATCGACATCTCCCGGCCGCGGGAGACCGCCACCGAGGGCTTCAAGGTGCCGGTCATCTTCGAGCACAGCCCCTACCGCAAGGGCACCTGGGGCGACGTGCCGTACCCGAGCGTGCTCGTCGACGACCTGCCGCAGAACGGCCTGACCGACCGCTCCGGCCGGCGTGCGCTCGACGCCGGCACGCAGCGCGCCCAGGCCAAGGCCAACCTGCCCGGCTCGCTGGACGACTACTACGTGCCGCGCGGGTACGCGGTGGTGCTCGGCCAGAGCGTCGGCACCGGTGACTCGGACGGCTGCCCGACCAGCGGTGACCAGGCCGAGACGCTCGGCACCAAGGCCGTCATCGACTGGCTCAACGGGCGGGCCAAGGGGTACGACGCCAACGGCGCCCCGGTCACCGCCGGCTGGACCACCGGCGCGGTCGGCATGACCGGCGTCTCCTACAACGGGACGTTGCCCAACCAGGTGGCCACCACCGGGGTCAAAGGCCTGAAGACCATCGTGCCGGTCTCGGCGATCAGCAGCTGGTACGACTACTACCGGGCCAACGGTCTGGTGGTCGCGCCCGGCACGTTCCAGGGCGAGGACCTCGACATCCTGGCCCAGTACACGGCCGGGCAGGCACGCGCCGAGGGGCAGTGCGCCGACGAGCTGGCGCAGATCACCGAGGAGCAGGACCGGGTCACCGGCGACTACTCGAAGTTCTGGCGCGACCGCGACTACCTCGACGCCCGCAACGTTCAGGCCAGCGTCTTCGTCGTGCACGGCCTCAACGACTGGAACGTCAAGACCGAGCACTTCGCCGGCTGGTGGGACGAGCTGGCCAAGCGCCACGTACCGCGCAAGATCTGGCTGCACCAGGGCGGGCACGGCGGACCGGGCAGCAGCGCCTCGGTGACCCTGCCCAGCGGGCAGACCTGGACGTACAAGCAGACCGAGAACCGCTGGTTCGACTACTGGCTGTGGAACGTGCGCAACGGCATCATGGACGAACCGACGGCGGTGCTCCAGCGCGAGGACCGGGTTTACACCACGTACGCCAACTGGCCCGACCCGGCCGCACGCGAGGTCGGGCTGCGGTTCGCCGCCACCGACGCCACCGCCCCGGGCACGCTCACCACTGCCAAGCCGCCGAAGGCCCGCATCGAGCAGAGCTTCGTCGACGAGGGACGGACGATCCACCCGGACACCCTGGTCGCCGACCCGGACACGGCCAGCGCCAACCGACTCGCCTACCGCTCCCCCACGCTCGCGCAGAGCGTGCGCATCTCCGGCCGCCCCGAGATGCGGCTGCGGATGGCTATCGACAACAAGCCGGACGCCAACCTCACGGCCTACCTGGTCGACTACGGCCCGGCCGGGTCGACCGCCACGCCCGTCGTGGTGACGCGCGGCTGGATGGACCCGCAGAACCGCGTCAGCGCCGCGCGCACCGCGCCGGTCAAGCAGGGCAAGCTGTACGACTACCGGTGGACCATGGAGCCGAAGGACTACGTCTTCCCGGCGGGCCACCGGATCGGCGTGGTCGTCTTCTCCAGCGATCAGGAGTACACGCTGTTGCCGTTGGGCGGCACCGAGCTGCGGGTCGCCCCGAACGACAGCGAACTGCGACTGCCCGTGGTGGGCGGGCGGGGCGTACTCGGTTTCTGATCGACTCCGTCAACGGGTGGGGCGGTCCGACGACGCGTCGGGCCGCCCCACCCGTGTCTGGTCGTCGGCGCTCCCGGTGTGTGCGAGTGCGGCGAGGAGTCGCAGTTTCTCGTCGCTGTCGCTGTCCTTGTCGGGGTAGTAGACGACGAGGATGACGTCATCGATGGGGAGCTTGTCCCGGTGCAGGCGTAGGTCACCGACGACGGGGTGGTGCACCGTCGTCGTGCCTCCGTCGAGATTGCGGACGTCGTGGCGGGCCCACAGGGTGCGGAACCGCTGACTGGACAGCGCGAGTTCGCCCACCAGCTCGACGAACCGGGGGTTGTCGATGTCGTCCCCGATGGTGGTGCGGAGGGTGGCGATGAAGTTGGCGGTGGCCTTCGTCCAGTCCTGGTGGAAGGCTCGTTCCTCGGGATCGAGCAGGAGCGACCGCAACCGGTTCTCACCGGGCCGCAGGCGCGGGGAGAACGCCACGGCCATCGGGTTGGAGGCCAGCACGTCGAAGGCGCGTCCTTCGACGAACGCGGGGACCTGAAGGTGGGCAAGCAGCTCGTACACGCGCGCCGGTACCTGCTCGGACCGCTTGCGGCGCGGCGCCCGGGGGCGCGCCGCCGCGAGGTCGAGCAGGTACATCCGCTCGATGTCATCGAGCTGCAGGACGCGCGCGAGCGATTCGAGGACCTGCGGTGAGGGGTTCCTGTCCCGCCCCCGTTCCAGCCGCAGGTAGTAGTCGGGGCTGATCCCGGCGAGCAGGGCGACTTCCTCGCGGCGTAGGCCGGGCACGCGGCGCCGGCCACCGCTCGGGAGCCCTACCTGCGACGGTGAGACCAGTTCGCGGCGGGCCCGCAGGTAGCTGCCCAGCCGGTGGCCGCCGCCCGACTCCTCTTCCCTCATGGTCACCACGGTAGTGCGGCGCGGGTGCCGCAGAGGGGCCCTGGTGGGACCTGGGAAAACCGGGGCCCTGCCACCCCCGCCGGGCTCGGTCAAGACTGGTGATCGCCCTGTTCGGCAAGGACAGCGAGCAGCACCGTCTGCGCCCGCGAGTTTCCGCGTCGGCGCCCTCTGGATCGAAGGGAAGATCTCGTGGATCTCTCCAACCGCACAGCTTTCATGGTCGGCGGCACCTCGGGTATCGGGCGGGAGTTGGCCCGGCGGTTCGCCGCGGCGGGCAGCACCGTGGCCGTTGGCGGTCGCAACCCAGAGGCCCTCGCGGACCTCGCCACGGAAGGTTTCGGCACGTTCGGCATCGACGTCACCGACGGCGCCTCTGTCGCATCCGCCCGGGACGCCGTGCTCGCCCGCTACCCCGAGCTGGACACGGTGGTGACGATGTCGGGTGCCATGCTCCTGGAAGACCTTCGCGACCCTGCGCACTTCGCGGCGGCGCAGACGACGATCGACACCAACCTGGTCGGCACCATCCGGGTCATCGACGCCTTCACGCCGCATCTGGTCGGTCGGGGTGCGGGCACCTTCATCACCGTCACCTCCGGCATCGCCTTCCTGCCGTTCCCGCCCATGCCCAGCTACGCCGCCTCGAAGGCCGGGGTGCACGCCTACTCCGAGGCACTGCGCGCGCAACTCGACGGCACCGGTGTCGACGTCGTCGAACTCGTCCCCCCGGCCGTCGCGACAGCCGGTCAGGAGAAGGTGAACCCGCGCGCGCTGCCGCTCGACGACTTCGCCACCGAGGTCATGCAGCTGCTCTCGGCGAACCCCACCCCGAGCGAAATCCTCGTCAAGGGCGTGCACATGCACCGTTGGGCCGAGCGCGACGGCACCTACGCCGACCTCGTCGCGCAGCGCTCGAAGGCCCTGGCGATGCTTCCCGGTCGCGAACGCTGACACCGTCCGGGGCGGCGGGCACACCCACTAGGGCATCCTAGGAAGATAGTTCACCGCGCGGCAGCCGGCCGGGCCCTCACCACCGGCCCGGCCGGTGTGCTGTCGTCGTCATTTTTCCAGCAACTGCGGGACGTATTGACAACTTTCGACATCAGGGTGAGGCTTGGACTGCTGAGAGCGCTCTCTCGCACCGGCCCACCGGGCCACCACCAGTCTGGCCAGGGCACACTCCGCTGTCTTCGGCGGCGGCATCGGAGTTGCCCCTGACCCGTCCCCCGACAGGAGTTACCAGATGGACAGGGCCGCACCCCACGTCCCCCGCCGGCTACGCCTCACCGTGGCGATCGGCGCCCTGCTGACCCTCCTCGGCACGTACCTGGTCTCGACCACCGACCGGGCCGACGCCGCCCCGGTCGCCAACGTCATCCGGGTCGCCGAGTTCCCCGCCGACTGCACGTACAGTCACCGGCTGCCGGACGACCCGATCGTCTTCCCCGGACTGCCAGGGGCCTCGCACATGCACAGCTTCTTCGGCAGCACGGCGACGAACGCCACCACCACCCTGCCCGACCTGGTGAAGTCCACCACCACCTGCGACCCGGCGGTGGACGTCTCGTCGTACTGGGTGCCGACCCTCTACCGCGACAACGTCGCGGTGGAACCGGCCATCGCCACGTTCTACTACCTCGGTGAGGGGGTGCGCTCCGACGTCGTCGCCAACACCCAACCGATCCCGCAGGGCTTGCGGCTCGTCGCCGGCAACGCGAAGGCCACCGGCCCGAACGACAGCATCGCCCGCTGGTCCTGCCTGCACGCCGGTCAGGTGCCACCGTCCAAGGACTTCGTCAACTGCCCGGCCGGCACAATGCTGGAGTCGTACCTGGACTTCCCGCAGTGCTGGAACGGCCGCGACCTGGACTCCGCGGACCACAAGAGCCACCTGGCGTACCCGGTGAACCAGGCCTGCCCGAGCACCCACCCGGTGCACGTGCCGAAGCTGCGGCAGGTGCTGCGGTACCCGGTCAACGGCGACCCGTCGCACTTCCGGCTCGCCTCCGGGCCGGGCTACACCATGCACGGCGACTTCTTCAACGCCTGGCCGACCGCGGAAATGGCCCGCCGGGTCCAGGACTGCATCCGTCCGGTCATCAAGTGTGGACACGACGGCCGACCGATCTGAATCGTCGTACCCGACGGGGACGGCCCGGTCCTGCCGGGTCGTCCCCCGCTCCTCGGGAGGCCGCGGCGGAAGGAGGAGGCATGCGCGTGCAGGTCGCGTTGCTCATGACAGCGGTACTCGCCGCCGGCTGCGCCGGTGGACCGTCGAGCAGCACGGACGAGGCGGCACCACCGCTCTCCACGCCGGCCGTCGCCGCCCCGTCGACCGGCGCGTTCAGCCCCACCGACATCGCCTGGCTGCAACTCACGGCGGCGATGACGCAACGGTTGCTCCCGGTGCTGGACCTGGTGCCCACCCACACCACCGACCCGACCTGGCGCGGGCTGGCCGCGCGGGTCCAGGCGGGCAACCGGGCCGACCTGGCCCGCTCCCGTGACCTGCTCGGCGAGGCCGGAGCGCCGACGACCAACCCGCACGAGGGTCACGACATGCCCGGCATGATCACCGCCGACGAGCTGGCCGCGCTCCGGTCGGCCACCGGGAAGGCCTTCCAGCGGCTGCTCGCCACGCATCTGCGGGCGCACCTCGCGCAGACGGTCAAGATCGCCGCTGCCGAGCAGCGGGCCGGCGTCCACCCGGACACCACGGCGCTGGCCGCAGCCGTGATCCGAGCCGGTGACGGCGATCTCGCCCGTCTCGACCAGCTCGACCGACCACCGGGAACGCCCCGGCCGACCTGACGGTTCGGGCCCGCCGCCGCGTTCAGCTCACCAGCAGCCGGGCGATCGTCGCCGGTTCCGCCAGGTGCGGGAAGTGGCTGCCGGACAGCACGGTGACCTCGACCTCCGGCAGGACTCCCGTCAGCCAGGCGAGGTAACGAGCCGGCGGCTCGGACGAGGTCACCCAGCGGTAGGGAACTCCCCGCTCCGCGATCGACCGCAGGTCACCGGAGCGCGCGGCGGCGATGTCCTCGTCGGAGGAGTGCAGGATCTCGCCCCAGTACCCCAGCAGCAGATCCGGCCGGGGGTCGGTCGCGGTGGTGACGATCGCCCGCGCCTCGGCCGGCAACGACTCGATGCCCATACCGGCCAGCATGCGATCCCACACCTGCCGCCACTGCGGGCCGCGCAGCGTCGGCTCGGCCTCGCGTACGGCGGCGCCGAACGGGCCGGGCAGCAGGATCTGGTCCAGGTTGACCACGCCCCGCACCGGATAGTGCGCCGCGTAGGTCGTGGCGACGACCGCGCCCACCGAGTGCCCCACCACGATCGGCGTGCCGAGACCCGCCTCGGTCACCCGGGCGTGCACGACCTCGGCGACCTCGGACATCCGGTAGGAGTCCCGCCGGGGCGCGTCGCCGTGACCGGGCAGGTCGAGGGCGAGGATCCGCCGGTCCGGGTCGATCGCCGCCAGCTCGCGCCGCACCGGGTCCCACTGCCTCTTGTCGTAGGTCAGGCCGTGGATCAGGACCAATGGCGGTCGGTTGTCGTCGGTCACTGCGGTGCCTCTTCCAGGTTCGGGTTGCCGCTGCGGCCGGCCCGCAGCGAGTCGAGCGTGAGGTCCAGGGCGGCCTCCAGGTGGTCGACCTCTCCGGTGTTGATCAGCAGCAGGACGCCGCCCTGGATGCCGGCCAGCAGCGCCGCCGCCGTTCGGTGGGCGTCCACCTCGGCAGCGATGTCTCCGGTCGACTGCATGTGCCGGATGCCCTCGGTGATCTTGTCCTGCCAGCGCCACATGAGCCCGGTCACGATCGCCTGCGCGCCCGGCGCGCGCCGACCCGTCTGGCCGAGCAGCCCGTTGAGCGGGCACTTCACGCCCTGCGCGAGGTAGCGCTCGACGAGCCGGTCCCGCCACGCCTGCCAGGCCGGCCAGGAGGTCAGATTGCTGAGCATCGGCTCCTGGTCGGTGAGCACCTGGTCGGCCTCGTGCTGGGCCACCGCGAGCAGCAACTCCTCCTTGCCGTCCGGAAAGTAGTGGAAGAGCTGACCCTTGCTGGTGCCGGTGTGGGCCATCACATCTTCCAGGCGTACCTCGTCGACGCCGCGCTCACGGATCTCGGCGGCGGCGCCGGCGACGATCCGCGCCCGGGTCGCCTCGCCCTTGCGGGTCAACGCGCGAGTCATGGCCTCACCCTAGCTCGGGTTTTGGACTTGCAGGTCCATTTCTGGCGAGCCAAGGTCGTGAACGCGCGGCCCGCTCCGAGGACCGCACAGCGACCGGGAGGACGCGACGATGAACCAGTACTACCTGCTCGGACGGTCCGGCCTGCGGGTGAGCCGACTCGCGCTGGGCACGATGAACTTCGGTGTCGACGGCTTCCACGCCGCGTACGGCAAGACCGAGGAGGAGTCCGAGCCGATCTTCCGCCAGTATCTCGAATCGGGCGGCAATTTCGTCGACACGGCGGACTTCTACACCGCCGGGGAGAGCGAGAAGATCCTCGGCCGCCTGATCGACCGGGCCGGTGTCCGCGATCGACTCGTACTCACCAGCAAGTTCACCAACACCATCGACCCGGGCGACCCGAACGCGAGCGGCAACGGCCGCAAGCACATCATCCGGGCCGTCGAGGCGTCCCTGGGCCGACTCGCCACCGACTACATCGACCTGTACCTGCTGCACACCTGGGACCGGATCACCCCGGTCGAGGAGGTCGTGCACACCCTCGACGACCTGGTGCGCTCCGGCAAGATCCGGTACGCCGGCCTCTCCGACGTACCGGCCTGGTACGCGGCCCGCGCGCAGAGCTACGCCGAGGCGCACGGCCTGGCCCCGCTGATCAATCTGCAACTGCCGTACTCCCTGGTCAACCGCGGCGTCGAGGCGGAGTTCGTGTCGATGGCGCAGACCGTGGGCATGGGGCTGACCGCGTGGAGCCCGATCGCCGGCGGCCTGCTCACCGGCAAGTACCGGCGCAGCGGCGAGGGCCTGAGCGGGTCTGGCCGGTTGACCACTCCCAACGCCGGGGGTCGGGAGATCAGCCCCGGCGACTGGCAGGTCATCGACGCGCTGGAGAGCGTGTCCGCCGATCTGGGCCGCAGCATGGCACAGGTCGCGATCAACTGGGTCGCCACCCAGCCCGCCGTCGCCTCGGTGATCATCGGCGCGAGCAGCGCCGCGCAGGTCGCCAGCAACTTCGAGGCGCTCGACTTCGAGATCCCGGCCGACGCCCGTCGCCGGCTCGACGAGGCCAGCGCCCCGAACCTCGGGCTGCCGTACGGCATGTTCACCCCGCAGTACCAGTCCTGGGTGGTGAGTCCGGGTCTCTCCATCGGCGACAAGCCGGCCGGCTACGCCCCGCAGGTCGTCAACGCCGCTGCCGACACCGCGCGGTAGCCACGCGTCGAGGCGGTGTGCCGCTGCTTGCGCGCGGCGCACCGCCGCACCCCAGCGTGGGTCACAACCCTTGGCCGCCCACGGCGGCTGAGGTCGTCGACGCCGAAGAGCCCTCGTAGAGGTCGACGTAGCGCCGCAACACGTCGGCGGCCCGGTCGTCGAGCGCGGTCAGGTCGAGGGTGTTGTGGCGAACCCCCAGCGACTCGGGCAGGGCGTACACCCGCAGGTCGATGCCGTTCGCCCGGGCGATCCGGCGGGGCACCCGCACTGCCGCGGCGGGATCCACCACCGTGTCGAGCGGGCTGATCGCCACGGCCGCGCTCACGAGGCCGGTCCGTCGCGCCGTACGCGGCAGGGACCGCACGATCGTCAGGTACCGTGTGACCGCCGCCAGCGAGTAGCCGCGCGCGGTGACCCGGTCGCGCAGGACGCGCCGCCCGTACAGCGTGATGAGGGGCCGGACCGCGAACGCCGGGGCCTGCCGGGGGCCGAAGAACGGCGACAGCACCAACAGCCGCCGTACGACGTCTCCCCGGGTCTGGGCCAGCCAGGTGGCCAGCACCGCGCCACCGGAGATGCCGACCACGCCCACCTCGTCCCCCAGGCCCGCCGCGACCGTCACGGCCTGCTGGGCGTACGCAGTCAGCTCGCCGGCCCCGACCCGGTGGTGGGCCCGCCGGTCGACGGTGCCGTGGTGCGGGGCGCGCGGTATCCACACGTTGTAGCCCCGGGCGAAGAACACCTCGGCCAGGGCGTCGTACTGCTCCGGCGCCATGGTGTAGCCGTGCAGCAGCAGGACGGCCCGCGCGGTACGCGAGCCGTGGCTCAGCAGACGGCTGCGCGACTCCGGCCGTACCTGCGGATCCGTGGCCTCTGCCGCCGTGGTGCTCTGCGCGGCAGCGGTGGCGGCATCGAAGTCGAGCGGTGACGCCGGTGCGAGCCGCAGCTTCCGGTGCCCCAGCGGCCAGAGGTACAGCCCGGCGACCGCCGCCGCGACCAGCGCCGTCGCGCCGACGACGAGGGTGAGGAACTCCGGCATGGGCAGATCCTGACAGGAGGTGACGTCGGCACGGCCGCGGGGGCGCGCCCCGGTGACCCGGGGCGCACCCTGCAGGGACTACGCCGTCCCGCCTGGCGAGGCAGGCGGTTCGAACAGCACCCGGGCGCGGAGCTGCCGGAATCCGGTGCGTTCCAGCTCCGCGAGCACCGCGACGCGGTGGGCGTCCACGTCGGCGATCACCTCCCGCGCGCCACCGGCGGCGAGCACCCGGACCGCCTCGGTCAGCAGCTCACCGCGCGCCGCGTCGTCGAACAGGCCGAGGTACGCCAGGAGTGGATAGCAGGCGTCGCCGGCCGTGCCGACCAGCCCCACCGGCCGCCCGTCCGCCACGCCGACCCGCCAGTCGTCGGGCGACTCCCCCAGCCAGGCCACCGGATCGGTGGCCAGGTCAACTCCGGCGACGGCACTCGCGATCTCCCTGCCGGTCAGGACGTCGGGCTCGGCGATCCGGGCGACCAGGGCGTTGATCTCCGCCACGTCGACGGGTGGCCGGAAGGTGTAGCGGCCGGAGGTCGCCGGCAGCGGCGTGCCCGTCCACGAGCAGCGCAGCCGCTCACCCACCTCGACCAGGCCGGCGAGCCGGGCCGCCTCCATCGGCGCGCTGACCACGGCCAGCACCTCGGGTCGACGCCGCCAGTGCGCCGGCAGCGCCGCGTAGTAGCTACCGGGACCTCCCAGCGCCTCGTGGGCGGCGCGCAGCAGCGCGGCCCCCACCTCCGGCTCGGCGGCCAGGTCGAACCGCTCCAGCCAGGGGGCGCCGACGGCCCCGGGCGGGAGGAGCCAGGCGGCCCGGCCGACGACCCGGCCGTCGCGCAGGGCGATCCAGGTGGTTTCGGGTCGGTAGCCGCCGCCGGCGATGCCGTCGGCGTACGGGATCTGCCGCAGTTGGGGCAGCGGATCGGTCATGGAGTCGAACAGATTCTCCTCGCCCGCGACGAGCGGGCGGATGAGCAGACTGGTCATGGCGGACCTCCGGAAAGCGGACGCCCCGGGTCAGATCCGCGCGGACGCCGGTGCGCGGAGGGGGCGCAGAACATCGGACATTGTTCTGACCTCCTCTCGGCTCGACGGCGTGCCGCCACCATACGGGAGGCGCCGTCGGCGTTCAACACCCCGGCTCACAGCGTCGGATTGGTCTGCGCGCCGCGTCGGTGGGCGTGCCCGTCGGCGACGGCGATCCCGGCCAGGATCAGCGCCGCCAGGCCGGTCACGGCGACCGGCGGGAGCAGGACGCTGGGCAGGGCCGCCACCGCCAGCACCGCAGCGCCGACAAACAACATCTGGCAGCGCGGCGCGGACTGGTACCGGCGCTCCAGGAAGCTGCGGCCGATCAGGAACAGCACCGGACCACCGAAGATGATGGCCACCAGCGCCCAGTCGATGGGCGGATGCGGATCCTCGATGACCTGCCCGAAACCGACGGCGGTGCAGATGATGCCACCGACGATGAACAGCAGGCTGTAGCTCGCCAGTCGCGACAGTTGGAGCCCTTCCCCGCCGGCGCTGCCGCTGGCCTGCTGGCCCGGCCCCACGTGGTAGAAGTAGATCCGCCAGAACGAGACCGTGGCGACGAACGCGGACACCAGGACGATGGTCCGCTCGGTCGAGAAGCCCGGGAAGCTGACGGCGGCGCCGGCTTCGAGCACCACCTCGGCCAGCGCGATCATGAAGAACTGGTTGTACCGCTCCGCGAGGTGCACCTCGGACACCGAGACCAGGCTGGCGATCGGCGCGCGGCCGATGCGCGGCACGGGCCAGTTGAAGGCCGCACCGACCAGTTCGATGCCGAGCGCGAGCGTCCAGAAGACACCGCGACCGAGGCCGCCGTCGAGGCCGCCACCGATCCAGAGCGCGCCGGAGACCGCGTGCCAGGTCAGCACCCGGTACGAGAACATCTGCGCCGGATGACCCCGGAGGGCGAACACCAGGTAGAGCGGCCTGCCGAGCTGGATGACGACGTACGTGCAGGCGAAGATCATGCCTCGCTGACCGAACGCCTGCGGCAGCGAGACCGCCAGCACCAGCGTGCCGAACATGGTGGCGAGCAGGAGGACCTGCAGGTCCACCCGGCGCGGGTCGTAGGTGCTGGCCACCAGCGCGTTCAGCGACCAGATCATCCACATGGCCGTGAAGAACAGCAGCGTCTGCCCCGCCTCGGACAGCAGGGTGTGCCGGACGATGGTCAGGTCGTCCGCGACCCGCCCGGCGAGGCGGGCGAGCGCGAAGACGTAGACGATGTCGAACAACAGCTCCAGGACGGTCGCCGAACGCGGGCTCGTGCTGTCGGCCAGCCCGCGCATCCAGGTGCGCGTCAGCATGGCCGCACCCCCTCGTACCGGTTTAGGGAACTTTATCCCGGTACGCCCGCTCGTCAGGCCGGATCGCCCGCAGCGGGCTCGACGTGGTCGCGCCACGAGTGCCGGGGCTCGTAGCCCAGGACCCGCCGCGCCTTGTCGATGCTGAGCAGGGTCTCGTGCTCGCCCAGCTCCTTACGGATCTCGACGCCCGGGTAGACCTCGGCCAGCAGGCTGGCGCTGGAGCGGGTCATGACGGTGTCGGCGTTGGCGATGATGAAGACGTCCGCACCCGGCCGGTCGTACGCGAGGGCCCGTTCCACCGCCTGGGCGCCGTCACGGGAGTCGATGTAGCCCCACAGGTTCCACCGCCGCGCCCGCGGGTCGGCGTCGAACGACGGGAACGGCGCGTAGTCCTCGACGTCCATCACGTTGGAGAAGCGCAGACCCACCATGACCAGCTCCGGGTCCCACCGGCAGAAGTGCCGCGCCATCTCCTCCTCAAGGGCCTTGTTCAGCGAGTACGTCGACTCCGGCCGGGGCGCGTACTCCTCGTCGACCGGCGCGTACGGCGGTGGGGTGTCGAACGGCAGGCCGAGCACCGTCTCGCTCGACGCCCACACCACCCGCCTGATGCCGGCCGCCCGGGCGGCGGCGAAGACGTTGTACGTCGCGGCGGAGTTGTTCGCGAACGTGACCGCGTTCGACATCAGCCCGGGCGCCGGAACGGCGGCCAGGTGCACGACCGCCTCGATGCCACCGGCGTGCTCGTCCGCGCCCCCGGTGAACGCCTCGACGACCTGCCCGTAGTCGGTCAGGTCGACGAGGAGGAACTCGCCGTCGACGTCGCGGGGGTCGCGCCCGCCCGCACGGTCCACCGCGAGCACGTCGACGCCGACGCCGCGCAGGTGGGCGACCACGGCGCGGCCGAGCTTGCCGGTGGCGCCGGTGACGACGACACGTGCGGGGAGTACGGGATCGCTCATGGAGCCATCCTTACCGGCCCGTTCCGGTGGCCCGCACGCGGGTGCGTACCGGCGGCCACCCGCCGCACCGATCAGGAATCGAGAAGTCACCGCTGGCGGCCCTCCCTAGCATGACCAGCATGGACATCACCATTCACACGACCGTTCTCCCGCACGTCGACCCGGACGCCTCGGTGGCCTTCTACCGCGACGCCCTCGGCTTCGAGATCCGCAACGACGTCGGAACGGGCACGATGCGGTGGATCACCGTCGGCCCCGTCGGGCAGCCCGGCACGTCCATCCTGTTGGCGCCCCCGGCCGCCGATCCGGGGATCACCGAGGACGAGCGGCGCACCATCGCGGAGATGATGGCCAAGGGCACCTACGGGTGGATCCTGCTGGCGACCCGGGACCTGGACGGCACCTTCGAGAAGGTGCAGTCCGGTGACGTGGAGGTCGTCCAGGAGCCGACGGAACAGCCGTACGGCGTGCGGGACTGCGCCTTCCGGGACCCCGCCGGGAACATGGTCCGCATCCAGGAACTGCGCTGAGCCCTCGGATCCCCCGCCGCGCCGAACCAGCCGGCATGTCGCCCGACCACCGGCCGTCGGTGCGTACGGTGCAGGGGTAGCTGTTCCACGCGAGGAGGAGACCCATGTCCAAGCCACCGCTTCCCGAGGCCGCGGTCGAGATGCTCAAGAAGCCGAACCCGGCTGTCATGACCACGCTTCGCAATGGTGGTCAGCCGGTGTCCGCCGCGACCTGGTACCTGTGGGAGGACGGCCGGATCCTGGTGAACATGGACGAGAGCCGCCGCCGCCTGGAGCACGTCCGCAACGATCCCCGGGTCTCGCTCACCGTGCTGGACGAGGCTGGCTGGTACACCCACGTGAGCATCGTCGGGCACGTCGCCGAGCTGCGCGTGGACGAGGACTTCACGGACATTGACCGGTTGGCCCGGCACTACATGGGCAATCCCTATCCCCGGCGTGATCGGGGCCGGGTCAGCGCCCTCATCGAGATCGACCGGTGGCACGGCTGGGGGTCGATGAAGGACAACAGCCAGGTCGGTTGACCGACCGGGGCGGCGGTGGCGGACGGACTGCTCTTGACCGCAGAGCGTGATCGGCTTAACTTCATCAATCAGATAAGTGTCTTTACTAATTCTGTTTGATAAGTCGTGGGAGTGCCGATGCGTCCATTGCGCCACCGCCGCCTCACCGCCGTCGTCGCCCTGGCGACCCTGCTGATCACCGCCGCCCCGCCCGCCGCCGCGAGCGCCACCGCCAAGCCCGACCGCCAGCCCGGCTACCACCGCGTCGGCTACTTCACCCAGTGGGGCATCTACGGCCGGGCCTTCCCGGTCAAGAAGCTCGACACGTCCGGGGCGGCGAGCCGCCTCACCCACGTCAACTACGCCTTCGGCAACATCAGCGAGGACGGCCGCTGCTATCTGGACGGCGGGCCGGGCGAGGGCGACGCCTGGGCCGACTACCAGCGGCCGGTGCCCGCCGAGGAGAGTGTCGACGGCGTCGCCGACGCCCCCGGCCAGGCGCTCAACGGCAACTTCCACCAGCTCGCCAAACTGAAGGCCAAGCACCCCCAGCTCAAGGTGCTGATCTCGCTGGGCGGGTGGAGCTGGTCGACGTACTTCTCCAACGCCGCCCGCACGGACGCCTCCCGCAAGGCGTTCGTCGCCTCCTGCATCGACCTGTACCTCAAGGGCAACCTCCCGGGCGCGCCGGGCGCCGGGGCGGGCGTCTTCGACGGCGTCGACCTCGACTGGGAGTGGCCCAACTGGGACGGTGAGCCCGGCAACGTCATCCGCCCCGAGGACCGGGAGAACTTCACCAAGCTGCTCGCCGAGTTCCGCCGGCAGCTCGACGCGTACGGTCGCACCACCCGCTCGCACCACCCGCTGACGGCCTTCCTGCCGGCCAACCCGGCCACGATGGACGCCGGCTACGAGGGCCGCAAGATCTTCACGTACCTGGACTTCGCCACCGTGCAGGGGTACGACTTCCACGGCGGCTGGGAGGCCCGCACCAACCAGCAGTCGGCGCTGCGCGTGCCCGCGGGCTCGCCCGACAACCCGGACTTCTCCGTCGAGGTGGCCGTCGACGGGTGGATCGCCCGGGGCGCGCCACGGCACAAGCTGGTCCTCGGCATCCCCTACTACGGTCGCGGCTGGACCGGCGTCACCGGCGGCGGCAACGGCCTGTTCCAGCCGGCCGCCGGGCCCGCGCCGGCCGCCTTCGAGGCCGGCTACGAGGACTACAAGAACCTCAAGAACCTGGCCGGAAACGGCTACACCGTGCACCGCGACCTGCGCGCCGGGCACGCCTGGCTGTTCGACGGTACGACCCTCTGGACGTACGACGACCCGGCCGTCGTGTTGCAGAAGACGCTCTACATCCGACGGGCCGGCCTGGGCGGGGCGATGGTCTGGTCGCTCGACGGCGACGACGACAACGCCACCCTCACCAAAACGATCGGCCTCGGCCTAACCACCCGGTAACCCCGCGCGGCTCCCTTGATCACTTGATGACCAGCAGTTTCCAGCACCGGTTCCCGAACTGCTCCGCATCAAGTGATCAGGGGGTCGGCCCTACTCCGGCGCCACCGCGCGCACCGCGGCCTCGATGAGCGCCGTCACCTGGTCCATGTCCCGCGCCCGGCGGACGTCCAACTCGGCCGACGATCCGCCGGGTAGAACGAGGTGCACCGTCACGTCCTCGCGGCGGTGGGTCAACCAACTGGCGACCGCCTGGACCAGCACCATGACCGTGCCGGCGTTGCCGATCGCCACCCGCAGCACGTCCGTGCCGTCCGTTGACGTCTCATCGGTCGGCGGTGTCGTGGTCACCCCGTCGCGCAGCCGGTCGTCGGCGCGCAGCCAGGACGCGAGCGAGCGCTGGACATCGACAGACGGACGATCCGGACGAACCGCGATGGTGATCGTCTCCGGCACGTTCTGCCTCCTCCAGGACGACGCTGAGTCACACCACCATCCTGCCAGCCGGTCCCCGACCCGGCATCCCACGCACTCACCGAAGTCGATCAGGCCTTGACCGTCGTGTCGGCCCGTCCATAGGCTCCGGCCACTGCGAGGCTTTCCCCCAAGAAGGGAACCCGAGACATGGCCCCATCGTCGCGTCCGTTCTGGACGGTCCCTCCGAGGCGGTTGGCGGGTGCCGCCGCGATCACGCTCCTGCTCGGCACGACTCCCCTGCTCGGCGGCACCGCACCGGCGAGCGCCGCCCCACCGTCGACGTGCAGCAGCGACCCGACCGCCCGGCTGGGTACCGTCCCGACCCCGGAGGCGACGCTCGGCTTCCCCCTCGGCCTGGGCCAGGAACGGGTCGTGACCAACGACGAGGTCCGTACCTACCTGGGGGCCGTCGACCGCGCCTCCGAGCGGGTCGTCACCGGAGTGCTGGCGGCCAGCGTCCTCGGGCAGCCCCTGCCGTACGCGGTGGTGTCCAACGAGCGCAACGTGCGCCCGTCCGCGCTGCGCAAGATCGCCGACGACGTACGCGACCTGCGTGATCCCCGCCGGACGAGCGCGCGGACGGCCGCCCGTACGGCGAAGGACAGCCCGGCCATCGTCTGGATCACCGCGAACGTGCACGGCGGCGAGAAGAGCGGCACCGACGCGGCCCTCAAGACCCTGTACGAGCTGGCCGCCGGCCTGTCCTGCGAGGTCGCCCGGCGCAACGACAACCTGGTCACCGTCATCGTGCCGACGCAGAACCCGGACGGCCGCGACGCGACCCGGCGGCAGAACGAGTTCGGCTTCGACCTGAACCGGGACTGGTTCTCCCGCACCCAGCAGGAGACCGACGGCAAGCTCGAACTGCTGCGCCGCTATCCGCCGCAGGTGTACGTGGACGCGCACGAGATGGGCGGCCGGCAGTACTTCTTCCCGCCCAACGCCGACCCGATCCACCACGAGATCGCCGGTGAGGCCGTGGACTGGATCAACCGGATCGGCGAGGCCAACAAGGCCGGCTTCGGTTACAACGGCGCCTGCGACGACACCGTCACCACCGAGTGCTACTTCAACTACGACACGTACGACATGTTCTTCATGGGCTACGGCGACACCGTGCCGACCACCGGTTTCGGGGCGGCCGGCATGACGTACGAGAAGGGCAGCGCCTCGGCCGTCGCCGACCGGGTGCAGCAGCAGTTCCACACCCAGTGGTCGACGCTCGGCTGGGCCGCCGCCAACAAGCGTGCGGTGTTGGACGGCTACTTCGACATCTGGACCGACGCGCTGGCCCAGGGCCGGGCGGGCACCCTCGAACCGAACGAGGTGGTGCAGCCCACCAACGAGGTCCAGTTCCCGGTGCCCGACGTGACGATCCGCTCGTACTTCCTGTTGCCCGACCGGCAGCTCGCCGACGTCCGCCGGCTCGTCGAGCGGCTGCGCCGAATGGACGTCGAGGTGTACGAGGTGCAGAAGCCCACCCGGGTGCCCACCGCCCGCGTCTTCGGGGGCCGCAGCGCCACAAACGTCACGGTGCCCAAGGGCGCGTACTGGATCCCCATGGACCAGCCGCAGAAGCACTGGATCCAGGCCATCATGGGCGAGGACCCGTACGTCCCGTTCCCGTACTTCTACGACGTGTCGTCCTGGAGCAACCCGCTGCTGATGGGTGTCTCCACCATCTACACGGGCGACAACGTCCGGCCGAAGGCCCAGTTGGTGCGGGGCATCACCGGCGGCCGGAGCGGGCTGGCGTGGCCGTGGGGCTCCTACACGTACCCGCTGGACTCCGCCGCCGCCGCCGAACTCACCTTCACCCTGCTCGGCCGGGGCATGCCGCTGACCCGTGACCTGGCGACCAACACCGTCGCCGTCCCGGCGAGCAGGGTGAGCCGTACGGTCGACGACCTGGCGAAGGCCGCCGGGGTCACCCTCGCACCGGGCGGACGCCCCACCGGCACCCCACTCGCCCTGCCCGACGTCGGGCTGTTCCAGGGCACCGGCGTCTCCACCACGTCCGGCTCGCACGGCGAGGCCCGCTACGTGCTCGGCAAGCGGTGGGGACTCGACCTGAAGCCGGTTACCACGGCCGACATCAACGACAACACCGAGGCGTTCACCGGACGTACCGTGCTGCTGGTCCCCGACGGCAGCAGCCCCACCGGCGGTCTGACCGCCGCCGGCCAGGCCAACCTGCGCGACTGGATCGCCCAGGGCCACACCTACCTCGGGCTGCGCAACGAGGGCACCCGGCTGGCCCGCGCCGCCGGCCTCACCTCCACCACGGAGAAGACCAGACCGGTCGACTACCTGGTGATCGGCTCACACCTGCGGGTCGACGTCGACACCGACAACCCGGTCGCCCTGGGCCGTCCCGCCGAGGACTTCGAGTTCAACAACAGCGACCCGATCCTCACCCCGAGCAGCACCGGGACGAACGTGCTCAGCTACCCGAGCGGAGACACGTTCTGGGCCAACGGCTACACCGTCGGCGCGGACATCCTCAAGGGCACGGCCGCCGTTGTCGACGAACCCACCGGCGCCGGTCGGGCGGTGCTGTTCGCGTTCAACCCGCTCTTTCGGGCGTACAACGAAAATGGTCTGCACCTGGTGGCGAACGCGCTGCTCTACCCGCCGGGCGCGCCCGACGCCCGACGCACGCCGGGCGGGGACGCGGCGCGCGCCAGCGCCGCCGCCGCGCCGGTCGCGGCGGACCTGGGCGGCGGCTGGCGGCCGATCACCATCGAGGTCGCGGCGGCCGACCTGCCCCGCGCGCGGGCCGTCGTCGAACGCTTCACCACCGACGCGCGCACGACCGCGAAGGACACCTCGGCGTACGTCGTGATCCCCAACCCGCAGGGCCTCCAGGCCGACGAACACCCCTTCACGAACGATCTGGTACGCGCGCTGCGCGCCGCCGGAGTGCCACTGCGGTCGGTGGTCGCCTGACCGGTTCGCGGCACCGGCCAAGCGCCCGCCCCGGCTGATGTCGGGGCGGGCGCTTACGGTTTGCGGGCCACGCCGCTGTAGCCGGTGCGGGCGACGTCCGCGTCGACGGTGGCCGGTGGCTCGGGGTACGGCCACATGTTGACCAGGCCGGGCGGCTCGAGGACGAAGTCGCCGAAGAACCCGCTGACGTCGACGTGGCTGCGGGGCACGAACGGGGTGTTCGCGCGGGCGTAGATCGCCGAGATGCGGGCCATCAGGTCGGGGTGCACGTCGGTGCTGGCGTGGGACAGCGCGAGGTAGCTGCCGGGGGCGAGCGCGTCGCGGTAGGCCGCCACGATGCGCTGCGGGGCCTGCTCGTCGGGCACGAGGTGCAGCACGAACATCATGAGGACCGCGACCGGGCTGTCGAAGTCGATGGCGGCGGCGACCTCCGGGTGGCCGAGCACCTCGGCGGGTCGACCCAGGTCGGCCTGCACCACCGACACCGTCGCCGCGTCGGCGAGCAGGGCACGCCCGTGGGCGCAGACCACGGGGTCGTTGTCGACGTAGACGACGCGTACGGCCGGGTCGATGCGGTGGGCGATCTCGTGCACGTTGTCCCGGGTCGGCAGCCCCGAACCGAGATCCAGGATCTGCCGCACGCCCTTCTCCTCGACGAGGTGGCGGACCGTACGGGCGATCAGGTCGCGGCCCTGCCGAGCCGCCTCGGGCATCCACGGCGCGACCTGCAACACCATCTCGGCGGCGGCCCGGTCGGCGGCGAAGTTGTCCTTGCCGCCGAGGTAGTAGTCGAACATGCGCGCCGCGTTCGGTCTGTCGGTCTGGAGGTTCACTCCGGGCTCCGACTGCGTCATGGTCGACCACCTCTCCCCCCGCGGAGCCCGCAGCATAGCGTCCACAATGGTTGGCCGGCTCCCCGGCCGTACCCTGATGAGCTTGATGCCGGTGAGTCATCTAGATGACTCACCGGCATCAGGCTCACCGACAGGTGGCCTCGGCCGCTCGTGTCGAACGTCAGTCGCCCAGGCCCGGCTGGCCCGGTGAGCACGCACCGGTTCGCGCCCGGGACAAATGTCCTGGCCGACCGCGTACCGGTGACTCTGCCCGCGCCCCGCGCGCCTGAATAGCGTGACAGGCATGGATGACACAGCCGTACGCCTCGACGGCCTCACCCGGCGGTTCGGTCCCGTCCGAGCTGTCGACGGGCTCGACCTGACCATCGCGCGGGGCAGCACGGTCGCCCTGCTCGGGCCCAACGGCGCCGGCAAGTCCACCACGATCTCGATCATGCTGGGTCTGGACCGACCGGACAGCGGCACCGCCACCGTGTTCGGTCGGCCGCCGGCCGAGGCGGTCCGGGCGGGACAGGTGGGCGCGATGCTCCAGGACGCCGGCTGGGCGTCCAGCGCGACCGTCCGCGAGGTCGTCGACCTGGCTCGGGCGCTCTACCCGCGAACGATGGCCACCGACCAGGTGCTGGCGCTGGCCGGGCTGACCGAGCGTGCCGGCCGCCGCCTCGACAAACTCTCCGGCGGCGAGGCGCAGCGCGCCCGGTTCGCGTTCGCGCTGGCCGGCGACCCGGACCTGCTGGTCCTCGACGAACCCACCGCCGCGCTGGACGTCGCCGCCCGGCAGGCGTTCTGGGCGGCCATCGACCGGTACACCGCCGACGGGCACACCGTCCTGTTCAGCACCCACCACCTGCACGAGGCGGACGAGTTCGCCGACCGGGTCGTGGTACTCGCCGCGGGGCGGGTCGTGGCCGACGGGCCGCCCGCCCAGATCCGCGCGCTGGCCGGCGGCCGTACCGTCTCCTTCGACCTCGACGGCGGTCCGGTCGACGGCCTCGACGCGCTTCCCGGGGTCCGGTCGGTGCAGGTCCGGGGCGGCCGGGTCGCGCTCACCACCGACGACGCCGACGCCACCGTCCTCGCCCTGGCCGGCACGCGTGGCTTCCAGGGCCTGGAGGTCACCACCGCCGCCCTGGACGCCGCCTTCCTCGCCCTCACCGCGACACCGACGACCCGCACCGCGACACCGACGGAGCACTGACATGCGCGCGTACCTGCGATTCGAACTGCGCCGACTGGCCCGCGACCCACGGCTGCTGCTGTTCACCGTCCTCGCGCCGGTGGTCACGTACCTCATCTTCTCCGGGGTTGGTCCGGACGGCGACCGGGTGGAGGGCGTCGACGCGGCGGTGGCCCTCATGGTCGGCCTGGCCGGCTACGGCGCGGTGGCGGGCGTGCTCTCGGTCGGGTCCGCGGTCTCGCAGGAGCGGGCGTCGGGCTGGCTGCGCCAGCTCCGCGTCACCCCGCTGCCCGCCTGGCGGGCGGTGACCGCGAAGGCCCTCGTCTGCACGCTCAGCGGGGTGCCGTCGGTGGTCGCCGTCGGCTGCGCCGGACGCCTCGCGCACCACGTCGAGCTGGGGGCCGCGCGGTGGGTCGCGCTGCTGCTGCTGATGTGGGTCGGCACGGTGCCGTTCGCGCTGCTCGGGCTCGCCATCGGGTACGGCCTCAGCCCGCAGCTCGCCCAGCCGGTCAACTTCCTCGCCTTCCTCGGCCTGTCGGTGCTGGGCGGCCTGCTGGTGCCCGTCGCCTACTTCCCCGCCGTGCTGCGTCAGCTGGCACACGCCCTGCCGACGTACCGGTTCGCGGAACTCGGCTGGCGCTCGGCCGCCGGGCTGACGCCCACCCCGTCGGGACTCGCCGTGCTCGCCGGGTGGACGGTGGCGTTCACGGCCCTGGCGGCGTGGGCGTACCGGCGGTCCACCATTCACCGGTGACCCCCGATACGGTGTCCACCATGTCGTCCGGTACGGCTGCTCCCCGCCGGAGGCGGCAAGGGTTCGTGCTCGTCGCCGCGCACACTCTCTGGCTCTGGCTGCTGCTGACGCCCGCCGCCGCGATCGCACACGGGCAGGTGCGCCCCGCCCTGCCGGCGGCGGTGGGGCTGGTCGTCTTCGCGCTGTTCTACCTGGCCCTGGTGGCCGTACCCGTGGCCGACCTGACCGTCCGACCGGCCGTGCACCACGGCGGGCTCGTGGTGTTCGCGCTGCTCGCGGTCGGGCTTGCCGCCGCGTACGCCGGCGGGCCGGAGGGCTGGCTGGTCCTGTTCCTGTACGTCGCCACGGCCGGCGCGGTCGCCTTCGTGCGTCCGGCCTGGGGGTTCGGGTGGGTCGGCGGATCGGTCGCCGCCATCGTGCTCATCGGTGCGGCGCATCGGCTGCCGGCCACCGAGACCGCCCAGATGGCGCTGATCACCGTGCTCGGGGGCACGCTGACGTTGGCGTTCGCCCGCACGGCCCGGCTGGTGGAGGAGCTGCGGCGTACCCAACGGGAGCTGGCCCGCACGGCGGTGGAGCAGGAGCGGCTGCGTTTCGCGCGGGACCTGCACGACCTGCTGGGCCATACGCTGTCGCTGGTGGTGGTCAAGGCGGAGGTGGTGCGCCGGCTCGCCCCGACCGATCCGCGGCGGGTCGTCGCCGAGGCGACGGACATCGAGCGGATCGGTCGTACGGCGCTCGCCGAGGTGCGCGAGGCGGTCACCGGCTACCGGGAACGCAGCTTCGCCCGGGAACTCGACGGCGTCCGTACGGTCCTGGGCGACGTCGGGATCACCGTCAGCGTCAGGGGCGGTGACCGGCAGCTCGGGGTGGAGGCCGACGACGCGTTCGGTTGGGTGCTGCGGGAAGGGGTGACGAACGTCGTGCGGCACAGCCGGGCGTCGCGGTGCGACATCGAGGTCACCGCCGACACCGACGAGGCGGTGCTGACCATTCGCGACGACGGGGTGGGTGGCCGGCCGCGGTACGGCAACGGCCTGCGTGGCCTCACCGAACGGTTGGCGCAGGCCGGCGGGACGCTGCACGTCGGCCCGGCGCGCGACGGCGGCCTGCTGCTCACCGCCCGACTCCCCCACGCCCCCACCGGACGGTGGGCGTCGTGATCCGGCTCCTGCTCGCCGAGGACCAGGGCATGATGCGCGGCGCGCTGGCCCTGCTGTTGAACCTCGAACCCGACATCGACGTCGTGGCCGAGGCCGCGACCGGGGCGCAGGCCACGCGCGAGGCTCTTCGGGTACGCCCCGACGTGGCGCTGCTGGACATCGAGATGCCCGACGGCAGTGGCCTCGACACGGCCGCCGCGCTGCGCGACCAGTTACCGTCCTGCCGGGTGCTGATCCTGACCACCTTCGGCCGCCCCGGCTACCTGCGCCGGGCCATGGAGGCCGGCGCCCATGGCTTCCTGGTCAAGGACGGGCCGGTGCAGGAGCTGGCGGTGGCCGTCCGACGGGTGCTGGCCGGCGAGCGGGTGATCGACCCGACGCTGGCCGCCGCCGCCCTCGCGGCCGGCCCGAACCCGCTCACCGACCGGGAGCGCGAGGTGCTGGTCGCCGCCGTGGACGGCGCCACGGTCGCCGACATGGCCGCCGCGCTGCACCTGTCCGAGAGCACCGTGCGCAACTACCTGTCCGCGGCCATCGGCAAGACCGCCACCCGCAACCGCATCGAGGCGGCCCGCACCGCGCGCGCCAACGGCTGGCTCTGAGGCGGCACGGCCCGCGCGGTCCGCTCCGCACGGACCGGCCGGGGTCAGCGCGGTGGGCGGGCGCTGTCGCGCACGACGAGTTCGGTGGCGAGTTCGATGCGCGGGCTCTCGGTCTTCTCGCCTCCGGCGAGCCGCAGTACCGTCCGGGCCGCCAGCATGCCCATCTCCGCGAGGGGTTGGCGGACGGTGGTCAACGGTGGGGAGCACCAGCGGACCTCGGGCAGGTCGTCGAAGCCGATCACGCTGATGTCGTCGGGCACCCGCAGGCCACGTTTGCGGACCGCCTCGTAGACGCCGAGGGCCATCTGATCGCTGGAGGCGAAGATGGCGGTGGGTGGGTCGGGCAGGGCCAGGAGCTGCGTACCCGAGGTGAAGCCGGACTCGTGGTAGAAGTTGCCGGGCCGGATGAGGGCGTCGTCGACGGCGATGCCGGCGGCCCCCAGAGCCGCGCGGTAGCCGTCCATCCGGGCTCGGCTGCACATCAGGTGCGGCGGCCCGGCGATGAAGCCGATACGGCGGTGACCGAGGCCGATCAGATACTGGTTGGCGCTCAGGCTGCCCGCCCAGTTGGTCGCGCCGATGGTGGGTGACTCCTGCGGGTCGACGCCAGCGGGGTCGATGATGACCACGGGAAGGTGCAGCCGGCGCAGCTCCGCCTGAAGTGGTGGGTTCACCATCGAGGTCACGAAGATGACGCCCTCGGTGGATCGGGTACGCATGTTGTCGAGCCACTGCTTGGCCGAGGAGATGCGCCAGTGGATGGCGGAGACGACGGTGCCGACGCCGCTGGCGCGGGCGACGTCCTCCACCCCGCGGATGATCTCCACCGCCCACGGGCTGTCCAGGTCGTTGAAGACCAGGTCGATCAGCGCGGCCTCGGTGCGCCTGGCCTGGGTGCGTCGGCGGTAGCCGTGCTGGTTGAGCAGGGCCTCGACGCGCTCCCGGGTATCGGGAGCGACGTCGGTGCGACCGTTGATGACCCGCGAGACCGTGGGCACGGAGACACCGGCCAGTCGCGCGATCATCGCGATGGTGACGTTTCGGCCGTTGTCGGAGCCCACGGTCCGCTCCTTCGTGTGGCGGGGCGTTTCAGGTCGGTCGGTGATCCGGTGTCGTCACCCCTTGACGCTGCCGGTGAGGCCGCCGATCAGTTGACGTTCGGCCACGGCGTAGAAGCCCAGCGCGGGAAGCATGGACAGCACGACGTAGGCGAGCACCCGGGCGGTGTCGTCGGCGTACTGCCCCTGGAACGCCTGGACCCCGACGGGCAGGGTCCACCAGCTCTGATCGCTGAAGACGACCAGCGGGAGCATGAAGTTGTTCCAGCTGGTGACGACGGCCAGGACCGAGACGGTGGCCAACGCGGGGCGGGCCATCGGCAGCAGGACCCGCCAGAAGAACCCGAAGGAGCTACAGCCGTCGAGGACGGCGGCCTCCTCCACCTCGGCGGGGATGGTCCGGAAGAACTGACGCAGGATGATGATGGTGATCGGCAGCCCGAAGGCGGCCTGGGGAAGGATGACGCCGAGCGGGTTGTCCAGCAGGCCGATGGAGCGCAGCAGGACGAACAGCGGCAGGATCGCCACCGCGAACGGGAACATCAGGCCGATCGCGAACAGGGTCACCAGGAACTCGCGGCCCCGGAAGGCGTACCGGGCGAAGACGAACGCGGCCATCGCCGCCGCGGCGACCACGATGAACGTGCTGCTGATGGCGATGAGCAGGCTGTTGCCGAGCTGCCGCCAGAACACGCCGGAGGCGAACAGATCGGTGTAGTTCGACGGCACCCAGGGGTCGGGCAGGCCCAGCGGGTTGGTCGACAGCTGGCCGTTGTCCTTGAAACCACCGATCACACCGAACCAGACCGGCACGACGATGAGCGCGCCGACGCCGATGCAGACGAGGTGCAGCACGATGCTGCGGGTCCGCTGGGCGCCACTGGTCTTGGCGGTCATCGCTGGCCTCCCTGGTTGGTGATCGCGCCCGCGGTGTCCCGACGCAGGACGACGCGCTGGTAGAACAGGGCGAAGACGAGGCTCAGCAGGAACATGATCATGCTGATCGCGCTGGCGTAGCCGACCTCGAACCGACGGAAACCGAACTGGTACATGGTGACGGCCATGGTCTCCGAGGAGTGGATCGGACCGCCGCCGGTGAGCACCCAGACCATGTCGAACAATTGGATGGTGCCGATGACCGACAGGAAGATGCTGATCCGGATCGTCGGCCCGAGCAGCGGCAGAGTGACGTGGCGGAAGGCCTGCCAGGCGGTGGCGCCGTCGGTGACCGCGGCCTCGGACAGCTCCTTCGGGATGCCCTGTCGGGCCGCCAGGAAGAGCATCATGTAGAGGCCGAAGTACTTCCAGGACACCACCAGGAAGACGGCGTACAGCACGGTGGACGGGTCGGCGAAGACCGCGCCCGCCTCCGCGCCGAGGAACTTCGAGACCGACTCGCCCAGACCCCGGTTGGGCGAGAACACCAGGGTGAACAGGACCGCCGTGGTGACCTCGGAGAGCACGTACGGCGCGAAGAAGATCAGCCGGTAGGCGGCTCGGCCGCGCAGCGGCTGGTTGAGCAGCATCGCCAGGGCCAGCGCGGCGGGCAGCTGCACGGTCAGCGACAGCAGCACCAGCACGAGGCCGCGCCACAGGTCGCCGCGGAAGGTCGGGTCACCGAAGGCGCGGGTGTAGTTGTCCAGCCCGATGAAGTTCTCCGGCAGCCCGAAGCCGTTCCACTTGTAGAGACTGGCGTAGGCGGCCACCAGGATGGGCGTGATGACCAGCAGCAGGAACAGGGTCAGGGCGGGCGTCAGGAAGACGGCAAGGACGCCACCCCGCCCCGGCCGGGGCTGGCGGCCGCGCCGTCGCGCGGTGCCCGGCCCCGGTGCCGGCGGATCTGTCGCCGTGTCGCCGCGTCCTGGGTACGACACGGTCGATGGCCTGGTCATGCCTGCTCCACTCGGTTTCTATCGCCGGCTACGGATGGGTACGGGGTCACGATCAGACGGTCTTCGCCACCTGCGTGATGTCCTTGAGGATCGCGGCGGGCGCCTTCTTGCCCGCGATGATCTCGGCGACGCTGTCGTTGATCTGCTGCCCGAGCGCGGGCGCGTACGCCTGGTCGAGGTAGAGCTGGAAGCCGGTGTTCTTGGCCAGCGTCTCCGCGACGACCTTGTTGTTCGGGTCGCTGATGGCGTCGGTGGCGTCCTTGACCGTGGGCAGAACCGCGCCGGTCTTCGCGGACCGGCGCTGGTTGTCGACGCTGAGCAGGAACTTCAGGAAGTCGATCGTGGCGGGCGGGGCGTCCTTGCCGACGGCGAAGCCGTTGCCGCCGCCGAAGACCTCGGTGGCGGTGCCCTTGCCGCCGTCGACGGCGGGGAACGGGAAGAAGCCGAGCTTGTCGCCGATGCCCTTCTTGCTGGTTGAGCTGGATGCCTGTACCGCCGGCGCCCACTGACCCATCAGCTCCATGGCCGCGCCGCCGTTGCCCATGGTGGCGGCCTGCCCGTCCGGGGAGCCGTACTCGGCGCCGAGGAAGCCCTTCTGGAAGGGTTGCAGGTCGACGAGCTCCTTGAGCCGCTCACCCGCGGCGGTCAGGTCGGGGGTGTCGAAGTTCTTGTCGTCGACGGCCTTCTGCAGCGCGCCGACGCCGCCGATGCGCATCGCCAGGTACGACCAGTAGAAGTGGGCTGGCCACTTGTCCTTGCCGGCGATGGCGACCGGGGTGATGCCGGCGGTCTTGAGCTTGCGGACCGCGTCGAGCAGGGCGGTCCAGGTGGTGGGGGGCTCGGTGATGCCGGCGCGGGTGAAGAGGTCCTTGTTGTACCAGAACCCGACCATGCCGATGTCGAACGGGATGCCGTAGATCTTCCCGTCGATCGTGTACGGCCCCATGGCGGCCGGCAGGATGCCGCTGACCAGGTCCTTCACGTCGTCGGTGAGGTCCTTGACCAGACCCGCGTCGACCTGCTGCTTGAGCACGCCGCCGCCCCACGACTGGAAGAGGTCCGGCGGGTCGCCGGCCTGCGTGGCGGTGGTGAGCTTGGCCTTGAACGCCTCGTTCTCCAGCGGCTGGATGGTGAACGTGACGTTGCTGTGCGCGGTCTTGTACTCGTTCGCCATCGCGGCCCAGACCGGCAGCATCGGCTCGGTGTTCTGGATGTGCCACCAGTTGATCGTCTGCGCCGCGTTCGGGTCGCTGGACTTGTCGTCGCCGCTACAGGCGCTGAGCAGGTAGGCGCCGGCGCCGGCGCCGGCGATGCCGAGCAGCGATCGGCGGGAAAGGTGCGCTGTCATGATCCATCCCTTCGGGGACTCACGGTGTGCTCGGACGCCGGCCGAGCCGGCAAGGGTTCGAACCTGGATCTCCGGAACTTTCATTGCTTCGTCGGTATTACCGATCGATGGCCGGGACGCTACGAGCAGTTCCCCCAGCGGTCAAGACCCCTGTCCTATCGCGATAAGACCGGCTACCGTACGAGGGGCTTCCAGTGATCTGGTCCCGCAAGTTTCCGGAAGTTTCACAGCCGCACCGCACAGAGGAGCCCCCGTGTCGACCGACACCGCTGACGTGGCGACCGCTGCCTGGTCGATCCGCAACCCCGTCCTCGCCGGGTTCCACCCGGATCCGTCGATCCTGCGCGTCGGCGATGACTTCTACCTGGCCACCTCGACCTTCGAGTGGTATCCCGGGGTACGCGTGCACCACTCGCGCGACCTCGTGAACTGGCGCCCACTGGGTGGGATCATCACCGACCGCCGCCTGCTGGATCTGCGCGGCTGCGGCGACTCCAACGGGGTGTGGGCGCCCGACCTGACGTACCACGACGGGCAGTTCCACCTCGTCTACAGTGACGTGGCCAGCTTCGCCAGCGGTTACTGGGATCCGCAGAACTTCCTGATCACCGCGCCCGACATCGCCGGGCCCTGGTCCGACCCGGTGAAGCTGCACGGGCGTGGCTTCGACGCCGCCCTGTTCCACGACGACGACGGCACCAGCTGGCTGCTGAGCATGAGCGCGGACTGGCGTCCGGGCCGGGACCGCTTCGGCGGCATCGAGATCCAGCAGTACGACCGGGCGGCGCGGCGTCTCGTCGGCCGACCCCGCATCCTGTTCACCGGCACGCCGGTCGGGGTGACCGAGGGGCCGCACCTGTACCGCCACGACGGCTGGTACTGGCTGATCACCGCCGAGGGCGGCACGAGCTGGGAGCACCAGGTCACCGTGGCGCGCTCGCGGGAGTTGTTCGGCCCGTACGAGGTGGACCCGGATGGGCCGCTGCTCACCTCGGTGGGCCGCCCCGACCTGCGCCTGCAGAAGGCCGGGCACGGCAGTCTGGTCCAGACCCCCGACGGTGGGTGGTACCTGGCCCACCTGGTCGGTCGCCCCTACTCACCCCTGGGCAACTGTGTGCTCGGGCGGGAGACCGCGATCCAGCGGGTCGAGTGGCCGGACGGTGGCTGGCCCCGCATCCCCGGAGGGGTCCCGGCCGAGGAGGTCGTCGCTCCGGACCTGTCTCCGCACCCGTGGCCCGAGGAGCCCGCCACCGACGGCTTCGACGCCGCCGAGCTGGAATCCTGCTGGTCGACGCTGCGCCGGCCGGCCACCCCGGACTGGGTCGACCTGCGCTCCCGTCCCTCGCACCTGCGCGTGCACGGTGGACAGTCGCCGGTGGGTCGCCAGGCGCCGAGCCTGGTCGCGCGACGGGTCGGGGCGACGCACTGCTCGCTGGAGACGGTCGTCGAGTTCGACCCGATCGACCACCGGCAGCTCGCCGGGATCACCGCGTACTACAACACCCTGAACTGGCACCACCTCTACCTGACCCGTGCCGACGACGGCCGTACGGTGTTGGAGCTGCTCAGCTCCGACAACGGCCGGCGCACCCCGTACCCGGAGCTGACCGTCGACGCCAGTGGTGTCACCCGGGTCGGTCTGCGGGCGGTGTTCGACGGGCCGGTGGTCCGCTTCGACTACGACCTCGGGGCCGGGTGGCAGCGTCTGCCCGTCGACCTGGACGCGACCATCCTGTCCGACGAGCACGCCGCGTTGATCATCGACGGGGAGCCGGCGGCGTGGGGCTTCACCGGCGCCTTCGTCGGGTTGTGGGTGCAGGATCTCGGCGGTGACGGGGTGTACGCCGACTTCGACCACGCCACCTACCGGGAGCACTGACCTGGCGAGGCGCCTCACGGCCGTTGGGCGACCGCGCGCAACTCGCCGAGGGTGGTGCGCAAGCCGTTGCCCGACGCCGTCGCGTCCTCGGTGCGCAGGCCGGTGACGGCCATGGCCGGCGAGCGGGTGGCCGCGACGGCGTCGTCGCCGGACCCGGTGACGTCGAAGATGCCGAAGTCGCCGCTGAGCGTCCGGTACGTCGGCGTCGCGGTCCCCGCGTCCTGGGACAGGTAGAGGACCACGTGCTGACCCACGTCGAGGGTCGACATGTGGGCCATGTCGGCCACCCCGGCGTCGAGGCTGGCGAGCGTGATCGACGCTCCGGGGCGTACCCCGGAATCGGTCCTGGCCCGCAGCACCTCGTCCACCCGGAAGCCGGCGGACGTGACCTGGCCGCGTACCACCAGGTCGGCGGCCTCGGTGAGCTGCTGCACCGTGCCGTACCCGCGCAGCTTTCCGCGGGCCGGCGCGGGCGGCGCGCTCGCCGTCGGCGCGACCGCGCCGCCGGTGGTGGGCGCGGCGGCCGGCTCGGCGCCGTCGGCGCTGCCGCAGGCCGACAGCGCCGCGACGGCGAGCACGGCGGTCGCGGCGGCCCACCAGGGCAGGGTACGGCGGAGATCGACTGCCATGGAACGCTCCTCGCGGTCGGTGGCGCTGCTGACGAACCCGGGTCGGTGCGCTCGCAGGCACCCTCGGGGCCCGCGCGCGGGCTGACGATAGCGACCGACGCGCACGGCCGCGCAACGGCCGGATGAACAAATGATCTTCGTCTCCGACGTGTCGCATCGCGGTCTCACGGCCTGGCCGGACCGGTCACGCCGGATCGCTTGCCAAGCCGTCCAGGCGACGCAGCGCCCGCCGGGCGGTGTCCTGGTCGGCGGGCAGCAGCGGCAGTCGGACCGCCGGGGTCGGAATGCGTCCCCGCGCGTGCAGCACCGCCTTGATGACGGTCGGGTTGGGTCCGGCGAACAGCGCGGCCGACAGGCCCGCGAGTCGATGACCGAGCGACCGCCCACGGACGACGTCACCCGCCTGCCAGTGGGTGACCAACCGGACGAACTCGGCCGCCGCGACCTGGGCCGAGGCCGCGATGGCACCGTGCGCGCCGAGGGCCAGCAGCGGCGAGAGGAGCGGATCTTCACCACCGAGTACGGCGAAGCCGGGCGGAAGGTCGGCGAGGAGGTCGATCGCGTCCGCGTCGATCCCACCCGTGGCGTACTTGACGCCGACGACGCCCGGCACCTCGGCGAGCCGGCGGAGATCGTCGGCGTCGAGTTGCTGCCCGGTCCGGTACGGGACGTGGTAGACGACCAGCGGCACCGGGCTTTCCTCGGCGAGGTGGGCGAAGTGGGCGAGCACTCCGGCAGCGCCCGGCCGCAGGAACGGGGGTACCAGGCTCAGGGCCGCCGTCACCTCGGGCCGCTCCCTGAGGGCGCGTACCGCCGCGACGCTGTTGGCGCCGACGAGCAGGCGCGCGCCGCGTTCCCGGCACACCGCGGCCAGGACGTCGAGGACCACGCTCTGCTCCTCGTCGCTGAGGGCGGCCGGCTCGCCCGTCGTGCCCAACGCGACCACGCCGGCCGCGCCGGCGTCGAGCGCGTCGAAGGCCAGGGTGGTCAGCGCGTCGACGGCGACGGCTCCGGACCTGTCGAACGGGGTGATCAGGGGCACGTACAGGCCGGTCAGGGTCATGCCTTCACTCTCGACGGACCGAACCAGGTAGGTCCAGTTCCGATTACTCACGCAATACCTAAGCTGAGCTGATGCTTGACGTCCGTCGCCTCGTTCTGCTGCGGGACCTGGCCCGTCTCGGCACCATCGCCTCGGTCGCGCGGGCACACGCCTACACGCCGTCCGCCGTGTCGCAGCAACTGGCCGCTCTGCAACGGGAGGCCGGCACCCGGCTGCTGGAGCGCACCGGCCGCCGGGTCACCCTCACGCCGACGGCGACCGCGCTCGTACGGCACAGCGAGGTCATCCTGGCCGCGCTGGAAGCCGCCGACGCGACCCTCGCGGCCGCCCGGACGGGACTGCGCGGGAGCGTACGCATCGGCGCCTTTCCCAGCGCCGTCCGCACCCTGCTCCCGGCGGCGCTGGTCACCCTGGCCCGCGACCATCCGGCGCTCGACCTGATGATCACCGAGTTGGACCCGGTCGACGTGCCGGCCGCCCTGCGGGGCCGGCAGCTCGACGTCGCGCTGCTGCACGACTACGACATCGCGCCGGTCGCGCCCGATCCGGCGCTGGACTCCATCGCGCTGCTGGAGGAGACCGTCTACCTCGCCGTACCCCCTGGGGTCGTGCCGGACGGCGGCGGCGCCGGTCCGGTCGGCGAGGCGCGCGACGCGCAGTGGATCGTCGGCACGCCCGGGACGCTCTGCCACTCGGTCGCGCTGCACGTCTGTCAGCTGGCGGGCTTCGCCCCGGCGGTACGGCACCACGTCGACGACTTCACCGCCATGCTCGCCCTGGTCGCGGCGGGTGAGGGGGTCGGGCTCGTGCCACAGCTCGCCATCACGCGGCCCTCCGCGCAGGTTCGCCTCCTCCCGCTGGCCCTGCGCCGTCGCACGAGAGTCGCCTACCGCAGGGGTGCGGGTGAGCACCCCGCGGTGCTGGCGTGCGTCTCCGCGCTACACAGAGCCACCACCGCCCTGCCCAGCGGAGTTCCGATTGACAGTTGATCGACGTACTGCTATCTGTTAATACAGTTTCCTGATATTCGGGGTGCCCCGGCGCCCTCCCCCACGCCGGGCACCCGACCGGTCGGCGGCCTGCCGCCCCTTTCCCCCGAGGAACACCATGGTGCGTAAGAGAACAGCCGCCTACGCCGTGGGCACCCTGCTGATCGGCGTCGCGGCGGTCGGCTACGGCCTGCCGTCGGCCAGCGCCGCGACCGCCGGCCCGATCACCGGCCTGGCCGGCAAGTGCGTCGACGTGGCCGGCGCGAACTCGGCCAACGGCACAGCGGTGCAGCTCTACGACTGCAACGGCAGCGCGGCCCAGACCTGGACGGTGGGCAACAGCGACAGCTCGATCCGCGCGCTCGGCAAGTGCCTCGACGTCACCGCCGCGTCGACCACCAACGGCGCCAAGATCCAGCTGTACGACTGCAACAACACCGGCGCCCAGAAGTGGACCGCCGGCAGCGGTGGCGCCCTCGTCAACACCGCCTCCGGCAAGTGCCTCGACGTGACCGACCGGAGCACCGCGAACGGCGCCCGGCTACAGATCTGGACCTGCGGCGGCACCACCAACCAGCAGTGGACCCTGCCCGGCGGCGGCACCCCCACCCCCACGCCGACCGCCAGCGGCTCCACCGGCACCAACCTGGACGACCCGGCGAAGAAGGACGTCGCCATGCAGCTCGTCTCGGCGGCGGAGAACTCCTCGCTCGACTGGCGCGCCCAGTTCTCCTACATCGAGGACATCGGCGACGGTCGCGGCTACACCGCCGGCATCATCGGCTTCTGCTCCGGCACCGGCGACATGCTCGAACTCGTCCAGGCGTACACGAACACCAAGCCCGGCAACGTGCTCGCCGGCTACCTGCCGGCGCTGCGCGCCGTCAACGGCACCGCGTCGCACTCGGGCCTCGACCCGAACTTCACCCGCGACTGGCGCACCGCCGCCAACGACTCCGTGTTCCGGGCCGCGCAGGAGGCCGAGCGGGACCGGGTCTACTTCAACCCGTCGGTCCGCGACGGCAAGAACGACGGGGTACGCGCACTCGGCCAGTTCGCCTACTACGACGCGGCGGTCATGCACGGGTACGAGGGCATGCGTCAGATCCGCAGCCGCGCCCTCACCCGCGCGAAGCCCCCGGCGCAGGGCGGCGACGAGCGGACCTGGCTCAACGCGTTCCTTGATGAGCGGGTCATCGAGATGAAGAAGGAGGAGGCCCACTCGGACACCTCCCGCGTGGACACCGCCCAGCGGGTGTTCCTCAACAACGGCAACTTCAACCTGAACACGCCGTTGACCTTCGCCGTCTACGGCCAGCAGTTCCGCATCAACTGACCTGTCGATCGCACACCGTCTGCGATGACGATCGCGCCGTCACCCACGCCTCGAAGGGGCACGGGTGGCGGCGCGATCATCGTCCGGGCCGCCGATTTCAACCCGCGCCAAGGTCCTGCGCTGGTGGTCGCTCCAGCGAGCCGTCCGTCTCGCCAGCCGCCGCCGATCGGCACCGTCCGGACATCCAATCGATCATGATTACTGAAACTGTCGTACACCTGTTCTAATGTCAGGTCATGGTCGAGGAGCTGACGCAGGCAGACGCGGCGGTCGCCGCCTGCCTCGACGCGTCCGCCTGGAGCCTCGCCGAGCACGAACTCGTCGCCGCGCTCGACGCCGCGCACCGCCTCGCGCAACGGCTCGCCGCGCTCCAACTGACCCTCGTTCGCGAGCTGGACGGTCGGGGCATCGCCCGCGCCCACGGCGCGTCCGGCACCGCCGTCTGGCTCCGCGAACGCCTACGCCTCACGATTCCGGCGGCCCGACGGCTCGTCGACCTCGCCGCCGCCCTCGACAACGGCCACAACGGCGGAGTCCGGCAGGCGTTGGCCGACGGGAACATCACCGCCGAGCAGGCCCGCGTCATCACCGACACCGTCACCACGGTGCACGACAGCGCCGGCTCGACAGCCGCCGACAAGGCCGTCGGCGTCCTCATCGAATGGGCCGGGCAGTTCGACCCGACCCTGCTGCGCAGGTTGAGCACGCGCATCCTCGACCACGTCGCCCCCGACGTCGCCGAGGCCGCCGCGAAGGCCGCGCTGGAGGCCGACGCCCGCCGCGCCGACCGCGATCGGCACCTGACCGTTTCCGAGCAGACCGACGGTCGGCTGAGACTCGCCGGCACCCTCGACGTCGAGACCGCCGGACTGCTCCGCGCCGCCATCGACCCGCTCAGCGGTCCCAGCGGCCCAGACGACACCCGTACGCCGGGCCAACGCCGCCACGACGCCCTCGCGGACGTCTGCCGACTCGCCCTCCGCACGGGCGACCTACCTGCGAACGGCGGTGAGCCCGCCCAGATCGTCGTCACCACCGGCTACGACGCCCTGAGTCAGCAGCTCGGCGCCGGCACGCTCGACACCGGGCTCTCCCTGACCCCGCAGACGGTACGTCGGCTCGCCTGCGACGCCGCCATCCTCCCCGCCGTTCTGGGCGGCAATGGCCAACCACTCGATGTCGGCCGGCAACGCCGCCTCATCACCGGTCCCCTGCGGCGCGCCCTCGTGCTTCGCGACCGTGGCTGCGCCTTCCCCGGCTGCGACCGGCCACCGCGCTGGTGCGACGCCCACCACGTCCGTCACTGGGCCGATGGCGGCGACACCTGTCTCACCAACGCCGTCCTGCTCTGCGGCCACCACCATCGCCACGTACACAAGGGAGAATGGACGGTCCGGCTCGGCAGCGACGGCCGACCGATGTTCGTTCCGCCAGCCTGGCTGGACCCCGACCAGCTACCCCGCCGCAACCGCTACCACCGACGCAACTAGACCCGTGTCTGATGATGATCGCTTTGCTGGTTGGCGGAGCGCCAGAGCAGCGTTCCACGACGTCGCCTGCTGGTCCGCCCGTGCGTCGAAGGCGAGCGGGCTGCCCCGCGCGGGAGCCCTGGCGGAGCCGGTTGGCCTGCTGGTCCCGCCGCGCGGCCGTCGACGGCCAGGTGGACCTTGGTCGTCGACAGGCGAAATGGGCGCCGTCTCAGAGCCCCGAAGATCATTTGTCAGATGCGGCCGAGGCCGACAGCGACATCCCCGGGGCCCTCTCAGCGGTGGCCAGGAACGGGGGGCGTGGGCTGGCCGAGGACCGCTTGCGACTCGTCGACGAGTCCGGTCAGGCGCGCGACCTCGGTGTCGGTCAATTGTTCGGCAACTTCGGAGGCTGCGATGTTGGACCGCAGGTGGTCGGTGCTGCTCGTGCCGGGGATGACGACGATGGAGGGCGAACGGCGCAGCAGCCAGGCCAGTGCGATCTGGGCCGGTGTGGCACCCAGGCGCTCTGCCGGGCCGGTCAGCTCCTGGTGGCCGCTGAGCCGTCCGGCGGCCAGCGGGAAGTAGGGGATGAAGAGGATGCCCTGGGTCTCGCAGTCGGCGAGGACCTGGACGCCGCTGCGGTCAAGCAGGTTGAAGCGGTTCTGCACCGCCGCGATGGGGGTCATCTGCTGGGCGCGGGCCAGCATCTGCGGGGACGCGCCGGACAGGCCGATGCGGCGGATCAGCCCCTGGTCTCGCAGCTGGACGAGTGCGCCGAGCGACTCCTCCAGCGGTACGTCCTGGTGCGCGCCGGGGGTGTCGCCGACGAGTCGGAGGTAGGTCAGCTCGCTCGCGTCCGTTCCCAGGTCGGCAAGGGACTCGTGAACCTGCCGCCGGACCGTCTCCGGGCGACCGTCGACGACCCAGGACTTGTCCGGGCCGCGCTCTGCGCCGACCTTGTTGCCCACGATCACGCCCTCGGGGATCGGTCCCAGCGCCTGCCCGATCAGCTGGTTCACCGTTCGTGGCCCGTAGGCGTTCGCGGTGTCGAAGAAGGTCACGCCCAGCTCGACAGCCAGGCGCAACAGCCGCCGTGCCGCCTCCGGGTCGTCCGGGAACCCCCAGACATTAGGGCCCGCAAGCTGCATGGCGCCGTATCCCACACGATTCATCGACCTCTCCCGCCGTATCACTGATACGGTATCTCCCGTATCGCTGACCGAACCAGTGATACGCCTTATGCCGTAGCATTGCAACCGTGGATGACGCGAAGACCCGCAGTCGCCGGCAGATCCTGGAAGTCGCAGCCGAGCTTCTGGAACGCGAGGGCGCCCAGGCGCTCTCCACCCGCGCCGTCGCAGCGGCGGCAGGCATCCGTGCCGCCTCCTTGTACCAGCTCTTCGGCGACAAGGACGGGCTCCTTTCGGCGCTGGCCATCCACGGCTTCGACCTGTACCTGGCGCAGAAGCACACCTTGTCGTCGAGCGGCAACCCGGTCGACGACATGCGCCGCGGATGGGACATGCATGTCGACTTCGGCCTGAAACACCCCGCCTTCTACCTGCTGATGTACGGCACCGACCGCCCCGGCCGGCGCCCACCTGCCGCGCGGGAGGCTCAGGAACTCCTCATGACGTTCCTCGGCCGCGCCGCCTCCGACGGCCGCCTACGGGTGTCGCCCGTCCTGGCCGCCCACCTCACGCTGGCAGCGGTAACCGGCACCACGCTCTCCCTGATCGGCATCCCCGAGGGCGAACGCGACCCGGAGGTCTCACCGCGCATGCGGGAAGCACTCATCGAAGCCCTGACCACCGACACGAGCCCAGCCCCGGACTCCACCCTCGCCGCTCGCGCCCTCGCGCTCGATGCCACCCTCGGCGGGGCGGATCCAGCCATCGTCCCGCTCCGCCCCGTCGAGACCGCACTCCTGCGGGACTGGCTCCAGCATCTCGCCCACTAGGGGCTGTTTCATAAGGGCGGTCGAGCCGAGGCGGAGTCCGGGCGGCGATCCGGCAAGGCGCGGTGGCGTCCGGATACCGGTGTTGTATCCGGAC